>NZ_QQWG01000019.1 GCF_003863355.1 Ancylomarina euxina | reverse complement strand
AGACACAGCTTTACAATCTGAAGACACAGCTTTACAATCTGGAGACACAGCTTTACAATCTGAAGACACAGCTTTACAATCTGAAGACATAGCTTTACAATCTGAAGACACAGCTTTACAATCTGAAGACAAAGCTTTACGATCTGGAGACATAGCTTTACAATCTGAAGACACAGCTTTACAATCTGAAGACACAGCTTTACAATCTGGAGACACAGCTTTACAATCTGAAGACAAAGCTTTACAATCTGAAGACACAGCTTTACAATCTGAAGACACAGCTTTACAATCTGAAGACACAGCTTTACAATCTGAAGACACAGCTTTACAATCTGAAGACACAGCTTTACAATCTGAAGACATAGCTTTACAATCTGAAGACACAGCTTTACAATCTGAAGACACAGCTTTACAATCTGAAGACACAGCTTTACAATCTGAAGACACAGCTTTACAATCTGGAGTCAATAGGTATAGTCATGGAACTGTGTCTGGTCATTTTTGTTTGTATGTTCAGTTAAAAGCCCTTATGTCATGTTGAGAAGTGGTGTATTAATCGCATAGCCTTTTTTTAGGCAATCGATAACAACCGTTTCCAAACGCTTAAATAAACTTTCAGTTTCATAAGAGGTAATACCTGTGCCCTCTTGTGAAATCTTTCGTATCAAATCTTCCTTGCCCATGATCCCAATGCTTGAGGGTCGGGCAACACAGTCATCTGGCGTTGGAGTTAAATAATTCTTATTTAATGAATATTCCATAACAATCAATTAGAACATTAACATTATTTTACATATATCTTGTTTCCAGTCAAGAATAATGAGAGGCTGTGTTTTTATAATGAATTTTAGTCAATAAAATTAATCCATTTTAAACAATTTTTCGATCATTAAACAGGTGTTTGTTTAAACTAGCTAGATTTAAATAAACATCCACTCGCTCGTTCTATAGAATAGTATATAAGTTGAATTGATAAAGAAATAATTCTTTATAAATATTTATTTGAATTTAAAAGCCAGCCGTCACCTTTATCTCCCACTCTAAGGAATAAATCACAGTGCCGTAAACGTGGAGGAGCCATTAGTATAATGGTATTCACATAAAGAATGGCTTGCGTATTGAAAGGCCTCATGAAATTCTTAAATGAGACACCGAGACTCTTTAGATAGCTCAATGCTTATTTTTAATGATTTCAATCAAGAGATCAATATTTAACTTAATTACAAGAAAGACTAAATATTGTTTTACTGCAAACATTCTACTCTACTCGCTTAAAGTGTTTTTTATGATTAAAACAAACATCTAAACATCTAGATTTAAAGATGATTCAAACAGCTATCCGTAGCCCCTCTCATGATCTAATTGTCAAAAAACATTAAAATCAAAATGGTTCGATTTAGTATGTAAATCACTTTCCAAATCGTCTATCTTTTAAATTCTTAACAGTAAATCTGAAATTAAGAGATTAATTTAAATTGGCTTTCTCTATCTTATTTTACTTAATTCCTCAACTTACTGTCTGGCTGATTGTTTTCATTTGCACTATCATGTGGATTGACTAGTTTTACCGCGCATAATAATTTACTGTAGGATGACTTCACTGATGTGAAATCAATTAAAAAGCTGCGAAACAGACCTACAGCAAACAAACCTAATAGAAAAGAAAATCATGCAGGAAGATCAAAAATCCTACAAATCGCAACGTAAAAAAGCGAACGAATTCGAGAGTCGAGAAGAGTATCTTGAACACGAATTAATCATTATGAAACTCAGACGCTGGCGCATTCACCTGCCATTCAGAGATTTCAACATCGAACTGGAAGACTTGGTTCCAGCTCTTGCAGCCACTATTGGTAAAGTGGTGATGGTAACCGCAATGGTTGCTGTATTTGCTGCTCAATTCGGACTAACTCCCGATTTTGTTGCAGAGAACGTTCGTTACGAACTTCTGATTGCAGGTGGTATTTTTGTCCTTCTTTTTTCGGCCATCCTAAACCCAACAGCTAACCTTGCCGGAACTCATGGTCCTATGATACCGCTTATTCCAATTATTGCTGCCGCTGGAGGACATCCTCTTGCTTTGGGTATTTTAATTGGGGTTTTTGGACTAACATTAAGTATTACCAAAGGAGGTTCCAAATTGATGAACCTAACAGGTGTTGGTGTTCGTGGTGGTCTCCTCATCTACTTAGGTGCTGTTGGACTAATCGGTCAGATTAGCAAACTAGAAATTTGGTCATCGGGTACGGGTATTAATGCCTTATCTTTTGCCGTTATTGGTGTCACCATTTTGATTTATGCCTACTTGGCGCGTGTTAACAAGCGCTGGTTAGCGATTCCACTTTGTTCTGCACTAGCTGGTGTTATTGCCTTTACGATGGGAGCTGATTTCGCTTTTACTACTGAACCTGGGCTTCCTCATATGAATCCTATGTGGTGGTGGGGTGAAGATACAGGATGGAAGCTTGGTTTGCCTAATTTGGGTCACTTTATAGCTGTGATTCCTTTCGCTATTCTTGCTGTTGCCATGTGGACGCCTGACTATTTAGGACACCGTGTTTTCCAGGAGTTAAATTACCCTAAAAAGGCTAAAAGTGTTCTTATGGATGTGGATGATACCATGACTGTCGCTTCTATTCGCCAGGTTATTGGTGTTGCATTAGGTGGTGGTAATATCGCCTCTTCATGGGGAACCTATATGATTCCTGCTGCTATTGCTAAGCGTCCTATTCCTGGAGGTGCTGTTCTAACGGCTATCCTTTGTGTACTGGCTTCTGTTCTTGGTTATCCTATGGATTTAGCTATGTGGGAACCTGTTTTAAGAGTCGCATTGATCGTAGGTGTTTTCTTACCTCTATTAGAGGCAGGAATGCAGATGGTTCACAAGCACAAAGATTCTCTTAGTGCGGGAACTTGTATTTTCGCTTGTGCCTTTGTAAATCCTGTATTTGGATGGGCTTTCACTATGCTTCTTGATAATATGGGACTCATTGGTGACCGCGAGCGTGCTAAAGAATTATCTTTAAAAGAGAAACTAATTATTCCAGGTGCTATGTTTATCATCTGTATTGTATCTCTAGCCATGGTTGGTCAACTACCAGGTATTCCGGGTATTTTCTAAACCAAACACGATATTTGTAATATTTTAAAGGCGGCTCAATTGGGTCGCCTTTTCTTGTATTTTATTTCGAATAAAACACAAGCATTATTCTAAACTTATTCTAAATTTAGCTTTACAATAAAAACGACTCTTGGGATATACGACATGCCATATAAATTGATTAATTTAGTCAACCCGATTAGTTTTAAACCCAATAAATATTACAGATCATGAACGCAAAAAATAATTTTAACGATCCTATGGATAGAAACCCCGCAAATTGGCGAGGTGTTTTTTATTATAATCCCAAAGACCCCAGGATACGTGTTCCTAAGCAAGATCCTATGAGAGGTTGGACCCTGAACTTTGCTAGCCCCTACGCTTATGTCTTTATAATTGCCATTATGGGAATTATTGCTTTCTCCATGTATTTAGGGTTATAATTAAAACCAATAAAAAATCCCAAACTTTTGAGGTTTGGGATGTATTGAATCATCGGCTAAATTAAAACACTCAGATCTCAGACTAAACCTTCCGTTTCTCACAAGGGATGGTAAAAAAGAAGCTTGTGCCCTTTCCTATTTCACTCTCGCACCAAATAGCGCCAAAGTTTTTCTGGACAAATTCGTGACAAAGGATTAAGCTAAGCCTGTACATTTCTCTCCTATATAATCAACTAAGTTGTGCTTGCAACTTGATTCTAGCAGATTACACTACAAGCAAAAAGAAGGATTTGGCTTAAACCACATTTAAAAAAAATCAGTTGGCATCAGCCCCCAATAATCTGAGTCCTTCAAGAGCAGAAGGATCCTGAGGAAAATACCACAGGCATTTTTCGAAAAGGATTAAGGCCTCACGACTTTTTCCCATACGATAATTCGTCCATGCCAGCATAATAAGGGCATCGTATTTAAAAGGGTACAAATCAACTACTTTTTTAAAGTGAATATGTGCTTTTTCATAGGCTTCCTGTCCATAATAGATCAATCCCAATCGGTAATTAGCCACGGTTTGGTTTGGCGATATCTCTAGTATTTCTTTGTAAAGATTTGTTACCTCAGCCCATTTTCCAATAGCGGCTTTGGGCAATACCAAACCAAATTTTGCTTCTTCAGCATAGGGCTTCAGGTTAATCGCACGCTGATAATGCGCAATAGACTCAATAAATACACCTGCCTGATAATTGAGCCAGCCTAAACGCAAGTTAATTTCATACGAATCCTCGTCATAAACTTCTTTCAACTGATCAAGAGCATGCGAAAAGTCGCCTTCCTTCTCATATTCATAACTTTTCTCAAAAGCTGTTCTAACAGTCTTAAAGTCTTGTCCTGACAACTTGCTGCACACCATTAACAAAATAAGAAAATTGAATGATACGTGTTTTATTATCCTTAAAAGTTCCATGTTATTCCTCCAGTTATCGATTGTACATTAATGTCCTGACGATTTATCTTATCGTTTATTATATAGCCGTTTCTTTCTTTCTGATTTTGATACAGAAGAAATAGGTTCAACTTTCCTTTAACCAGATATTGATAGAGACTTATCTCTTTTTTGTTTTTTATCAAGTTTACGCCATTAAATACAGAATACCCTTCGTTCTCTACATGCTTGAACATATCTCCAAAACTATATCCCACTTGTGCCCAGGTATTTTTTGCTAATTGAAAACCTGCTCCGCCTTTCCAATATCTACGATTCAACCAGCCTCTTTCCAGTTTCTCCTCCAACTGATTGGTAAAACTAGCTAGCAAATAAAACTTAAGATTCCCCTGAGGATAAAAATGAACAGATACCTCTTGCTGCCAACGAGTCAAATCATCCATATTAGAATACAATAGTCCAAGATTCACCTTCCAATTGGATAGTTCCTGATGAAGCCCCAAATAACCAACAAAACTGTTTTGACTGATAGCATAGGGAGCAATTTCAAGAGCAGATCCTACAGCTCCATTTCGTCCATCACCATTTGCGTTTAATTGATATCCTTTCACCTTTGTCTGTACCCAATGTCCTGCAAGAGCCAGCTCAGTTCCCCAGTCTATTTGAAAAGAGCTCTTCAGGTAATATTGATTTTGCTTGACCTTTTCGTTAAAATGGAAGCCCTCCGACACGATAGAATTCTTTAAATCTACGCGGCTATAGGCGTGCAATATCTCAGTTCTTTTGCCCAGCTGATGATTTAACCCCACACTATAATGATGAAATTGATTGCGAACCGTTTGTTGTTGAATTTGGTCGGAATCAATGGCATAATCATCCAGAAATTCATATTTGGTTTCAGCATAAATTCCAGAAATAAGCTTTATTTTATCTATATCGTATTTATCGCGAATAGATTGGGCTAAATCGTTTTGCAGACGCCTGGCATCCATGCTTCTACCACCAAGAAGATAAGAAAAATACAAATACTCTTTTACACTTGCATCCTCAGGATTTTGACGATATAAATCTTTAAAAAGGACAGCTGATTTGCGATACTTCTCCAACTCGTAATAGGCTATACCCATTCGCAAACGTAAGAGGTAAAAGTCAATACCTTGTTTAATGGAATTTTCACCGACCATAATCAATTGTTTCCATTCCTGTTTTTGATAAAGGGCGTAAGTTTCCATGTTCACCTTACTAACGCTCAAAGTTTTCTGAGCATGAACTAATGAGCTAATCAAAATAGCCAAAATTAATATGCTTGCATATTTCCACATCTTATTTCCAGTATTTTACCTTTTTTATGAATCTTAATTCGTAGTGAAGCTCCACTTTCAACACTAATTTCAGTTTTCAAATACTCCTTCTTATTAGGATAACTACAAATCACTTTAGATTCCAGTTCAATTTTTTCGGAACTTATTCCATCCGTTTTATTCAAATAATTCATTTGATACTCCGAACGCAGATAAATGTAGAATGGAGCTATAAAATCCTGAACAAAGAGGTTTCTCGCCCCATAAATCAGGTTGGGAGGTAATTCTGCCTCTACATTCAAATTTGGGTAGAAACCCAGGTAAACTTTATAGCAAGACAGGTACAGATAATACAGAAGAGAACGTCTATTCCCTAAATAATTATGGAACTGCAAAACATTAGCCTCCAAACTAAAATACGCCCTTGAATGAGTAGAACTACAATATAGGTAGGTATTGGCCAATGTGTCCGACTTCACTTCAAAATCCCATTTATTTTGCTCAAAAACCTTTCTCTGATCACTCCCTGCTAGCACCTCGAAGCTAAACTTCTGTCCCGCCTGAAATCCCAAAGATTGAACCAATAAAGGGTGAGCTTCACCTCTAAGTAGTTTAGCCGATTTTGCAGGCTTAGCATACGATTTAAGCACAACTTGCTTCTCTATTCGCTCCATATAATGAGGCAGAGCAAGCTCTAAAGTGGACGAACCAATGTAGGGAGTCGTTTGAAACTGAAAGTGGATGTGAGGAAAGGGTGACCTTCCTGAATTACCGCAGGTTCCCAGTATGTCCCCTTTTTTTACAAGATCTCCCTTTTTCACCTTAAAACTATCTTCCCTGAAGTGACTCAACTGAGAATAAATGCCACTGTGATGATGAATGACCAAGCTATTTCCCCAATTCTGATCTAAATTGACTTCGCCTATTTCATTATCCGAAACACCATCCAGAATATTTACGACCTCCCCATCAGCTGGGCACAAGATCATTTTATTGTAACAGTAGTAATCATCTACAAGATTACCCTGTTTCTTATACTGTTTGTCCTCATCATCTACAATGGCAAAATCCCAGGCATGACGCCATTCATCTTTATGTGTGTATTCCCCATCATGAGCCTGGGTAACCGTCCATTCTCCAATAAAAGGCAACTGAAAATCTGGTAATCCTATGGAGGCTATTCGAAGGGCATTATTTCTAAAGAAATACAAATTCTTTTCGGGGGAATTGTGCTGCACGCTTACCTCCTGCAAGTTCGCATTAGGCTTATATCTCAATTTTAATATATATAAGAATAGAAGTGTAACCACATTAAACGGAAGTGCATAAATGGATAGCCTATAAGGTGCAAACCACTGCATGCTACTTAGGGTAATTAATACCACTATTGGCAAAAGAAGCACTATCCATAAATAGGAGTAAAAGGATGGAATAATATAAAATCCGCCCAGAGCTATTGAAGTTAAAATAAAATTAAACCCAATATAAGTATAACTCAACTCGTTGATATTTGCCCCAATCAGGCCATAGAAGAAATAAGCGACATAGAATCCAAATATCGCAAGTGTAAAGGCGATTCGGGAATAAAAAAGTAAGCCTAAGAGAATGAGTAGGCCGGCCAGCCAATTACTTTGAAAAAAAATGGCACCAAGCGATTTAAGAAAAATAGATACCGAAGCATGCAATTCCCAATTTTGAATACTATGATATAGATTTACCAGAGACTGCCCCCCAATATCATAAAATTCATTGGCTTCATAAATACCTCTTTCACTAATACCAAGAGTGCTTAGATCACTATTGGCCATCATAATCATCCATAGACCTAACAAAAAAGGAACACTTAAAAAAGGTAAGGCATATTTTGTAAGCACTCCCTGTAGAAACAGTCCGATGAATAGTGTTAAAACTGAGGACAGGATAACAAGTAAAGCAATTTCAATACCTGGCTGAAAATACAAACCTATCCCCAATCCAACCAGGAGGCTATTAAAACCATAGGTGCCATCTTTGATATAAAATGGGGAAAACCCCATTATAAAAGCAATGACATTTGCCGCCACCAATGAAATCAGCCCGGCTACCCCAGCCCAGATATCGAAAAAACTAACCAAAAGCAGCAGTAAGGCAAAGGTTTTGTTTCGTGAAAAAAACACCTGAGCATAACTGTTTAGGATGGCCTCTCCCAAAAATAATATGTTCTTTTTATACGTTCCCATTATGTTTTAAGATGCTCAGGAATCGTTTCCATTGCATTGAACTGTTCATAGGTTTCTTGCTTTCGAATGAGGTGTACTTTTCGATCCTCATCAATCAGCAAAACAGGAGGTCTTAGCTTTATAAATTGCATCCATTGGGTCATATTATAGGCTCCAATACGTGGAATAACCACAGCATCACCTCTTTGAAGAAGAGGAAATTGAACGGCTTCCCGTATCACATCTATATTCATACAAAGCGGCCCATAAATCGTCGTATTTTCTGTTTGTTCCGATTTCAATCGAGTTGGCAGTACGTCATGCTCATACCAGAAAGAGGTAAAAAGCATATTTACGCCGACATCAATCACCGTTGCCCTGCGTCCATCCACCAAGCGCTTGTTTGCCAAAACACGTCCCAATATAAAACCGGCATCATCAACCAAGGCCCTACCACACTCTAAAATCAGAAGAGGAAGTCTTTCTGGAGGTAATTCACTGGCAAGCAAAGCAGAGGTTAAGGCTTCAGCATAATCATCGAAAGACGGACAAGTGTCTGAGCCAGGAAGGTAAGCACCCTTGAGGGTGTTTTTCGATGCAAAGCCACCGCCCAAATCAAGATACTTAACACTATGGTTAAACTTTCGAAACAAGCGAATAGCCAAGTCAGCCATTTTTTTTGCCGCAATAGCATATGCACTTACGGCAGTGATATAAGTTCCCATATGAGTGTGTAAACCCAATAATTCCATATAATCATGTAACATGACACGAGTGAGAACGTGCCAGGCTTCCCCATTTTCAAGGTTAAAGCCAAAACGATCCCACTGAGGATAGATGCCCGCATCTAAATTTATTCGAAGGGCTACCTTTGCTTTTTTATTGAGATTTTGAGCCAGTTCTCCCAGAAAATAAAATTCATCCAAACTATCCAAATGGACCATCGCTCCATCATTTATAGCCCTTTCTAAATCCGCCTTAGATTTTTCAGGGCCATTAAATATGATCTGATCACCTGAAATTCCATTTTCAACGGCTTTACTATATTCAAATCCGGAAACAACTTCGGCCCAGGCTCCCTCAGAATGAAAAATTTTACAAACCGCGTTTAGATAGTTGGTTTTGTATGACCACGCGAACTGCACTCGCGGATAACGAGAAGCAAAGGCTTTTTGGGCTTGTCGATAAGTATTGCGGATACAAGGCTCTGAAATCACATACAAAGGAGAACCATACTGATCCATGATGTCCTTTATGGCAACCTCTTCGATATGACTCATGACAGGAACACGAGTACTCATTCCAAATTTATCGGGCATACCCGCATTAACTTTATTAATTATAGGTCGTTCGTATTCTAATTTTTCCATCTGATTGGGTATTGAATTGTTCTCTTTTAAAAAAAACGACAAGGCTTATTTATTTCAAAGAGTAAATCTAATTTTCCACTTACATTTCTCCGCTAACCGATAAGTTTCCAAATTGAGAGATGTCACCAATTAAATCGTAGGAATATCGGATGAACATTTTCCCAACTTCATAATTTGAAAAGGGTGGCGGATTCAATCCTAAAGCGAGTTTTACCAAAGCTTCGGGTAGGTTTTGTCCAGATGCAACAGCCAAATAGACCCATGCAGGAATTCGGGGATTAATTTCAATAAGATAATACTCATTTTTATTAGTTTTAATCAATTCCAATTCCATTCCCCCCTGCCATTTGGTCTTTCTGATCAAGTCTCGTGTTAATTCCATCATTTTATCGTTCTGTATGGTGATGCCTCCCCAGGCTTTCCCTTTATCAGTGATATACTGCTTACGCATTGGAACCGCACCTACTGTATTTCCCAAGCCATCGCCCAGAGCAATCACATTCACCTCAGTGCCCCTTATAAACTCCTGAATGATGACAGGCATTCCCCATTTTGCTGAAATTCTATTAAAAAAACTATTCACCTGTTCAGCAGAATAAGCCAAATAGGCATCGTAAAATTTACCTTTCACAAGCAAGGGGTATTCAAACGAATCCTTAAGTTGTTCAATATCGCGTCTATGTGTAATAGTCTTGCTGAATGGAACCTTAACCCCATACTTCTCACCGTACTGGCTAAGATTTGCCTTTTGCCGCTCCTCAAACTGATCCATAGTTGGGAGAAAAGTCTGAATCCCTATTTTTTGAAGTCTTTCCCTAGCCTGAATGAAAGTGTAGAGCTCTGCATCAAAATTTGGTATGATAACATCAAGTCTTTCTTTGGAGTGAATGTACTCTATCCTCTTAAGTAAAGTATTCATTCCTGATGATGGGTAGGGAATCTGATAAGCTTTGTCAACCATATCAGGCATATAAATGCCTGGCTCCAGGTTTTCATAGGCCAAACCAATAATTCTAACATCAAAATCCTTACTTTCCCTGAGCCCCCGAATGACTGGTATCCCAGGTCCGGGATTATCCGTATTATTTAGCCCTGTTACGGCGATATGATATTTAGTTTTTTTCATTTTCACCTATCTAACAATTCGTTATGCTGCAACATTTCCAAAAAGTCTTCCAGATTCTTTTCAAGCGTTACCAGATCCACCTCATATCGATCAAAAAGTAACTGCTTGACATCCGCGACATCATTGCCTTCCTTTAAAAAATTTACTATTTCTCTTGCAATAGGATTTAAAAGAAAAGAATCTCCCGTTTCCGGATTAAATAAAAATCCATTTTCACTGATCGCGATATTTCTTTTTAGTTTCATGATTCATGGATTAACTAATGATCTAAACAAAGATTGTTTTATGTTTTTCAAAAAAAAGTATTAGACAAAAGCATACGCAACTCCAACAATCTCAGACCATATTTTTGATATAAATGATCTCCGTATAAAATTGATCACTATTATTCAGCATTTTCGTAATGATAAGACGAGATATAGTTATATTATTAAATATAAGGCATATAAATGGATTACAAAATTATTTTGTCAATGTCCCAACAATTTGACATGAGTTTAAGCGTACATTCTAAGAGCCAAGATCTGGTTTTTTGTAATTATCTAAATGGAATTAAGTTATTGGCTTCAGCCTACATGGCACAGTATAAAAAAGAGAGTGCTAAATCTCAGGCACCCTCTTTCTTCTTACAAAAACTTAGTATATACAATCCATTCTTTAATACTAAGAGGCTATTAATTAGATTCGGGGTATGCGAAAGACAATAGGGTTCAAATCTTACCTTCTTCCACCTTTACCCTTACCTCCTGAAGAACCGCCGTCTCCTTCATCAGACTCTGTATCATCACCTTTCCCATCTGGTTTATTACCATGAGATTCTTCCTCAGGCACAAAATTAAAAGGAGAAAAACTTCCCCAAGTAATAGGCATATTATGTACCCAGATAGGTGTTAACTTTTCCCAAACCAGAAACTCTTCGTTGTTGTGTACAACTTCAAGAGCCTGCACATAATCATCAGCCTGACAAGCAAATCCAAGAGCTCCAGTTGTAGGCTGGTCTTCTTTATCAGTATACCTGTATATATTAATTGCATCCTGAGTTAATGGTTCAAGTCCCATTAAGATATTGTGCAAAACCATATTATCCTTAAGGACTTCTATGTGTGAACCAATTAAAGCTCCAGTATCTGGATCGTAATCTCCAACAATGGTAACGTAATCCAATAGAGTTTCCTGAAATTTTCTTCTATCATACTCAAAGCTGGAATAATCAACATAGTAACGATAGCGTGAGTATTCATGCTTATCTGTTTTGTCCATCATTCGAATCTTCTGTTCGATCGTAGGCAAAAAGCAATTAACCTGCGAGGCTGGCATATCAATACCCGTTCCAATAACTTCCGGAATTCCCATAAATAAATTAACAAAAACAATCTCATCAATATTCAGTGTATTTGATTTATCGGATCCTGCAGAGATACAAGCTGCTGCCAAATTCATGAGAAGTTGACATTCGTCGCCATAATTCGTTAGGTAGGAATAGGGCTGTGCTCCCGCATCCCAATTGTGATCAAATCTAAATTGAAAATTGAAGCCACCCAAACCTAATTCCTCTTCGATTAAGAATTTTAAACCATTATCCTCCGCTGATTTAGTAAAACCATTCAGCAAGAGTTCCTTATAAATAGCCAAATTCTCAAGAGGTGAGTCAATCGGTTTATCTTCTGCCCCTTCTTCTATTGCAGCATCGGTCCGGAACATCATAATACGACCACAAAAATCTCGAGTCACATTCGCAACAGTACCATCGCCAAAATTCTTGATAACCTCAGCTAGTCGTTTTTCAATGACAGTAGCTGGTGATCGAATGATATCTAAACGACCAAATTCAAGAGGCACAACACAAGCTGCAACTTCAGGTAATATTTCCCCTTCTGCATCATAAAGTGCGATAACGGATTCAGGATCAACAAAATTTTCATCAAGAACAAATGTTAACGATACGGTTATAGGAATCTGATCATCTTCAGGATTCGATGATGGCTCATAAGTAACGTATCCATCTGCATCCCGCACCAAAGCATTAATAGTAAAAGAACCATCAAGTCGGGGATTAACAACATCAATAATACCCTCAACTAAATTGTCTTGGTAATCAGTACGATATTTCAATTCATAAAGGATTGGAACACCCGAATTATCACGTTCCATTTGCCATAAATCGCCATACAAATCAGCTTGATCGACATCGGTCTTCTTACCTCCTCTTTTCAGTTCATGACTTACAGTGTCTTGATTCTCATTAACATCCAAAACATCATCTTGGCAAGCAGGAGTGGAAACAATCCCGATGAGAAGTAAAACAGCATAGAATGAAAGTAAACGTTTTTTCATAGCATATAAGTTTTAAGTGTTTATTATGAGCTGCAGAATAACGTGTAATTAGGAATTATTAAGTTAGGGACAGTTATTTTGTTTATCAATCCTCATTTTGTGCATTTTCAGTGACTAATTTGCTCACTACAAATCAACAAAACCATAGATCAATATAAACAGATAGTAAAAAAACAGATGTAATTAAAAATTAAACGTGTAACTTGAGGGGATAACAAATAAGAATGATAAAACCAATCAACATATCAATCTACTATGATCAGCTTCTGGTGGCTGAAGGTTATAAAGCGGTCTTGTCTGGTCATAAACAATTTCATATTTCTAATTTAATAGAAAATGACGTTGATATTTTAAAGAAAATAAAATATAATGAAACTGATCTATTAATCATCGAATTTTCAGACATAACCAAAGAGAATATTACATATATAAACCACTTACATAAATCACTGCCAAGTCAGAAGTTACTTATTATATCAGGATCAATCACCCATAAATTCATAAATCCCTTAATTAAAATTATTGATGGCTATCTGTTAAGAACTTGCTCTTCAGAAAAATTAATTTTAGCGATTCATGAAATCTTTGAAGGTAGAAAATATTTATGCTCACAATTAATTCCGATCCTTTTAGAAGACAATCACGAGAATGGCTTCAAAATTGATCTCACTTCACGGGAGAGAGAAGTTTTATCATTGCTATATACCACAAAACACAATTCGGACATTGCAGAAAAGTTAAACATTAGTCAAACAACTGTAAGAACACATCTCAAAAATATTCGTCAGAAATGTGGTAATAAAAATGAGGTGCAGTTGATGAGATATGCCTGTAATAAAAATCTACTAAAAGATAACTGTATCCCTCTTTGCCCTAACTGCAGGTTTTTTTTGCAAAAAAAATGGGCGCTAATATAAGAAGCTGTATAATATATATTAAGATTTTAATAACTCAAACTTTAAGACAAATTCTATTAATCGTCACGCTCAACATACTAGAAAATCCAAAACCTTTTAGGACTGGGATGTATTCAATCATCTGCTAAACTCAAACAGCCAAATCACAGGCTAAACCTTCCGTTTCTCACAAGGGATGGTAAAAAAGAAGCTTGTGCCCTTTCCTATTTCACTCTCGCACCAAATAGCGCCAAAGTTTTTCTGGACAAATTCGTGACAAAGAATCAGCCCAAGACCTGTGCCTTTTTCTCCTGATGTTCCAAGAGTTTTGTACTTCACATCAATACGGAAAAGTTTTTCCATATTCTCAGGAGAAATACCCACACCCTGGTCCCTGACTTCAACTTCCAGAAATTTTTCTTCTCGTCTAACATTCAGCTCAACAACTTTGCCTGAATCAGTGAATTTAACCGCATTATTAATCAGATTACGCAAAACCGTATTAATCATCTGTCGATCTGCGTAGGCTGTATAACTTTCTTTCACATTTGTTCTCAACACGACACCCTTCTTTTCAGCTGGGATACGATGTAAGTTGATATTTTCTTCAACCTGTAGAGATAAATCGAACTCAGTTGGCGTATAGTCAATAGCACCTCTTTGAGATTTGGACCAGGTGAGCAGATTTTCCAGTAAATTATAGATCAGTTCTGCTGAATAGTGAATGCGTTTCAAAGCAATCAGCCTATCCTCCTCATCCAGATGCCTGTAGTTCTCATCCATAAGCTGACTCAATGAATATAAACTCGCAAAAGGATTCTTAAGGTCGTGAGCAAGTATGGAAAAAAACTTATCCTTAGTTGCATTTAGTTCGTTCAATTCCTCCTTTTGCTGACGCAAGCGCTGCTCAGCCTCCTTCCGTTCGGTAATGTGTCGTGAAACTATCGTTATGCCTGTAAGCAGGCCCTGAGCATTCCGACGGGGACTTACCTTTGCATTAAACCAACACATGCCTTGCTGATTGACACAATAATCAAATTCTTGAATGGTATCACTCTTTTGTAACTGCTCAAAGGCCACTTGCAATTCCTCCACAACCAAAGGAGGAAAGCCCACCTGTTTATAATGCTTATTTAGAAAAAAGTCTGGATTCTCATAGAGTGGATCTTTATTCCCCGGGTTATAAAATTCCTGAAATACACCATCACGATCGAGCACAAAGACCAAATCGTTGAGAGATGAAATGGTTGACTTCAATTTCTCTTCACTTTCTTCTACTCTCTCCTTTTGCAAGGCTATTTCAGTCGTACGTTCCCGAATTCCTTGTTCAAGCATACGTTTTTCTCGTTTCAGATTCCTAACCCTCCACCTGAAGATTCCATAAATTAATAAAAACCCAAAAAGAATATAAGCAACATAGGCATAGATACTAAACCACCAAGGCGGAAGAATCCTAATCTCAATCTTAGTAGGAACCTCATTCCAGATACCATCGTTATTTGTACCTTTTACAAGGAAAGTATAATGCCCACTTGGCAAATTCGTAAAGTGAACAAAATGACGATTCCCCACCTCTATCCACTCATCACTTAAGCCTTCCATTTTATAGGCGTAACGATTTTTAAAGGGTTGGGTATAATCCAGCGAAGCATAAGCAATTGTAAAGGAATAGTCTTTATAGGAAAGCTCTAACTTATCGGTATACACATTGAGTTTTTCCTTTTGTGCGCCTCTTTCTTTATCAAATGAGGTAATTACAACAGGAGGAATAAAGGTATTATCTTGAAGTGAATCCGGGTGAAAAGCAATCAAACCATCCATTCCTCCAAAAAACACTTGCCCCTTTTCATCTTGATAAACGGCTTTTAAATTGAATTCCCCACCCTGTAAACCTTCATTGATAGAATAGGATTTAATTTCATTACTTTTCATATCAAACATAGCTAAACCACTCCCTGTTGAAAGCCAAAGATTTTGATTTTTATCCTTAATAATATCGTAGATAATATTACTGGGTAAGCCATCTTTCATAGAGTAATAGGAAAACAAAGAATCCTTTTTATGAAAGCGATTGACTCCTGTGCTGGTGCCAATCCAAATATCACCATGATGATCCTCGCAAAGGGAAATGGTGAAATTATCACAAAGGGTATTAGACTGTCCATCTTGATGTGAGTAATGCAACATTTTATTCTCATGAGGGATATAACAATCCATACCATCCAATGTTGCAATCCAAACAAGTCCTTCACTATCCTCCATTATAGAATAAACCAGATTACTACTAATCGTATAAGGTTCCTCTGTCCCCGAACGGTAAAAAAACCTTTCTTTCGTCTTAGGATTAAAAGTTATGATCCCATTCCCCGTTCCAATCCATATTTTACCATCTGTATTCTCGGTAATGCAATAAACCCGGTTATTTGCGAAGAAATCTGTTGCATCCAAGCCAAAGTAGGTGTTAAAAGGAATAAAAATTTGCCTAAGAGGATTAAAGAGGCTAACCCCATTTCGAGTTCCCATCCAAATTCTTGATTCACTATCTTCGAAGAGAACATGAATATGGTTGTTTGAGATGTTTCTATCACCCTCAAATTCGAAAGAATAATGTAACATTTCTTTAGATTGGGGATTGTAGATATTCAAGCCTTTAGCCCAATTTCCTACCCAGAGACGTTTATCCTTATCGATATAAATAGATCCAATGATATTATCCAATAAATCTAGTGAATTTGGATCGTCAGTTTTCTTATAATTTCGAAACTTCTTCGTTTTCAGATCTGCTCTATCAAGACCCGCAATTGTACCTATCCATAAATTCTTAGATTTATCTTCAAATAGAGAATATACAATATCATGGCCAATGTAATTGATATTATTGGGGCCACTACGGTATTGCTTTATATCAAAATGACCACTTTCCCAACTCCAATCCATACGATTCAGTCCACCTTCCTCAGTTCCTATCCAATACACGCCATTGCTATCCTGCAGAATTGAACGGATATAATTGTTGCTTAAAGCCTCTCCTTCTTCATTATCAAAGCGCTTGAATGTCTTCGTTTTTTGATTATAGAAATTAAGCCCCTCTTCAGTTCCTATTATAATATTACCTGACAGATCCTCATAAAGAGCCGTAATATGGTTATTTGAAATAGAATTGGGGTTTGATTCATCATGATGATAATTGGTGAAATTTTTCTTATTAGGATCGAAAATACTCAAACCGTCTGAGGATCCTATCCATATCATTCCCGAGCGAGATTTGAGTAATGGAAAACCAATATCATGCAGAGCCCCATCATATTGCAGATTATTCGTGAAGCTCTCCAAGCTGTCCGTTAAATAATTGTATCTGGATAGAATCGGAGGTAAACTGATATAAACAAACTGATCATCAGCCACAGTTCCGTAAACAAACTTATCAGGAACAATAAAGTCATTCAATTTATGAGGTATAAGAGTAAACTCACCTGTGGTCTTATCATAGCGATTCAAACCCTCTTTCGTTCCCAGCCAAATATTTCCCTTAGCATCTTCTGTAATATCAAAAATCCAGTTATTCGAAAGCGAGGTACTATCTGTTGGATCGTAAAAAAAATTCTCAAAACTATAACCATCAAATTTATTTAAACCATTCTGAGTGGCAAACCACAGATAGCCTTCTGAATCCTGAAAAATAGATTTGATTTCGCTTTGAGAGATACCTTCTTCAACTCCATAATGCTTAAAAGTCATCAATTGAGCCTTAATATTTGAAGCAAAGCCGAAGAACAAGAAACAGTTAAGTAATACGATCAGGATTCGAAAATTCATATGCCATTTTAGAGTGAATAATTAAGCATTAGTAATTTACATCTTTTTTCTGATTCTTTATTCATACAAAAAATGGTGTCTAGTGTTGATTAAGTCAATCTTATGATCCGCCAATGACTCATAAGTCGTCCATTCTGCTTCAAAACAGGCAGCTTCATTTGCATTAGCGAAAAACTTAATGAAGACTTAGTTGCGTTTTATACTGTCAAGAGACTTAAGTCGCTTTCTGATATTTTGAATGTCCAGAGAAACAGGATGGCTTGATTTTGTTTGCGCATTTTGGTTTTCAATATACATAACCATAATATAATCTCCCCCAAAATTAAACACACCTATAAGTAATGTCGCGTTTTCTTCTTTATGTGCATTCATGAAAATGGACAAATCCTCATCCTCAGAATTGAAGACGTAGCGCTCATTGATATATGAAAAAAGATCATTAGAGTAGGTAGCGAGCACATCTACAAGAGTACACATTAAGACATCATTTGCATCAAAAAGATAGACAAGCCTTGTAGCTTGATCAGAATAGTCAAGGTACTCAACAACAGAATTGCTAGATGAATTATCAGACTCTCCTGCTATTTCAATAAGATCGCTGCGTGTCATGCCCCAGTCTAAAATAGGATCAGGGTAAAGATTAAACCTACCCTTTACTTCTACAGGGATTTCCACAACACGATCATTACTAGTAAGCTCAATAAATGTTTCACCAACCTTTCCTGCTCTAACCAGTCCATTAACCGACACAGTGGCCTGATAATCGTTTGCCGATCTAAAGACCATATTATATCCCGAAATGGCACTTATTTGTACACGTTCATTGGGATATAAAGAAATCTCTTTGGTTTTAAGTGATAATTCTACTTGTTCGCCTTCACCACAGGAAAAACATAGTGAAGCAATAAGGGCAATGAATAAAATCTTTTTCATAATGTTTAAATTTGATTGATTAAGCCTATTATTCATACTATTTGTAATAAATTACCATGGGTTAACCCATTATTTAATTGAACAGGGGCACCCCTATCTTCCTTTATAAGAATATCACAGCCGTTATGTGGGTTGCCTCCCAGACTTGCCATGGTAGAAATCTCATTTGTAGTAGGATCATAGCTCATTACAGCTCCCTTGCTCTTATCCCCTCTATTTAATTCAGTTTTATTCTTCCACAATCCAATATTAAGAGAAGTCTTAAAAAAAAAGCTTATTAGAATAATGCACACAAGCATTCTAATAAGCCTCCAACTTCTTTCCACAAAATTCAACACAAAACACCAATCAACTTTCAAGAAGATAGTAATCACTAATATCCTTCAATTAAAGATAAGAATAACTTATCTATAAACAAAGAATAAAAGTTAAACAACATTTGAATGACTCTCATTTTTCTTTTAGATAAAATATCTAATCACATAAAGTCATAATAAAAATGAGTCCTAGCTTAAAAACCCATTAAAACCTATTGTTTTATTAAAAACTGTAATATCGCAAGCACGGTTTGTCTTATTTTTAATAAAAGCTAATTCGAATTAAAATCGTTTAATCAAATTGAAATACAGTCTTGTGTAAGTCTTCGATTTTTCGAAGCTACCTTCATAATTAGCAGAAAAAGACAATTTCTTATGAATTCGCCACGATAAGTTAAACTCTGCAATATGCTGAAGCAAGCTATTGTTGTTGTAACTATAGTCATAATCAACATAGCTATATTTAATATCTGCAAATAACTTGGCAGGTATGATATCACGAGAGAGTCTCAGTCTGTAGATTTGTCCTTTCAGGTAACTACTTCGCAATTGAGTATTCGAAACAATTAGTAAAAGTCTGATATGATTAAAGCACATTTTGAACATACGCTACCTCCTAGTTTATCTTTGAAGTTAAGGAAAATTCACATGACTCTCAATACATGAAACCAGCACCTCAATTCATTAAAAAAGGTGCAGCCTTTCGACCACACCATATTCCTTTATTTATCAAACATGGATCAACGCTCCAGAACTTCAACCGTCTTTTCAATTTCGGCTTGTGTTACTTTGTCAATAATCCCTTTCATTTTCCTAATTGTTTCAGCAAACTTTTCGCCTTCAGCCGCACTGACCCATGCCAGTTGCAAACGCTCTTTGTTTATGCCGATCTTATCCAATTTTTTCCACAAGCGTTCTACCCTCTTTTTAGTTTGGTAATTGGCGTCGATATAATGGCAGTCGTTCAAATGGCAGCCTGCGACCAATACAGCTGCTACACCTCTTTTAAAAGCACGCAGTACAAAATCTTCAGATACCCGACCACTGCACATGGTTCTTATTATCCTCACATTTGGTGGATATTGTATTCGGCTTACCCCCGCAAAGTCGGCTCCTGCATAAGAACACCAATTGCAACAGAATGCGACGATTTTTTCATGGGCGTTTTCCTGGGTAAGCGCATCGATTTGGGCATAAATCTGTTCATCGGTAAAATGCTGCATGGTTATTGCTCCCTTGGGGCACTCTGCTCCACAGGTACCACAACCCGCACAGGCAGCCTCAATGGTTTCAGCTGGTACTTTGTTTTTAACATCAACCTGAATGGCATGGTATGGGCAGACCTTTGCACAACGGCCGCAACTGTTGCATAAGTCAGGATCAATTTTGGATGTGATGGCTTCAACTCTGATTTTACCTGCATTCATTAAGATACCAGCCCGTGAAGCAGCTGCGCTTGCCTGGGTCACACTATCCTTTATATCTTTTGGTCCTTCGGCACAACCAGCAAAGAAAACGCCTTGTGTTGGGGCATCAACCGGTTTTAACTTTGGGTGCGATTCCATAAAGAAACCATCCTTTGTTCTGGATAAGGTTAATAGGCGCTGAATCACATCGCTATCTTTAGTTGGCTGTATACCAACAGACAAGACTACCAAATCAAATTCATGCTCCATTATCTCTCCGGTATTGGTATTTTCAGCCACCACCACCAGATTGTTATTCATAGGGTTCTCAATAATCTCGGCAGGCAATCCTCTGAAATACTTCACTCCCTCATCCCGAGATCGTTGATATAAATCTTCAAAACCTTTCCCATAGGCTCTAATATCAAGATAAAATATCTCAATATCAGTATTCGGCCAGTGCTCTTTTATCAACAACGAATCCTTTATGGTATTCATACAGCAAACATTACTGCAATATGGATTTCCCCTCGTTGTACATCTTGATCCAACACATTGAACAAAGGCGACTTTTTTAGGAATTTCCTTGTCACTTGGTCTGATTAAATGTCCACCACTTGGACCTCCTGCATTGATAAGCCTTTCAAATTCAAGACTAGTAATAACGTTTTCGAATCTTCGGTAACCATACTCCGTATATTCTGTAGGATCGTAAACATCGATTCCCGTTGCTACAATAATGGTTCCCACTTCCAATTCAAGAATCTCATCTTGCATATCGAAATTGATGGCTTGTTTTTCGCATTTTTCAACACATTTATTGCAGGCAATAGGTACATCTCCCAAACAATCATCCATATTAATAATATAGGCTGAAGGAACAGCCTGGGCAAAAGGTGTATAAATCGCTTTTCGGATTGCTAATCCCACATCAAACTCGTTGGGACGTACAACCGGACAAACTTCTGTACAATCTCCACAAGCAGTACATTCTTTCTCATTAACATAGCGGGCTTTTTTAAGCACTTTCACATTAAAATTACCCACATAGCCAGTCACATCCTGAACAAGACTGTTGGTAAGTATTGTGATATTGGGATGTCTTCCTGCTTCACTCATTTTAGGGGCCAGGATACAAATTGAACAATCCATGGTTGGAAATGTCTTGTCAATTTGAGCCATTTTACCGCCAATACTGGGTTCTTTCTCCACAAGATAAACCTGATAATTTTGATCGGCCAGATCAAGTGCTGATTGAATACCAGCTACACCTCCTCCTATGATCAATGCTCTCTTGGTTACGGGAACCTCAGCTTCTATTTGTGGCTGAAGCAAACGTGCCCTTGCCACAGCCATCTTCACAAGGTCTTTAGCCTTTTCTGTCGCGTTCTTTTTATCATGTAGATGGACCCAACTACAATGATCCCTAATATTTGCCATTTCGAACAAATAGGGATTCAACCCGGCTTCGGCACAAGTGTTTCTAAATGTCGGTTCGTGCAATCTGGGTGTACAGGATGCCACAACAATTCTATTAAGCTTATGCTCTTTTATGTCTTGTTTGATCTGTTCCTGACCTGGATCGGAACAGGTATATTTATTGTCAACAGAAACAACTACGTCCTGTAAAGTATTCGCATATTCTGCCACAGCTACACAATCAACTGAACCTGCAATATTTAGTCCGCAATGACAAACGTATACCCCAATTCTAAGCTCTTCTTTTTGATTTGTTTCCATCACATATGAGATCAAATAATTTAACCTGTTCTATTATGCCTTTCTTTTCTCAATCAGATACTGATCCATTCCATCCACAGCCCTTCCCGCTGCCATAATAGCCTCGGCAACACTAGCTGAGCCCCAAATGACATCGCCTCCTGCAAAAACCCCTTTCATACTGGTTTCCATGCTTAAAGGATTTATAGAAATGGTACCATTTTTATTTAGCTTTACTTCGTCCGGTAAGTATCCCAAATCTGGTTTTTCACCAATAGCCACAACAGCCATATCGGCATTAATTATAAAGTTGGATGCTTTTATAGGAACCGGCCTTCTCCTGCCCGATAAATCAGGATGTCCCAACTCCATTTTAATGCATTCTATGCCCCTAAGTTTTTCGTCTCCAATAAACCTGAGTGGTGAAACCTGATAATGAATTTTCACGCCATGCTCCTCAACCTCTCTTAATTCATTAATATCGGCAGGAATCTCATCTTTCGATCGCCTGTATAAAACACAAACCTCTTTAGCTCCATATCTAAGGGCTGATGTCGCAATTTCCATTGCCGTATTTCCTCCACCAATCACCACAAACTTATTTTTCACAGCCTTAAGTATCCCACTCTTACTCGCTTCAAGAAATTCAAGAGAAGTCATCACCTGTGGCAGGTTCTCACCTTCAATATTTAAATGCAAGCAGCGATGCGCACCCGAAGCAATAAATACGGATTGGAATCCATCTTCAAAAAGGGTATTAAATAAAATATCTTTTCCGATTCGAACATTCGTTTTTATTTCAATGCCCAAACTCTTTACTAAATCAATATTCTGGTCAACAATTTCAGATTCCAAACGGAATTCAGGAATAGTTAACTGAAACATACCGCCAGCTTTTTGCCGCGATTCAAAAACTGTAACCTGATAGCCTTTCCTCCTGAGTTCACAGGCAGCAAACAATCCGGCTGGTCCTGAACCAATAATGGCAATTTTTTCTCGGGTCGAAGGAATTTGCTCCAGTTTATATTCACTGGCACTCTTTTCAAACAAGCTATCCAGCTCCACTTTCCCAAGGTGAATTTTTTCCGGATGGTAACACACTCTAAAAAAAAGCTTGTAGAAAGGTATCCTCCCATGTAAATCATCAATAAGCACTCTAAGGTTTCCCATTCCATTTTGCTTAAGAGCAATTCTTCGCAGCTTGAGAAAAACCTCAGGCAATTCGATTCCCTGTGGACATTTATTATGGCATTTATAACAAGAAGCACAAAACCAAATCTCTTTGGATGCCAGTGCCTCCTCAGGATTTTCTACTAGTTTATCTAACACTTTGTGTGGGTTATATTGTTCCGGGAATAAATAGACCATGGGACATCCACCACTACATTTACCACAAGCAAGACAGGTAAAAGCCTGCTTGATCAAGTCCTGCAATTCACCATTGCCCTGATTTTCATATTTAAATTCAGCTTTTGACATCGCTTTGCAGTTTTACTAATTTTCTTCCATATTCAAACCCCTTTTGAAATGCCATTAAGTTCAGCTCCTCACTTCCTTTGGGAATGCTTGTTTTAATGGCTTCCTCCAATGACCGTTTAGTCACAACTGCCATGATGGCTGCAAAAAAACCAAGCATAATAATATTAGCCACAATCTTTTTACCCAAGTCTTCAGCCATTCGTGTTGCAGGAATGGCATAGGCTCTTACCGATTTATCAATTTCAATATTGTTTTCAACCATATCATCATCATACAATAGGCTGCCATTTTCAATCAGAGCAGGACTAAATTTCAGATAGGCTTCTTTTGACATCACGATCAATACATTGGGATACAAAACCTCAGGATAATCGATTTCCTCATCCGATACTATAAGCTTAGCACTACAAGCTCCTCCACGCGATTCAGGGCCGTAACTCTGGGTAAGGGTTGCATTTTTTTTATCATATAAAGCTGCAGCTTTTCCAATAATATAGCCAGCAAGAATAATCCCCTGCCCTCCAAAACCGCCTAGTTTTATTTCTGTCTGTCCCATCTCAGTGTTTAGTCTGGTGTTTGTAATTTTGGCTGATTATCCAGAAAGGTTGGTTTATCAATATCAATAAACTTCCCAACAATAATTTTTCCGTTCAGATTTAAATCCGCTTCATTCGGGTCTATCCCATGCTTTATCACACTGTTTTCCTGATAATATTTCATTTCATCGAGTCCTTCTCCAAGCTTATTCCTACGTCCAAAACTGACCGGACATGGGGAGATGATTTCAATAAAGGTAAATCCCTTCTTGGCAAAAGTCTCTTTTATGGAATTTGTTAAACGTCGAACATGCAAACTGGTCCATCTGGCAACATACACAGCACCACTGGCCGCTGCCATTTGCACCAAATTAAAGGGGTGCTCGTAATTACCATATGGCGAGGTCGTTGTTTTGGCTCCCAAAGGGGTGGTACAACCAAATTGCCCACCTGTCATCCCATAGTTAAAGTTGTTGACGCATATTATTTTAAGGTCAATATTTCTTCTGGCAGCATGGATAAAATGATTTCCTCCAATAGCAAAGAGATCGCCATCACCACTAAAGACCGTTACCGTAAGTTCAGGATTGGCTAATTTCAGACCCGTTGCAAAAGGGATTGCCCTACCATGTGTCGTGTGATAGGAATCAATATTGGTATAGCCAGGCACCCTTCCTGTGCAGCCAATTCCAGATACAATCACATTTTTATCCGGATCGAGTCCCGATTGATTGAGTGCCTCCAGAAAACAGGTGAAGTTTGTGCCCAAACCACAACCTGGACACCATATATGTGGCATTCTATCGGCTCTAATCAGCCTATCCATTGGGTGAACTTCATTATGATTCATAATCTCCTGTTTTTAATGACCTCTAAAATTTCATCAGGTGTATGAATAAGAGCCAATTTCGAAATTAGAATAACTTCACAGTTTCCTTTTGCACATCGCTCTATTTCCCTCACAATTTGCCCCTTATTAATTTCGGGTACAATAATCGTTTTCGCCTGCTTAGCCAGTTTTAGTATTTCTGCCTCAGGAAATGGCCAAACCGTTCTGAGTCTTAATAAACCGGCTTTAATTCCTTGTTCACGTGCCTTTTTAATTGCCAATACAGCCGAACGTGCCGGAGATCCATAAGCTACAACCACAACTTCGGCATCAGAGAGTTCCCGTTCTTCGACTTCAACTATATCCGCTTTATTTAATAAGATTTTATTGCAGAGGCGTGTTATCAGTTTTTCATGAGCCTCAGCAGTCATATCAGGGTATCCCTGTTCATTATGGGTCAATCCGGTTGTAATCACTTTATATCCATCCCCAGCATTTGCCATGGGCGGTACTAAACTGCCATTTGTTTCGTACATGATATACTCATTGGAAGGAACCTGTGGTTTTTTTCGGTATAATCTTATTATTTCCTCCTTTGGGGGGATAACAACTTTTTCAGTCATATGACCGACCACCTCATCAGCCATAATTAATACGGGGATACGGTACTTCTCAGATAAATTAAAGGCTCTGATTGCAAAATCAAACATTTCTTGTGGACTCCAAGGGCAAAGGGCAATCATTTCGTAATCGCCATGTGACCCCCATCTGGCCTGCATCATATCCTGTTGCCCAACCATAGTAGGTAAACCCGTGCTGGGTCCGCCTCTTTGAATATTCACCACAACACATGGTATTTCCATCATGATACCAAGTCCAATATTTTCCATCATCAAACTAAAGCCTGGTCCTGAAGTTGATGTCATCGCTTTTACCCCGGCGCTGGAAGCACCCAAAATAGCATTCATCGAAGCTAGCTCGTCTTCCATTTGAATATAGACACCGCCAACTTCAGGCAGCCTCCTCGACATGGTTTCAGCAATCTCAGTTGCCGGCGTAATGGGATAACCTGCAAAAAAACGACAGCCACAGGCCAATGCACCTTCTGCACATGCTTCATCTCCATTTAAAAAATGTTCTCCTGTTCGTATGGCTGGATCATGGCTCATCTTCATCGGTATTTAAGTTGTTTTCTTCGGTAATATAGATCGCAAATTCAGGACAAATAAGCTCACACAATTTACAGGCAACACAATTGTCCTGCTTTGAGACACAGGGGGGATGATAACCCTTGGCATTAAATTCTTCAGAAATTGCCAGAACATTATTGGGGCAGAATTCGATGCAAAAATTACAAGCTTTACAGCGATCTTTAATAATATTTACCTGCCCCTTTTGAATCACTTGTTTATCAATATCCAGAGGCGTTCTCCAATAGTCAGGTTCCCGTATATCTTGATCTTTAATATTTTGTTTTTGTTTCCTCATATGAGTCCCTCCTAACAAATTACATTATCTATCAATTTACTGAATTTCAAGCTAAAAACATACTAATCTGGCATCAAAAAACAAGAGCTATACACACGAAATAACACTTGGGACTTAAAAAAAACGAAAGCTGTCTTTTATCAGAAATTTCTGATGGTAAACTACAATAAGAATCACGCTATCGGACAGATAATGAACAAGCTCTTCGCATCAAGTCTACTTCTTCTATTATTCAAAAAAAGCGAAACCTCAATGGTTTCGCTTTTGTTATTCTTTTAGGAATGGTTTCTGTTAATTCATAATATATTTTTCGACCACCTCTGCAACCCCATGATTATTATTGGAAGCCACAATAACATCAGCACGATCACGCAGTTCAGGAGTCACATTATCCACCCAAACGCCCAAACCAGCATATTCAACCATTGTTAAATCGTTGCCCGCATTGCCTACTGCGATAATCTCCTCGCGGCTAATGCCTAGCTTCTGCGCCAAACGAGCAATGCTTGCCGCCTTATCAATCCCGTGAGGCATAACCTCCAAAAAGAAAGGTTTCGAAAGGGCTACACTCTCATTGGGTTTCTCTTTCTTCAATTTGGCTTCAACTGTTTTTAAGTATTCTGGCTCCTGTAAAAGGAGGCATTTTACAGCTGACTCGGTTACAGCAGTTTTAAAGCACTTCACTTTATTAAACTTCATCTGAGTGAGCTCAATCTCTACATCGATATATTCCGAGCAGGATTCACTGATGATGCTATCCGAAGTATAGGTGATGATATCCACATTATTCGCCATACTAAAATCATGCAAACTGTGAATTTGCTCTTTGGAAAGGCTTTGCTCAAAAATATTTGCCTGCTTAGTCAGATCCGTGATAACCGCCCCATTGTAAGAGATGATATATGAGCCATACTTTTTCAAATCAAGCTGCTCGGCATATTGAAGCATTGCAGGCGTTGGACGTCCTGATGCCAAAACAACATAAACACCTTGCTCCTGTGCTTTCATCAGCATCTCTTTATTTCTATCTGATATGCTGTGATCATCACGCAAAAGCGTGTCATCAAGATCAAGCACTAGCATTTTATATTTCATCTATATCCAATTTATTTTTAATGGTCACAAAAGCTGATCCCATCATCACCTTTATAAGTCTGTGAGATTAAGCTTTCTTCAAAGCTTTAAGCTTTTATTTTCAGCCTGCGAAAGTATAACAATTATCGACTTCTCCCAAAAACGTAGATGAATATGAGAGGTTTTATACATCTGAATTAAAAGCAATGCTCAAAACTTTGAGTAAGTCATGATTATTTTACGAAGCTTAGTCTATAAAGTAGGTGTTTGATTGAATAAGAAATGTTCTAAAACTAAAAAAATCACAACTGATGCTTTGACTTTCTTTTAACTGATCTCTCGTATAGAAGTATTTATATCGGATATTAGTTTATTATTTTCAAATCATTTAGGCTATCAAGAATAAGCATATGCAGATTGATTAATCCCATGATAAAGTCTTTATCACCCACTTTCCTTTGAATAACAGACAACCATTCAGCTTTTTGAGTTTCAGAATTGGTTTTATAGGCAACAGAATAGATATTGTTCTCTAAAAAGGCCTCTTGAATCTCTTTTGTTAATAATCTTTTAAGAAGATCTGGCTTAGAACTTTTGATCAAGTAACGCTTGTCAAAGTCATAGGAATCGATTTCAATTTCAGGTTCTCCAAATTTCTTAAGAATCCTTTCAATAAAATCCTCCCAGCTAAGAAGCAAATCAAAATCCAATCTTGATTTAAAATCCATTTGAAACTTCATAGGTCTGGTATCTGAAACAGAAATATGGATGATCCATTTTTTATATGGGATCGTTATTTGATGAATCTCTAGCTCACAACCTGAATTGAATTTGATCTTAAATTCCCCATGATACAATTTGGCAATCTCTTTCCACATATCACGTTTGGGGTAATTGTCTGTATAACAATAAGATGGAGATTGTAAAATCTGTTTAAGCAAACTCTCTTCTTTTTCTTCTTTCATATCTAAAGCTTATTGGTTCTGAAATATATTCTAACGGATTCTGTACTCAACCAATATAATAAAGAAGCACCTAAGGCTGCTTCTACAATCAAAACAAACTGGAGTAAAGGGCCTTATACAAATATACCAAACAGGTTAAGTAGTGATAGAATTGATGCGGTTATCACAAGGATTCTAGCCCAATTGGTTTCTTTATGAAACTTATACAAGTACCAATACGTAAATACAATCAACAGGCACAAACGTATATTCAACTGTTTTTATTTCTTCATTGCTTGTAATAAATAGGTATCCCGTTAGGTTCTGTAAGCCCATTAAGTAAGTAAGTCAAAGTATCAAGGTGCTTGAGTTTCTATATTTCGTCCATTAATAAATTATTAAAAGTTATCTACTTTATATCTGAACTTCCATTTTTAGGATGATATCCGCTGGTGTCTTTTCACTTTAAGATTCTGGACTCATGAGACACATTTCAATTGTATTCGATCTAAAACCCAAAGCCTCATAAAAAGCAATCGTGTTTTTATTTTCACAAGAAACGTTAAGCTTAACATCATTACAATCATTCTTTTTAAACCACATCATATGATCAAGCATAAGTGACTTACCTATTCCACACCCACGGTATTCTTCAATAACATGTAGGGTTTGCACTTCCCCACACATCTCATTCCGCACTGAAATACAATAAGCTACAGACTCATCACTCAAGACATCTTCTACAAGTGTCATCTTAATTCTATCTTTATCCAGACCAGCAAATCCAATCATTCTATCTTCAAATATCAGTTCTTTATAAAGATTTCCGAATGATTTTGAAATTTGTTGATGGTAATCTCTGTTTCGTTCCCAAAGTTCTTTGATAAGCAAAATTTCTTTAAATGTAATATCTCTATATACTAACATTTTTTTCATCCTTATTATCTATTAAGCTTAATTGTATAGACCCTATAATTTTAAACCTTATTCAATTTATAAATGCTTATGCTTCACATTTCCAGACAAAGATGCCGCCTCAAGTTGAAGAAATGTTTCTTGACCAAACTCCACTTGCATAAAAAGTTTAAAACTCACTAAATCGTTTATTAAGTCGCGATCAGACCAATACTTTTCATCAATGAGTATGGTAATCTGATAGGCATCACTTATCTTTTCTAATTTGACAATATTGCCATAGTCTTGATCAAAAAAGCCCAAATTCACCAATTGTTCAGACAGTTTGTCAAGGGATTCTATTGATACTTCAGCTTGTTCATAATAGAGTTCGTTCCCATTCACATCAATATAATTACATTCGTAATAGGGCTGACTTAAAGCCAACAGGAAGATAATTCCCACATTCAATACCATCCCTAGAACTGTCGCCCCGGCAACTGTCCAGTTCGATCCCTTATCGGCTCCATTTTCAAATGCTTGAGTCACATCCTTGTGCAACAAGAACCTATAAACGATAGCTGCAATAAGAGCATAAAAAGCCGTAAATACAAGATTGGGTATCTTATCCATTATTGCTTCAGGAACCTGCATTAAACCATAAAAGAAAATGACTGTAAAAAGAAGCGTGAATAGAATGGTAAAGTAAGCTGATCGGGCTTTACCCATAACCATATAGTTTTTACAAATTAATAGACCCGATGGTATCGGACCACCCAAAAAGGTTGATGTATTAATCTGTTTCTCAGTAAAAAGTTTTCGTTCCATTTATGATTAAATTCAAAGATAATTTAGAGCTGAATGTGTCATCACATTTTATTGGCTCCATCGTTTATCACGATTATTATTTCGATAGTTGCCCCTTTGATTTGTCAATCACTCTAACTTGTACTGAATCGTTAACAACATGAGTCACATCATTATTACAGTTGGAAAAATAGATATAGGAAGCACCATCCTTAAAACGATACATTTTACAACCGTCATGCTCAAATAAATATTCTATCTCATAGGTCTTATTGTTCTCTGGTGCAGCTGCCGAGATTGGCTTCTGTACCATGCAAGAAGTCAAATTAAATGAGACAATGATAAAAAATAAACTTTTGGCTAATGTTTTCATAATTTTCTATTTAGTTTTTAATAGTCTGGTTGAGATTTCTTACAAATTAGCACTCAACATCAAACGAATTGTTCACTCTTAATTCTTTTTACCTAGCTGCTCCTCAATCCAAACCGACATATCATTCAAAACCTCTTCTGAGATGGTTTCTTCAATGGCCTCAACCTCGTCGATATAACCGGTTTCACAATGCTGAAAGAAATGATTGAGATTTGGGTAAGTTTTGATTTTGTAATTGGTTTTTCCACAAGCATCAAAAATTCGTTTAAAACCCAATGTGTTTAAATCTGCTAATACCTGAGTATCCTTTTCTCCGTTCAGAACTAAAAAAGGTGCTTTCACTTTCGGTAGAAATTCATCAGGCTGATAAGCTATAAAGTATCTAAACCAGGGGATCATCATCATCTTATAACGAGCTAAAATGGGTTTTGTGTCAAGGGTTTGAAAACCATCTACGGTCTTCATTCCAAAATATTCTTTGACGGACGCGTCCTGACCTTCCAACCAGGGACCAATTATTGCCTGACTAATACTTACCTCGGCCAATCGATCATCTTCTTGATGGATGATGATATTCATGGCTCTCTTTTCAAAAGAGACAATACTATCGACTGATTTAGTGGGCAATGTTCTGACTAATGCCGTCTTTATTTGAGAGCTCATCAATCTATTTCCCGAAACTCCTACACCAGCCAAGGATACGATAAAGGCCAAATCATTTCGTTTTGAACCTATAATTGAAGCAATCAAGCCACCTTCGCTGTGTCCAATCAGACCAATTTTCTGCTGATCAATGTCGCTTCTACTCTGCAGGTATTTAATACCCGCAACAACATCCAAGGCAAAATCATAGGATGTCGCTTTCTTCAATGATTCCATACCCGTTGTAGCTCCTACACCTCTATCGTCTACTCGCAATACGGCAATCCCTTGTCGAGTCAGATAATCAGCGATAACCAAAAAGGGCTTATGCCCCATGATACTTTCATCTCTATCTTGCTGTCCACTGCCTGAAATCAGAATCGCAACCGGATGATTATTGCCTTTTTCTGGAAGCGTTAAGGTCCCAGTAATACGAATACTTTTATCATGATTGAAATAGGAAACTTCCTCTTGCTTATAGGGCAAAGGCAGCTTGGGGCTTTGCGGTCTTTTACTTTCGATCTTTCTTCTCAGGATCAAAGGAAAGCTTTTACCCGATTGCAGCCAATTACCAACAAGAAGGGTATCGGCTTGCTTCACCCCAACAAATTGAGCTTGCAACATCCCCGTATAGGAAACACGAATACTATCGCCAATCACCTGACATTCTGATGAGGGATAATCCACAACTCCCTGAACAGGGACCCCAAGCAAACACGTATCCTGATTGAATTTAAAAACCAACTTCAGTTCGAAGCCTTGAACCAATAAAGCGCCTTCCCATTTTGTGGAACCATTATCTGCCCACACTTTTGAAGAACCTGCTAAACATAGCATGATAAAAACCAAGAAAATATATTTTTTCATTTTAATAAGGATAGTTTAATATTCAATTTAGGATGCAAGCAACTTTTCAATAATCACAAAACTTAAAGAAATCATATTTATAAAGGCATGAAGAAATGTGGTCATCCAGAAACTCGATTCTTTTCTCTTCTCAAATATCACGAAACTTAATGCCAAAATGACTCCAATCGGTACAACCATAATAGCATATCCAATAGAGTAGTTTATGTGCAATAAGGAAAATAAAATAACCGAAACTGCTATTCCAACCCTATTAGCGTTCCTTTTTAATAGTTTTTGAAATAAAACAATTGGAATATATTGAGAAAGAAATGTTTCAACGATGGGAGCAAATATTATTCCCAGAAAAACCAATTCGACGACACCCTTTAAATCAAAGTCTACTCCGCCTATTTCATCCATACTAAATAGATATAATATAGGAACAATCCATAATTTAGACAGAAATGCTACGAATCCTGTAATGAGGATAAACTTATAAGGATTGAGTTTCGTCCAACTTATATACACTCTTTTAAATCGATACATAGTCAAGATCATTTAGATGATTCTTAAATTCTCTTTTAGATTAATCTAAGGATTTCAATAATTTAATAAATTGATGTCCGTTTCCCATTTGCATACCGCCCTTTTCATCGTCTTCATAGGGTATGCCTCCCTCAACAAATCTTAAAATGCCTTTACTATCTATAAACAAATTCAAGGGATAGGATTGAATACCCAACTCATCTATAAAGGCTCTGGCATTAACTAAATGCTTAAACTCGAATGCATGTTTCTTTAGGAATAGGTTGACATCCTTTTTCGTCTCGTATGTAATCGATATAAAATTATACTCAGACTTATACGTCTCAAAAATTTGATTTAGAATGGGCATTTCATCGATACATGGCGCACAGCCCTTGAACCAGAAATTTATTAAAGTCGGTTTTCCTTTAAGACTTTCGGAACGAATCATTTCTCCATTTATAGAACTTAAGTTGAATTTTAAAAATTCCTTTCCTTTGAGATCAGCAAGTAAACTATTTTTGAATTTATCCGTCGTTTTCTTGTCTGTTATATCAAAGCTTATTTTATGGATGATAGAATCACCCTTTCTCTCCGTTTCCTTAATCTTAATATTTACAAACATTTCTTTATCCAGTACCTCAGAATATTTTGTTTTCAGATTCGTACTTATTTTATCAAGATCAGCTTGCAAAAGCCTATTCTTACCATCCGTCGTATAATACTCTGTCTGTGCATAAACACCTGTAGTTAATGTTAACAATAGAATAATAATTAAATATTTCATAATTCTTGTTTTATAATCTCTCTATTTGATTAGACAGGCTTATTATTATTAATAGCATTTTACATCCATCCAAATTTATGAAAATTAGAAAGCAAACAATATATTCATACAAATTAAAGTAAAAAGCGGATATAAAATAGAATATATCTATATAGTTGAAGGACACAAAAGCATACCAAAAAAGCGAAGCCTATTGGGCTTCGCTTAAGCGATAATGATATTAACCTGAAACAATTTCTATTTATTTAAAGCCAAATCGAATCTGGCTTTATCGAATTGATATATTTTAATCAATTGGGTTTCGTTATAATTTTCTTTAATAAAATTCTTAAGGTTTATAAACTCCGTCGCTTCAGAACCAGCACTCTTGGAATAATAAAGCCCCTCAGTGAAATAGACGGCATGAATGAGCTTACCAGCTTGACTCGAAAAAGTAAGCAAAGCATTATCCGGCATTTTTGTTTTAAAATTCTGTTTGGAAAGTGTGTTAAAGGCCTTTACTTCTATAAAGTAGTGATTCAGAATCTGACTGAAGGTCTCCAAGCCAATTAAGGTTCGTTTGTTAAACACGGCTTGTTGAGCCAAGCCATTTCGAGCCAAACAATGCTCTAGAGCAGAAGAAAAACAATTTTGCCCCCAAGTCTTTAAATCTTTGATATAGTTTTTACGCTCAGTCAGACTAAATGAGCGTTTTTCGCCTCCCTTTTCCGTGCTCTTAAAATCATACTTAAGATGCTCGTTCTGAACAACAACTTTTAAGGTATCACTCAACCATAAAGTATGAACTACCGTATTATTTTCATTGACCTCAAGTGTATCGAGCACTCTTCCTACAATTCTCTCTTCGAGTATCGATTCATACTGACAATAGCCCCCATTAGAAAGAGCTAATAAGAAAGAAAACATTATAGGCTTATAAAGTCGTCTCATACTAGTCGTTTTTAGGTATTTAGCTTCTCTTTGGTCATGTTAAGCAAAAATTAAATTTTTGCATTAAGAGATTAATTCATAATTCTTTTCTCTATTTCCATACTGAAGATAAACAAAATAATAGAAAAAAACATATACAAAGCGTGTATAGACTAGAGCTCTTTCAATTTCAAATTAGCATGAGTTAGCTATGACTCGAATATGTCAAACCAATTTTAGCCTTTACCTGATCGATTACTGCCATTAGATCTAAACTGAGTGTATGTGGTAGTTTTGGACTTTCAATCATTTTGTTTCTCAAACAGCGGTTGACCTCTTCAATTTCGTAGATATAACCATGCCCCTGATACTTTAAGTCGAATACCTCTTTCAACTCATCGTCCTGATACAAAGATATTTTCTTGCTATGATGAAATCTGCTATGCATCTTGATATAACCCTTACTCCCATAAATATGAGCAGTGGTTGGTGTGTCAGCTTCTACTGACGATTCCAAAATGGCTTTCTCACCATTCTCATAGCCGAAGAGCATGGAACAATAAGAATCAACTCCTGTTTTGGTTATACGGGCTATCGCATTCAGATGCGTAGGGATACCGAGAGTAATCAGACTTAAATAAATGGGATAGATACCTATATCCATTAGGGAGCCACCGCCCATACATTTATTAAAGACCCGGCTCTCAGGATCGAAATCGGCCTTGAAACCAAAATCAGCTTGCAGGTATTGAAGATCACCAATCGACTTCTTTTGAAGCAACTCGATTAATTTCTCTGTGGCGGGTATAAAACGGGTCCACAAACCTTCCATTAGAAACAGGTTTCTCAATCTAGCTTCTTTTATCATAGCTCTCACCTGATGAGAGTCCAAGCCTATAGGCTTCTCACATAATACAGACTTATTATTCTTCAGGCAAAGCATGGTATTTTCAAAATGAAAGCTATGTGGTGTTGCAATATAAATCACATCAATCGCTTCATCCTTTGCCATCTCTTCATAAGAATCGTAATGCTTTTGTGAATGGAACTTCTCTTCAAAGGCTATGGCCTTTTCTTGGTTTCTCGAAGCCACAGCATAAAGTTCAGCCTCATTAGATAACTGGAGATCACTGGCAAACTTGTTTGCAATTTTGCCTAAGCCCATTATTCCCCAACGTATTTTCTTTTTCATAAGGCTTTAATGCTTTTACCAACTCATTCAACAATCCAATATTTGTTTCTTAATCAACTAAAATAGTATAAATCCCTGTTTCAGCACTCAAGCTAAAGTCTGTATTACCGATTTCAATTTCATTGTATCTCGTAAAGGAGCAACAGTCTTCACTTAATCTTTTAGCATCTACATACAGATCGAATATATTCTCGGAGCCTATATTGATTCTGTAATTGACAATTTCCGTTTGCCAGCCAATCGTGTTTATTTCAATTAAATTGATGTCATTTTCCTCTATAAAGGCAAATTCAATAGAATGGTCTGAGGCATCTAAAACTTCTATATCATCTGAATCGAAAGTTCTATTCGTAAATAGGTTTTCTCCTGTGTCACTATCGACCAATTCGAATACAAAATAGTTTGGAGGCGTAAAACAGGCTCCACATTCTTCTTCATAACAACAAGAGCTTAACGAGAAAAGGGTAAGCATAAAAAAAGGGATCAATAATTTTTTCATAACTATTTCTATTTTAATAATGAGTCGTGCATATCCTTCTCTTGAATATGCATCGACAATTTTATTGGTTCTCTTCTATCCTATCGTTTTTATTAAACAGGCTTATAATAATAAGACTAAAGCCCGCGCCAAACAAAACTCCTGGAATAAATCTTTCATAATGTTGACTTATTAAATCGTAACCAAGTCCCTCTAAAACACCTATGGTTATTGCAGACACAATCAATAAACCGGCTAAAATAATTTTATTTCTTTTACTCATAGTTCTAATATTTAAGTGATATTAATTAGTTCTGTTCTAACATATTTTTTCTTTTCTTAAAATATTTCCAAGAAAGAGACCTATTCCTGAGCCCAATAAAGCACCCGAAAGAAAATCGACGAATTCTCCATCAAGGAGCTCCTTGTAATTCATTTTTAATACTTCTACCAACAATGCTGATCCAATAAAAACTGCTGAAACAATGAGAGCTTTTCTTTTAGTCATAGCTGGTTTATGGTTTAATTCTCAATTTTAGTAAGCATTCTGATATTCACCTTTAACCGCCTCAAACAGCTAAGTATTGATATTTTTTTGTAGCAGTAGTTTATTCTACATTTATCTGTACGTTATGCTCTTTAGCTTTTGCTTTAACTAAATCCAGTTTGTTTTCTTCCTTTAGTTGTACATACATTATTTCAAATAGTTTTGTGCTATCCTTTATGTAATCTGAATGGGTATCGGCATAAATACTGTGGGCAATAAACAAATGATCTAAGGCCTTACTATAATCCGAATTCCTGAAGCGTATTTTTGCTGAGCCAAAGTAGCCTTCGGCTTCATTTGGATATAAAAACATCAATTGATTATAGCATTCCAATGCTTTATTATTATCCATTAAAAATGTATATGACACCGCAATATTTAATAGAGCAACATCACCTTCGGGAAAGATACTTAGCGACTGCTTGTAATATTTTATCGCTTTCTTAAAATTCATTTGTCTGCGATATGCTACGGCTAAATGATCAATGGCATAAACAAAGGATTTATCCAGCTTAATAGCCGATTTAAATGCTTTTATTGCCTTCTTATAATTTTGTGATTTCAAAAAATCGTTACCTGCATCAAAATGAAGGTTTGCTTTTTCATTATCTGAAAATTTATAAAATTCAGTTCTCTTCTTTTCCACTAAAAATCGTCTGACAGGGTAACAAGCAGATGGCATCACCTCGAAAGTTTCTTTTAAAAGCTGTCGAATACCCGTAACTGTACAAATTATTTTTTTCTCCTCGGCTGTTCCTTCAGTCATGACTCTCGCGAGGGCGTGAGTTATACTATTTCGAATAATACTATCATTCAAAACCTTTACTTTCTGAATAGAATCCAGTTGCTCACAGGCATTATAGGCAATTTTTTCTCGCAAGTTCTGTGCCTTTAAACAAGCTGATGTAAGAAGAAAAAGAATGAGTAACGTATAAGTTCTTATCATTTGTATCGATATAATTTGAATGGATTAGTTATTATTAATCTCTCTGACTTCATAAGAGACGATAAAGTAATGAGGTGAAGAGCTTAGAATCCTATCGGTCCCTTTTTCATTTTCTTCTAATAAAAGAGAGCCGCAGATTATTTCAGAACCATCCCGTTCCCATGATGAGGCATATACCAATAGGGGAATTTTTTTATTGAGTTCCCATTTTGTGTTAGCATAGGCTTTCAAACTATAATATTGCTCTTCATTCTTCAGCTTAAATGTGATCTTCCTTTTAAGATCATAACTCAAGGTCTTGATATGCAACAAAAGGCTCTCATCACTCTCCTTCGAGAATATCTTAATCTGCTTGATGTAGTCAATAAAGTAGCGCTCGTCATTCTCTTTATAATAAGTGGTTTCATTGTCACCCCTAAAAATAATATCGGTAGTAAGCCGTTTTGAATCCACATATTCATCCAAGCTGATCGTCAGCTTATAGGTCTTATCAAAATCCCCCAAGTCGAATATATTTATTCTCACACCAGCAACTTCCAGAGCCTGGATCAGATCCAACTTCGTCAGTTTCTCCGGCATATACTCACAATAATCATCATTCCTCTCCAATTGAGATCTCCTATCAGGCTCATACACTTGTGACATAGTACCAATTGCGAATATGCTAATGAAACAAAAAATTAAGAGTGTTTTTTTCATCGTTTATAATATTATCAAACTAAACTTAGTTGTTTACGATTATTAATTTCGAAGCTGTTTCTAAGTCATAAATTTATCTTTTCAACAAGTTCTATTTTAATAGGCTTGCTGGAGTTTTTTAGATGAATGATTTGTGATATTAAATGACTCACCCAGGCCTTTTTATTATGTACACTTAAACTGAAAATCCCTTACACGAACCTACATCGAACCTTGACCGAACCTAGACCGAAGGATCACTGGAGGCAAAAACGCACATGAACATTGTAATTATTGATAAATTCGAATTCATTTTTAAATATGATTAGCAGTACCTCTATCATAAAATTCATAGATTAAATAATGAGAGCAATTCGATGAGGAATTTCATTATTTAAATTGAGGCTTAAATCTGTATACAGTATTCGAAAAATCCCTAGTTCAAAATCAAAAATACCTGATTACTATTTCACTCTTATTCTTTATTCTAATCTCATAGTTTAATATTACGTTGCCTTTGCATAACAGCAGCTACAAACCGGTCTTTCAACCACTTAACTTACACTGCCATTAAATTTATCAATTGCATTTACTCACACATACAAATAAAATAAAGGCAAACATTGTAATTCAAGCCTACCAAATTTATGAAAAACAACTAGAAAACAATAAATTAAACCATAGTAAAGCAACTAACATACATAAAATATAATAGATCTATATAATTATGAATAGTTATATGGGATAATAAAAGAAGCGTATGCACTACCCCGTCTTGCTTCGCAAGCCACCCCTCCTCGTTAAGGAGGGGAAACTGTTAGTATAGAATAAACTTGGAGTTGCAATAAAAAAGCTGTGGCTCTTCCACCACAGCTTAGTCCTGCTCTTTTTATAAACATTCAACCACGAAGACATAAGTCAACCCCATGCCCCATTTGTTATTTTATCTGCTAATAATAAATTTCTTGCTATCAATTATTCTATTGTCAATAATCAGTGTTTAAACGTAACAGTCTTCTGTAAGTGAATTTGACGAAAGCATAACATGACCTTCACCTTTATAATTAATATTAAACTTATTAATAAGCTTTCCATTTATACTTCTTAATTGAATAAATGCTTCTTGGGACTCTTCTGGAATGTGATACTTGATAACCGTATTATCGCTCCATGGATTTGGTACATTCTGATATAATTTTGCACTATTTGTTGATTTCGTTTCAATACTTGTAGTAGTACAACATGCTGGCTTCTAAAAAAGAATCGAAAGCATCCTGAATAAATTATTTTAAGTAATATGAATGGAATTTTAAAGGAATTTACTATCAACGAACTTAATCGTGTAGAGAGATTCAGCAAATATGAAATACTTTGACTTAGAAGTCTCAAAAGTATTTAGAGCCTAACTTACAGACTCCCTTTTAGTCTTATAATTTGTAAGAAAAGATGTTCTTGTGGTCGAACAGCAAAGCTAATTTAGAGAGTTATTTCTCTAAAATCCAAATAAACAAGACATGAATACTGAAATACATGCCATTGGTCATGAAAACAGATACGTTCGTAAAGCAATAGATTATCAGATATTTAAAGGCATTCAGAGTAATCTGATCAAAGAATCTTTATTTTTATAAAATGTTTCACCTTCCCTTTCATTGAACACAAATAAAGATAAAAGCTATATCCATTATCGAATAGGTGTATCGACTCTAATGGTATTGTTCAATAAATAATCAATGACCATATCCAGAACGTCTAACCAAACTAATTTTGCCCAGCCTCTCTGTTTTTCGTAAATTTACAAGAGAGCATACAAACTCTACAAGATGAATATCAATTATTTAAACACAAGCCTTATGAATCCTTTGATCCTTTTCAGCCTTGGTTTTATCATCTTCCTATTAAGTGGTATCCGAATCATTTTCGAATATAAAAGAGCTTTGAAGTTCCGCTTCGGAAAATACATTATGACCCTAAAGCCTGGCTTCAGGTGGGTGATTCCATTGGTCGAGACCATACAGATCGTCGATATCCGTGTGATCACCATCAATATCGATTCACAGGAAGTAATGACAGAAGATAATGTACCTTGTAGTATCGACGGGGTTGTCTTTTTTAAGATTGACGATCCGGAGAAAGCCGTATTAGAAGTTGAAGAGTATAAATTTGCCATAATGCAGCTGGCTCAAGCCGCCCTGAGAGATGTTTGTGGTAAGGTTGAACTGGATACCATCTTATCCAAACGTGAAGAGATGGGCAAAAATATCAAACGCATTGTCGAAAAAGAAACCCAGGAATGGGGTATTATCATTATCGACGTTAAGATTAAGGATATTCAATTGCCGGAAAACATGAGACGTATGATGGCTAATCAGGCGGAAGCAGAACGCTCCCGTCGTGCTCGTGTTATACTTGCTCTTGCCGAAGAACAGGCTGCTGAGAACTTATTGGCTGCTGGTAAGCTCATCGATAAATCACCCTCAGCTATCAAACTTAGACTCTACCAAACTCTGGCCAATATTGCCGCTGAAAAGAACTCAACCATTCTGTTCCCATTCCCAGAAGAAGTACTGCCACGAAATACTAAGAAAGATGAGTAAAAGACGAGAAAATTGTTAATATGCTTAAAAGTTATTCTATAACAACAAGCACTCAACGACGATCGCAAAAAAAACTGTGGTATATTTCCCACAGCTTTATTCTTTCTCCCCAATACTAATTATACCTGAAGACTTAATCCACCAATAAGAACCTAATTAATTTCATGAACAATTCGTTCAATAATTAAATCAGAAAGAGATGAATCGTAATAATAGTCATTCTCGACTGTAGGTTTAGAAACTGAAATAATTTCTCCATCCTTATAAAAGATTCGATAAGGGTAAGCGTTTGTTTTTAAAGTTTCTATATGTCTAAAGGTCGACAAATCATAAACTTCTATTGATTTATTATTACTACATGCCGCATAAACAAGAGAACCACTCGTATTTATAATAAAATCTGAGAATTTTAAATTCCCTCTAGGTAATCCATTCACATAGGCAATGCTGTTATCAAAAATATTTCCCAATGGTGCAGTAATGAATTTCTTTGAATTTGGAATAATGGTAAAATTCGTTGAAGTTGCATATTCACTGTCCCAAGGATCTTTATACTTTCGATCGATCATAATACCATTTGCATCATAAGTATAAAAGGAAATTTCATCGGAATTAACACTAAATAGTTCAGTATTTGTATTCGGTAAAATTTGCAATCTTCTATCATCGTCACCATACCAGGTTAGCTTGGAAACAATCTCTTTTGTACTTCTGCGTATTACGATTACGGGCTCATCGCTGGTGTTTGTACTAGCAAATATGAGATCGTCTTTTATGACAGCTGAAACAACTGAAAATGGACTGATCTTAATTTGCTCTATCAAGTCAAAACTATTCGCATCGTAAATAAACAACCAACCATCATTCCTTGGAACAAGCAATTCAAACCGTTGACCATTTTTATTTAATGTACAAAACCCAACTCCCGAATTTAATTCAAAATCTGTTTCTTCTTTAGTTTTATAATTATAGGATTTTATTTCCCCATCTGCTTTATTGATAAATATTAAACGGTCATGTTCAGTAACAAAAATAACATCATCTGATGGAAAATTAATCATAGGAATGTCCCTCACGTATTCTCTGGCATTACTCCAAACATTTTTCATGTAATACTGATCCTCCGATTCAGAAAATATACCCTGGACTTCATAACTTACGCGTGATGAATAAGGAACATTCGTATCAGTATAGCTTAATTCGTCACTACTATTAATTTCTGTTATGTTGGTTCTATTATTATTTATATCATAAATTCCTTTTTCCCCGACTGCTCTAATGACTCTATAATAAGCAATACTATCATTATTTGCTTTCCATTTTAACTGAACATGATTTTCCTTAACAACTAGTTCTTCAAGAAAGATTGATGTGTTTTCTCCTTTTAATTTAATATCAGAAGAATCACTATCACAACTGTTGAGACATATCATTATAAATGATAGTAAAACATAAATACCCTTTTTCATTTTGAAATTTGTTTTATTAATTAACCACATAATTCTTAATAACAAATTGAAACAAACAACTAAAGCATACATTACACTTGATTCTGAATCTAACAAACTAACATAAAAAGTAGCTTAGGGTAGTTCCACAAATGAAATTTGACTTTATTCAATTCAACGACAAAGTTAATTATTAAGTTCTACACACACGCTTTTTTTGTTAAGCAAATTCGTATTAAATTATTTTCATAAAAAACTTATATACGAAGAGAGCATTGACTCGAACAAATTTATTTACAGAATGAAATCTCTTATTTTTTTTTACTCTTAAGGAAAGAAGTTTGGGCATAAAAAAAAGGTGCAGTCTCATGACTGCACCTACCTATTTTAACCCCAAATTAAAATAGATAATAAAACTCTTAACAGGTAAGTAGAATGGCATTTTCACATTACAGCTGTGTCAAAGTTTCACTCAAACAAGTCTCGCTAATTTTGGACAAAAGCAAATACAAATCTTTTTTTAACTTTACTTATGATGAGAGAATGCCACAAAGGTTGCGTCAGGGCGTTCTTTTTTTTCATGATATTACAGTTCGACAAATCCCTCTTGTTATTGTTACATCCTCAAATAAACACAAGAAAAAGATGCTCTGTTGTTTTCGGTTGGTCAATCGTTTTTCAGCCTTTTTTTTATTTGTTCTTTTGTCTTGAAACAAAAGAACCCAAAATTCAAGAACCACGATTTTCTCAATCTTTAAACTGCCTGAATGATAAGTGCAGCTGGGTGATTTCCTCGGCAAGCTCGGAACTTCCCAGTTTTACTAATCATCCATTTGGTTTATAATATCTCTTAAATCAATACTCAACAATTACAGCTCTAAGAAACCGTGTTGTCTAACAAATCAAACTTCACCCACTATATTCGACATCAATTCAAAAAAAAAGGTGCAGCCTATCGACCACACCCACCTATTTTAACCCCATTAAAATAGTAAAAACTTATTACGTTTTTATCTTAGACAATAGAATAGCGAAAAGGTTGCGTCCTGAAGATCTTTTTTTTCGCTTATTTTAAATATTACAACTACAAAAAGGAATAACCAAACTTACTTATTGTGTTTTGCGATAAATTATTTCACCCTTTCAGGGCTTGTATGGCCTGATATTTTAAATCAATATCGAACTATTTATTTTATTTCTGCGATCATCCGCACAATCTGCGGGAAATCATTTTATTCATCCAATTATTCATCAATAATGACTACTTAGCTTCAATCATATTTCATCTTAACAGATCTGCGTCTAAAAAAATATAGGCTCTTTATTTATAGGCCGAAAAACGAAGCTCTACTTGCGAACCTTCCCCATAAACCGATTCCATTGAGATTTTAGCATGATGCAGACAGATAATCTGACGCGTAACACTGAGTCCAATACCAGAACCATTCTCCCGGGTAGTGAAAAAGGGCACAAAAATATTCTTGATATCTTCAGCTTTGATTCCCATACCATTATCGATGACCCTAATCAGGGTTTGTTCCTCACGGGCTCTACAGGCAATCACCTGTATGATTCCCTTATCGCTAATGGCATGTTGAGCATTCTGAATCAGATTAACCAAAACCTGAACCAGGAGCTTTTCATCGGCCTCAATAAATAGATCATCGGTCTGAATAGAAAAATGATATTGAATACGCCTGTCTTCATCCAAAGCAAGCAAAGCTTTGACATGCTCAAACAGATGCTTTATCCTCATCGGTTTAAGATTCGGTTTTGGAATTCGACTTAATTGACGGTAGTTATCGACAAAATGCATCAAACCCTCTCCTTGCTCCTGAATCACTTGTAAACCGAGTCGGGTTTTAGACAGATTTTTCTCTCCAATAATCGATTGAGCATCAATCTGAGCATAAGTTCGAGCCAAAGTCTCCGAAAGGGAAGTTAAGGGTGCAATAGAGTTCATAATCTCGTGAGTCAAAACCGATATTAATCGCTGCCAGGACTCCAGCTCTGTGGTATCCATCTCATTTTTAATATCTGAGAAGGAAAGCAGTTTCCAATTGTCCGTATTAAGCTTAATACGGGTGCAAGAAATAAGCAGATGTAAGGATTTTTGATTCACGGAGATTTTCAGTACCCGGCTCTCTCCCGCTTTGATGCTATGAAAGAGCTCAACCAAATTTGGATCTGTTTTAAGCAGGGCTTTTATACTCACCAAATGATGTACACCTAGCAATTCTCTTCCTTTTTTATTAATATGCTCAACCATGCCCTGAGAATTAAAACTGAGGATACCCACAGCTGCGTTCTCGATAATAGCATCGCTCACAATCTCCTTTTGCTGGTATTTTACACGCAAATTCTTGATGATCTGATTCACAGCCTGCATACTATCACGCAAGTCATTAAAAGATTTCCCTTCATCTGTATGTTGCAAGTTTAGTGCTGTTTCGTCATTTTTAACTGCCAGAAAAAATTGACTGAGTAAGCGATTCGTTGAATTCAGGTCGTGAATCAAAGCATAAACTAAATATAGAATCAGTGCCGAGGGAACAAGAGCCAGGAATGGGTATAGACTCATCCAAAATATCCAAGCCATCGAAACAGAAAGAAGAACTATGAGACTGAGTCTCAAAATTAATTTGACAAAGAGTTTCTTATAAATCATACTTCTTCAGTTTATTATAGAGTGTCGGGCGGGTCACACCCAGTTCATTTGCAATACGACTCATATTACCTGAATGATGCTCTAAAGCCAAAGCAATCATTTCCTTTTCCATATCAGCCAAACTGGCTGGCTTATATCCCGCTCTCCCTTTCGCAGCTTGATGAAAAAGGAACTCATCAGCCATCAGTTTATCATTATCAGTCAGTATCACCGCCTTCTCTAGGGTATGCTTCAATTCTCTCACATTTCCTGGCCAGGCATATTGCATCAACTTATCCAGAGTTTTTGACGAAAAGCTCAGTTTAGTCTTATTGTATTTCTGAGCATACTTACGTAGATAAAATTCAGCCAAAACAACGATATCCTCTCCTCGTTGGCGCAAAGGCGGCACATCAATATGAATGGTATTGATGCGATAAAGTAAATCTTCCCGAAATTCGCCATCGGCAACCATTTGTATTAAGTCTCGGTTGGTTGCACAAACCAAACGAATATCGATTTCTCTGATTTGATTATCTCCCAAACGAATTAGTTGACGGGTTTGCAAAACAGATAGCAGCTTAGCTTGCATGGCTAAAGACAGGTTGCCAATCTCATCGAGAAACAAAGTGCCACCCGAAGCCAATTCGAAACGCCCAAACTTATCGGCCCTGGCATCGGTAAAAGCGCCTTTGGCATGGCCAAAGAGTTCACTTTCGAATAAGGATTCGGAAACAGCTCCCATGTCAACACTTATCAGCACTGCATTTCGCCTTGCCGACTGCGCATGAATTTCTCGTGCAATCAACTCCTTACCCGTTCCATTCTCTCCCAATATGAGAACATTCACATCGGTAGCCGCTACTTTTTGTATGATCCTGTTTAAATTGAGCATGGCCTTTGATCGGCCAATCATTTGCGTTTCGCTCTGATTCAGAACCTGAGTCAAAGTCTGCTTTTCCCCCTCAAGCCGATCAATCTTTTGTTTGGACCTCCGCAACTGAATGGCTGTTTTGATGGTCGTGATTAGCTTTCGATTGTCCCAGGGTTTTAAAACAAAGTCAACTGCTCCCATCTTGATGGCTTTTACAGCTAATTCCACATCACCATAGGCAGTCAGTAGAATGATACTGAGTTTGGAATCGTACTCCAATATTTTTTTCAACCAATAAATACCTTCATTACCTGTATTTACTCCTGCCGAGAAGTTCATATCCAATACCACCACATCAATAGAGTGATTCTCGAGGGTACTCAATAAACAATTCGGATTAGAAAGTGTGATCACCTCCTCAAATTCATCCTGAAGCAGGAGTTGTAAGGCCACCAAGACCGATTTTTGATCGTCAACAACTAAGATTTTACCAGTAGACATAATTTTATAACTTTAGCTCTTCAAATGTAAAAATAAGAAGCAGACTAGTCAACATAGTGTAAAGTTTTCTTACAGTCATTTTTTTATATTTTACAATCTAACAGCACAGACTCAGCGATCTAAGACGACAAACATCTGATTATCTAGATCTAGAGTCTTATGGCATAGCGATTGAACAATTGATTTGTAACATAAAGATGAAATCAAGATAAAAAGCTTGATCTGTACTAATTCAATAAAACAATCGTAACACAAAATTTATTGGCATGATAAAAATTGAAAACCTAAGCAAAAGATTCCAAACCGAAGAAGTTGAGACGACCGCACTCAATCAAATAAATCTTGAAATAAAAGAAGGTGAATTTGTAGCCATCATGGGGCCATCAGGTTGTGGCAAATCGAGCCTACTCAATATATTAGGCATGCTCGACTCACCTACATCTGGCGATTATTATTTTAACGATCAGGAAGTCGGTAATCAAAAGGAAAGCCAACGCAATGCCATTCGTAAAGGCAATATTAATTTTGTATTTCAAAGCTTTAACCTAATCGATGAGCTCAACGTTTTTCGTAATGTGGAATTACCTCTCACCTATCTTAACATTGGCAAGAGTGATAGAAAAGCCAGAGTTTTAGAAGTTCTGGATCGTATGAAGATTGGGCACAGAAAACACCATTACCCGCAACAACTATCGGGTGGACAGCAACAACGTGTAGCCATAGCCCGAGCTGTATCAGCAAAACCCAAACTTCTACTTGCCGATGAGCCAACGGGTAATCTGGATTCTAAAACAGGATTGGAAGTAATGAATTTGCTAAGCGAGCTCAATAGCGAAGGCATGACGATTGTGATGGTAACGCACTCTGAGCGCGATGCTGAATTTGCACACCGCGTTATTCGCCTGTTTGATGGTGAAGTGATGACAGAGAAAACCGCCAAAGAATTCGCTACAATTAATTACTAAGTTAAGACCACAAACCCATGATATTAAATCAAATTATAAAGAACAAAAAATGGTACGGCATCAATACCCTAGGTATAGGGCTTGCTTTTGCTGTTGTCCTTATCATATTCACCCACGCCCAAAAAGAACTCTCATACGATAGGTTTCACTCAAATGCGGATAATATTTATCGTATTAATATTGAAGATCAGCAATCAGAAGGACGACCTCCAGTTTCGGGTATTGAAGGTAATTTAATTGTGCCTCTTTACGATAAATTTCCTCAAATTAAAGAAGTCGTTCGTCTTATTCATCCCGAGAATACAATTATTACGGCCGAGAAAAACAATTTCTCAAACAATCAACTCTTTTTTACAAACAAACAATTCTTTGAGGTATTCGACTTCAAATTAATAAAAGGAAACAGAGAAAGCTTATTTAATAAACCCAATCAGGTCGTCATTAGTAAAAAGATAGCTTTAGCTTACTTTGGAACGGAAGAGGCACTTGGTAAGGAGATTAAAATCGCTGTTCAATATATCTATGCCAAATCGGGTAGCTATACCGTTGCAGGTGTTATGGAAAATTTCCCCGACAATTCACACTTTAATGCTGAACTGCTATTTTCTATTAATAATAATGAAGATATAAACGAGTATCACACCTTCGCTTATCTCTTATTAGAAAAAGAGAGCAACTTGACTTCTCTTAAGAAGCTAATTAATGCACATTGGAAAAAGAATACGAAAGAAGGAGAACCTGAGCCAATATCTCAACTCATGCCTTTAAGAGATATTCACTTATACAGTCATAATACTGATGAAATGGATGTTAATGGAAGTATGAGTTCTCTGATTATATTGATTGTAGGTGCCTTAATTGTTTTTCTGATTGCCTTTATCAATTTCACGAATTTGAACTACGTGCAGTTCATTACTGATCTTAAGGATTTCAAAATCCACATGATCAATGGGGCGTCTTATTCTGATTTATCAAGGATCATAATCACCCGATCACTTATCCCTATCAGTTTTGCCATTCTTTTAGGTGGACTTATAGCCTACAATTTCGATGCTTTAAGCGGATCAGCTTTTCAATTGAATATCTCAGTTTTCAATACCCTTTGGATCGCACTCGTTTTTTACTTGGTCTTTGCTTTATCGTCTCTTCTACCTTTAGTCACAACTAAAGTATCCAAAGATCTAGCTCGTTCTCCCTATCAAGGATCAAAGAAATTCGTAGCCTCTCTACTTTTCCAATTTATGCTTTCCATAGCAGCTATTATCACCACTATTGTATTACACAAACAAATCGATTTGGTTAATGATCTGCATCCTGGAAATGAAAAGTCATCTATTGTTATTATGCCAGATGTACCTTATCATATGATTCAGAAATATGAAATTCTAAAGGAATCTTGTTTAAAACATCCCGAAATTCGAAATATTAGTGCAGCTTTCTATAAACCAGGACTTAATATGCCTTATTCTTATCCAATAGAAATGGAAGGCATTGATAAATCTGTAGAAAAGAAACTTAATATGTTTTCGATCGAAGCAGATTTCTTCAAACTATTTAATATTAAGCCATTGGCAGGATCATTGGATATGGGTATCACCTCATCAATGTCATGGGAAAATATTGCTATTAAAATCAGTAAATATAATCCCAATAGTGATCAAGTTCTAGAAAAATTAGAACAATACAATAAGGAACATCCAGACTTTCAGGAAAATTACATTCTAAACAAGTCAGCCCTAAAGGTGCTCGGTATAAAGAATCCACAGGATGCCATTGGCAAATCTTTCCAATTCAACTTTATGGCACCTAAACTGTTCAAAAAAGGTCAAGTTATTGGTGTGATTGATGATTTACACTATGGCGATATGTTTTCAATAGAAAAGCCAATGGTTTTGGCAGCTAAAAAGATGTTCAACAGTACGTTTATTGCTAAAATAGATCCAAACAGAAAAGCAGAAGCCCTTCAGGTATTAACAAAGGAATGGCATACTCTGGCACCAGATCATCCTATCAAATATGAGTTTGTTGATGATTTGTATGAGCAAATCTATTTCAATCAATACAAAGAGATGCGAGCCTTAACCTTATTCTCTATTCTATCGATTATTCTATCTATTCTAGGTATGTTTGCCTTGTCTTCATTCAGTATTCAACACAAAACGAAAGAAATTGGTATTCGAAAAGCCAATGGTTCCACTTCACTTGAAATTCTAATGTTATTAATAAGAGAATATACACAATGGGTCGTTGTGGCCTTTCTTATTGCCTGCCCCATTGCTTATTATATCGCAAGGGACTGGCTTCGCAATTTTGCATATCGTATTGAGTTAAGCTGGTGGATATTTGCGATATCTGGAGTGCTAGCATTAATCATTGCCATACTAACCGTAAGCTGGCAAACCTGGAAAGCTGCCACTCAAAACCCGGTGGAGGCTTTAAAATACGAATAGCCTACAATACATTTCACAAGCATTAACGAAAGAGGACTTTCCGTAGAGGGAAGTCCTCTTTTATAAAATATGATGCAATAGCACATCAATCATCAAAACTTATGCGATTCCTCTCGTCTTGAAAAATAAGGACCAGGGCAATACTTGATAGCTAAATTAAAAACGATCTGGGGAACTGCATAAAGAAACTAATCAATTTTGAAAAAATAACAGGTAGCAGAGGTAGGGTATTCTCAATAAAGATTGTTATTATTAAATAGACTAAAAAGTAGACTTTTAATCTTACTGAATGATAAGAAAAACCAAAGGCTTAAAACTCATTATGCAATTTTGCATTTGTAGCAGTATTCTTTTTATTTCATCTTGCAGAACTTACTACGGTGATGGTTTGGCTGGCGGAATATATACCCATATGCAAAGTCCCATGGCTGAAGATGAAGAAAGCGTTTCACGAAACTATTTTGGGGGCAAGTACAATCAGGATGTCAACTATTATGAGAATGAGAAAAATGAATCTGCAGAACTTTCGTACCATTATGCTGTATCAGAAGAACACCTTACCTATGCCATTGGCGCTTTTGGTTTTTTAGGCAACTACCAAGTTAAAAACCTACCCAGCAAATTTGAAGACTTAAATGGTGACCATTCCTATTATGGAGGAGGTGTACGAGCAAAAGTGGCTTATAATATTCCCCTTAGCAGCAAGACTCACTGGCGTGTTATTGGTCTGCAGAGTAGCTGGCATATAGAGCGCGGTGACTACACCCGCTTTAAAGATAAACTAAGACAACTGGAAAATATTGAGAATGGTGACGCCATTAATTCTGGAATCAACACCACACACGATTTTTCAAACCTAAGTTTTTATCCCTATACTGAATTTGCTATTAAAATGGGAGAATCATGGCAGCTGACACCTCAGTTTGGATTTGGATTTAGACTCAATGAACTTATAGCCTTAAGAGGATTTGCTGGTCTAAATATTTCTTACAAAGGACTACACATTTGGGGAACTGTCCAAGATGTTGGTATGAGTTTAGACCGGGTTTTATTGAGCGATTTCAGTTCACGACAAATGGGTAATAACAACCATTTTCAATTGGGAATGGCATTTAGTTTTTAAACTTAAAAAAATAGAGTGACTTTCACTTAAGCTTAATAAATGATCTTATGAAATCTAAATTTCTTATACGCACATGCCTTGGCATCATTTCTCTTTTTATATTAATTGCTTTTACAGGCATATTCAAGTTCAATATCTTACAGGATGATATCTATATAGAAGGAAGTAGTCTATCTGAAGACGACAAGGGACTATTCGTGGGTTCATGGATAGAACCTATCCCCGGAAATGAAAGCGAAGTTCAAGGCTTTAGACTAAACAAAGATGGTTCTGCTAGTTCAATAAATATGCATACCCTTTTGTATCAGAAATGGGTTTTTAAAAATGGACAGCTCATTCTTACAGCCAAGAGCATAGGTAATCACTCCTCCTCTGTTGACGATGAAACTTACAGTATTGAGTTAATAGGAAAAAATAGTCTGAAGCTTAACAATGGCTTTGTTAGCTTTACTTATAAAAGAATCAAATGATTAATCCTTAAAGCAAACCTCTTCTTTACTGAGTTTATAGATGCAAATATCCCAATCGTATTTGCATCCCATTCTTTTCATATTCTGGAGGAATAATACCCGGAATTGCTTTTAAAATGATCCGTCTCTTATTTTTCTCCAATCAAACCTTCAATTAGTTTAACTGAGTCGGCAAGACATTTAGAACATACATTTTTCTTTAGGTCCTTATCCTTGAATTGGCTATCACCCTCGTCAGTTGTGAAATCACAATCCAAAAGAGCTTTGCAATCAAGCGAACCATACATAGCCTCAAAGTCGACAGTAAACTTCTGAATCATTTGATTGGTAGCATTACGAGCTTCAATATTCTCGAAATGCTTTTGAGAATTGTATATTCCCAATGCCATAAACGATCCGGTAACTGCACCACAGGTTTTTTGCAATTTTCCCATCCCCCCACCAAAACCACTGGATACAGACAGAGCAAAAGCAGGGTCAAATTTCAAATGATCAGCATAGGCTGTTAATATGGATTGAGCACAATTCATCCCATTGTAAAATGAGTGTATTACTTTTTCTTCAATTTCTTTCATGCCTTTATAATTTCCTAAGATTCCTAATAAATCGGATTTATGATTTAAGAATTAAATGTGTCGTTTCATGGAACTGATCGCCTAACTGACTTAATAATTCACGAACCACTCTTGGATTACCATCTATTCCTAAAGCCGCATATCCCTTATTGCCTCTATGTCCTAATTGCAAATCCAACACATTAATCTGTTGTGAAGCCAATGCTGAGAGTAGAATCAATAAAACGCCTGAAATATTGTTGTGAATCGTTACAAGCATTTGAGAACTTATTGCAATAGGAAGGTCAACACCGTCAAATTCCAAAAGATAATTGTCTCCCGCTTTTAATTCAGGAATCTCCAACTGATCACCAAAATGAATATTCTTGAAAAAGTCGCCTGAGGTTCCCTTCACAAAGTCCACCGCATTACGAATCTGCTCATCTGTTCCTGAAAGGGTAAGAAAAGCTGTAGCTGTTCCATCTTCATTCGAATTAAGATAAGCCGTGTCCACATTAATTTCTTCCGATGCTAAAGTATTGAATAATATTGACAAAACCCCTGGTTGATCGAGGTGATGAGAAAAAAGTCCCTTAACGCGTCCTTGTGGTTTTTCTGGTTTTTGGTGACTAATTGCTATCGATTTCGTTCCTTTTCTAATTCGAATAGCTTCATATTCTCCCAATGAAGTTGAATTGTGATGATCATTCATTAAATCCATAAAGCTTCCTCCGAAAGAAAACTTAGGTATCCTTCGTTGTTTTGAGCTTTCAAATCTACGGTTCAACATCTCGATACCTAGATTCAAAACCTTGTATTGCTCGGCTTTCTCTTCACCTAAGCTTAATGGATGCTTCTCAGGAATGCATTGGGAGAAACTGACATAATACTTATAACCATTTTCTAAAGCATAGTCTATTCCCACCTGATAATCCTGAGCCAAATCCTTTAATGAGTGGGCATCCGTACCTATCGCTATTGGAATATTCAATTCTTTAGCTCTGGTAAGAATAGATGCATGCGGGTAAATACCACATTTCTTTCGGATTCCTGCAAGATTGATATCCAATGCTAAATTGTATTCACTCACCATTTCTAATAAAACACGCATCCGTCTAGCCAAAAAATGCTTAGACGTATCCAGCTCCAGTAAAGGCTTAGGGATTGGGACATATAGTTTTGGTAAATCAATATGTCCAATCACTTGAATCATATCCCAGGAGCTATCAATCATTTCAATAACTTCCTCAATATAAGCACCCCAATATTGTTCGACTCCTCCACGAATTTCAACTAAGCGTTGCGCTTCCTCAAGCGATCCATCATAGGCTATTCCTTCACGCGAGAAGTGAACAGATCCAATCACAAAATCGGCATCCTGCGCTTGGAAAATTTTAGATCGATTCCACTGTAAACCCAAATCAGGTCCCAACCACTCCAACTCAATTCCGTATTTGATATTGATAAGATGTCCGAATTTCTTTTTCAGATTTGAAATTTTCTTGGGATAATCTAAATAGGCATTATGCCCACGAATAAATTTAATATCAGTCCGTTTTTCTGCATCATAACGAAAACGGGTCATGCGCGGCGTATGGATAATAAATGTAATATTGGGATAAGCTCTATTAATCGCTTCCTGGATAATTATTTCAATATCGTCAATACCATGTTTCACATGGTCGTTTCCTGTTCCCACATGTACACCATGCGTTTCCCATAAAAACGCCTCGGGAAAAACCATTTTATTATCTTCTTGCATCCTTTTCCAAATTATTCTTTCGAAATTGATCAGCAAAAACTGATCGAAGGCTAAAGGTAATATTTTTGTTTCTCCACACACCCCTAATAGCAAGCCTTTTCATCAGATAATCAGACAGGATGAACTTTTACTCTAACGAAAACGTTTGAAATAAAGTCAATCTAAAAAAAAGAAATATAGACTTCATTATTATATCAAAAAAAAAGAGAAACTTAATATTCCTCCTTTTGCAATCATAGGTTTCCTTTATCTCTTTATTTCACTTTCGTAGAGATTTATCCATTCTATAGTATCCATTTTGGAGACGAGCTCGGCTAAAAGCTCATAAGGAATTTGATCCATTCTCTTAAAACGAAGGCATGATTTTCCCATATCCAATTTTAACTTACTGTGTTTTGGATATTCCTCCAAAAACCAATCCTTAAGTTCCTGATTCGCATAGAGTCCCATATGATAAAAGGCGACAAAATTCTTTTGGGAAGCAATATTAATAAAAGGCAAGGGCAATTTGTTATCGCAATGGTAGCCCTTAGGGTAAATGGAATGTGGAACCACATAACCTATCATACCATAACTCATACATTCTTCAAATCCATGAGGAAGATGATCGATTATGACCTCTCTTAATTTTCCAAAGGCTTCCTTTCTTTCTTCAGGAATCTGCCTGATATATTGCTCTGGATTATCAGCTTTTATTTGCATGCCTGTATGTTTCAGCCTATTAGTCAATAGGTTCTCCCTCTTCAGAGAGGCAAATTGTGAGTCAACATTCCGCACTCTTTGAGTGTGGTTATTCAAATTAGACCACTTGCTGGTATCATATTTAGCCTACTAAATCAGTATTGAACTCTAAATAAGCTGAGTAAAAAAACATCTCTCCCTGATCTGTCCTCGAAAGTTTTGGGGATTGGGCTAAAAGAATGCACACAAAAACCAGATGCTGATTAAACCTGATTTTCTTATGAGCCTTAGGTTCATACATCAATCCTATTTGAATCTGCGTCAAAGATTAATCAGATAATATAAGTCTTTAAATCTTGCAAGAGGGCTTTATATAAAGGATTAAGGAATTGAGCAACACCTTCATTTTTTTCTAATTCCCATGTTGTCTTCCACAATACAAATGAGGAATTATTGTCAGTAACAGAAAATACGGTCAATTCTCCTACATATCCAAAAAGGTTATCTTTTGAAGCAGGCCCTGGACCATCATCTATACTATAGCTAAACTTTTTCGCGTGATTATCGAATGATAATAAGGTTTCATAAAAGGTCCCATTTACAATTCTCTTAGCTCCAACTTCAAAAAAGGGTTTATCCCCTACAATTTCAACTTTAGTTACTACATTTCTGGCCCATGATAAGTCATGAAAATTCCTTAACACATCCCATACTTTCTCAGCAGGGGCTTCGATCACAATTGAATTATAACATCCCATTTTTCTAATTATTTAAATAGATTATTATAGTATAATTTACGCATAAATCTTCATAACAGCCTGCACATGTGCTTCATTTCTTTTTCAGTTTGGTTAAGACATTTATCGATTTAGCCAGACCATTCACCTGACTCCTTTTATAGTTCCGATTACTATTAGCCTCCTCACTTATTCGATTTAAAATGGACCTAAACCATTCAGTCACTAAACCCTGGTAATCAGTATAGATTAATGTAGCTTCAATGATAATGCAACAATTACCAAACTTCTTAATAAAGGGCTAGAATCTAGATAATTACTAAAACCATTTTTTTTGTTTAAAATATAAGATCATCGAAATAGCTGTCACAATAATCACACCCCACATGACGAAATAACCGTACTCGTAATGCAGTTCTGGAATATTATCAAAGTTAGTCCCATAAATACCTGCGATAAATGTTAATGGAATAAATATCACCGAGAAAATAGTCAAGAATTTTAAAATATCATTTAGGGTATTACTAACGCTAGTATGAAAAATACTTAGCTGATCAGAAAGGATTTCCCTATAGCTATCCAAAGAATCATTTGCAAGGTTAATGTTATCCTGAAGTTCTTTTAGATGCACAGATAGGTTTTCGTTTAACAATTCAGAATCCATTTTCGCCAGGCTCAAAATCATCTCCCGACAAGGCTTAATTGATTTTCTGAGGAAATTAATTTCGCCCTTATATTTATTGATTTCTTCTAATGTTTTCTTCGAAGGGTTCTTTATTAATTCATCATCAAGAGATTCAATTTTTTCACCGACTAAACTTATGATGTATATATAATTATCTATAATAATATCGAGAATGGCAAAAGCAAGATAATCTGAACCTGAATTTCGAATTCTTTTTTTACTTTTTCGTAAACGCTCTCGAATGGGTTCAAAAACATCACCCACCTTTTCTTGAAACGATAAGAGTATATTTTCCTTAATGATAAGAACAAAATTTTCAGCTGAAATTAGGTCATTAGACTGATGATATTGAAGCATTTTTAATGAAATATAAATACAATTATCATATTCATGAATTTTAGACCTGGCATGCGTGTTCAATACATCGGGTATGATCAGCGTGTCTAATTTGAATCCCGATGATATTTCCTGCATGATTTTTTCATCATGTAAACCGTCAACATTAAACCAGGAAGTTGTTTTTGAATTGGCGTAATCAAGAACCTCACCAACACGATCAACTTCGAGTTCATTTAACTTCTCAGAATTAAAGTCAATGAGTCTTAACCTGATGAAATCGCTTTTCTTATCACCCCTAAAATGAATCGCATAAGGGGATAAACCTATTGTGTCTTTTTTTGTTTTTATAAATCTTGCCATATAAGCTAAATATTAAAATAAACAGGTGAGTCTTATTGCACCCATATAAGTGTGACTATTCTTGTTCTTTTTAACTGTAAGCCATTCGCCCTGGAGAGCTAACATCCCCAGGGCGAATCACTCAACGTTTCTTCAATTCAAACAGATCTTTTCGTCTGTCGCGCAAATTTTTAACGCTGCCAAATTGATTAAGCTCTCTGAGTAGGTCAATATCAACATCCGTAATCAAAATCATTTCGGTATTTGTAGTCGCCTCACCTTTAATGCCATTGGCGGGGAAAGAAAAATCACAAGGTGTAAAGACCATCGATTGAGCAAATTGTATATCCATATTATGAACTGCTGGTAGATTCCCAACACTCCCCACAATAGCAACATAACATTCATTTTCAATGGCTCTCGCCTGAGCACAATGGCGCACTCTTGAATAGCCATTCTGAGTGTCTGTGAGGAAAGGCACAACTAATATATCCATCCCCTCATCCGCTAAGAGCCGACTCAGTTCTGGAAATTCAGAATCGTAACAAATAAGAACCCCTATCTTGCCACAATCGGTATCAAAGGTCTTTATCTGATTGCCCCCCTGCATTCCCCAAATTTTTGCCTCGTCGGGAGTTATATGAAGCTTTTCATATCTTTCTGTAGTCCCATCCCTTTTGCATACATAGCCAACATTGTAGAGGAGATCATTTCGCATTTCGGGCATACTCCCCGTAATAACATTGATGTTGTAAGCAATTGCTAATTCTGAAAACTTTTGAACAATATTTGCCGTATGTTTTGCCAATTCCCTTATTGCTTCTGATTCAGGAAGATGATTATTAGCTGCCATCAAGGGAGCGTTAAAAAATTCTGGAAATAGAGCAAAATCAGATCGATAAGCGGAAACCGAATCGATGAAATATTCTGCTTGTTGCATTAATTCTTTAAGGTTCTTGTATGGACGCATTTGCCACTGGATTAAACCTAAACGAACATTTTTTTTCTGAGTTGCTGCTTTTCTAATTTTCTTTTGATAGAAAATATTATCCCATTCCAATAATACTGCAAATTCATTCGAAGCTTCATCTCCCTCAAGATAGCCTTTCAGTATTTTTGAAGGGTGAAAATCATTAGAAATCTGAAAGTTTAAAACGGGGTCATTAATTTCTTTTCTTTTAACCTTTTCGATGTATTCCTTGGGCGAAATTTCTTCTGCATGTTTGTGATAGTTTGGTATTCTTCCTCCAAAAGCAATCCCTCTTAAATTCAAACGCTCACATAATTCTTTCCTGTAATCATAAAGTCTTCTTCCAAGTCTTAATCCACGAAATTCTGATTTAATAAAGACATCTATCCCATAAAGCACATCACCCTCGTCTGAATGGGTGCTAAAAGAATAATTACCCGTAATTTCCTTATAGGTATGATGCTCATCAAATTTGTCATACTCCACCATAATGGAAAGCGCACATCCTGCTAATTGATTATTTACTTTAATAACAACCTGGCCTTCTGGGAATTTTTTTATTAGGGATTTAATCTGTTTTTCTCCCCAATAGGAATTGGGCATATTTGAATAAGCCTCAATCATAGCATTTTTTAACTCTTGATAATCACTAGGTGTTAAAAATTGCAATTCGATGTTTTCGATATCTCTTATCATGGTTTTTAAGTGTTGCTAAAACAATATGTCTTTAATAAGTAAAAATGGTTTATTGACACCAAAGTTGATTTTACTTATTCTATTAAAACAAGGCCCCATCGCATGCTGGGATGACATTAAAGCATGTTGCCTTGAATAGTAAATTTAATAAAATTCATTTGCAAGCTTCCGTTTTATGAAAAGAATGTTTTGAACATGAAGCTTCTGTATCAGCAGACCAATATTTCATACTCTCTTAAAGAAAGTTGCATGCTTTTTGCTCATGCATGAACCTTTAACAGAAAAAATGATACATGGCTCAACTTATTGTCCACATTTTTGTTGCAAGTCCACTCATCCTTAGAATAACTTTCAAGTATATTTCGACTTGTGCTATTATTAAACTTGCTTAAAATATCATCAGTAAACCTATTGGGCTTGTTTCATACCGATTATATATTCTGTAAATTACATTTCAAAATTTATACTTTCGGACACACATGAAATAAAATGATGAACGAATCAAATCCAAATTTAAATAAGAATATTTTACTGGCCGTTACCATGACATCCAATTTCCTGAATCCCTTAATGGGTGCTGCCGTCAATGTAGCTTTACCCAGAATTGGGGCAGAATTTTCGATGTCGGCAGTGGGTTTAAGTTGGGTTAGTATGTCCTTTTTATTGGCTTCGTCGGTATTTTTAGTCCCTTTTGGTAAAATAAGTGACAATTGGGGGCGTGTTAAAATATTCTTGTACAGCAATATATTATTTGCTTTGTCCACTTTATTTTGTGCCTTTTCTTTTTCATCCGAAACATTACTCATGGGTCGATTATTGCAGGGAATTGCTGCTGCAGGCATATTTGCCACGAACATGGCTATTATTATATCTGCTTTCGAACCGCACGAAAGAGGTAAAATGATTGGATTAAATGTGATGGCGGTTTACGTCGGTTTATCCATTGCTCCGGTTTTGGGCGGCATATTAACAGAATCCTTGGGGTGGCGCTCCTTGTTCTTTATTAATGCAGGAGCAGTCTTGTTAATAATACTTGCAATACTTACGAAAATTAAAGCCGAGTGGGCCGTTCCAGTCGATGCGAAATTTGACTTTAAGGGAACTTTACTCTATATGGTTTCCGTTTCGGGATTGATGTATGGTTTTTCACATTTACCTAAAACGGAGGCTATCGCATTCACTTTTTTAGGTATTGCAGGACTAATTGTTTTTGTCAGATACGAGTTAAAGCACCCCAATCCAGTTTTTGAAATGCAGTTGTTCTTCAAAAACAAGTTGTTCGCATTCTCAAATCTATCCGCTTTTATAAACTATGCCGCTACCTTTGCCATCACATTCGTTTTTAGTTTGTATTTGCAATACGTTAAAGGTTTATCGCCCAAAGAGGCTGGTTTTGTTTTAATTGCACAACCTATCATGATGGCTCTTGTTGCATCATTCTCAGGAAAATTGTCGGATACAAAAGACCCCAGAATTCTTGCATCTATAGGAATGGGCATAAGTGCAGCAGGTTTGTTAATGCTCAGCTTTATAAGCAAAGAAACTCCTTATACCTATATTGTTTTTGCTTTATTGATTTTAGGGTTTGGTTTTGGCATGTTTTCATCACCCAACACAAACTCGGTAATGAGTTCGGTAGATAAACGTTTATTAGGACTTGCTTCGGCTACCGTTGCAACAATGCGAACAACTGGAATGATGTTCAGCATGGCTGTTGCAGCCCTTTCGGTACATGTGTTTTTGGGAGATGCTAAAATTAGTGCCGGCAATCTTGATTCATTCATGTTAAGCATGAGAGTGATTGTTATTGCCTTTACATTTTTGTGTGTGATCGGAATTTTCACTTCGCTGGTAGGCAGGCGGTAACTTACTAACCAATAAGATTTATCGTCTATGGTCTGAAAAATTGTAGGATTTGATAATACAGAATGCCGCAATTAAGAAGACTTTAAAAAGGCTATCATCAATTACCAATATGAAGATTATATTCGTATACAGCCAATTCTATATCACGTTTCTTATAGGTTTTATTTCTAATTTTTTCAGCAACTACCGGGCAATCCTTAAAAAATTTCAATCCTGTTTTTCTAAGGCTTCTTCCCAAACCATTACCAACTTTTGTGACAGGTTCTACAATATGATTATCATTCATGCAGATGTAATAAGAAGTCGTCTCGCCCCCCATAGTATGTCCAGGGAATCCGGGCATACTAACAGAGCCAACACCTGGAGGTCCAGCCATAGTTATAGGCCCACTCCCGCCTACAGTATGCATATACTTGTGATGCAATGAGTACAAGCTCATTTTTCCTTTGACACATAACTTAAATAGCTTAGGTCGCATCACCATATTTTTCTTTATCATCTTATAATGATAGGTGTTCTGTTCATAATCCTCCTCTATTTTCAGACCTCTAATTTCACGAAAAGTATAAATGCAAGCTTCACTGTTCTTATCTTTTCTGAATTTTACGGTATGATCTGCTTTAATTCGTGCCAGCCCCTTAAGTTTTGTACCCTCTTTTAAAAAGAGGGTCGCTTCATGTTTCTGCGCAAAAGTTGCAGAACCAATTAATAAAAACAGTAGAATGATTAGATTTTTTTTGGTATTCATATTGACATTTAAAATTGACTATTCTACGGCAACAAACATATTTTTATAGCTTAAAACGATTTTATCAAACTTCTTTAAGAAATCGGTTCCAAGTCTACCATCCTCGCGCCAGATATTCATTTCTGATTCTATACTGACCTGAATTTGATTAAAAACAGACGCACGACCTTCGAGTTCGAAGGTGATTTTTGGCAATCGATATGAATTTTGTATTGAAATACCTCCAAAGCCTCCAATTCGGATTGAATCCTGTTGACCTTGCCTTTCAACCCATGATTTATTTCTCTCATAAAAAAGATGATTCATATAGGTTTTGACATTACCTGAATCAAAATGCATCAAGCAGGATTTTCCATTCAAGTTCAACTTAAGATAAGGCTGTCGACTTTTCATCACCAAATTATTTCCACTCTCAGGTAAAACCGATAATTGAGCTGGGACTATGATTTTCTTTTTCTTAGGGTAAAAATTTTGCTCATCTAAGGCGTTGAAAATATCGGCTCCTAATACAGCAAAATCGTTCAAGGATGTATCAGTTACGATTTTTGGTACAACGTAGAAAATTGGATTATAACAGATAACCTCTCCAATCATTAAACTATCAGTGGTTCCAACCCATGCTGTCCCTTTTCCTACACCTACCATAGATATGGAATCTGCAATTTTAACAATCCCGAGACTTTTTGCTGTGGATTCAGACAATAAGCTATACTTGGGACAACCCGTATCGAAAATCATCGGTAAGTCTTTACCATTTATCTCAGCATTTACCATTAAGCTTTCTCCTCTACCCGCTTTTTCAAAATAAAAATCTATTTCACAGTCGTTATTAGGACGAACGACTTTAAAGCTGGCTGCTTTAGACAAAGATATATTGAGCTTTAATTTATTCTGAAGTATCTCTCTAATTTGTCCAAGAGACACTGCTTTGGTCTGCTCCAGAAAGGATTGCAACAGCTCTACACAAGCTTTAAAATCATATTTATTCTCGAATACATCTGCATAGAGGTACATGAAATTGGCAATGGTATTTATTCCCAATTGAGCCTGATAGTTTTCATCGCTCAATAAGTCATCAAAAGCTTTAATTCCTTTATTAGGCTGGTTAAAAGATATTGCAAGCATTGCTTCGGACATACAATCAAGCATAGGAATGATACTATCTTTCAAGAGATCATGTTGCTTTTGCAATTCAAACATATCATCGCCTCCTATCAATTGACCGATTAATTCATTGGGAGATTGAGCTTGTGTTGGTTTTCCTATAAATAGCAAACTAAAAAGAAGGATACTAATCACGTAGTAGTTTTGCTTCATTAAAATGACTTTTAAGCTTCATATATTTACTTGCTTTCACATTCTTTAATTATCGTAAAGAAGTCTTAAACGCTTTAATGCTCCAATTGATAAAGGAATAGCAAATACACAAGCAGCCACTACAGCGCCTATATAGCTTATCATATTCTCGCTTGAAAACAAAGAACTCATGAAATTTGTATAGGACTCTAGATCCATGGCTTTCTTAGCCAGCATTCCTACAAAAGCACCCATCGAAAAAGCAAACATTGCTTTAAATATAAGTGAGCTAATCTTCGCATTTTTCATTTTAACCCAACTATTAGATTCTCTTTTCACCCTTGTTTTATCATTTAAGGAGATGATAATATAAACGATACCTCCTGAAATGCCTCCGACTAAACATGAAATAAGGAATCCTATTGTTTCTTTATCAAAGAGTAATGCCAAATCAATCCTCTGATTCAATAATGATTGGGTTAAGAATTGATAGACAAATACACCTAAAATAATTCCTAGCAGAAAATATTGTCCTAAGAATAAATACTTGGTTTGTTTGATTTTATTCCACATACTTTTTCATCTTTAAATTAACATGAGATCAAATTTATGAAAACAATTTAATAAACAATATAACCAACATTTGTATATTCATATAAGAATATAAAATGGAATCCTTCTACTTAGTGTTTAAAGAAAAGGGATAATCGATTCATATCAATCTTCCCTTTTATATCGTACTTAAACGAAACCACCTCAATTAACAAAAAGCTGACTGAGGTGGTTTTATGATTACAAGCGGTTTAACTATTGATTTGTGAGATCTTCTCTACTCAAATGGGACATTCGTTCCATCTTAGAGACCTCTATGCTTAGAAAACCATACTCGTCAACAACCTTACCCTCTATAAGGTAAGAACCAGGTCCTCGAAAAGGATAGGCTATAGCTACTGGGGGAAAATGAACCGTATCCAACCAATGACCATCCAAATCGATCCAGGTTCCAAAATACATCAGTTTACCATTACTGGCCCTAGTTGGTTTACGATGAATTAGAAAGCCAACAATACGAATATATCGATTAATTAATCGTGTTAAATGGCAAGCCTTTAAATCAGATGACAGTTCATCTTTAACCAGTTTAAAAGGTGATTGCACCGATAAACCGAGCAATTCTAGTTCATCAAAAGTATCCTCTAAGTTATGTCTCCACAATTTTGGCAGCTGAAATTCTTTCACTTCAGTTTGGAAAAGCGTTTTCTCAGGTTTTGTTTTCTTACTATGTCCCAATAAAAAATGCGCATCCCACAAGAGCTCCTTTTTATCCTGCCCCGTAAATCGGAAAGCTCCAATACGTATTAAAATGATTAACTGCTCCAAACTAATGGGAAAACGCTTGATAAAATCACGCAAATTCGCAAATTCTCCATATTTATCCCTTTCTTTAATCAAAGCTTTACCTGTACCGCTTTCCAAATCTCTTAACAAATAAAAACCCAGCCATATGGTTTTATCCTGAATCGTATTTTTCCAAACACATCGGTTCACACAAGGCACTTGAATATCTGCACCCTGCATAACAGCTTCGTGCAAATACAATTGTGCGGAATAAAAACCACCGCCGTTATTTAATGTGGCAACCAGATACTCCAAAGGGTAATAGGCCTTTAAATAAAGGGCCTGAAAACTCTCTACCGCATAACTGGCTGAATGTCCTTTCGCAAAAGCATAATTGGCAAAGCTTTCAATCTGTCTCCAAATATCTTTTACAAGCTCATCGGCATATCCTTTGGTTTTGCAATTGGAAAAGAATTTATCTTTGACCTTTCCAAACTCATTTCTTTGCTTAAACTTCCACGACATACCCCGGCGCAAAACATCAGCCTCATCCAATGTTAATCCGGCAAAGTAGTGAGCCACCTTAATCACATCTTCCTGATAAACCATCACACCATAGGTTTCTTCCAATATTTTATAGAGTTCGGGTAATTCTTTTTGAGCTTGTTCTCTCCTATCCTTATTCTGAAAACGGATAATATATTCTCGCATCATGCCGCTTTTAGCCACACCTGGACGAATAATAGAACTGGCAGCCACCAAACGCTTGTAATCCTCAGCCTTCAGCTTAGTCAAAAGCATACGCATTGCTGGTGACTCCACATAAAAACAGCCAATGGCTTCTCCTTTTTTAAGCATACTTTTTACACGCAGATCCTCCATGAATAGTTTCGTATCATTAATATCTATATCCAATCCATAGTTTTGCTTAATGATGGTTAAACTATCTTTAATTTTACCCAAACCTCGCTGACTCAAAATGTCAAATTTATGCAAACCCAAATCCTCAGCTATATACATATCGAACTGAGTTGAAGGGAAACCTTTGGGTAAAAGCTCAGTCGCTGAATATTGACTGATTGGCTCTTCAGCGATTAGAATGCCACTTGAATGAATGCTATTTTGACTCGGAAAACCGGCAATATATTGACTGTAGCGAATCACCCATTTCCCATACTCATCAGCCTGATCAGGATTTGGATTTTTTTGCAGACGAACAATCTCTTCATCGGGTAAACCAAACACCTTACCAATTTCCCGGAAAGCTGATTTGTGATTGAACGTAATAAAGGTGCCAAGCAGAACAACCTTATCCCAACCATATTTATCGAACAAATATCGCGTTACATCATCTCTGTCTGTCCATGAAAAGTCGATATCAAAATCAGGCGGAGAAGTTCGAAAAGGGTTAATAAATCGTTCAAAATAAAGATCTAATTCAACAGGATCAACATTGGTGATTTTTAATAAGTAAGCGACCAAACTATTAGCTCCACTTCCTCTACCAACATGATAATAGCCTTGACTCTGCGCATAGCATACTAAATCCCAATTAATCAGAAAATAAGAACAGAAATTTAGTTCACGAATAACCTTCAATTCCTTATTCATTCGGTCCAGAATCTCATCTGTCACGTTCTGATATCGATACTGCAAACCATCACAGGCCAGCTGTCTTAACAGCTTAAAGTCATCCTCTTCCGAGTTCGTAAATCGTTTTTTATTCTTATTCGTCCCAAACTCAAAATTCATATTACAAGCTGACAGCAAATTTTCAGTATTCTTAATCAGTTTAGGATATGCTTTGTACAATTCCAACACATCTGCTTGACTTCTGTATTGATCTTCAAAATTAGCTTGCTCTTCTTTTGAAAGCCTACTCAAAAGCGTATTTTTATCGATTGCCCTTAATAATCGATGTATGTTATAATCTCGTTTATTTCGAAAGCTCGCAGTTTGTAGAACCACTAACTTATCCTGATGATTTTTCCATTTCGAGAAAGGTAAATACGGCAAATTCTTTGAACTTACTCCCAAATATTCATGCTCTTTGAGCTCTCGCAGTTCAGATTGAAAAGGATAAACGACAAAGGCATTTTCTAATACAGGAGCATCTGTTTCAAACAGAATATCATTGTGCAAATGCGGATTCAGAAATTCATTAATCTCACAAAATCCTTTGGCATTTTTAGCCAACAGAACATATTGCTGTTCCATCCCATTTCGAATATCGACACCAACTACAGGGCGAATTCCAAATTCTTCTGATCGTCTTACAAAGTCGAGGCTTACAGCCGTATTATTGATATCTGTTAAAGCAACAGCAGTATGCTTTCCGCTTGATGCTTCATTTAAAAGATCTTCAACCGACAGTGTTCCGTATTTAAAACTATAATATGAATGGCAATTTAATAGCATGTTTTCAAAGTCAAAAAATCTTAACAGTTAAAAAGTCAAAAACGTAATTCGTAATTGTTTATTTCTACACCCCGACTCTGCTCGATGAGCGAAATACTCGTAATTCCTAATTATCCTATCTTCGTCGATGAGCAGGAATAATTGGAGCTTGTCCGTTAAAAGGATTCATGCCCCCAATGCTTTTTACGTCCATTCCAATAGCGCGTTTCACAGCATCTTTCCCATAGCAATTTCGGAGATTATCCATAGCTTGATACAGCTTTATGAGTTTCTCTGAGTCTTCGAACAAACGAATTTGATAGGTTCCTCCCACTAAATTACTAAAGCTCACTCCGATTAATCGAATCAAAACTCTACGCTCATACATTTTATCAAATAGGCTAAGCGTGGTAGCGATGAGGGTATGATCGAGTGAAGTGTATGGTATTCGCATCTGTTTTGTGAAGGTTTGAAAATCGGAATAGCGAATTTTGAGCGTTACACAGGCCGTCAGTTTATTTCCATTTCGCAGCTGATAGGCTAAGTTTTCAGCCATTGCTACTAAAATACTACGTAGCTTTTGCATATCAGTTGTGTCTTTTTCGAAAGTTCGTTCACTCGAAATTGATTTTTTCTCGTTCCAGGCAATTACAGGTGTATTATCAATCCCCTGTGCTTTTTTCCAAATCACCTGTCCATTCTTTCCCAAAACGCGCTCCATTAATTCCATGGGCATTTCTTGTATGGTTCGCACTTTCTCTACGCCCATACTGCGCAGCTTGTGATAGGTCTTATCGCCTACCATAGGAATTTTCTTTACTGAAAGTGGAGCCAGAAACGACATTTCGTTTCCATATTCTATATTGATATGATTATTGGGCTTTGCCTCTCCCGTTCCCACTTTAGAAACCGTTTTACTGGTAGAAAGACCAAATGATATAGGCAGGTGTGTTTCCTTTAAAATCTTTTCCCGCAACTCTTTCGACCACATATAACTCTCCTTCACAAAGCGATCCATGCCTGTTATATCCACATAAAACTCATCGATTGATGATTTCTCGACTATGGGCGATTCTTCCCTAACAATTTCAGTCACCATATCCGAAAACTTGCTATAGGTTCCGCTATCTCCTCTAATCACTACGGCATCGGGACACAGCATGCGTGCCATTTTCATGGGCATTGCCGAATGAATACCATACACACGCGCTTCGTAACTACAAGCCGCTACAACTCCCCTATCTGATGTTCCCCCAATCAAAACCGGACGATTGTTCAATCTACTGTCCAACAATCTCTCACATGACACAAAAAAAGTGTCCAAATCCATATGTAATATGGTCCTCCTCATACAATGTCGATAATTTCGTCAATATTCTGCCTATAATTTAGTCTTTCTTTCTTATCTTTGGGAAAAAGTCGCTATGTTTTTTCCAGAAAATATCAAGTTCCTTCGTAATAGAAGAAAGAAATCACAGGTAGATTTAGCTCAGCAATTGGAGATTACGCGTACCACATTGGCTGGATACGAAAAAAATGTTCAACCCCCTTTTAAGGTGCTGATTAAATTTGCCGAGTATTTTAAAGTGTCAATAGATGCACTAGTGAGATACAATTTGCAAGAGTTATCGGAATTTCAGCTTTCGCAGATAGAAGATGGTTACGATATTGATGTAACGGGTAAGAAATTACGCTTGCTGACCATCTCGGTCAATCAGGATGGGGAAGAAAATATCGAAATGGTGCCTTTAAAGGCTCAGGCTGGCTACACCAATAGTTATGGCGATATGGAATTCATAGAATCTCTACCCAAATTTACGCTTCCATTTTTACCAAAAGATAGAACCTATAGAACCTTTCAAATCAAAGGTGATTCAATGCAACCCATACCCGAAGGATCGTGGATTACGGCATCCTACATTCAAAATTGGGAAACAATAAAGGATGGAACACCCTGCATTATTGTAACACAAGATGATGGGATTGTTTTTAAAATTGTGTACAAGCAACTCAATAAAAATCAATCTTTACAATTGGTTTCCTCCAATCGTAGATACAAGCCTTATGAATTAGCTATCAGTAAAGTGGTTGAAATTTGGAAATTTGAAACCTATAATGGTTTTGAAATTGATTAGAAAAGTTAGTCTTTCAGCACCCAGGATAATTCAAGACATAAAAACACCCCAATCGGCGCTAGCCAGATTGGGGTGTTTTTTGATTTAAAGCACAATCGTCCAAGTTGGACGTCTCAGCACTTGCCTATATTGTATCCTGATTATTAAAAACAAGCTTCCCTCCGTCCAAATCTATCGAGATTATATTGTTCGAAATCAGTCTTCCAGATAAAATCTCTTTGGATAATTGATTCAAAATCACTCTTTGAATAACACGTTTGATAGGTCTAGCACCAAACTGAGGTTCAAAACCTATCTCAGCCAAATGTGAAATAACAGCATCACTAACATTCAATCGAATCTCCTTTTTGGCCAACATCCCCTTTAAACCTTCAATCTGAAGCTTTACAATTTGCTTAACTTCGTCGATATTAAGTGGTGTAAACATCACCGTCTCATCAATTCGGTTTAGAAACTCAGGACGGACGCTTTGCTTTAAAAGCTTAAGCACTTCAAGTTTTGTTTCATCCAAAATGGCCATGCGTTTATTCATATCAATATTTTCCAATCTATCTTGAATGATATGGGCACCCATATTCGATGTCATGATAATAATGGTATTCCTAAAATCAGCAACACGCCCTTTATTATCAGTCAAACGGCCTTCGTCAAGTACTTGCAAAAGGATATTGAAAGTATCGGGATGAGCTTTCTCAATCTCATCAAGCAAAACAACTGAATAAGGTTTGCGACGAACGGCTTCTGTTAACTGGCCACCTTCTTCATAACCTACATACCCCGGAGGCGCTCCTACCAAGCGGCTTACCGCATGTCTCTCCTGATATTCACTCATATCAATTCTAGTGAGCGAGTTCGCATCATTAAACAAGTATTCGGCCAACGTTTTAGCCAACTCTGTTTTACCAACACCTGTTGTTCCCAGGAATAAGAAACTCCCTATTGGACGATGACTATCTTGCAAATCAGCACGAGAACGACGAACAGCATCAGACACCAATTCAATGGCCTCATCTTGCCCTACCACAGACTTGTGCAATTCATCTTCTAATTGCAATAACTTTTCTCTATCGCTCTGCAGCATCTTAGAAACAGGTATTCCTGTCCATTTTGCCACAACCTCAGCAATATCCTCACTGGTCACTTCCTCCTTAATCAAAGCATTTTCCTGATTGGCAGCCAAATCATTTTTAAGCTGATTTAAGAGTTCTTCCCCCTCTTTAATTTTCCCATAACGAAGCTCTGCAACCAAACCAAAGTCACCATCGCGTTCTGCTCTATCAGCCTTTTGTTTGTCATCCTCAATTTGAGCTTTTACATGTTGTACTTTCTCAACCAAGTCTTTCTCCAATCGCCACTTGGCATAGATACCTTCTCTGCTTTCCTTAAGATCAGCCAGTTCTTTCTTTATCTTAGAAATCTTGGCCTTATCATTATCCCGTTTAATGGCTTCCAATTCAATTTCGAATTGCATAATCTTACGATCAAAAACGTCCAATTCCTCAGGCTTTGAATTGATTTCCATACGCAATTTTGCAGCCGATTCGTCCATTAGGTCAATGGCCTTATCCGGCAAAAATCGATCAGTAATATAGCGTTGTGACAGTTCAACCGCAGCAATTATGGCACTGTCCTGTATTCTCACCTTATGATGACTCTCATACTTATCCTTAATACCTCTAAGAATAGAAATGGCACTTTCTCGATTAGGTTCACTAATCATCACCTTTTGGAAACGACGCTCCAAGGCCTTATCCTTTTCAAAGTATTTTTGGTACTCATCCAAAGTGGTTGCACCAATGGCTCGCAATTCCCCACGGGCCAGAGCAGGCTTTAAAATATTGGCTGCATCCATAGCACCTTGCCCTCCACCAGCACCTACAAGTGTGTGAATCTCGTCTATAAAAAGAACAATCTTGCCATCTTCTGCAATCACTTCTTTCACAACAGCCTTTAACCTTTCTTCAAATTCGCCCTTGTATTTCGCTCCGGCAATCAAAGCTCCCATATCCAAGGAATATATGATTTTATCCTTTAGATTATCTGGAATATCTCCTTTCACCAAACGGTGAGCTAAGCCCTCAGCAATAGCCGTTTTACCCGTACCTGGTTCACCAATCAGCATGGGGTTATTCTTGGTTCGTCGCGAAAGAATTTGTAAAATTCGCCTGATCTCTTCGTCACGACCAATTACAGGATCCAGTTTACCATCATTGGCTAACTTATTTAGGTTTCTCGCATATTTATCGAGAGTATTATAGGTATCTTCCTGTGATTGAGAAGTCACATTCTGCCCTTTACGCAACTCATTAATCGCTGCAGAAAGGTTACTTTCATCAATCCCACTATCTTTCATCAAACGAGAGACCGAATCTTTCGCTTTTAGCATGGCCAAAAGAAGATGTTCAATTGAGATATACTCATCTTTCATTTTTTTAGCCACATTGGCCGCATCATTTAAACTTTTAGTTGCTTCACGAGACAAAGCGATTTCACCCCCTTGTACTTTGGCAAAGCTTTGAATAACATGATCAAGAGTTTTCTGAAAGAGCTCTGCATTAATACCAACCTTTTTTAAGATAAAGGGTAGTACATTTTCATCGAGCTCAAAAATGGCTTTTAGAATATGAGCATTTTCTATCTGTGGGTTTTCGTAGCCCTGAGCGATTTGCTGGGCCAACTGTATCGCTTCCTGCGATTTTATGGTGTATTGATTAAAATTCATAGTCTAATCATTTTGTATTAAATATTATTCGACAAACAACCAATCAAATCTCATACCCCTTTCAAAACTAAGCCATCCTGACAGATTAAGCGCAATATTTCATGACATAATAACAGAAATCTAAGCAGACTTCAGGCTAAAATTGAATAAGAAAAGGTGTAGCCTTTAAACTACACCTTTTACATTTAAAATAATATTCTAATATTACCTTTTAGTGTATTGTTTTCATCTGAATATTCTTTAAAATGACTTAAATCTTTTCTATTGGTCTCCTTAGAAGATACAATCCTTTTAATGCAAGTCATCATAGCCAATCATCCATTGAATACCAAATTTATCAACAAACATACCGAAGTAAGAACCCCAAAAAGTGTTATCCATAGCCATAATAACTTTTACATCAGCAGACAATTTGTTAAAAAATTCATCTGCAGCCACTTTACTATCAGTAGAAATAGATACTGAGAAATTATTCCCTTGAATAAATTTCTTGGCCCATTCGCCACTGGTATCACTACCCATCAAAACAGTTTACGTGCTAATTGGTAATGAAACATGCATAATCTTATTTTTATCTTCCTCAGCAATAAGACAATCAGGATTATCCGGCATCTCAGAAAATCGAGCTATATGGGCATATTCCCCACCAAACACAGATTTATAAAAAAGAAAGGCCTCCTCACAGTTGCCATTAAAAGTCAGATACGTGTTAAGTGTTGTCATAACATAAGTCATTAATTATATGGATTCAGCAAATTCTTTGAAATTGACCAGATGTTTACAGGTTTCTTTTTTGAACATCCCAGGCATCAAAAAGATCATGATCTTAAAAAAACCAGTGCATCTAAACTCATTTACAGATTTCCACACGGTTTTATTCTCATTAATTTCGATAAAATAGTTTTGTACATGATTCCACACGCCTTTAGCTTCATAGGTTCCAGAAAATTCAGAGGGTAAATTCTTACTAGTGATGGTCTCAATCATCACAACTTCGCGTTTTCCCATCTTATAATACAATTTGGACTTGGCTCCAACCTCGCCCGGCTGACCACTTAAATGTTCAACACTTACAAGCCCTGGCTGCCAATGTTTCATATTAGCAGGATTATCAAAGAGTCTAATAACGATCTCACGAGAGAGATTAATGTCAACTTCTACTTCATATTTCATCCTATCAATTTATTAAGTATAACAACTTTTTAATAGGTGTAGGTAGATACTAGATTACCCAATTTATGAAAATTTGAATCATCAAGCAATTAAATTAAGATACACATATCTCTTTTTATTAAATCTAGAGATTTTAAAACAAAAAAAAGCTACACTCTAAACTAAGGTACTACGACTTATGAATTCGATTGACTATCTACAAATGCTCCTTCTTTAATCTTTTTATAAGATTAAAGAAAAGTACAGCTGTGGAATTTAATGCTGCTTCAGCTATATCGAAATCTGGAGTATGGTGCTCTAAATCCTTATCAGGTGAGGCACCTACACCAACAAAACAGGCCTTTCCTCCTCTTGTCTGTACGTCTATCATCAGAGATGTAAAATCTTCACTTCCTCTGTTTGTCTTATCGGATAGAATCACATCCCTAAAGCAATTCATATTATTTGCCTCATCACTTATTAATTTTGCAAGTGAATCATCACCACGAGCTGCAGAAGCTTCACCCACTTTTTTAATCTCAAAAGAGCAGCCCTCTTTGTGAGCTGAAGCTTTCACAATACCCTCAAGCTTTTCAAGTAACTCAAACTCGCCTATTTGACTATCTGCTCTTAGCTCAATTTCCAACTTAGCCCTATCAGCAATTATATTGCGAGCTGTACCACCTTCCATACGCCCGATATTCACACGTTTCAACCCTTCGCCAATGAATTGAATTTCATGCAAAGCAAGGATTGTGTTCGCTGCAGCAAGAATTGCATTATTCCCTTTTTCAGGGCAAATACCAGCATGGACTGCTTTCCCATAAAAAGTCACATCCAATTTATCGGTAGCCGCAGTTCCATTTTGTGAACAAACCACTTTACCCAAAGGCATATTACTCCACATATGGGCTGCCAATAGGTAGTCAACATTCTTTAAAAAACCAGATTTCACGATTGATGCGGCTCCTCGCACGCCTTCTTCAGCAGGCTGGAATAATAGAATATAGTTTCCATCCAGTTGATCTTTGTATTTAGCTAAATATTGCGCTAAACCAAGACCAATAGCCATATGAGCATCGTGCCCACAAGCGTGCATAACTCCCCTTGATTCTGACACAAAACCAGCTTGATTGGGAAAATGATCGCTGGCATTTGATTCTGTAATGGGCAAAGCATCCATATCAACACGAATAGCAACACAAGGCCCATCTCCACATTTTAAAATACCAGCAACAGCCGTAGAATTATTGGCAAAAGTTTGCATTTTTTCTTGACCAAATATCTTCTCAGCCTTTTCGAATGCAATTACATTATCCTGCTCAGCAGGTAAACCCATTAGATTATCAACATGCATAACCTCATGTCCTGTCTTCACTTCGAACCCTAAATTCAATAACTCATCTGCAATAAATGCGGCCGTGCAATATTCCAGCCAACCTAATTCTGGATGTCTATGAAAATGTCTTCGATATGCGATGATATCTTCTTCTATAGAATGATTCATATTTCTATATAATTGGGGGTTTTTACCTTAATGAAACTAAATACAAAGTAAAATAATCTCCCTTAATATTAAGTCATAATTTCCCTTTAATAAAAAAAGCTGCATCCCTAAGGTTACAGCTTTCATTTAAAGATTCTTATTTCTTTCTATTCCTTTTTTATAAGTGTATTTACACCAAAACAAGTATAGTCCTTATTAGGGAAAGACACATTAAAAGTGGTTTCAATTTCTTTATCAGAGATCAGTTTGATAATCCATTGTGCCTTACCTCCTGGCATAAAGTTTTCAATTGTTTCCGTTTCAAAAACAAAAAGCTTCTCATTTGATAGCGAATCGTTCAATACATATTGGTTGATGTAACCTTCGTTGTTAAATTGACGAAAAACGATAACTTTTCGAGTTTTGTCGTAGGAGATAAATCCCTTATCAATATGATGCTCGCCCTTAGGGTTTCTTCCTGTTGGTTCAAATTGAGACTCATTACTGATCTCAAGATAAGTTCCACCCATAACCAACTTAAAGCTGGATTCTATTTTCGATTTATTATTCCCAAAGCCACTCCCAACACCTGTCCACTCGCCAATTATGGCATTTAATCTCTCCAAAGGATTTGTTTGAGCGAAACTCATGCTACTCATTAGCACCAAAATCAAACTTTGTATGGCAATTCTTTTCATTTTCAAAAGGGTTTATTTAGTTGTTTTCAAATTTAGATTTCCCAAAGCTATAAAATAGAACTTAGCCATCAAGTCTATAATTAAGAATTAAAGTTTATTCTACTGAAATATTGTAAACACCTTTAAGCAGGACCTTACCCAAATCATTTGTTCCTAAAATTTCAGTATACCCCTTTGATATGCAACCAATCTTCACTTTTTCTTTTCGAAAGGAATAGTTTTCATTATCCCTATTATTAACAACTAAGACAAAGTGTTCGTTGCCCAATTTGGTAATAGCGTTACTAGGCAAGGCTATGGCATCTTTCTCATTGGTCGTAATCTTAGCTTGAATATAGGAGCCATGAATTAATTTGGCTTTGATATTTTTCTCTATTGAAGCCAAACAAAGTATACTTTTAGAATCTGTATCCAGTCCCTTTCCTATGGAAATCAGTTTGGCCTGATAATTCATTTCTCCCCCTCCTATATTTTTAAAATGAATAGTCTGTCCAAGCTCCAATTGATTCACATCTTTTTCGAATATTGAAATTTCAAGCTGAAGTTTATTGATATCAACCTGTTCTATCAGTTGCTGATTTTGTTCAATAAATTGCCCAAGCATGAGTTGCTGTTTAATGATATAGCCACTAATAGGTGCCTTAAGGGGTAACGCAGTGTACAAGTTTCCATCCCTTATCCTAGAAACATCCAACTGTAATATATGAAGTTTCGAATTTAAAGCCTGCTTCTTTGCCATCAAAACCTTAAAATCACTCTCTATCTTCAAAAAATCTTTCTCAGCCGTAATCTTTTCTTTAAATAAAGAAAGGTATCTGTCGTAATCGGCTTTTACTACTTTCAACTTGACTTCAGTTTCAATAAAATCCTGTTGAATATCGATCAACTCGTTGGAATTAATCTCACATAAAACTTGCCCTTTAGTCACAAAATCACCCGATTTGAATTTAATCGACTTGATTATTCCAGATATGGGCGTACTAATTTTAGCACAGCCTTCGGGAGCAGCTTTAATAAAACCATTGCAATCTATTTCTTCTTGAAAACAATACAGGCTAGTGGTTCCAATTTCCATTTTATCGGAATTGAATTGCTCTTTAGTGATGCTAATAAGATTCGTGTTATCCAGGCCCATATCATCCTGCTGAATCGTTTTATTTTGACAAGCAAAAAGAGATAAAACAAGGAGGATTAGGATAGTAATCTGATTCTCTTTCATAATGATTCTGACTTATATATTTAAATAATTCGATTCCAAATGCGATTCATGTGTCCTTATTTCTTTAGTGCCTTGATATTTTATTTGCTGCCTATCAGAAAAGGCAGTTACAGAGGCCAAAACCAAGATAAGACCCGTTATGACAGTATTCTTTCTAATCAATCGGAAAGGTCGCCATTTAAAGCCACTTACATTATAGAATAACTCAAACAGCAAAGGAAGAACAAGCATGGTCAGCATGGTTGAGGTGAATAATCCACCAATGACAACGGTAGCCAGTGGGCGCTGAACCTCAGCACCTGCTCCCGTTGATATAGCCATAGGAAGAAAACCCATGGCAGCAGCAGCAGCGGTTAGTATTACAGGTCGCAACCTATCTCTGGTGCCTTGCAATATGAGTTCTTTTATATTTCTATGCCCTTTCTCTTGCAAATCCTTTAGATGCTCTATCAGGATAATACCATTGAGTACAGCAATACCAAAAAGAGCTATAAAACCAATACCGGCCGATACGCTAAATGGCATACCTCTGATCCAAAGGAAAAGAACACCCCCAACGGTTGACAAAGGCACTGCGGTAAAAATCATGATTGCATCCTTTAAGGATTTAAAGGCAAAGTGCAAGAAGATAAAGATGAGTAATAAGGCCAAAGGGACAGCAAACATCAGACGCTTAGTTGCATTCTGAAGATTCTCGAATTGTCCACCATAAATAATATAATTCCCAGGCTTAAGGGAGATATGTCCATCTATCTTAGCCTGAATATCTTCGACGACCGATTGTAGGTCTCTATTACGCACATTAACACTCACCACTACACGGCGATGGGTATTCTCACGTGATATTTTTGCAGGTCCCTCAGAGAATCTAATATCAGCGAGTTGCAACATTGGGATTTGACTGCCATCAGGCAAAGGAATCATCAGATTTTGGATATTATCGATATCCATTCGATTTTGTTTCTGCAGGCGAACTACCAAATCAAAACGTTTTTCACCTTCAAATACACTACCTGAACTCTCACCCCCAAAGGCCATAGATAAATAAGTATTCAAAGTTTCCATATTCAAACCGTACTGAGCTATTTTGCTTCTATGATAGCGTACACTCATTTGAGGCAAACCTTCAGTCTTTTCAAGAATAACATCAGCAGCACCAGGCACATCTTCGATCAGCTTCTTAATCTCTGTGGCCTTTTCATTCAAATAAGTTAAATCTTCTCCAAATACTTTAACGGCGATGTCAGCACGAACACCCGTTATCAGTTCATTAAAACGCATTTCGATGGGTTGGGTAAATTCATATTCGATTCCAGGAATCACCGAAAGGGCGTCCTTAAACTTATCAGCCAATTCTTCCTTGCTTTTAGCCGAAGTCCATTCGCCACGCGCTTTTATTTTGATAATCATATCGATCTCTTCCATCGACATAGGATCGGTGGGCACTTCAGCAGCACCAATACGACAAACGATTTGATCGATCTCAGGAAACTTATCCAACAAGATTTTTTCCATCTGACTTGTCATTTCAACTGTCTTCGAAAGAGATGTTCCTGTTTTTAGAACGGGCTGAATCACAAAATCACCCTCATCGAGAGTCGGAACAAATTCACCCCCCATTCGCGTAAACAAAAATCCAGTCATCACGAAACCAATTAGAGCAGAAGCCAAGACCAGCCTTTTGTGTCCGCAAGTCCATTTCATAACAGGCGTGTACGACCGGTAAGCCAAATTCATGATTTTTTGTGAAATACCATTCGTATTTTGCTTTACAGGTTTCAGAAATAAAGAAGCTGCTACTGGAAGCCAGGTTAAACCCAATATCATAGCACCTATAATGGCGAAACTAAAGGATAAGGCCATGGGTTGAAACATTTTGCCCTCAACACCACGTAATGATAGGATGGGTATGAAAACGATGAGGATAATGATTTGTCCAAATATGGCTGAATTCATCATTTTTGAAGCACCCGTGAATGTTACCTTATCAATTAACCGCTGTCTATCTTCAGGTTTACTCTTATCGAAAACTGCCTGTTGCGTATTAATACGAATGGCAATATATTCCACAATAATAACAGCACCATCGATAATAATCCCAAAGTCGAGAGCCCCCAAACTCATCAGATTCGCATCAATTCCGAAAATATACATCAGAGATAATGTAAAGAGAAGTGCCAAGGGTATCATAGAGGCAATCACCAAGGCTGATCGGATATTTCCTAACAAGAGAATCACGATCAGTATAACAATCAGGCAACCCAGAACCAAATTCTCTACAATGGTAAAAGTGGTTTTTCCAATGAGTTCAGAACGTTCTAGAATAGGATTGATAAAGACACCTTCGGGTAAGCTTTCTTGAACTTCGGCAACACGCTCTTTCACCTCTTTGATAACCACTTTAGAATTGGCATCCTTCAACATCATAATTTGGCCAAGCACTTTTTCACCCTGCCCATTGGCCGTAATGGCTCCAAAACGATTAGCGCAGCCGTAATGGACTTTGGCCACATCCTTTACCAAAATTGGAATACCTGCTTTGTTTTCGATAACAATCTCTTCTATATCGCTTATGGATTTCACCTGACCGTCCCCACGAATGAAATAGCTCTGATTAGTTTTTTCAATATAAGCTCCACCCGATATACTATTATTGGATTTAAGAGCATTGAAAACAGACACAAGCGTTAAATCCATACTTCTAAGACGAATGGGATCAATAGCGACCTCATATTGTTTCAGAAAACCACCCCAACTATTCACCTCAACCACTCCAGGGATTCCCGACAACTGACGCTTAACAATCCAATCTTGTACGGTTCTTAAATCCATGGCCGTGTAGCGATCTTCGTAGCCGGACTTCACATCTAGTATGTACTGATATATTTCACCAAGGCCTGTTGTAATAGGTCCCATCTCTGGCGTTCCAAATCCTTCGGGTATATTAGCAGAGGCAGCTTTAATCTTTTCAGCGATCAACTGCCGTGGTAAAAAAGTTCCAATCTCATCATTAAAGACAATCGTAACGACCGACAAACCAAACTTGGAGATAGAACGTATTTCCTCTACCCCCGGTAGGTTTGCCATCTCCAACTCGACAGGTGCTGTAATGAATTGCTCAATTTCCTGAGTCGATAAATTACCCGATGTGGTTATGACCTGGACTTGATTATTAGTAATATCGGGGACGGCACCAATAGGAATTTTCAGAATAGAATAGACTCCAAACAAGGCAATAGAAAGTGTGAATAGAATTACAATTAGCTTATTTTTAATGCTAAAATCAATGATTTTTTCTAACATGAGCTTGAAGACTTAAGATCTGAAAATCGTAACACATTGTTTTACTCTAGTTTGAAAAAGCTATTCACCGATAGATCATTCCGTCTTCACAACACATCTTATATTATATCTATCAGGCAGTACTCACTCAAACTCATTCTTTCTAGTACAATCCTTAAAAACACCTCTACAAACTTACCACAAGCAGACGCAAACTAAAAACTAGAAAGCTGACTCTCAAATTTATACAATTCGGAAATGTTAAGCTAATTTCTATTGATTTATTTAATATAAAAAAGGTACAGCTTTGAAACTGCACCTTAAAAACATTTATGTATGATACCTAAATCAAAGTTTCTTATCTGCTCAATTTTCTACTAAATGATTAAAATATTTCGCGATTAAAATCATCAGTTTGTCTTTAAAAATTGGCTTGGTAATATAATCGTTACATCCAGATTCTATAGATTTATCTCTATCGCCTAGAAGGCTATAAGCCGTTTGAGCTATAATAATGACATCTTTATTCACATGACGTATTTGACGTGTAGCCTCATAACCATCCAACTCTGGCATCTTTATATCCATCAAAATTAAATCAACATCCTGATTTTCGTAATAAAGTCTAACCGCTTCTTCCCCATTTTTTGCTAAAATTATTTGCCTACTTATGGGTTCTAAAAGCAATTTAATAAAACTCATAGAGATTTTATCATCTTCAACAATTAATACCTTTAATTTCATCTCACTTTCGTTTAATTCGTAGTTTATAAACTCAGATCCATCATCTTCCTTAATTTCAATATCACAAGGTAAGGTAAAATAAAATTTAGACCCAATATTAGGTTTACTTTTTAACCAAATTTCTCCTCCTAACATATTTACATAGGCTTTTGAAATTGATAAACCTAGACCTGCCCCTTCGAAAGCTCTCTTATCTCCCATATCAGCCTGAATAAAACGATCAAATATTGCATCCTGTCTTTCTTCATGAATTCCGATACCATTGTCCTTTACATGAAACTCGATATAATCACCTTTTTTCTCAACATTTATTTTTACACTTCCCTTCAGGCTAAATTTGATGGCATTTTTTATCAAATTTCTAAGTATTGTATAGAGTTTCTCTTTATCAGTTCGTACAATAGAATCTGCTTTAGGTAATAGATTTTCTATGTGCAGTTGAATATTTTTGTTATTTGCCTCTGCTTGAAAAGCATTAAAAACAGATTCAACTTGTTCGTTTATATTAGTTTCGGAAATCAACAACTCCACCTGCCCCGACTCTACTTTTGATATATCTATCAGATCATCCATTATATTCAGCAAACGTGTCCCACTTTGTTCTATCAGTTCAATATATAGATTCTGATCAATATCATTAAAATCGGACTGCTTTAGAATATCTGTAAAACCAAGAATTCCGTTCATTGGTGTACGTATCTCATGACTTATATTAGCCAGAAAAGCTGACTTCAAACGATCACTTTCTTCAGCCCTTTCTTTAGCAATTAGTAGTTCCTTTTCAGCATGCTTCCTTGTGGTAATATCCTCATGTGTAATAACCACATTAGTAACCCTACCCTCATCATCCTTCAAAGGATACATTCTTGAAGATAACCAACGTGTTTCGAGTAATCCTGAATTATAATTTTTGATTTGTATTTCAAATTCTGGCACCCTTACTGAGTGACCTTGAAATGCTTTCTGAACATATTGTAGGTTATCCGATTTTTTAACATCCTTCCCACCTTTAATATTAAACTTATTCAGGGTTTTACTTGAAGGCACTCCCCAAAAATTATTATGAGCTTTATTGACGTATCTTTGTATGCCATCCTCAGAATAGATTTCAATAACATAAGGAGATTCTTGCATCAACAATGACAATCGTTTTTCGCTTTTTCTTAACTTCTCTTCCGCACGTTCTCTTTTCTCAATCTCATTGGATTGAATCAGTATTTTACCCAAATGATGCACGACATTCTGGAGTTCTTTTATAAAAAAATGATCAAAAGCTTTCTTTCTGCCTAATATAAATAAACCGTAACCATTTAAGCATAAGCCATAATAATAAAGATTATTATAGACAAATTCTGGACACTTCTGTCTACTGTCGAGATCTAAAGAGGAAAAGTACTTTTTAACGCTATCCCAATCATCAGATTTTCCTGCTGCAAAAGGCATAACGATTAATTCCTTGATATTTTCATTCTTATCCTTTTTTAGAACTCCAGCCAAAAAACAATTGAGTTTCCTTAAATACAAAGGCAGGCTCTTGTTTAAAATTAGTTGTTCATTCTTCTCAAGGCTAACACTAAAAACAAGTTCCAATAAGATTTCTGCTTGTAAGCATTTTTCTACCATACCCCTAAAACTATAGTTTTGTTATAAATCTCTAAAAATGAATCACCCTCATTGGCAATTTCTCCAATGGTGAGAACACCTGATACATGCTTATCTGCCGCAACTGTTTCTAGCTCTTTTCTATAAAATTCTTTCATAAATAGAACCCGAGAAATACAATCAATACAAAAAAGAGAATCCTGATCCATATTCTCGTTTGATTTAGATAAAGCAAGCACTTGTGCTTTTGATGCACCTTCAATTAACGATTCAATATCGCCATGTAATACCTTTACGTATTCGCCTTCATGAATAGCATCTATAAAATGGAGCCCTTGTGGACATAATTTAAAGGGATCTCGTACAATCATTTCAGCATCTAATTTCTCAATACCTAAAGGATATGACTTAGCAAGTTCTGAGAAATTATCAGAGGTCAAGCTCATGCCAGAATGTACATCTACAATTTCTTTATAAACTTCAAAGGCTGGTCGCCAATTGATTGATTTCACTATATTCCCCAGCGTTTCGGTAATTTTCAACACGCCCGAAAATGAATACCAACCATGAGCCACTCCTAGACTAATGGGCTTATTACCCCAACCTATGACAGCTGAATTTGCATAAATCCCCTGATTATTAATGATACAAGGCACACTTTCTAATCTCAACGAACCTGCTCCTCCGCCAATATAACTGGTATTCATCCCAAAGAAATTGAACAAGGCTTGCATAAAATTCTCTTTATTCTGACTCATAGCATCAACAAATACAAATAATGAACTAAGGGAGTTCATTGAATTGTGTTGTGCTTTTTCGAGTTGACTAAAAAACTCATCAGAATTACCTGATAAATCGAATACTTGCGTGCGTAACTCAAAAGGGAGAGTTAATAACAAAACACCTGTTTTTTTACTCCGACCATTAAATATTAACTCAGGAAAGATGCCTCCTATTAGATTTTTTTTTATCCTTCTAAGTATTGGGTTTAATTGATCCTCTGAAAATTGGTCTTCATCTGCCATCAGAAACAAAATCGATTTTGTTTCGTCCTCAATATCTAACTGAGCGAGATGATTTTCAAGAGAATTTATATCCTCAGATTGAATGTAAAATGATCTCATATCGTATTATTCGTGTTTTAATCTTATCCCTTTTAATGGATTTTGATTAGAAGAGATTACACTAAAGCTAACAATAAATTTTTATTATCGAAAATTCAAAATAATAAATATCAAGCACAAACACTAAGTAAAAACACATTTAACTCGTTATAACATGAATAATTCAACAATGAAAAATTAACCTATACTAATAGATCTTGGGAGCTGATTTATAAAAATGACTTTAATGACTTAATTAAACCTTATGCTCCATTTAGAGTCTTAGCGAAGTGATCTGTAAATAACCAAACCCATTCAATATGAAAACGAAAATTCTTCTAGTCTCTGGCATGATTCTATTTATGACCTCAAGCCTATTCGCTCAAGAATTCCAAGGCAAAGCCTATTACCAAAGCAAAACCACCATTAATGTTGATCTTTCGGGAAGAAATATTCCTGAAAATCGGAAGCAAATGATTAAGGAGCGTATAAAAAAAGCCAATGAAAAAACTTTTATTTTAAACTTCAATCAGCTTGAGTCTATTTATAAAGAAGATGTCAAGCTCGAACAACCTGAAACGAATAGAGGGGGCGGAATGCGATTCGGCATGATGGGTGGTAATAGTGAAAACTATTATAAAAATGTAAAAAAAGGTACTTATGTTGTAAAAAATGATCTCTTTGGAAAGATATTTCTTGTCCAAGATTCCTTACCGAAGTTGAATTGGGAAATGGCAGGAGATACCAAAAAGATTGGAAAATACACGGTATTTAAAGCCACAGCAACAAAAACCATTAAAAGACCTAATATGGGAACACTCTTTAATCGAAATACTGAAAATAAGGAACAAGAATATACTGAAAAAGAAATACAGATTGTGGCATGGTATTCACCTGAGATCCCAATCAACCAAGGTCCTGCGGCCTATTGGGGCTTACCAGGCTTAATTCTTGAGATCAGTGATGATATCACCACGATCTTGTGCTCAGAAATAAACATGAATCCCAAAGAAAAAGTTGAAATAAAATCGCCATCAAAAGGAAAAGTAGTCAATCAGACTAAATATGATGAAATTGCTAAAACTAAGATGAAAGAAATGCGTGAAAACTTCCAAAATATGCGTGGAGGTAGAGAAGGACAAGGTGGTAGACACTAGGCCATATTTAAATAGTCATCAAGTAAAATCACCATACTCTTAACTTATTATATCATGAAGAAATTTATTTCCTCTACCCTACTCTTGTGTGCTTTTTTTACCACTTTCTCACAGAATATCAATCTGAATGGTAAGGTCAAAGACAGTATTGGAACAGGGCTTGAAATGGCCAACATTATAGCTTTAAACGCACAAACAAAAGCTTTGGAGTCCTATTGTGTAACGAACCACAATGGCGAATACAAACTGACTTTAAAAGCCAATACGACTTATAATATTAAAGTTAGTTTTTTGGGCTGTACTCCTGGTGAATTCACAATTTCAACAACAGAAACCGATCTTAGTAAAGATATCACACTAATGGAAGAAAACAGTTTGCTTTCTGAGGTTGATGTAACCTACAAGATGCCAGTATCCGTCAGAGGTGATACCATTGTTTACAATACAGATTCGTTCACAACTGGCACCGAAAAGAAATTGAAAGACGTTCTGGTCGCCCTTCCTGGTGTGGAACTCAACGACGATGGACAAATAGAGGTAGAAGGCAAAAAAGTCCAGAAGATCATGGTTGAAGGCAAAGATTTCTTTGATGGTGACACAAAAATCGCGACTGAAAATATTCCTGCCGATGCTATTGATAAGGTCGAGGTCCTGCGCAACTACAACGAAGTTAATCAGATGCAAGGCCTGACAAATGACACAGATAATATCGCTATGAATATCAAGCTAAAAAAAGGCAAAAAGAATTTTTGGTTTGGTGAACTGACTGCTGGTGCCGGCCCAGATGAAAAATTCCTGGCTCATCCCAAACTATTCTATTACTCTCCTAAGTTTAGCCTCAACCTGATTACTGATATGAATAATATTGGAGAAGTACCTTTTACTCGTCGAGATTATATGAATTTTACGGGTGGCTTTAAAAACTTCAACCGTAATGGTAGCAGTTCTTTTAGTACAGGTTCAAATAGTTTGGGTATCTCAACGGCTCAGAACGATAAAGCCAAGAATATTGACACGAAATTTGCTGCTCTAAACTTCAGCTACTCTCCTAGTAAAACTCTAGATATTAGCGGATTCGGAATATATGCTTATACGGATACTGAAATGAGAACCGAAAGCTCAATTACTTATAAACTAGATAACAATCGTTCGAAGGTTGAGGAAGCGATAAAAGAAAATGATCAGGATGTTAATTTGGGCCTTATTAAGTTTAGCTCGGTTTTTAAACCCAATGCCAACTTTCAATTCGATTATGACATCATGTTAAAACAATCGAATGACGAAGAAGTAGAATCTGTATCTTCTTTGGTAGACAATACCACAGATCTAATCATTCAAAATAAGAAGCAAAAGCCAATTTCTATCAACCAGAATACAAACATCTATTACACTTTAAATGACAGGAATATCTTTACTTTTGAGGCCCAGCATCTGTATCAGAACGAAGATCCTTTTTACAATTCAGTCAGAAACGAATTTGCCTTTGTGGATTTGTTCCCCGTCAATCAGTCTCAAAGCCTTTACAACCTGAATCAAAAGAAGAATATCTTAACGAATAAAGTGGATGCAAAAGTCGATTACTACTATATCACGGGCGATAAAAGCAATATTCAACTTACTTTGGGAACAACCCAAAGTCATCAGAACTTTGATTCAGATATTTTCCAGATTCTTGATGATAAATCGAAACTAGCTATGGAGGGTGATTCATTCGAGAATGATGTAAATTTCAATATTTCTGATCTATTTCTTGGTTTCCACTATAAGCTACAAACTGGTATCTTTACGTTTAATCCAGGTTTAAGTCTGCATCAGTATAAGACTGATAACAAGCAATTAGGAAGCCATTTGACAGATGAATTAACCTCTATATTACCTGATATGTATATCAATGTGCAATTGAAAAAATCAGAAAACCTAAGATTCAACTATAAGATTACAAGAGCCTTTACCGATGTGAGTAAATTTGCACAATCCTACGTTTTAAACAATTACAATTCTGTTTATAGTGGCAATAGAGATCTGGAGAGTTCCCTGAATCACAATATCTCTTTGAATTTCTTCTCATTCAACATGTTTAACTTTACGCACATGTTTGCCAATCTGAATTATACAAAGCGAATAGATGCTCTTAAGAGTGATGTTATTCCAATGGGGACTAATCAGATTACAAGTACAATTAACTCAAATCTGGAAGATGAATCCTTAAGTGCCAATGCACGTTATCAGCGTACTTTTAAGAACTTTAAACTATCTACAAGAGCCAATCTATCCTGGGCAAAAACGAACAACCTAATTAATTCTTTGCCAAGCACATCAGAGTCTTTCTCTCAAAATTATAGTGGGTCGGTTTCAACCAACTTTAAGAAGGCTCCTAATCTAGAACTGGGCTATTCCTATTCGGTGAGCAATTACGACAGAGGTCAAACATCGACCAGCTATTTCACCAAGCGTCCCTATGTCAAATTAGATGCGATTATCCTTAAAGAACTAATTCTAACAGCTGATTATAATTTCTATTCTTACACCAACAAGGAAAACACCATTGATAATGAGTATAGTTTTCTGGAAGCGAACCTACTTTATCAGAAAAAGGATAGCCAGTGGGAATTCGGACTAAAAGGAAAAAATCTTTTAGATACCAAATCCTTAAATCAATCTAGCGAAACAGATTATGCCTATGCATCATCAACCTACTATGTGCAGCCTCGCTACTTCTTATTCACTGTAAAATATAACCTCTAAACATCTCAAGCACCATTCAAGCAAAAAGCACTTCCCTCTCCCGATAGCCATCAGGATAAGGGAAGTGCTTTTTTATTCTATCTAAATTGGAAAAAAGATCTACTTAAATTATCAATCGTCTTGATTTGCGGTACTTCACAGAATATTTTAATTCAAGCTCGTTTGGTATTATATATATCTATTTAACACTGTTGTTTGCAGTGAAAGAGAGATCTCTTTTGAAGTATTGATAATAGATTCCTTTTCTCCTACCATAAGTTCAATGCTCTTATTAGGCAATACTAAAATCAGTTTGTAAACGTCCTTTGTTTCAGCTCTGCGAATCGAAAGGACATTCATCCTTTGAGATCTTATCACCCTAAGTATCTCAAGATAAAGTATTAACTCTATATTTTCCCACTCACCTTTTTTAATCAGAAATAGGCCAATGTATTTTTTTAATCTTCTACTGTCGGTATCAATTATCAATCCCGATTTTAGAAATAAGAATAGCAATGCAATTGGAAAAAACAACATCCCTTTCCAGTCTAGAACAACTATGCGCCATATACTAACAGCAAATAACATAAAGCCTAAAGCAATAAAATTGAATGGTAGTCTTCCCGTTTTGTAGTTCAATACCATTTCCTAGTCATTTAAAGATTTTAAACGATCTGTACTCTATTTTTTTTGTACCATAGCCGTTGTTTGTTCCCTCGGCATAACAATCTGAGTTTTTTTTCAAATTACTACTTTAAAAGTGTAAACGATGTGCCTTGACCATATCAAATTACAGCCGACGTTGGCTAGATGAGGCGTATGGAAAATTAACCAATCGAAACCTCCAAAACACTACTGAGCCAAATCAAAGATTTGGCGGTGATCAATTACCCTCCTACACTTCCTAAAAACTACGAACGCCATATGCTTTATACTAGCATGTTGTAGTGCGTTATTTTATTTTTTCATTTAAAATCTCAATCCATGTATCTCTTTCGTTAACAACAAAATCATATTCGGTACCTTCAATTGTAATAATTTTAATTCCGTTATTTATAAATTTTGCGGTTTTTCTTTTTTGAATTTCTTTGATGTCATAGTATTCTATTTCTGTCTTAAGTGTCGCACACGTCTATGGTATTTTTTATTTATTACCATTTTGGTTTTATGAAATAAAGTGCTGTTCCGTTAGGGGCGTTGAAGTGAATAAATTGTCCACCTTCTTCCTGCCTGTTAATAGTCCTGATAGATAATTTCTCCAATCTGGATTTCGTTTCTTCAAAGTTGTCTGTTGTGAAGCCTATAGAAATATTACCTGCCCCTCCTGTCAGATTGGTGTCGCTGGTTGGATGCTGTCCAATAACAATACCAGTCGCTGTCAACTGAGCATAATGATTATCCCATCGATTTTTAACTTTCAAACCAATAGATTCGTATAATGAAATGGATTTGTCCATATCTTTAATGTTTATGGTTATGTTTGATTCTTTTATAATCATATGATTAATAGTTTTATTTTTATTCCTTTTAGTTTGTGTCTTACACAGGTGTATGTACAGGGAGATAATTTACAGTTGTACAAGTCACATGACTGACACTATATGCCTCGACCGTAACATTTTAGCTACTTAAAACTCCTTTATTCGCAAAAAATCAAACGCATACTAAAAGTTCAATCAATCCTTTTCTGATAATGATTAACAGACTATTAGAAGCCCGCAAATCTATGAAATAAGTTGATCAATAATATCAAGTCTCCAAAAAAAATGAGCTAAGAAAAAATGAAGCTTTTTGTTTTAAAGTTGCCTCTCCATTCAAGCAGCCTCTGTTTTATAAAAAGATGAACTCAGGCAGGCTTTAAAAACTTCTACTTGAAATCTCAATGATAATCGAGTAGGTAGGGGGATTACTCCCCCGCCCTCTCACACCACCGTGCGTACTCTCGTACACGGCGGTTTCGAATAAAGTTTGAACTGTTTATAGATAACTGACATATTATATAATCCTAAATCTATGAACCATTGTAGATTCATAGCCTGATGAGCTTGAGGACAACCTGATAATCGCCACCATCCTTTTCCTGATAGGGCTAA
>NZ_QQWG01000018.1 GCF_003863355.1 Ancylomarina euxina | reverse complement strand
GATTTAGGATTATACAATATGTCAGTTATCTATAAACAGTTCAAACATTATTCGAAACCGCCGTGTACGAGAGTACGCACGGTGGTGTGAGAGGGCGGGGGAGTAATCCCCCTACCTACTCGATTTGCACTACATTAGTCATTATTTAGAGCTGGTTCAATTAGAGCTTAGAAGCATGTTTTGGAATCTGGAGACCTATTATTTTCTATCTTTAGGGGTTTGCTTTTTAGCGAACCGCTTAAAAGAAGAGTCAAGCGATGCATTCATCCCAAATCTCATCTATGTTTAATTTTTTTAATTAATAATGATGACAAAAAAGTACGATGTAATTATTGTTGGTGCTGGACCAGCCGGTATTTTCTGTGCCTACGAACTGGTTAAATCAGGTAAGAAACTGAATATTCTAATGCTTGAGAAGGGTAGAGGAATTGCCAATCGAAAATGCCCCAAGCATTTTAATGGGGGAACCTGTACTCATTGTAAGCCTTGCAGTATAACCACAGGTTGGGCAGGAGCAGGAGCCTTTTCAGACGGGAAACTTTCCTTATCACACGAAGTTGGAGGGACGTTGCCTAAATATTTAGGTGTAGAGAAGGCCATGGAACTGATTAAATATACCGATGAGGTTTATTTGGAGTTTGGAGCTGATGGAGATATTCATGGGGAGGACTTTAGTCCTGAGATGAAAGATATTAGAAGAAGAGCAATTGAGGCAAATTTAAAATTAGTTCATTGTCCGGTTCGTCATTTGGGGACAGAAAAAGCTCAGGCTTTATACCATAAGCTTTACGACTATTTAACTGGTGAAGGTGTAGAAGTGCAATTTAATTCAGCGGTAAACGATTTGATTATTGAGGATGAGGTAATTAAAGGTGTTCGCAATGGAAGTGGAGACTATTTTGCTGATCAAGTCATGGTTTCAGTTGGACGTGAAGGTGCAGATTGGTTGATGCAAAAATGTGCTCAAGAGAATATTTCAACGGAAGTAGGAGCCGTTGATATAGGTGTTCGTGTTGAGTGTAGAAATGAAATCATGCAAGAAATAAATGATAATTTCTACGAAGCCAAGCTGATTCATTATACCAAGACATTTGACGATAAGGTGAGAACTTTTTGTTCTAATCCAGGTGGATTTGTCTCATCAGAATATTACGAAAATGATTTGGCAGTTGTAAATGGTCATAGCTTCAAAGATTTGAAGAGTGATAATACAAACTTTGCTCTATTGGTTTCTCAAAAATTTACAGAACCTTTTAACGAGCCAATCGAATATGGAAAGCATATTGCACGCTTAGCTAATATGCTAACGAAGAACCAGATTATGGTTCAGCGATTTGGTGACTTTATGCGTGGTCGTCGTACTACAAAGGAACGTTTGTATCGAAACAATATTATCCCTACGCTTAAGGATGCTGTTCCGGGTGACTTAAGCTTAGTTCTACCACACCGTATACTTAAGGATATTCGTGAGATGATAATGGCTTTGGATAAGGTAACACCAGGTTTAGCTTCTGATGAAACCTTACTTTATGGTGTTGAGGTGAAATTCTATTGCAATGTCGCTAAAGTTGGTAAAGACTTTCAATCACTTTCGGTTAAGAATCTTTATTTAGGAGGTGATGGCCCAGGTATTACTCGTGGTTTGATGCAAGCTTCGGTTAATGGTGTTGTCATTGCTCGTGAATTATTGAAGAAGTTCGATAATTAGGAGATACTGCTTAAAAAAAGCAAGAGCCTGTGTATATCAATACACAGGCTCTTTTTATATCGTAAAGGTGGATTTTATTCCAATTTAAGTTTACAGTTATTTGCTCTGATATTTACTTTTGATGAGGCATTTTTAGAACCAAATTTTCCTTTAGATATTGCTTTTTTGCCATCCATCGTTTTATTCGATTCTAAATCGAAGGCACTTGTTTTATCAAACTTAACTGCACGATGATTAATTTCATAATCGAAGTTGGTATTTTTACTAAAGCTCAAGCCAAGGTTACCAAATTTTGAATCGAGTTTCACAAACGAAAAAAGATAATCAACATTGAAAATAAACAGATGACCAAAGTTAATATCATAATCAATTTCACTTCCCAAATGACTGATGTCAAACTTCGATAAGCTCGAAGAACCATAAAGAGATTCAATTTCTTTAATCTCAAAATTGTCACGAGATGATTTAATATTCATATTGTCTATACTTCCAAGTTTATATTTTGAATCACGACTATCCCCCGTAATTTTATTAGCCTCTTCAATATTGATTTCAGATCCACCAATATTTAATTCAACTTCATTAATCTTGCCAATTTTCAGAAAGCAGTTTGAGCGTAATTCAAAATCATTTTTACCAGACAAGTTTTCAGCAGTAAGTTCGCTATAGGTTAAATCGAGCTTTATGTCAGCAGAATGGTTGGCAATGAATGAACGTGAATCCTTTAGAACTAAATCAAGTTTTGTAACTGTAGGAAGGTAAATCGTATAGTCAATTTTAACTTTACCTTTATTAAAAATGGAGTTGCTCAATTTCTTAAGACTAAAGAAATCACCAAATACGGTTTTTGCTATTATCAAATCATCGCCTTCAGTCATGTCAATAGTGATATTGTTGAGCATGGTTTGAGCATTCTCAGCCTTATTTCCTTCAGCTGAAATTTCAATTTCAAATTTGATCTCATTTTTATCCCATGTCTTAAACTCAACTCGACTATAGCGAGTATCGACTTTCAAGTTAGAGCTAGCTGAGTACGTTTTTGTTATTTTTTTAGTCTTTGTTTCTGCTTTTGCATGTAAGCTAATACCTAAACTGATTATAGCCAGTAAGGTGATTTTTAGGAGTGACTTCATATTTAGATTATTTTGTTTTTAAATTGAGATATAATTTACAGTTAAGTTCATAGAGCAATATAACGTCACAAATCAATCTTTTGAAATTGTTGTCTTTTCATTAAAAAAATAAATAAAAGAGTAAACCACTAAGCACATTAAGGACGCAAAAACAAATGATGAAAAATCAGCATAGCGCCCGTTGTACAGTAATTAATAATGAAATAACAAACTGTTACGAGCACTAAGAAATAATGTGTATCAACTTTGTGTTCGTTGCGTTCATTGTGGTTAATATTAATGATTATTGCATATGTTAATACGATATTGTTTTTTCACCATTAATTAGTCATGCCCAATGACCATTAAAAGCAAGCTTTATTTATTCGATTATTTTTCATGGTATTGATAATTCATTAGATAAATTATTGGACTGCTAATTTTCAAAAATAATAAGGCTTAATTGAATATTAGTGATTAGCTCGAGTTATCCGTTTGATTTTAACAAAGATTAATAAAAGGATGGCAAAAAATGCGGCTGTTCTACCCATGTAATCTCCATGTGTGGAATAGAACGTTTTTCTGGAAAATAATTTAATATCACCTCTCAGTATGTCTTTTGTCCACCAATTTGTTTGCTTGACGATTTCTCCTTTTGAATTGATAATTGCTGAAATTCCATTGTTCGCAACCCTTACAATTTCCCGTCTGTTTTCTATAGCTCGTAGGCGGGAAAAATCGAAATGGTATTTATAGCCCAAAGAGTTTTTCCACCAGCCATCATTGGTTATCATGCAAAAGAAACCAGGTAGTTGATTTACCCTCTGAGCACAATAGTCTCCAAAAACGGATTCAAAACAAACGATGGGAATAATTTCAGTTGAGTTACTTGTTGTAAACGTATTAATTGTATTTCTATTGCTATAAGTCCCATTGTAGCCGCCAAGTTCCAAGGAGTATTTCCCCAGAAAACTTAAGTATTGCACAAAGGGCATTCGTTCGAAGAGAGGCACCAGTTTCGTTTTGTGATAAAACTTGGGTTTATTATTCTTAGCAATGAATAATGCTGAATTAAAAGCCTCGTAATAATAATCCTTCTTGTTATTGTAACGGCTTCCTGCTGGAACTTTATCGCCAAGCTTTTGGTAACTGTGAACACCAATTAGAAATTCAGTTCTGGGGTGGTTACTTTTTAGTTTTACTAAGCCATTATAAGAATCTGATTCTATGGGTATTTCTTCATTTATAGCTTGTAGAATCATTGTTTCTGGTCCAAATACAAAATCTGTTTCGTCTTTTTGTAGAAGAGAATCTGTTATTGAAAGAAATTCCATGAAGTGTATCTTCTCATTCTCAGGCTGGAATTTCTCCGTATATGGATTAAGATTGGGTTGAATAAGTGACAAGCTTTTGCTTAAAATAGGTATTTCTTCCTGACTATATAGATACAGAGAGCTGATTATGGGTATAATAAACAGAAGCAGAGCTCCTGTTAAGTTTCTGATATTTCTTTTTCTGAACAGTGTAAATAGCACAATATTGGTGACGATAATCCATAGGCTACCGCCGCTAACACCCGTGTATTCGTACCATTGTACAAGTTTGGGTTGAGTGGTGAAAGCATTGCCTAAATTGAGCCAGGGCCAGGCCAAATCCCATTGCGTATGAAAATACTCGAAACCTAATCCGATGATCAGGAAGGGAAAGAGAATAGAGATTTTAAGATGTTTTCTTGTCATTGAAATCACCCAAAAGACCGTAGCTTGAATGGCTGAATTGATGAGGATGATTAGAATAGATCCTACCAGTTGAGCTTCGCTTACCCACCAATACGATAATGAATTCCATATAAGGAAAGCTAAAAATGAGTAGTTGAAAAGCCAATAGGGATTATCCTGTTTATGACTATCCTCTTCGAGAATAAGAAGTGGTATATAGGCAAAAAATATTGTGAAAAAGAAAACCGAAATCGTCCAAGGCATAGCGAGTAATATTCCTGATAATAGTGCAAGTAGACTTGTTTTGTATTTCATGTTTTTCTTAATATTTATCAGAGAGCAGACTCTAATTAAGTGTTAAAAGTATGTTTTTTCTCCTTTCTGTCAAATATTATATTGAATCCTGTTGTGAGGTTTCAGCGAGTTGAATGTTGATGGAATGATTTTACCAATTGTCTAGGTAAACTATTAATTGAGGGGTCAGGATTGCCAAGGGAAGCCTAAAACTACTAATGGGAGGGGAGTCGTTGCCGTATGTAAGGCTAAAATGACCAATTGGATCACAAATATGACTTAAGGGATATTAAAAGGGACTCATTATACGCTTCACAAAGAAATTGAGATCGAAAATGAAGTCAATGGAGGGCTATTTTGAGTCATGGAAACGGATTAATCCTCGTGGGGGAGGTAAAATGCCCCGAGGGCAGGATAAAACTGTCTAGGGGATAGTATTTAAAAGGAATTGAATATCTTTTGTTAGCGATGAGTAAGATTCACGCCCACAAGTATCAAACAAATCGCTAGAATTTGACTGATTGTAATTTGATCACCGCCAATAGTGATACCCCAAAATAAAGCCACAATAGGAATAAGGTAAGCTATAGATGCAGCAAAGATATGAGATGATCGTTTGATGAGTTGATTGTAAAAAATGACACCGAAAAAAGTTAAGACAGCCAGTAAAGCTAGCATTGAAGCGCTTTTAGTGAAATTGTCAGTTTGAATTACGCTTTGTAAATCGGTAGTTAAAAGGAAAATTCCAGCTATTGGACCAACGAATAAAAATGCTAAAGAAGCAATTTCAATGCCATTGAGTTTTGGGAGAGCAAAGCTGACGATATTGATACTTATGGCAACAGAAAGTATAGCCATAAAAACGTAGAATACACCCATGAATTGGGTGCTGCCAAAGGAATCGCCCATAAGAGCAATCATACATGAACCTATAAGACCTAGACCAATTCCAATAAGTGTATTCCGATTTGACTTGCCTTTAAAAAAAAGAATGGCAAGAACCAAAGTGATACCAGGTAGCATCGCATTGAGCATGCCAGCTAAAGACGAATTAATTAGGGTTTGAGCTTTAGCAAAGAAGAATGAAGGGCCTATATTTCCTGCAATACCAGAAAGTAATAAAGGCCCAATATTGTCTTTGTTTAACTTCTTGAAATTTTTGAATATCAGAGGAAGGAATAAGATGAATGAAAGGAAAACCTGAAATGCTGCAACCTGACTATGTGTAAAACTCTTAAGTGCAATTTCTCTTAAAATATAGGGACTGCCCCAAATGAATGAAACGACTAGTAATAATATCCAGTTTTTGTATTTTGCCTGCATTATCAGTGTAAATAATTGAATTAAGATTTGTCGTCTTAAATTAGAATTTTTTAATTTTCATCCTCACATCCTCACATCCTCACATCCTCACATCCTCACATCCTCACATCCTCACATCCTCACATCCTCACATCCTCACATCCTCACATCAACTAATCTTTATCTTCTTCGAAAGCTTTATATTTTGCAGTTAGCGTAGCAATCATTTCGCTAAATGAACTAACGGCAGCAAGAGTATCTTTTGAAATTTCTTTTTTCTGAAGACGTAGCAAGAGAATACCATAAAGGGCAGTTAAGCAAAGTTCGATATCATTGTTATCATCAGTGGCTTGCGACTTAGTTCTAAATTCGGCAATATGACCCGCTGATTTTTGGAATAAGGCGATATAGGCATTATCCTTTTTATTATTGAGCAAGTGCAAATGAAAATCGAAGAGTTCTTCAATATTATTTTTGATGATTTGAAGATGACCTTTTTCTTCAATCTTTTCAATCTTCATCATTTCAATTAAGTTCTCATACCAATCCTTAACTTCAACTTGCTTTTCTTCTGGTAGATTGAAATGCTGGAGCACAGCTTCCGAAATCAAATTAATGTCGAATTTATAAGCTCTTATCAAATCTTCAATTTGCCACATGTAGAGAATATATTCGGCTAAATTGGTCTTTCTTTTTTCTTGTGCTATAATCATCTTTGGAATCTAAAATATTTATAATTTGTTTAGAAAATCTGCTTAGTCGACGTCTTTCAGTTTGTCAATCATTCGTCTATCATGTTTGGTTGGTCTACCAATACTTCTATCTCGTTTTTCAAAACCAAAATTTTTGGTGGCATCGAGTAAATTAAGCTGATCTTGACTAGTAACATCTTTTACAAAATCAACAGCAAGTTTTGCAGACATTCTTTTGCCCGAAATTGCAAGAACTTTATACGAACGGATGATAGGAGGTACTCTTAGGCTGATCACCTCATTTAATCTGACTTCGCGTGATGGTTTTATACTAACTCCATCAACAGTAACTTTGCCTTTCTTACAAGCTTCGGCTGCCATACTTCTTGTTTTGAAGATGCGGACAGCCCATAACCATTTATCAACTCTAACCTTATCGCTCATAATATGAATTCTATTGGTAAAATCAGAAACGAGTATAAAAACTTATTCTGCTGATTCACTCTTAGGTTTTTTAGGCTCTTTTTTAGTATTGTATGCGGTCATAGTACGTTGTACTCCTATTGTACTTATGCCTTTAATCATATTGATACAGGTTTTGTAAAGTTCAGGAAGCTCTTCAAGTTCTTCTGGTGACCAATTACCTAAAACGTAATCAATTTGTTTGCCTTTGCTGAAATCAGCACCAATACCAAAACGTAAACGTGTATAGTTTTGGTGTCCTAATGTTTCGTTAATGTGTTTTAGTCCGTTATGTCCAGCATCGCTTCCTTTTGAACGTAATCGTAATGTGCCGAATGGAAGAGCCAAGTCATCGACTAAAACCATCATATTTTCAATCGGAATATTCTCTTTCTGCAACCAGTAATTAACAGCTTTACCGCTCAAATTCATATAGGTGCTTGGTTTCACAAGAATATACTGTCGTCCTTTAAATTTGTATTCAGCAATGGCTCCGTATCTACCATCTTTAAATTCAAGATTAGCTTTTTCAGCAAGAGCATCAAGAATTCTGAAACCAACATTGTGACGGGTGTGAAAATATTCTGGTCCTATATTCCCAAGTCCAACAATTAAGTACTTCATATCAGCGTTTTTTTCTGAATTATTGGCTTTTGTTCTTGTGAATAAATTTTTGACAAACTTAAACATGTTGCATGTAATTTATGTAGAAGAATAAGGGCCAATTTAATCAATAGTTTTTGATCTTTTATGCATGATCTACAAGTTCATTTCTTTTTTAGTAGGAATGAATTTGTAAATTGGTTTTAAAAATAAAACTCCCAAGCATAAGGGCTTGGGAGCTTGTATTTTTGCTAATATTTGTATCAGCAAGCTTTTGAAAATGCTTATTTGCCTTGCGCAGCCATTGCAGCAGCACGAGCAGCTCTGGTAAGTTTTACCTGAACAACAACAGCACTCTTAGCATTCAATAATTCAAGGTTCTCAAAAGATAAAGCACCAACTTGGATACTCTTACTTAGACCAAGATTTGTTACATCAATAGGAAGAGCTTCAGGAAGATCCTTCATGAAAGCTTTCACTTTAAGTTTTCTTAAGTTTACAGCAAGTTTACCACCAGCCTTAACACCTTCAGCGAAACCTTCAACTTTTACAGGAACCTCAACTTCGAAAGCTTTATCTTCAGTTACCTGGAAGAAATCAACGTGAAGTGCTTTATCATTTACTGGGTGAAATTGTACTTCTCTCATTACTGAAGTAAATACTTTTCCGTCAATATCAAATTTAATGATAAACACCTCAGGAGTGAAAAGCAATTTGTTAAGGTCTTTTTCGCTTACAGAAAAGTGAATGTTTTCTTCACCACCATAAAGCTCACAAGGAACTAATTCTGCTCTACGTAAAGCTTTAGTCGCTTTTTTTCCTAAGTCTGTTCTTAATGAACCTTTTAATTCTAAAGTTTTCATTGTACTTTTTTTGTTGTGTTACTCAATACAAATATCATAGCCTTTGGTAAGCAGGCTCAATTCATATCCCATCACACGATTATAAATAGTATTACCAAAATTCGCCGCAAATATATTAATTATATAATAAAGTTCGAGCTAATTGACTCGTTATTATAAACATTAAGGATAGTTTTTGCAAAAATGTCAGCAATCGTTAATGTTTTAATCTTAGGTGAAACACCATCCAACTGGATAGAATCAGTGAAAAGGACCTCAGAAAGTTCCGATTCGTCAATTCTTTCGTTAGCTGGTCCTGAAAGAACAGCATGCGAAGCAACGGCTCTAACGCTTAGTGCTCCTTTTTCTCTAAGCATGTTGGCAGCTTTTGCAATGGTACCTGCCGTGTCAATCATGTCGTCAACAATAACCACATTCATACCTTCAACATCACCTATAGCTGTCATTTCACCAACGACATTCGCTTTTTCTCTTCTTTTGTGGCAAATTGCAAGACCAGCATTTAAATATTTAGCATATGCATTTGCTCTTTTACTACCTCCCATGTCTGGAGAAGCAATAACAAGGTTTTCAATATTTAACTCCTTAAGATAAGGCAATATGACAGATGACCCATAAAGATGATCAACTGGAATATCGAAGAATCCTTGAATCTGATCAGCATGTAGATCCATAGTCATAACACGGTCTACACCAGCAGCCATTAATAAGTTAGCGACTAGTTTTGCCCCGATAGCGACTCTAGGACGATCTTTTCTGTCCTGGCGAGCAAATCCGAAATACGGCATTACGGCACAAACTTTATAAGCTGAGGCTCTCTTGGCAGCATCAATCATCATTAAAAGTTCCATCAAGTTGTCAGCAGGAGGAACAGTAGATTGAACGATAAACACGTGAGCTCCACGAACAGTTTCTTCGTAAGCAACCTCAAATTCACCATCACTAAAGTTGACGATACTTGAATTACCGACCTCTAGTCCGGCGGCTTTAGCAATTTGGGCTGCTAATTTTTCACTCTTTGAACCTGCGAAAATTTTAATTGGGGCATTCATAATTTGGCTGTTTTTTACTGATGTTGTAAGTGACATTAGTGCAATAATTATTGAATTGTTTGGAATTCTATAATTTGCACTAAGATAACGATGGTGCAAATTTAAGAATATAAACTAGTTTTTAATAAAAATAAGAACGCAAATATTGTATTTGTTCTCTTGTAATTGAACGACTTAATTGATTGCTGTTTATAATGAAAAAAGAAGATCTCGGATGGAAATCTTCTTTTGGTTATTTTTTTTAGAAGCTGACAATCTTATTGGTTTCTTCTATGAAATTTAAAATTTCTTCTTGTCCCATTCCGGATGATGAGGAACTGATAATATAAGGTGGCATCTCTTCCCATCTCACTAACATTTGCTGTTTATAAGCTTCAATGTTATCGGCCAGTTTTCTTTTGGTGAGCTTATCAGCCTTTGTAAAGATGATAGAAAAGGCGATACCTTTCCCATTCAACCATTCCATAAAGTTGAGGTCGATTTGTTGCGCGTCATGACGAGCATCAACCAAAACAAAAAGGTTAAGAAGATTTTCACGACTTTCGATATAGCTGTAAATAATTTTACTGAAACCACTTTTAAGGTTTTTCGAAACTTTTGCATAACCATATCCAGGAAGGTCAACCAAATACCATTCCTTATTGATAAGGAAATGATTCACGAGTTGGGTTTTTCCGGGTTTTCCTGAAATTTTAGCTAAACCTTTGTGATTGGTTAGCATATTAATCAGGGATGATTTCCCAACATTCGAACGTCCAATAAAAGCATACTCTGGCATATTTGCTTTAGGGCATCTGGTTATGTCGCTGTTCGAAATAATAAATTCGGCTGTATTGACCTTCATGTTTTATATTTTTTTTACCGGGCAAAGTTAGTCAGAAACTAGCTTAATCGAAATAGTGATTTCATATATATTGATTGACTCTTCTATTTCGATGAAGAGTTACTGATTTTCTAGTATGTAAATCAACTTTTACTTATTGAATAAATACTTCAAGTAGTTTTGTGTTCAGCTTAGGTGCTAAAGTCAAATTCTTTAAACTAGCAGGTATTAGTACGGTTTCACCCTTTGTTAATGAAACAGATTCTTCATCTTCAATTTGAATATCACATTGCCCATCTAAACAGATATAGATCACAAATGAATCCAGTGTGAAGTAATCTTTTTCAATAGGTTTGTTGAATTCGATTATATTGGTGGTGAAAAATGGACACTTTATTAAATCTGAAGTTTCATTGATTTTATGCTCGAAATCGGTTTTATACTTTTTCTCAAATGTATAATCCAATGCTTCCTTTGCCAAATCAAGATGAAGTTCACGTGCCTGTCCTTCCGCATCACATCTGTCCCAATCGTATATCCGATAAGTAATGTCTGATGTTTGTTGTATTTCGGCAAAGAGAACACCTTTCCCAGTGGCGTGAATTCTACCAGCAGGAATCAGGTAGCAAGTGTCCGCTTCTACTTTCTCTTTATTAATGATATCTGGTAAGCTACCATTCTGAATGGCATCTAGAAATAGGTTTTTATCTATCGGCTGATTAAAACCGATGAGAAGTTCAGAGTTCTTTTCAGCTTCAATAATATACCACATCTCAGTTTTGCCATAAGCCTTGTGCTTTTCAAGAGCAAATTCATTATCTGGATGAACCTGAATGGACAAGTTCTCATTAGCATCTATAAATTTAATGAGTAATGGGAACTCGAGACCAAATTGGTCGTATACCTTGTCTCCAACCAATTCACCCATATAAACCTCAATGAGTTCTTCCAAATCGTTTCCTTCAAGAAAACCATTTTTCACAAGAGAAAGGTCACCTTCTAAACCTGATATTTCCCAACTTTCACCTACTTTGTCAGTAGTATTGAATTCTTTGTTTAATGTTTTGTTTAAACGGTTTCCTCCCCAAATTTTTACTTTAGGAATTGGATCGAATTTTAAAGGATATAAGTTCATAAAGACTAATTTGTAATATGTGGTTTAGATGTAATATATTTGATCTAATAAAATAAATGATCGGTATTGTTGAGACTATTTTAACCAAGTTAAATTCTCAAATCAATTTGATATTTAAACTAAGAGTGACGACTTAGAGCAATTTATTGAAGGATAAAACTCAGCATAAAATTTATATCTTTGCACTGCAAAATTAGTGCAAATTTATAATATTTGATTTAAATACCATTTCACATGTTAATAATTGGAATAGCAGGAGGTACAGGTTCGGGTAAAACGACCGTTGTGAGAAAGATTATTGAGCGTTTACCTAAAGGAGAGGTTGCTGTATTGCCTCAAGATTCCTATTACCGAGATAGTAGTCATTTGCCATTAGAGAAGCGTCAGGAAATCAATTTTGATCATCCAAATTCAATTGAATTCGAACTTTTGCAAGAGCATTTAAAGCAATTGAAAACGGGTCTTGCTATTGAGCAACCTATTTATTCATATTTAACTTGTACTCGTTCGGAAGAAACGATTCCTGTGCAACCAACAGAAGTGGTAATTATTGAGGGGATTTTGGCTTTAACTCAGCCTGAATTGCGCGATCTAATGGATATTAAAGTATTTGTTGATTGTGATGCCGATGACAGATTGAATCGTGTTATCAAGCGCGATATTGTTGAACGTGGCCGCTCGGTAGATAAAGTTTTAGCTCGCTACGAGGATACATTAAAACCTATGCACTTGCAATTTATTGAGCCAACCAAACGTTATGCCGATATCATTGTTCCTCAAGGGGGAAATAATCATGTTGCTATTGATATTCTGACTCAGTTTATTCAAAAGAACCTTAAGGTAAGTGTTTAGATTTTTATTTAAAGGTTGATTCGTGTCAGGTGCGGAACAAGCCTGGATCAAGCATAGAACAGGTCTGGGTGCATCCAGTCTTGATACGAAGTAGGTGTAGAGAAAGTACGAAATAAACTCTGAGGATACTTCGTAAACGTAAAAGATTTGAAACCTATGATGAAATCAGGGTTTGTGAAGGAGATTTTGTTATGATCTCCTTTTTTTATAGATTTAATCTTCATTTATGATAAATTATTGACTATGCTTGATGATATTAAGATAGAAGATTTACTTTTTGTCGATATTGAAACGGTTTCAGGTGAAGCCGATTTCGATAAAGTTAGTCCCAAGTTGCAAGACTTGTGGGAGAAAAAATCAAATTATTTTAGAAGCGAAGAGCAAACGGCTTCAGATGTCTACCCTAGGGCAGGAATATACGCTGAGTTTGGAAAAATCGTGTGTATTTCAACTGGTGTGATTGTTAAAAAAGGAGATGGAAAACATTTTATAGTGAAATCATACTACGGTCACGATGAAAAGCAATTATTAGCCGATTTTAGAGAAATGCTTGATCGTTTTTGCTCAAAGCCAAGAAAGAATCTTTGCGCTCACAACGGGAAAGAATTCGATTTTCCTTATATCGCACGCAGAATGTTGATTAATGGATTGAAACTGCCTAACGCATTAAATATTGCTGGAAAAAAACCTTGGGAGATCAGGTTTATAGATACCATGGAGCTATGGAAATTTGGCGATTATAAGCATTATACCTCATTGGCTCTGTTATGTGAAGTTTTCAATATTCCAACACCCAAAGATGATATTGATGGATCGATGGTTGGTCAGGTTTATTGGGGGGAAGATGATTTGGAACGTATTGCTATTTATTGTGAAAAGGATATTTTGGCAACCGCTCAATTATTTTTACGATACAAAGGTGAAGATCTGATCCCTGAAGTAAATTTCGAGAGGGTATTGATTTAGTATCATAATCTGTGCAATATTTTGCTTAGTTTCGTGTTTGGAGTAATGAAATTGAAATCAGTCTTAGTTTAAAAGCTAAAATTAAAATAGAACGATGAAAAAAATAGGATTTAAAAGTTTAGGGATTTTTACTGTATCTGCTCTCTCATTGATTATGACTTCATGTGGAGGAAGTAGTGGAGGAGGAGATATAGAAATAGATTTTGAACAAAAAGATTTAGTTAATAAGATGTGGTATTCAAACCCTTACTTATCTAAAAGCTATGAAAATGACGATGCGGTAATTGCATATCGATTTGAAAGTGGAGGAATGCTTAAACGTCAGCAATATAGTGGTAGACGTGATGAAAATGTAGGAACTTGGAGTTTAATTGACGATGTACTCGAAATAGTTGATAATTCAGTGGAAGGTTCAACGACACAAAAATGGTTTATTCAGTCGGGTTCTACAACAGATTTCCTAAAATTAAATAGTAGCTCAGGGAGAAGAGAATATACAACCTCAATTGAGGGGTTCGAAGATGTAACAGCGGATGCCTATATTGTAAATGATTTGCGTTTAGTAGATAATGTTTTTAAGGCAGATTATAGAGTGGATTATGAAGTGACAGGTTCTAATCTTGAAGAGGTAGTTGCAATGCAAAGTTTAAACAAACAAGAAGAATTGATAAAATCTGAAAATTATATTAATGATAAGATTTTTGTGCTTTCAGATGAGGGTTTGAGTCGCTACTTAGATGGTTTTGAGGGAGCTAAAAAGATTCGCTTCTATTTGAGAACTAAGGCAAATGAAAAATTCAAATTAGACGAAGATTTATCTGAATATAAGTTAGAAAAGCTGGATTATACTAAGGTTAAATTTGTCAAACCTGTTGGGTCTACAGATGTTACTGTTGAGTGGAAGGCTCTTGACGGTAAGGATGTGTTTTATATAATTGAGATATTATCATCTAAATCGAACACGGTGCCAGTTTTGTTTAGAAGTTACCTTCAGCCAGCAGAGTCAGGAGCTGATAAATCATTGGAAATTTCACAGAGTATTGGTGCTGAAATACCTTTGGATGTGAACAAAATGAATATCGGGGAAAATTATTTTATTAGAATATCTGGTCTCAAATATGAAGATAATATTGACCCTATTAATTCGAGTAACAAGCGATATAATATTCAAGCCAAAACAGTTTTCACTTATAAGATTACTTGGTAATATTATATTTTCGAATACATATTTAAAAGAGCCGAATAGAATCTAATTCTATTCGGCTCTTTGGTATATTATATTTAACATTAATTCTTTAGGCTTTTTGTCAAAACTTTTAGGATAAATCGAGGCTCGATGCACGATTGATGTTAATGTTTTTAAGCTATACTGTGCTTCGATACTCGATTTTCGTGCCTCGAAGTAGGGTGGGTGCCAATTTTTTTAATAGCAAGTGTGTCTGCATACTCGATATTCGAGTATAGATACTCGAACGAACCTAAAAGAGCCGGATTAAGTTCTATTCCAAAACAAAGTAGTTGATTGTTTTTACAAGTAAATCTGGCTGTTCAGCATGTACCCAATGTCCTGCTTTAGGAATGCTGGTAATTTCAGCATAGGGAAAAATGCTTCGAATAGGCTTGTGGTCGTTATCACAGATATAATTCGATTCCTCGCCTTTTATGAATAAAACAGGGAACCCCGTAATTCCTTTACCTTTCAAAAAAGAGCTTTCATCAATTCCATCCATTATTTGTGGTAAGTAGTCGCTGATTGTTTTAATATTCAATTTCCACCCAAAGCGTTTGTCCTCATTCCGTTTAAGATTCTTCAGAAGAAATTGTCTGACCTTCTCGCTTTTGATTTGTTTAGCAAGTTCGAGATTGATTTCAGTTCGTGAATTAAACGGAGTTAAATCCATATTCAGAATAACGGAAACAAGATGTTCGTGATTGATGGTTTGAGGTGCGTAGTCAGAGATTTTGCTGTAGTTTTTCGGTGCAATGTCAACAACAAGCAAGCTGCTGACTCTTTCTGGATGATCAATAGCAAAAAACATGACCGTTTTACCACCCATAGAATGACCCAAAAGAACAGCTTTATCTATTTGTTGATCGTCCATAAATTCCAGAAGATCATTTTTTAGGTCTGAATAAGTGTGCGAGTCAGCATGCGGTGAATTGCCATGATTTCGTTGGTCGATTAAAAAGACCTCGAAATTTTGAGATAACTCCTTGGCTACACTTAGCCAATTGTCCAGGCTTCCATATAAGCCATGAACAATTATAAGGGCTGGTCCCTCGCCAAGTTTCTTGTAATTGAGTTTCATGGCAGTGTGTAGGTGAGAAAAATATTTGATGTGAAGATTTACACCTTCACATCAAATGATTTTGTTTTATTTTAATTGACGCTTGTACATTTGAATCGTGTTTTCCATTCCAAAATATAAGGCATCAGCAACTAAAGCGTGTCCGATTGAAACTTCAGCAAGATTAGGTACATTTTCGTTGAAGAACTTTAGGTTCTCAAGGCTCAAATCGTGCCCTGCATTCACACCCAATCCTAATTCATGTGCTTTTTCAGCTGCAATGGTGAATAAACGAACAGATTCTTTAGGATTATTTGGAAAGTCTGTTGCGAAAGGTTCAGTATAAAGTTCGATTCTGTCAGTCCCTGTTTCTTTAGCACCTTCAATATTTTTAAGATTTGTGTCTACAAAAATTGATGTGCGAATGCCAGCGGCTTTGAATATAGAAATCACTTCAATTAGAAAATCCTTATTGTTTACTGTATCCCAGCCTGCATTAGAAGTTATCGCTTCTGGTGGATCTGGAACTAGAGTTACCTGATCTGGATTTACGCTTAATACCAAATCAATAAATTCTTTATTTGGGTATCCCTCAATATTAAATTCAGTTGTAACAATCTTTTTAAGATCTAATACATCTTGATAACGTATGTGGCGCTCGTCCGGACGAGGATGAACTGTGATGCCTTCTGCACCAAATCTTTCACAGTCGGTAGCCATTTTGCAAACATTGGGCGTATTGCCACCTCGGGCGTTTCTTAATGTTGCAATTTTGTTTATATTTACACTAAGTCTAGTCATTTTATGTATGAATAATTGAGTTGTTAGAATTAAACTCACAATTTGTACTATTATTGGTTTCTGATTAAAGACAAAATTAGAAGTATTTCCTTGAAAAAAAACCTAATATGATTGCAAAAGATTTAATTTCTGATGTTGTTCCGGTTTTGCGAGAGTCTGACACAGGGCTTCAAGCTCTTAATTGGATGGAAATATTTAAGGTTTCTCATCTTCCTATTGTGAGAGGCGATGAATTTATTGGGCTTCTGTCAGATAATGATATTTACGATTTAAATCAGGTTGAAGAACCTATCGGAAAACAAAAATTGTCTTTATTTAGTCCTTTTGTGACTCAAGACCAGCATATTTATGATGTAATTGAAAAGGTCTCGCATCTTAAACTAACAGTGATTCCTGTTCTTTTAGAGGATGAAACATATTTAGGTTTGATCACCTTAAGTGATTTGATGCAATACGTCGATAAGATTTTTGCAGTGAGTGAACCTGGTGGTATTATCGTTTTAGAATTGAATTCTATTGATTATTCTCTCAGTGAAATTGCTCAAATTGTGGAAGGTAATGATGCGAAAATTTTGAGTTTATATATTAAATCCTCAGATACTTCTCGTAAAATTGAACTAACCATCAAGATAAATGAGACTAATTTAACATCTATTATTCAGACTCTCCATCGTTACGATTATGTCATTAAATCATCTTACCTAAGAAATGATGATATGCAAGATTTACTTTTTGATCGTTATAATTCTTTTATGAAATTTTTGAACACTTAATTAATGTGATTCAAAAGCTCCATAATCTTGTTTAGCTTCTCTATTCCCTTATATTTGTGAATAAATTATAATACAAGTTATTGTAATTAAAAATTGATGTTGAGTTTTAGCTCTATTCATTTATTTTGAACATTTACTATATTAAAAAACAACATGAAGGTAGCCCTGTTTGGGAAGCAGTTTAGTGAAGATTTTCTAGATAGCTTTAAATTAATTTTAAATGAGTTTAATTCTCATAAAATTGAACTTTGTATTTATCGTCCCTTGTACGATTTTATCGTAAATAAATTGGATTTCACACCAGATGTAACTGAGTTTTTTTCTCAACATGCTGATTTGGATAAAGCGGTAGATTACTTTTTTAGTATTGGTGGGGATGGTACTTTTCTTGACGCAGTAACAGTGGTACAGGATTCCGGAATTCCAATTGTGGGTGTTAATAGTGGACGACTGGGTTTCATGGCCGATATTGCTCGTGAAGAAATCCCTGCAGCTATCTCAGATATTTTCGATGGTAATTATTCGATTGAAGAAAGAACCTTGCTAAAGGTTCAAACTAAAGATAATGGCTTATTTAAGGATTTTAATTATGCTTTAAATGAGTTTACGGTTCACAAGAAAGATTCAGCCTCGATGATTACGATTCATACTTATATCGATGGTGAATATCTGAATTCGTATTGGGCTGATGGATTAATAATTGCTACTCCAACGGGTTCAACCGCTTATTCTTTGAGTGTGGGAGGACCTATTTTGATTCCCAACACACAAAATTTTGTAATTTCTCCAATCTCCCCACATAACCTGACGGTGCGCCCTATTGTGGTTCCAAATCATCAAGAGATAACTCTGAAAGTTGAAGGTCGAAGTGACAGTTATCTGGCTTCTTTGGATTCAAGATCGGTCAGTTTTGAAGCTTTAAATGAATTGAAAATAAGTAAAGCTGATTTTAAAATTAAGGTGCTGAAATTAAAAACTCATTCTTTTTATAGCACACTCCGTAACAAGCTAATGTGGGGTGTTGATAAGCGTAATTAGCTAGCTTTTAGGGGCTGGTGAAAACATTTGTAAACCGCGGTTAATTTTTGTTAAGACCCGAGGTTTTTTCAGATTATATGCTACTTTTGTAGCTTATGATTGAATAATATTCGAAACTTAGCGCATCTTATGTTCGAATAAGAAGGATTAAGTTATATAAACGAGTTTTTCATGTATAAATTTATTTTAGGGATATTATTCTTTTTTGTTGGTCACTCAGTTCTTGCTCAGAATTCATCTGATGTCGGAATTATTGCAGGAACCAATTATTATCTGGGAGATATTAACCCTAATAAACAACTTTATTCAAGTTCGCCAACGCTAGGTTTCATGTATCGTTATAATATGGGACCAAGATATGCTTTGAGAACAAGTTTAAGTTTTGGAAATTTAAAGGCTAATGATCTCGACTTTGATAATAAATATCAACAATCAAGAGCAGCATCCTTTGAAACAGAATTGGTTGACTTTTCCATACAGATGGAATTTAATTTTCAACCTTTCTTAGTGCCATTATCGAGTAGGGCAAAACGTTTTTCTCCCTATATTACAAGCGGTTTGTCGTATGTATCATCAAGTAGTACGACTTCATCATTTGCTATTCCTATGGGAGTAGGATGTAAATACTTAATCGGGAAACGCTGGACAGCCGCTGTTGAGTGGTCGTTTAAAAAGACTTTTACCGATGATTTGGATGGATTGAGTGATCCGAATAAATTAAATATTGCTAATAAGTTTCACAATGATGATTGGATATCATTTTTAGGTGTAACATTAACATTGCAACTCTTTAACGATCTGCAATGTCATGCATATGATAGAATAGTAAAATAATATATGTCGATTACTGATAAGATCATAAAAGAAAGATTACCTAAGCACATTGCTATTATCATGGATGGTAATGGTCGATGGGCAAAGGAGAGAGGCGAACATCGTGTTGTTGGTCATCAGAATGGTGTTGAAGCCGTTCGACAAACAGTAGAAGCTGCCGCTGAACTTGGTATATCTTATCTGACACTCTATGCTTTTTCTACTGAGAATTGGAACCGTCCTAAAGATGAGGTTTTAAGTTTGATGTCGTTGCTTGTTGATGCCATCGATCATGAGACCCCAACTCTTATGAAGAATAATGTGAGATTAAAAGCAATTGGAGATCTAGGGACTTTGCCCGAAGAGGTGAAGTTAAAATTAGATGGGACAATTGAAAAAACCGAAGTGAATACAGGTTTAACTTTGGTATTAGCATTAAGCTATAGTGCTCGATGGGAAATTGTTGATGCCGTAAAGCAAATAGCTCTTAAAACAAAAAATGGCGAACTTTCAATTGAAGATATTGACGCATCTTTGTTCGAAAATCATCTTACAACAAAGGGAATACCTGATCCTGAATTGATAATTCGGACTAGTGGTGAACACCGAATTAGTAATTTTTTGTTGTGGCAAATTGCCTATTCTGAATTCTATTTTACAAAGTTGTTTTGGCCAGACTTTAATAAGGATGAGCTATGTAAAGCAATTTTAGACTATCAAAATAGAGAAAGACGTTTTGGTAAAATTAGTGAGCAAGTAAATAATAAGTAAGAATTAACTATTCAATTAGATAATGATTAAGCGATTAACTTTCCTCTTTTCTCTTCTTATAAGTTTAAGCACTTTTGCACAAGAAGCCGATACTATTTACAATCCTACGGTGGACTATGCTTCACCCCAGAAATATGAAATCGGTGGTGTCACTGTTTCAGGTATTAAACATCTCGAAAGTGATGTTTTGATACGAATTGCTGGATTGAAAGCTGGAGAACAACTTGATGTTCCTGGAGAACAAATCACTAAGGGTATCCAAAAATTATATAAGCAAGGTCTATTTTCGGATATTAATGTTTCTGCGACTAAACTTATTGGAAAGAAGATTTTTTTGAATATTCATCTTCAAGAACGACCACGTTTATCTAGCGTAAACTATGGGGGGCTTTCAAAAAGTGAAACGACAAAACTTAAGGAGAAGTTGAAACTTCAGAAGGGGATTCAAGTGACTGATTTCTTACTTAACAATACAGAGATCGTCGTTAAGGACTATTTTAAGGAGAAAGGTTTTTATAATACTGAAGTTAATATTGTTCAGCGAGATGCTACTGATGAAGAGAATAGTATTATTCTGGATATTATAGTTGATAGAAGCAATAAGATAAAAGTTCGAAATATTTTTGTTGAAGGAAATAATGCGTTTACAACAAAGAAAATTAAGAAATTTATCAAGAATACGAAGGAAAAGAGATTCAAGAACTTCCTTAAATCTTCTAAATATATCGAAGAGAAATGGGAAGAAGATAAAATTACTTTGATCGAGAAGTTTAATGAAAAAGGTTTTCGTGATGCCTTGATTATTTCTGATAGTCTTGTTATAGTTGAGGATGATCGTGTAGATATTTACCTAAAGTATAAAGAAGGGAATCGGTATTATTTTAATGACGTAACTTGGGTTGGTAATACCGTTTATAATTCATTCGTTCTTGACCAGGTTTTAAACCTAAAAAAGGGTGATACCTATAATAAAACTTTATTGGATAAGAGGTTGACGATTGAAGATGATGCTGTTAGTAATCTTTACTTAGATAATGGTTATTTATTCTTTAATGCAAATCCTGTTGAAACGGTTGTAGGTACGGACTCAATTAATATAGAAATGCGTATTGTTGAGGGAAAACAAGCCTATATCGACAGAGTAAATATTATTGGGAATACAAAAACGCATGAACATGTTGCTCGAAGAGAGCTTTATACCTATCCAGGCGAATTGTTCAGTAAAAAAGATATTATTCGTTCAGTACGTGAATTAGCTCAGTTGGGGCATTTCGATCCTGAAGCGATAAACCCTGATATTAAGCCTAAGCCAGAAAGTGGAAAGGTTGATATAAATTATGAGTTGGAAGAAAAAGCTAACGACCAGATTGAGCTTTCAGGAGGTTGGGGTGCTGGTATGATTATTGGGACTGTAGGTTTGAAATTCTCAAACTTTTCTATCCGTAATATCTTTAATAAAGAAGCATGGAGCCCACTGCCAACAGGTGATGGACAAACCTTAAGTATTCGTGCACAAACGAATGGCTCATATTATAGTTCATACAGCGTTTCATTTGTAGAACCTTGGTTGGGTGGCAAGAAACCGACTTCATTGAGTACTTCTTTCTATTACTCAAAACAATCAGGATATAGTCGTTCGTATAGTCAGTATTATAATAATAATCAGCCCAATACCGATCAGCAACAGGAGGTTCTGGGTATGAGTGTTGGTTTGGCAAGACGATTGAAATGGCCTGATGACTTTTTTACATTACATAACGAGATAAGCTATCAGAATTATCGATTAAAAGATTGGCAGTATTATCTCATTCATGATGGAACATCGAATAACTTCAGTTTCACAACAACTTTATCCAGAAGTTCTATTAATAATCCTTTATATACAAGAAGTGGTTCTTCATTTTCATTAAGTATGAAAATAACACCTCCTTATTCTTTATTCGATAATGTAAATTATTCTCGACTAACGAATAGCGATAGGGATCAGCAGGAAAAGTACAAATGGATTGAATATCATAAGTGGGTATTTAAAGGGAAAATGTTTTCACCAATCTTGAATAAGACTGATAAGTTAGTTTTATATACAGGAGCTGAGTTTGGTTACTTAGGTCATTACAATAAAGATAAGCGTTCACCTTTCGAAGGTTTTGAAGTAGGGGGTGATGGTATGTCAGGATATTCAATGTACGGTAGCGATAATATTGGTTTACGTGGATATGGTAATGGAACATTAACACCAATTGCTGAAAGTGGACAGCGTTTGGGGGGTAATATCTACTCAAAATTCACAGCTGAAGTTCGTTATCCATTATCTTTAAGTCAATCGGCCACTATTTATGCTTTAGCTTTTGCTGAAGCAGGTAATGCTTGGTATGAATTTGAAGATTTTCAACCCTTCAATGTTAAGCGTTCTGCTGGTGTTGGTATGAGAATTTTCTTGCCTATGTTTGGATTGTTAGGTATCGATTGGGCTTACGGGTTTGATGAAGCAGCTAGACCTGGAGAGAATGGAAGTCAGTTCCATTTCGTAATTGGTCAGCAGTTTTAACTAATTTTAATTGGTTAAAAATTACTGTTAAGTTTATTTCTTTTAAATTTATAATTAGTAAATTCGATACGTTCAAAAAAAATAGACTTAAGTGTCATTAATTTCTATTTACAAGATCATTTAATCAAGCAAATATTATGATGAAGTATTGGATATGTGTTTTAAGCTTTTTCCTGTTTAGTGCTTTAAGTCTTAATGCACAACAACAGCGATATGGATTTGTTGATACATCATATATACTTGACCATGTGCCAGATTATAAAACTGCGCAAGATCAATTGAATGAATTTTCTGCGAAATGGCAATCAGAAATCGAAAGTGTTTATCTCGAGATTAAGAATTTACATGCTAAATTGCGTAAAGATCAGGTGTTCTTATCTCCTGAGTTGAGAACTAAAAAAGAAAAGGAAATTCTGGAAAAAGAAGCTTTGGCTCAAAAATTGCAGAATCAGTATTTTGGACAGAACGGGGCTCTTTATAAAAAAAAGCAGGATTTGGTTCGTCCAATTCAGGATGATATATACGAGGCAATCAAAGAGATAGCCAAGGCTGGGGATTATGGAATGATTATTGATAAAGCTAATGGACCAACAATCATCTACAGTAATAATAAGTTCGACCTTAGTGATAAGGTCCTTTATAAATTAGGAATAAGAGTAAACAAACAATAAAACGATGAATTTGGTTGAGTAATTTAATTGCTTGTTCAACTTCAAATCTAAAAAGAAACCAAATGAAAAGAATTTTAAAAGTTACTTTGTTAGCCGTAGTGCTTTTAACAAGCGCTAATACTTTTGCTCAGACACTTAAGTTAGGTCATATTGATTCTTCTAAGCTTCTAGCGATTATGCCTGAGAAAGATATGGCGCAGAAGCAAATTGAAACAAAAGCTAAAGAATTCGATACTCAGATTAAAGCGATGCAAGCTGAATATCAGAAACTAGTTGAAGCGTATGTAGCGGAAAGAGAGACTTTGTCTGATGCTATACGTGCTGATAGAGAAAAGGCCATTCAGGATTTACAGAATCGTATGCAAACTTTTGATCAATTTGCACAAAATAAAATCCAAACAACTAGACAAGAGTTGTTGAAACCAATTTTTGATAAAGCTTCTAAAGCTATACAGGAAGTTGGTGAAGAGAATGGTTTTACTTATGTTTTAGATCTTAGTACGGGTGTTGTTTTGTTTAATTCATCATCTAGTATTGATATTATGCCACTTGTGAAAACAAAATTGGGTATCCAATAGACACACTTGCCTTGGCAGATGAAAATATTAAAAGGTAGACTTAGTGATAAGTTCTACCTTTTTTTTGTATCATTAGGTGAGTTTTTTTTTATTAAGTATTTATAATCTGATGAATAATATCTTGAACGATCTTTCTTCTACTAAACAACCCATAGGCGTTTTTGACTCTGGTTATGGCGGTTTAACTATTCTCGACGAATTGGTTAAGCTTATGCCTGATTATGATTTTATTTATTTAGGAGATAATGCCCGTGCACCTTATGGTACGCGATCTTTTGACGTTATCTATCAATATACTCTCCAAGCAGTCGAAAAATTATTCTCTATGGGCTGTCAGTTGGTTATTTTAGCTTGTAATACCGCGTCAGCTAAAGCTCTGCGAACGATTCAGCAGAGAGATTTGCCTCGTATAGCACCTAATAGGAGAGTCTTAGGCGTTATTCGTCCGAGTGTTGAACAGTTGGGAGTCTTGAGTAAAACCAAGCATGTAGGAGTTATGGGGACGCTTGGTACTGTGAGGTCAGAATCCTACTTAATGGAAATGGCAAAATTGTATCCGGATTTTACCGTTTTTCAGGAAGCTTGTCCAACTTGGGTGCCTTTAGTCGAGAATAGAGAGTTTGATAATGAAGGGGGACGCTATTTTATTAAAAAACATATTGACTCATTAATGTCAAAAGGTAAGCAAATTGATACAATTATTTTGGCTTGTACGCATTACCCAATTTTGAATAAAGCAATAGAATCTTTTTTGCCGAAACATATTCAGTTAATTTCACAAGGGGAGATAGTTGCAAGAAGTTTAATTGATTATTTAGAACGTCACCCTGAGATAGATCATGTTTGTTCGAAAGAAGGCGTGCTTAAGTTTTTTACGACGGAATCTGTTGCTGATTTTGAAGAAAAGGCAGGTGTATTTTTAAAACGAGACCTAAAAGCCCAACACATCACTTTAAGTTAGTGATGTACGCTTAAGAATTATTAATCGTACATCACCTATTGTTAATGGTTTACTCATACCAACTTGCATACATGGCGTACGAATTGGCTATACGATTGATTTCACCCTCAAGCAAGTCTGGACTTAACTCTTTTATTTTCTTAGCTGGGGAGCCTGCATATACGCTTCCAGATTCTACATGGGTTCCTTTTGTAACAACGGCGCCTGCAGCAATAATTGAATTCGATTCAATAATAGCATCATCCAGTACGACCGCACCCATACCTATTAAAACATTGTCTTTAATTGTACAGCCATGTACAACAGCGTTGTGAGCAATGGATACATTGTTACCAATATTTGTTGGTGATTTTTGGTAGGTGGCATGTATTGTTGCATTATCTTGAATGTTTACGTTGTTGCCGATTTTAATGTAATGTACATCACCTCGAAGTACCGCTCCGAACCAGATGCTACATCCATCTCCCATTTCAACTTCTCCAATAACACTTGCATTAGGTGCAAGGAAACAATCTTTCCCCATTTTTGGAGATTTTCCTTTTAGATCTATAATATAAGCCATGACTTATCTTTCTTATTTAGTTTGAATTTAAATACAAATTTAAATAAAAATTAGACATGAGAATCATGTTTTTAGTTGTGATTATTTCATGATTTTAAAACACATATTTTAACATAGATTAACTTGTATATCTGGCTTGTAGAAACATTATGCTATGCTAAAGCTTTTGTTATGTCGATTATGAAGTGCCTTGCTTTCATTTTATTATTAATATAATACCAGAGTATTGTTCGTGATAATACTTTGATTATTTAATATTTTTTCACACTTTTGGTATTGCTTATTTCAATCTGTTAGTCTCTTGAAATGGTCTAGCCCCCATGTAGAAAGGCTTTTGAGCGGATTGTTAGGGCATTGGCACGATAAAATCATGGTTTTCGTCATAGTTGGAAATGAATACTAATGTTTTCTGAGTGTAAATAAATGTTAATTAACCACTAACTAAAAATTTATGAAAAAAAGTCTATTTTCGATGTTAATCCTGTGTTTAATAGGATTACAGAGCGTATTCGCTCAAAGTCGAGAAGTTTCAGGGGTCGTGACATCAGCCGAAGATGGCATGTCTGTTCCTGGAGTTTCTGTAATTGTAAAAGGTACAACCATAGGTACTTCCACTGATTTCGATGGGAAGTATTCTATTAGTGTTCCTGCTGATGGAAAGATTCTTGTCTTTTCAGCTGTAGGGATGAAAAAAATAGAGGTAGCAATTACTTCTAATGTTATCAATATGGTAATGGAGTCTGAGTCAATTGGTGTGGATGAAGTCGTTGTTGTAGCTTATGGTACCAAGAATAAGAGAGCACTTACTGGTGCTGTAACTAGTGTTGGGGCTGAGGTTTTGGAAAATCAAATTGCTGTTTCTCCTATTAGTTCAATTCAAGGTGCTGCTCCTGGTGTTAATATTTTAACGTCTGGTGGACAGCCTGGTGAGAATCCAACGATTCGTATTAGAGGTGTTGGTTCTGTGAATGCTTCTGCTGATCCACTAATTGTTGTTGATGGTGTTGTATTTTCAGGTAACTTAAACTCAATCAGTTCTTCTCAGATTGAGACTATTAATGTTTTGAAAGATGCTTCTGCATCTGCATTATATGGTTCAAGAGCCTCTAATGGTGTTATCTTGATAACAACTAAAGGAGGTAAGTATGTTAAGAAAGATGCAACTATCTCTATTAATGCAAGAGCTGGTGTTTCTAATGCTGCTGTTGATTTATATGACTATGTTGGTGCTGAAGATTATATGAAGTATTCTTGGGAAGCTCTTAGGAACGGTGCAATTACTGGTGGTGCTGATGCTGCAACTGCTGGGCAAACAGCAACTAATAGTTTGATTACAAATCTTGGTTACAACCCATATGATACTGCAAACCCAGTTGGAGCAGATGGTGAAATTGTATCTGGAGCAAACCTTAAATATGATTCTGATTGGTATGATGCTTTATCAAATGATAATGCATTCTATAATGAGTATGATTTAAGTGTTAATGGTAGTAGTGATAATGTTGTTTACTTTATTAATGGTAACTACCTTAAGCAAGAAGGTGCTATTATTGAGTCAGAATTTGAAAGATATTCAGGACGTATTAACTTAAAAGCAAAGTTAAGAGACTGGATGGAAATGGGTACTAATTCATCTTTTTCTAAATCTATTCAGAATTACCCAAATCAATCTGGTAACTCATACACGAGTATTATGCAGTGGGCTAACTCTGTTGCTAATATTTATCCTATTTACCAAAGAGATGCGAATGGTGATTTGAAATACGATTCAAATAATGCTAAAATGTATGACTACGGTAATGCAAGTGGACAAGCAATAAATGCTGTTCGACCTGTGTTAGGTGGTGAAAATGCAGTGTCGTCTTCATTGTTAAATGAAATTTTATACACGCGTTCAAATCTTTTCTCTTCTACTTTCCTTAAGCTTGACTTACATAAGAATCTTTCTTTTAGAACTAATTTCGGTTATGAAAGATATGTATTTGATTCTAATGAATATGATCATTATAAGTTTGGATCTGCTGCTTCAGTAGGTGGTCGTGTTTCTCAGGAAAGAACAATTACTGAGACAACTACAATTACAAACTCATTGAATTATAAGAAAGACTTCGAAGATCATTCAATTGCAGTTGATTTAATCTCTGAAATGTACGATTATAATTACGATCGTTTATCAGCACAAGGAACAGGATTTTTACCTGGTGTAAAAGTAATGTCTGGTAGTACTGTGCCTGAATCTGTTGGAGGATATATTAATTCTGAAAGACTAGAGTCTTATATGGCTCGTGTAGATTATAACTATAAGCAACGTTATTTTGTTGACTTCAGTGCAAGAAGAGATGGTTCTTCAAGATTTTCTGAAGATAACCGTTGGGGTACTTTCTACTCAGTTGGTGCTAACTGGATTTTGTCTGATGAAAACTTCATGAAGAGTTTCGCTGATAAGATTGACTTATTGAAAATTAGAGGTTCTTATGGTGAGCTAGGTAATAACAGAGGTATTGGTTATTTCCCATACTATGCAGCTTATGGTACTGGTTGGAACAATGGTGAAAACACTGGAGTTCTTCAAGGTGGTATCGTTGATCAAAACATCAAGTGGGAGAAAACAGCTTTGTTTAATGTTGCTCTTGATTATGGTTTCTTCAACAATAGAGTAACTGGTTCTTTCGAGTATTATAGTAAGGAATCTGTGGATCTATTATTTGATATGCCTTTACCTTCTTCTACGGGTAACACAAAAGTAACAACTAATATTGGTACAGTTAAAAACTCTGGTTTTGAGTTTATTGTGAATACTGTAAATGTACATACTGATGATGTTTACTGGACTTCAACTTTCAATATCTCTACTAACAAAAATGAGTTGACTAAGTTGCCTCAAGAAGAAATTATTAGTGGTACTAAGAAGTGGAAAGTTGGGAAATCTATGTATGATTTCTTTATTAAAGAATATGCTGGAGTTGATTCAGATAATGGTGAAGCTCTTTGGTATACAGATGTTGAAGATGCTGAAGGTAATGTAACTCGAGAAACTACAAATGATTATGATGAAGCTGATCGTTATTACCAAGGATCTTCTTTACCTGATTTCACTGGAGGTTTTGGTTCATATTTCAAGTATAAGAATTTCGATTTAAATGTTCAATTTAACTTTAGTGTTGGTGGACAACTTTACGATTACTCTTATGCAGGACTAATGGGAAGTCTTGACCGTCCAGGTTATCAGTTACATGTTGACATTAAGAATCGTTGGCAGCAGAAAGGTGATATTACAAATACACCTAAGTTGACTTCTGAAGAGAATAGTTATAATGGAACTTCAACTCGTTTCTTATTTGATAACGACTATTTAAGAATGAAGGCTTTAACTATTGGTTATAATCTTCCAGAATCTATCTTGAAAAAGACAAAACTGAATAAGTGTCGCTTCTATTTCCAAGCTGATAATTTGTTGACTTTCTCAACAATAAAAGGTATCGATCCTGAGCAAAATTTAGCAGGAACTACTGATAGTCGTTCAAATATTATGAAGACTGTATCAGTTGGTGTTAACTTAGAATTTTAACCTACAAAAATTAAGAAATGAAAAAAATATATAATCTTATAGCAATTTTTGCTATCATGGTAGGAGGATTTGGATGTTCAGGTTATCTTGATGATCCAAAACCGACCGATGTGCTTACTGCACAAGATATTTATGGCTCGAATGAAGGGGTGCAAGCATACTTCTCTGGAATTTATAGAATGTTTAGGAGTCAGTACGAAGATGGAAATACTCATTTCGGTGGGGTTTACTCAATGTATTATGCTAGATCTGTAAAAGCTAATGACATTATTTCTGGTCCAACTTGGTTTTTATATGACTATGCTCATACTTATCGTACACCATCTAAAATGAGAGTAACTGTAACTTGGCAGTATTTTTATGAGATGATTAATCATGCTAATACTATTGTAAAGGAAGTTACAGCTAGTACAGCAATTGCTGAGGCTGATAAGCCAGTTATTATTGCAGAAGCAAAAGCTTTACGTGCATTTGCTTATTTTCAATTGTACTTAGAGTATTATTCTAAGGATTCTGGTTTACAAACACCTCCATTGTATAAGGAGCAAGTTACAGAAGCAGGACCTATGTCTGATCCTGCAGAATATGAAGCTTTCATGATTCAAGATATTAATGATGCTGTTGCTGGATTAACAGATAGTAGAATTAATAAGTCTTACATGAACAAAAGTGTTGCTCAAGGTCTTAAAGCTCGTATTTTAATGGCTTTAAATAAAGATTGGGATCAAGTTGAAGCTGCTGCTAACGCTGCTTATGGTGGTGATGCTGCTGCTGCATTAGATGCTTCTATTTATGCTGGTGGATTTAATGATCTTAGTGCTTCAGAGGTAATGTGGAGTATGGATCAACAGTCTGATCAGTCAAATTATTACTATATAGCTCCTCATGCTTTTGCTGATCACAACCAAGATGCTTATTTCGGTATGTTCTGTAATAATACATTCGTAAGCAACTTTACTGCAACTGATGTTAGAAATGAATTTTGGAATGGTTATGGAGTTCCTGCTACGGATTACAGACAATATATAACTGATAAATTTGTATTTGCTTTTGATTCGGACATGCACTTAATGAGAAAAGCTGAAATGGTTCTTATTGATGCTGAAGCTAACTTCCGTAATGGTGATGAGACAACGGCTCATAACTTACTTTTCGCTTTACAATCGGATCGTGATCCTAGCGCTGTTAAGTCTGCTAACACAGGTGCTGCTTTGCTAGAAGAGATTCTTTTGGAAAGAAGAAAAGAACTTTATGCTGAAATTGGTGTTGAGTGGTTTGATGCTAAGCGTTTGGGTAGAGGTATTGTACGTGATGGTAACCATCGTGTAAATCTTACTTTAGAGCCAAATGATAAGAGATTCTTCTTAACAGTTCCTCAAGCTGAGATTGATGCTAATGATTTTATTGATGATACTGTAAATGATAACAGATAATTAATATGATTCTATAATTTTAAAAAAAAGGATTACTCTGTTTTGAGTAATCCTTTTTTTTATTTATTTAGTAATCAATAAATAAATTATAATAACATGAGATTATTAAAACTCGTTTCCCTGGTTGTTTTTGTATTGTTTGTTTTTAATAAAACTGGGCGTTCACAGGTCCATTCTGGTTTAACAACAGCTTTTTCTGAAGTCAATAAAAAGCATTTCGAAAATTTTTCTAAAATGATTAATGTCGAAGGTGATTTTTTTGTCAATAAAGATTGGACGGATGGCACTGTATACTTTAATGATAAGCACGTTGTTAGCAATGTGTCCATGAGGTATTTTATAAAAGGAAAAGAAATGCATGTAAAGCATGATGGGAAAATCATGAAAATCATAAATCAATCCTCAATTGATTCAATTTTAATAGGAGATCATACTTTCGTTTATTCTGAATTCGTTTTCGGTTCTACTTTATCCCAGGATTTTTTAGAATTGTTATCTGGCGGTTCTATTAAGTTCTATAAACATTATACAAATAAGTTTATAAAGGCTAAAGAAGTTAGTAGTTATCAAACTCAAGAGTCGGATAAGTATATTATTAAAAAAGAATTCTATGTTAGTGTTAATGATAATGCTGCAGAGTTCTTTAAGCCCAAAAAGAAGTCGATATTAGCTCTGTTTTCTGACAAAAAAGAGGATGTTATGAGTTTTGTAAAAAAGAATAAGTTAAAGTTTGGTAGGGAAGCTGATGTGATTAAAATCTTTAATTACTATAACTCTCTATAGTAACTTGTGCCCTCTTAATAATACTTAAGTGTTATTCTCACCATATGAGAATAGCACTTCTTTTTGTGCCTATTTAATAGGGACTAGTTGCTTTAATGATTAAAATATAATTGTTTGGTCTAGTTTACGACTTACGCTAGCTTATTTATAATGTCGAATTTAGTGGTTTACATAGGTTATGGGGACCTTGTGATTGTAATCTATTTATTTATTGACAAATTAACTTTTATTAATGTTTAGTCAGTTTTTCTTAGAGGTTTTGGCTTCAGTATTTTATCTTTTTGTTGGTCTAGTTTTGGTTTTAAGTTGCTGGAATTTACACATGTACATAATACAATAGATTTTTTCTTGGTTTAAAGGTTTTTTAAGTAAAATTAATAGCAAACTTATGTTAGTGATGTTATTGAAAATCCAAATACTTCTTGTCGATTTAAGTTTTTTTCACACTTTTGGCTTCGCTTTTAATGATTGTTAAACTTATTCAAAAGCCCGTATTTGCAGCATATTAAGATGATTGATTGTTTTGTTTGTTGTGGGGTGTTGGAGTTTTGATCGTTTTGTTTTAACAATTATTAAGGCAAATAATTAACCACTAACTAAAAATTCATGAAAAAAAATCTAGTTTCGATGCTAATCCTATGCTTAATAGGATTGCAGAGCGTCTTTGCTCAAGCTCGAGAGGTTTCAGGGGTAGTAACATCAGCAGATGATGGGCTATCAATCCCTGGAGTTTCTGTTGTTATTAAAGGAACCACAATTGGTACTACTACTGATTTTGATGGTAAGTATTCTATCAGTGTTCCAGAATTAGGGGAAATTCTGGTTTTTTCCTTTGTAGGTATGAAAACCACTGAAATGCCAATCAAATCAAATATCATCGATTTAGTGATGGAGTCTGAGTCAATTGGTATGGACGAAATTGTTGTAACAGCTATGGGTGTTACACGTGAGAAGAAAGCACTTGGATATGCTGCTACTTCAGTAGGTGGTGAAGAGATTGGAAAATCTCAGGCAATTAACCCAATGAGTGCCCTTCAAGGTAAAGTTGCAGGTGTTGATATCTCAACTGCTCCAGGACCAGGATCTACACAAAATGTAATGATTCGTGGAGCTTCCTCTTTTGGAAATAACCAGCCTCTTTATATTGTTGATGGTGTACCTATCACCAATGAGCAAAATAGTTCAGGTAGTGCTTTGAATTCACAAGTTGACTTTGGTTCTGGTATCAATGCGATTAACCCTGATGATATTGCAGATATGACTGTGTTGAAGGGTGCAGCTGCAACGGCTTTATACGGTTCACGTGCTGCCAATGGTGTTATCATGATTACCACTAAATCAGGTAAAGATACTGAAGGTAAGATGAGAGTGTCTTACAACGGTTCGGTTACGCTTTCTAAAGTCGGTCGTCTTCCTGATGTTCAAAAACAATTTGGTCAGGGATGGTCTGGTCACAGAGCTCTTGATGAAAATGGTAACTGGGGTCCTGAATATGATGGAAAAGATCGTGTTTGGGGTAATATTGTTGATAATAGTCAGCAAATTAAACCTTATGTATTTTTGGAAGATAGAGTACGTGATTTCTATGAGACTGGTAAAAATGTTAAGAATTCAGTTTCATTGAGTGGTGGTAATGCAACGACCAACTACTTTATGTCATTGTCTCAGAACTCTGTTGATGGTGTTATCCCAACAGATAATGATTCATACAAGAGATATACCATTGCAACTAAAGGTTCTCACAAAGCTGGAAAATTAACTGTAAGTTCTTCTGTTAACTTCAGCACTGAGAAAACTAAAGCGGTTGCTTCTGGTCAGGGAACATCTGTATTTAGATCTTTATACGAATCTGCAAATGATATTTCTATTGTCGATTTGAAAGATTATAACAATAAATTCAATAACCTAGATAACTATTTCACCCCTTATGGAGTGAACCCTTACTATGTGTTGAATGAGAATGCTGCTGAGCAGGATAAGAAAAAGATTTTTGGTAAATTCCAATTTGATTATGCTTTTACGGATGATATTAAATTGAGTTACCGTTTTGGTGGTGACTATGAAACTACAAGATCAGAAACACATACTGCTATTATCGCATTTGCTCCAGGTTCTCCTAATGATGGATCTAGTTCTGCAAATCCAGGTAGTTATGCTGAGACCAGAAGATCAAGAACTCAAGTGAATCATGACTTAATGGCAAGTTTAAAGCAAAATCTAAATGAAGATTTTACTTTAAATGCGATTATTGGTTTGAACGTAAATGAAAGAAGATACAACTGGTTGTCAGGAAGTATTAATTCTATTGATATTCCTAATTTTTACAACCTTAGTAATAGCTTAGCGCCTTCTGTATCAGGTCAGTATAATGAGAAGCGTCGATTGATCGGACTTTATGCGAATGTTGATTTCAGTTTTAGAAATTACGCTTACTTAACGCTTACAGCTCGTAACGACTGGTCGTCTACTCTACCTACAGGAGCTAATGATTATTTCTACCCAGGTGTTACAGGTAGTTTCTTAATTACTGATTTCTTAAAATATAATGATATTGATACGGGTATCTTAAGTTTTGCTAAAGTTAGAGCTGCTTATGGTATGACGGGTAACGATGCTGATCCTTATTCAGTTTACGATCGTTATGTTTCTGCTTTCTCTTCAAATCCAGGTTACCCAAAAATTGACGATCTTAAATTTCCTATTGGAGGCGTTAATTCATATATGGCTTCTAACCGTTTGGGTAATCCAGATCTTAAAAATGAGTTAACTAAGGAATTTGAATTGGGTGTTGAAGCTCAGTTCTTCAATAACCGTTTAGGTATCGATTTCTCATATTATAATCGTTTAACTGAAGGGTTGATTTCCAGTCTACCAAAAGATCCATCATCAGGTTATACAACTCAGATGGCTAACTTAGGTGATGTACGTAATCAGGGTATTGAGTTTGTATTAAACTTTACACCTGTTAAGACAGAAAACTTTACTTGGGATGTTTCTTACAATGTTGCTTTGAACAGAAACAAGATGGAAAATCTTGATGTTGATGAAGTATACTTAGGTGGTTTCGGTGGTGCTGGAATTTATGCTGTTGAAGGTAAGGCTATGGGGCAATTCAAGATTGCTGCAGTTAAGAAAGTTGAAATCGACGGTGTAATGAAAACTGTAGTTGATGGTAGTGGAAACCCACAGCCAACAACAGAAACAGAATTTATCGGTAAAGATATCAATGAGAAATACAGAATGGGTTTAACTAATACCTTTTCATATAAAGGATTTACATTGGGAGCAACTCTAGATTTCCGTTACGGAGGTTATATGTATTCTTATACTAAGGACTATTTACATTGGACAGGTGCTTCGACAGAATCTGTATTGAATGATAGAAAAACCTTCTTAGTTCCTAACTCTGTAGTTTCAGATGGTAGAGGTGGTTATGTTGAAAATACAACACCAGTTGATCCTACTGCTTTGCATAAATTTTATGGTGATGGTGGTGGATTCGATGGCGATGCAGATAACATTATCGATCGTTCATACTTGAAACTAAGAAATGTAAACCTTTCTTATTCATTATCGAAAAACTTTTGTGAAAGATTACATGTTAGTGCTGTTAGCTTATCATTGAGTGCTAGTAATATTCTATTGTGGACACCAGCTGAAAATGTTTACATCGATCCAGAAACAACAACTTTTGGTAATGATGTTAGAGCAAAATTCGGTGAGTATGGTGCTGGACCTAGCAATGAGTTTTACACTTTTGGATTAACTTTTACTTTGTAAACAAAAAAGAACTATGAAACATAAATTAATAACAGTATCACTTGCTTGCCTAACCCTTTTTAGTTGGGGCTGTGATAACTATCTAGATATTAACGAGGATCCTAACATGTTACGTGAGATTCCTGATGCAAAAGTTGTATTACCAGCTGCTGAAATTGGATTAGCCAATCAGCTTATGGGGTGGGATTTCGGATTTGGTGGTGGATTTTGGGGACAGTATTGGACTCAAGCTTATTCTGCTTCTCAATTTAAATCTTTATGCGAATATCAGGAAACTAGTTTCGGTAATGCTTATAATGAGTTAACTGCTGGTGTGTTGAATGATTTAGAAAGAATGAAAACTGTTTCTGCTGAGTCTACTAATAAGGGAACTTATTTTGTTGCTGAAGCTCTTTCAATTTTCTCTTGGCAAATCATGACCGATGTATGGGGTTCTGTGCCTTATTTCGAAGCTCTTAAAGGGAATGAAGGAATTGATTCACCAAAATTTGATGAAGGAAGCGCTATCTATGCTGATTTACTTGTAAGAGTAGATGCATTGATTGCTACAGATCTTTCAGGTTCTACTCTTGATAAGAATTATGATTTCGTGTATGCAGGAAATTTGACTGCATGGAAAGCTTTCGCAACTTCACTTAAGTTGAAATTGATGATGCGTCTTTCAGAAACTTCAAGCTATGATAATGCAGCTGTTGTAAGTTTTATCGAAGCTTCAAGCTTTATTTCTTCAAGTGCAAAAATAGACGGTTCTACATGGTCTGATGGACAGGAAGGTAAACGTCACCCAATGAGAGAATTCCAAGAAGGTGGAGCTAATAACTTATCAACAAATGTTATTGCATCAAAGAATTTCCTTGATTACCTGAATACAAATAATGACCCTCGTCTTGATGAGTTATTTGTTAAGAAAGGTGGTTCTCATCTTGGTGCTTTTGTAGGAGACTTTGATTCTTCTGAAGATTCTGATGGAAATGGAACAGCTGATGATTCTGAAAGTTATAGCCAGCCTAATTTTAAGGCTGATATGGATTTAATAATCATGTCAACATGGGAGATTAATTTCTTTATTGCTGAGGCTTATGCTCGTGCGGGTAATAATGCTAAAGCAAAAGAATATTATGATCTTGGGGTTGAAGCCTCTCTTGCTCAACATGGTGGTTTAGCTAATGATATCATTACAACAGGTTATGCAACTTGGGTTAATGGTTCTGTTGAAGAAGGCATTAAGCAGATTGCGATGCAGAAATGGGTGGCAAATGCTAACTACCAGCATATCGAGTCATTCTTAGAGCGTAACAGAACAAAGTACCCAGCAGTAAACCTTATCGATATTCGTAAGGACCGTGCTGATGCTTTTCTAAATTTCCCAGTTGGATCATTAACGATTTCTGTAGCTGGTAGAGCTAAAACGAATGCAAAATTACCTTCATCACCAATTTATCCTCAGGCTGTATTAACTCGTAATGTTAATGCTCCAGCTCAAAAAGCGGATCTTCTTGAGAAGATTTGGTGGAATCTTAAGGCAGAATAATAATTGTAATAAATTGAGACAGGGCATTACTTGTGTTTAATGTCCTTCTCTTACAATAAAATTTGAAAAATGAAAAAACTATTATATTTATCAATCTTGTCTATCATCACTTTGTTTAGTGCTTGTGATGAAAAGGATACTGAAGGGATTTCCAGAATTACTGAATATCCAATAATTACCGTTCTTGGAGATGATCTTATTTATGTAGAGAAAGGAAGTACTTTTTCTGATCCAGGAGCAACTTCTTCAGGAGGAGAAGAAATTTCTGTTACTGAGGTAGATACTGATCAGCCTGGTATTTACACTGTAGAATATTCTGCAGTTAATCCTGATGGCCTAGATGGTATCTCAACCAGAACTGTTGTTGTTTACGAAGAGGATGATACTTTGGCTGGTGTTTACGATGGTAAAAGAGTTGGTAAGAATGGCGGACTTGTATTAATTTATACTAATGGAGACGGTACATATTCTTGTACTGACCTTATAGGTGGGTATTATCAATTTGGTAGAGGATACGGAAGTAGATATTCTTCTCCTACATCTAAAATGGAAATTTCAGGTTCAGTTATTACTGCTGATCCAGGAAAAAATACGCCTTGGGGACCTTGGGGACTTTCAAATGGTTTAAAAACGGGTGACGTTTTAACTTGGAAGACAACACTTATTGGTGACGGTTTTGGTTTTGATGTTCAATTGACTAAGAAGTCAATTTAATAATATTAATAAAATTTTGATATGAAAAATATATTTTTATATATAATTGGAGCATGTCTTTCTCTTTCTTTAGTTTCTTGTGATAATGAGATTGAAATCTGGGATAGTGCAACTCTTGATTATTCAGGTAGCTACCTTTATACGGTTGCTTTAGAAGATGGTACTCTTGATCATGGTTATAATAACGAATACATGTTAGAGTTTTATAACACTTCAGCTAATGTTGCAAATGAGATATTTATTGATGATCATGATAAATATTTCGAAATGAGAAGTAAATTCTCTTTAGAAGGTGACTTTACAAATTTCAAGTCTGAATCTATTGAATTTGCTGATTTAACAGATAACGAAAAAGCTCTTGTTCTTCCTAGTGGAAAACCGACTGCTTTAAATGAAACTAAAGCTGAAGCTCGTACTAACATTAGAGCAGCAATTGTTGAAGGTAAAATTATTGCAAAAGGAGCAACGACTCTTGGAGGTAATATTACTGACAGTTTGTATGTAAAGATGACTTTGTATAGTGGAACAGTTAATTTTAAGTCTGTTTCTGTACCAGTTGAATACAGAGCTAATCCTGATAAAGAGGAATTTGCTTGGGAATTCGAATCAGTTGTTCATGATGCTACTAAGGACGAAACTGTAATTATTGCAGGACATCGTTTCACTGGTTTTTCTGAAGACGAGTACTAGAATTACTCTTTGATATTATAAAAAAGGCTGCCCAATGGGTAGCCTTTTTTTAACATAAGGAGTGGGTGTACGGGGTGATGAAATAATTTAAGTCTATTATTCCCTATTTTCTTAGACATATTATTGATGATTAAACTTTTGTGAATTAGCATATGTCATATAACATTTTGTGTTTTTATAAAATTAAAGCGACACTGTAATTAATACATAATGTTTGGCTTGTCGGCGTCAATAGTTGGTGTGCGTCTGTTTTGGATTGTGTTTCTAGTTTGCTGTACATAAGTCTGATAGCTTAGTCGTTTCTGCCAACAACTCATTGTTGATAATGTTTCATAATTAGAAACTCTTTTGTAGACGTTTTAAATGATTTTTTTTCTGTAGTATAAAGAGGATGTTTTTAATGCCGTGATTTTAGTTTGTTTATTTAAGTTTTTTTCACACTTTTGGCTCCGCTTAAAATAAATTTTAACATCTGTTAGATGCAGAACCGACCATAATTAGGGGTTTTGGAGAGTTCGTAATGTTATTTTGAGCGAATTAGGTATGGTTTACTCTATCCAAAGGCTAGGGTGAACTGAAAAATTGAATTAACCACTAACTAAAAATTCATGAAAAAAAATCTATTTTCGATGTTAGTCCTATGTTTAATAGGATTGCAGAGCGTTTTGGCTCAAAGTCGAGAAATTTCTGGGATTGTTACATCAGCTGATGATGGACTATCTATTCCTGGGGTTTCTGTTATTATTAAAGGTACCACTATCGGAACAACGACCGATTTTGATGGTAAATACACAATTTCTGTTGAAGAAGAAGGACAAATTCTGGTTTTCTCTTTCGTGGGGATGAAAACAACTGAATTACCAGCTAATACTGATGTTATTAATTTGGTAATGGAATCTGAGTCTATTGGTATGGACGAAGTGATGGTTGTAGCTTTTGGTACAGCTAAGAAAGAGTCATTTACCGGTTCTGCTGGTGTTGTTGGAGCTGAGAAATTAGAAGAACGAACTTTGTCTTCAGTAACTCAAGCTCTAGAAGGTTCAACTACCGGAGTGCAGGTTGCTGCCGCTTCAGGTCAGCCTGGATCTGCTCCCGAAATTCGTATTCGTGGATTTGGATCTCTAAACGGAAGCTCTGATCCTCTTTATATTGTTGATGGTGCTCAGTTTGAGGGAAGCATCGCAAATATTAGTCCTGATGATATTCAGTCAATGACTATCTTGAAAGATGCATCTTCGACTGCACTTTATGGTTCTCGTGCTTCGAATGGTGTTGTGATGATTACCACTAAAAGAGGTAAAAAATCAAATGGTAAAGTGAAGATTGATTTCAAAGCTGTAGGCGGTGTTGTAAGTCAAGCTATTCCTTACTATGAAACTGTAGGGGCTAAAGATTATTATGAGCTGCAATTTGAGTCTTATAAGAATTCTTTAATTAATGGAAAAAGCAAGATGTCATTGGAAGATGCTGCTGCTAAAGCTTCTTCTGAAATTTATTCTAAGTTAAAGTATAATCCTTTTGATGTAGCTAATGACCAGATTGTTGGTACTGATGGTAAAATCAACCCTAATGCTAACGTTATTGCTAAGGATTTAAATTGGTATGAACCTCTTGAACAAACTGGTTACAGACAGAATTATAATCTTTCTGCTTCAGGTGGTGGAGAGAAACATGATTTCTTTTTCTCATTAGGATATTTAGACGAGTCAGGTTATATTAAAAATTCTGATTATGAGCGTTTGACTGCTCGTATGAACGTAAATGCAACACCTAAAACTTGGTTGAAGTTAGGAACAAATCTTTCGACAACTTTGGTGAAAAAAGGACTTGCATCTACTTCTGATAGCAATACTGGATATTCGAATCCTTTTAACTTTGCTCGTTATATGGGGCCTATCTATCCTGTTTATCAGTTGGATCCGACTTCTGGAGATTATATTCTTGATGCTGACGGTAACAAGCAATATGATTTAGGTGGTGGATATAGTACACTTGGAATTAATTCTCGTCCATCAGCAGCTAATAATGGTCGTCATATTATTGCTGAGATGGATTATAATTATAACCAGACTAAAACCAATAGTGTTTCTAATAGATCATATGCTGAATTTACAATTCTAGAGGGGCTTAAGGTTTCTACTAATGTAGGTTTAGATATTCAGAATTTTACCGATAAGGAATTCGAAAATGATATTGTTGGTGATGGTGCACCTACAGGTCGATATAACGAAACTCGTTATACAAGAACTGTAGTGAACTGGAATCAGTTGATTAACTATAACACGACAATTGGTGAAGATCATAATATTGAAGTTTTATTAGGTCACGAATCTTTCGATCGCAACTACTCTAGTATGTATGGTATGAAAACTCAATTGACTGTAAAAGGGATCAATGAGTTCGATAACTTTGTAACACCTACTTCTTTATCTGGTTCGTCTTCTGATAAAAATACAGAAGGTTATTTTGGTCGTTTGAAATATAATTTCCAGAATAAATATTATTTCGAAGGTTCTTACCGTCGTGATGGTTCTTCGGTGTTTGATAAGGATGTACGTTGGGGAGGCTTCTTTTCTGCAGGTGCAACCTGGAGAATGGATCAAGAAGATTTTATTAAGAATATCACATGGATTGATCAATTGAAATTAAGAGCTTCTTATGGTGAAGTTGGTAATGACAATATGAATGACTATTATGCAAGTCAGGCATTATATTCATATAATCCTAATGCGGGTGAGTCTGGTCTAGTATGGTCTACTATTGGTAACCCATTATTAACTTGGGAGTCTTCAAATAGTTATGATCTTGCCGTAGAGTTTACGGTGTTGGACAATAAAGTACATGGTTCTTTGGAATATTATAAGAAAACCTCTGAGGATCTTTTATATTCTCAACCACTACCTACTAGTTTAGGTTTGAGTTCTCAGCCTCGTAATATTGCATCTCTTTATAACGAAGGTTTCGAACTGGGATTAGGTGCTACTATTGTTGATTCTAATGACTTCAAATGGGATATCGATATTCAAGCTTCAACTATTAAGAATGAGATTACAGAAATACCTTCTCCATTCATAAACGGTTCAAAAAGATGGGCTAAAGGTCACTCTATTTACGATTACTACCTTTATGATTATGCAGGTGTAGATGCTCAAACAGGTGCTGCTCAGTATTATGTGCTGGCTGATAATGGTAAAGGCAAAAATGTTCGTACTTATGATGAAAACGGAGAAGCTATCTTAACTACTAACGAATTAAATTCTGAGAAAGGTTACACAGGTAATTCTTCTATTCCTGATGTTTTTGGTTCAGTTTCTAACACTGTTCGTTATAAAGGTTTCCAGTTGGGGGTAATGTTTACATATTCTATTGGTGGTGAAATCTTAGATTACAACTATGCTTCTTTAATGAATCAAGGTGATTATGGTAGAGCACTACACGTTGATCAGAAAAATGCTTGGAAGAAACCTGGTGATATTGCTAGTTCTCCTAGATTGGAGAATGGTAATACCCACCTAAATCCAACATCAGATAGATGGTTAACTGATGCATCTTATTTATCTCTTAAGAATGTTAATCTGAGTTATACATTTAATCAGCAATCAATTAAAGATTTTGGTATTACTGCATTGAAAGTTTTTGCTTCAGGAGAGAACTTATTCATGTTAACTAAGAGAAAAGGTATGAACCCACAACAAGCTTTCTCTGGAACTACAAGTAATGTTTACTTGCCATCTAGAGTAGTATCTTTTGGTGTGAATGTTTCATTCTAATTGTCTAAATGATCATTAATCGACAAAAAAATAATCATGAGAAAATATATAAATAAGTTTTTATTAATGATGTTGGTTGTAGCTTCGGTCGCTTGTTCTGAAGATACTTTGACAAATTTACCAACAGATTCTGTTGCGCCAGACAATGCTTTGTCGTCGCCAGAAAATATGATTGCAGCTTTGAATGGTGTTCATCGAGCTATGTATAGTCAGTCTGATTTAGAGGATTATAACTATGCTGGGGAATCATATATTATGCCAATGTTGGAATTTTCAGCAGGTGATATTCTTCATTCTGGTTCAGGTAACGGATGGTTTCGAAATAATCTTAAATGGTTGTCTCATACAAATCCTAATGGAGCTGATTTATCTTGGGTTTGGTTTCACTATTACCATATTATAGGTAACGTTAATAATATTATTAACGCTGCTGAAGGTATGACACCCAGTGCAACTTTATCAAATGTATTAGGTCAAGCTTATGCTTATAGAGCATGGGCACATCACCGATTGGTATGCTTGTTTGGAAAGAATTACATTCACGGAACTCCATCTACTGATTTAGGTGTTCCAGTAATGTTGAAAACAGATCCAGCTAAGCTAGAAGGTCAAAAAAGAGAAACTGTTGAAAATGTGTATGTGCAAATTGAGAAGGATCTTCAAGCTTCTTTAGCGCATTTTGCTACTGCAGATGATGCAAACAATAAATCTCACATCTCGATTAATGTGGCACAAGGTATTGCAGCTCGTGTTTCTTTAACAAAAGGTGATTACGTTGCTGCGGCAAATTATGCAAAAGCTGCACGCACTGGTTTTAATTTAATGAATGAAGCTGATTACAAATTAGGTTTCAATTCGGTTAATTTATCAGAAGTAATGTGGGGTGCTGAGATTGTTGACTCTCAGACAAACTATTTTTATGCATGGTTCTACTACCAAGGAACCAATTTTAATGGTTCTCAGAACAGAAGTAATCCTAAATTCATAAATCATAACTTATTTGCTAAAATCAGTGATACTGATTACCGTAAAGATATGTGGTTAGAGAAAGCTCCTAATGACTTTTTAGGATGGGAGAAGGATCCTAACTATGCAACAGAAGCCGAATTTAACGCTGCATTTGCTAAATTAGTTAAGGATTATAATATGACAAATTCATTCTATACCAATGCTTATATGTCTGTTAAATTCTTAAACAAAGATGGAGGAACTATTAATCCTGATGATATTTTCTACATGAGAGCTTCAGAGATGTATTTGATAGAAGCGGAAGCTTTAGCACGTCAAGCAGGAAAAGAGGCAGAGGCTAAAGAGGTGATTAATGAATTGGTAACTGCTCGTACACGAGTTGGTCAAACTCCAGTTGCGATCACTTCTGTAGGTGAAGCTTTAATTCAAGATATTTTAACTCAAAGAAGAATTGAACTTTGGGGAGAAGGACACCGTTGGTTAGATATGTTACGTCTGGATTTAGCTCTAGATTTAACTGGTTCTGGAGCTAGTTCTACATTATATCAGAAAGGTTTTAATCAAGCTAAGCCTTCTGTTAATAATAACTGGTTGTATCAAATTCCTCAAGAGGAAATAGATGCAAATTCAGAAATGGTGAAAAACCCAACAGCAGAATTGTAATCTATATCTTGTGCTATTCTAGATAATAGAATTTATTAATGAGGGAATCCAATTGGATTCCCTCTTTTTTTTTTTCAATAATAACCATTTTAAACGGGTATAAATTCCTAAAATGCAAACCTTTGCATTTTTCTTGATTTTTTTTTTTCATTTTCTTGCCTAAGTTCCGGTAATCATTACCTTTACCCACTGTTGTAGAACATGTTTATTAAGAACTGTTCTAAAACAGAAGACCCAACAAGTAGAGTTAAAAGCTTGGTTGAAAGTTTGTAAGGATTCATGATTTTTAGATAGGTTCTGTTTTTTTTGAAAGATTTTCATCCAATTCCCCATACGCTTGAGTGGAATTTGATGTTTAATAATCATTGATTATTAATATCGCATTATCGATAGTTTTTCTAAATAAAGGGCCTCAATATATAATACTTGTTTTCTATCTTTCTCCTTGGTCTTGACTTTGCATCAATAAAACCAAACAACTAAACAAACTAAGAATTTAACTCAACGTTAAATCAAACTGTCATGAGTCAAAAGACAAAAATTATTGAAAGAGAAGAAGTTGTTATTCGATTTTCGGGAGATTCCGGAGATGGCATGCAATTAACAGGAACTCAGTTTTCTGATACTTCAGCTTTATTTGGGAATGATGTAGCAACTTTCCCTGATTATCCAGCAGAGATCCGCGCCCCACAAGGTACAGTTGGTGGTGTATCTGGTTTCCAGTTACACTTCGGACATCAAGAAATTAATACACCAGGTGATTTTGCCGATGTATTAGTTGCAATGAATCCAGCGGCTCTTCAGGCAAACCTAAAGTGGGTAAAACCGAGTGGTACAATCATTGTAAACGAAGATAGCTTTACTGATAAAAATTTAGAGAAGGCTGGTTATGATTCTGATCCATTAATGGACGATAAGCTAGCTGACTATAATTTGATAAAGGCTAAGGTTACAACCCTTACCCGTGAGTGTTTGAAAGATTCAGAGCTCGATCAAAAATCTGTTCTTCGAAGTAAGAATATGTTTACGCTAGGCATGGTGTATTGGATGTTCGATCGTCCATTTGAACATACAGAAGAATTTATAGAAAAGAAATTTAAGAAATACCCTGCGGTTGTAGATGCAAATAAAAAGGTACTTCGTGCTGGTTATAATTTTGCAAAGACTATTGAGGCGTTGGCCTATAACTTTAGTGTAGCACCAGCTAAAATCCGTAAGGGAACTTACCGAAATATTACAGGTAATAAAGCAACAGCCTGGGGATTGATGGCTGCAGCAGAGAGAGCAAACCTTGAACTATTCTGTGGATCATATCCTATTACTCCGGCAACTGAAATTCTTCAGGAATTGGCAGCTCGTAAAGATCTTGGTGTAAAAACATTCCAAGCAGAGGATGAGATTGCTGGTATTTGTACGGCAATTGGAGCTAGTTTTGCTGGTGACTTTGCTGTAACGACGACTTCGGGCCCTGGTTTAGCATTGAAAACAGAAGCTGCTGGCTTGGCTGTAATGACTGAATTACCTCTTGTAATTGTAAATGTTCAGCGAGGTGGACCATCTACTGGTCTTCCAACAAAAACTGAGCAATCAGATTTACTTCAAGCAATTCATGGAAGAAGTGGAGAGTGTCCTATGCCTGTAATTGCAGCAAGTACACCTTCTGACTGTTTCCATTATGCTTTTGAGGCAGGTCGAATTGCATTAGAACATATGACTCCAGTTATTTTATTAACTGATGGGTTTATTGCCAATGGTGCAGAGCCATGGAGAATCCCCAAAATGTCTGAACTTCCAGAAATTATTGCTCCAATAGCAAAAGAAGGAGATGACTTTCTTCCATATGCTCGTGAAGAAAAGCGATTGAGCCGTAAATGGGCAATTCCAGGAACTAAAGGTCTAGAGCACCGAATTGGTGGGTTAGAAAAGATGGATGGTGACGGTACTGTTTCTTATGTGCCAGAAAATCATCAGGTAATGAGTGATATTCGTAAAAGACGAGTGGCGCTTGTAGCTGAAAATATTCCAGAAATTAAGGTGAAAGGAAATGAGGAAGCTGACGTTCTTGTTGTAGGATGGGGTGGTACATATGGACATTTGATTACTGCAGTGCGTGAGTTACAAAAGGAAGAAAAATCTATAAGTTTGGCACATTTCAATTACATTTTTCCACTTCCTAAGAATACGGCTGAGGTTTTCAGTCGTTATAAAAAAATTATTGTGTGTGAAATAAACGATGGTCAGTTTGCTGAATATCTAAGAAGTTCTTTTCAGGATATTAAGTTTGAGCAACACAATAAGTTAATGGGATTACCATTCACTGTAGTGGAATTAAAAGAAAGATTTAACCAATTATTGGAGGAGAAATAAGTCATGGCTGATACAGTATTAAATTCACCTAATATTAAGAAGCTAAGTGCTAAGGATTTTAGAAGTGATCAAGAGAATCGCTGGTGTCCTGGTTGTGGAGACCATGGGATTTTAAATTCCGTTCAGAAGGCATTAGCAGATATGGAAATTAAGAAGGAAGATTATGCCGTTATTTCGGGTATTGGTTGTTCTTCTCGTTTCCCATATTATATGGATACTTATGGCTTTCACACCATTCACGGTCGTGCAGCTGCAATTGCATCGGGAGTAAAATGTGCTAATCCAGATCTTGAAGTGATTCAGGTTTCGGGTGATGGTGATGCTCTCGCAATTGGGGGTAATCATTTCATTCATGCTGTTCGTAGAAATATTGATATGACCATCCTTCTCTTTAATAATGAGATTTATGGTTTAACTAAAGGTCAATATTCTCCGACATCAAATCAAGGTATGGTGACTAAGACTTCACCATTCGGAACAATTGAAGAGCCTTTTAAACCTGCTCAGTTGGCACTTGGTGCTCAATCTAAATTCTATGCTCGTTCTATCGATACGAGTATTAAATTGACCACAGAAGTCGTAAAATCAGCTTCAGCTCACAAGGGAACCTCTATTGTAGAGATTCTTCAAAACTGTGTGATCTATAACGATGGTACTCATGCATTAGTAACTGATAAAGCAACTAAGGATGATTATCAATTGATCTTAGAACAAGATAAGCCTATGATCTTTGGAATTGAAAAGAACAAAGGTCTTATATTGGGAGGAAATGGTAAACTGATTGTTGTTACTATCGGAGAACATGGTATAACTGAGGCTGATGTCTTGGTACACGATGCTCATACCGAGAATCCTCATATGCACTGGTTACTATCAAGTATGATGGCTCCTGAATATCCCGTAGCTTTGGGTGTTATTCGTGATGTAGCTTCTCCTTCTTATGACGAGAAAATGGTTCAGCAAATTAAAGATGTCCAAGCATTATCATCTATAAAAAATATGGATGACCTGCTTAATAGTGGAGACACTTGGGTTGTTGAATAACAAAATAGTCTAATTTATTAGATATAATCCTGTTTGGTATTAAACCGAACAGGATTTTTTTTAGTATTAAGCGCAGCAATTTATGGGATTAGAATTATTTAATTTTGATCATTTTTGCTTAGAAAGCCTTATTTATAGAGTAATCCTTATTGACAATCGTTAATTGTTTATTACTTTCATCAGTCAAATACAAACTTAGAACAGACATGGAAGAGATTGCGATTTCGAAAATTTATAAAAGGAAAAAGAACGACAGAGATATATTTCAAGAACTAATGCCATTTAAGGTAAAGGAAATTCTTCTTGTTGCGACTTATTACGATTCATATACGATTGTAAGAGAAGGACAGTTCTCTGATAAAATTGTTGGAGAATATCTACAGCTTAACTTATATACTGCACCACGTTTTACTAGTGTAACCACCAATGAAGAAGCTCTTCAGGCTATGGATGAGCGCAATTTCGATATTGTCATTTTAATGGCAGGACTTGATAAAGAATCGCCATTGGAACTGAGTCAGGAAATTAAAAAGAAGCAGCCTGATTTGCCAGTATTGGTTTTAGTGAACAATAATAGCGATTTGGCGTATTTTGATAAGGCCGCTGATAAAATAAAAAATAATATTGAGAGAGTATTTGTATGGAATGGATCGACTAAGATTTTTATGGCCATGACAAAATACATCGAAGATAAGATGAATCTTGCTCCAGATTGTAAGATTGGTGACGTTCGTGTTATGCTGTTGGTTGAGGATTCTGTGAAGTACTATTCTCGTTATTTACCTCTTCTCTACACATCAGTTATGACTCAGACTCAGAAAGTAATTTCTGATGAAGATGATATAGATGAGATGCACAAAATCTTGAAGATGCGTGCAAGACCAAAGGTTATTTTAGTGAGTAGCTATGAAGATGCCGTTGATATTGTAGATAAATATCTTGAAAATCTGCTTTGTGTGATTTCTGACGTTCGATTTGCTCGTGATGGTAAATTGAATGATGATGCCGGGGTCGATTTAATTTCTTATGTCCAGGATAAAAAAATGCGAATTCCGTGTGTGATGCAATCGCATGACACCGACAATGCAATGCGGGCTTTTCAGGTAAATGCTGATTTTATTAATAAAAATAGTGATACTCTAGCTCTAGATATCTTTAATTTCATTCACTTGAAATTAGGCTTTGGAGATTTTGTTTTTAAGAATCAGAGTGGTACTCAGGTCGCAATGGCAAAATCACTTGAAGATTTTGAAGAGAAACTAAAATACATTCCAGATGAATCCTTGTTGTTTCACTCCAAACGAAATGGGATTTCGACTTGGTTGATGGCTAGAGGAGAAATTAATATTGCGAAAAAACTTCGACGTTATCAAATTTCAGACTTTAAGACGGTTCGGGAGTTGCGTCAATTCTGTTTGGATGTTTTTGAAGCTTCGCGATTGAAACAATTGCGGGGTAGAATCATAAAATTTAGACCTAGTTTGGCTAATTCGAATCATTATGTGATTCGTCTTGGTAGGGGGTCAGTGGGAGGTAAAGGTCGTGGTCTTGCTTTCTTGAGTAATTTTACCGAAAACATTAGTTTTCAGAAACTGATTAAAGACATCAATATTACTATTCCAAGAACAGCTATTATTGGAGTTGACGAATATGATAATTTTCTAGAAGCAAATAATCTGCTCGATAAAATTTACAATGAAAAAAACTACGATGCCATCAAGAAGCAATTCTTAGATGCTAAATTACCTGAGAAACTTCGAAAGAAACTTCGTTTGTATCTTGAAAATATGACAATGCCCTTGGCTGTGCGTTCTTCGGGATTGTTCGAGGATTCACTAATGCAGCCTTTTGCAGGTGTTTATGCAACCTATCTTCTTCCCAATAATGACGAAGATTTTGAAGTGCGTTTTGAGCATTTGGTAACAGCAATAAAAATGGTGTATTCTTCAATTTTTACTCCAGAAGCAAAGGCTTATTTCTCGGCAATTGATTATAAAATTGAGGAAGAAAAAATGGCTGTCATTCTTCAAGAGGTAGTAGGGCAGGAATACAATGGTAAATTTTATCCAAACATTAGTGGTGTTGCACAGTCATACAATTATTATCCTTTCTCGTATATGAAACCAGAGGATGGTTTTGCAGTACTTGGTATCGGTTTAGGTAAGTATGTTGTAGGAGGAGAGAAAACGCATCGTTTTTGTCCTGAACATCCAAAATTGCAATTGGCATCTATTGAAAATCAGGTGAAAGACTCCCAGAATTATTTCTACGCAATAAACATGGAATCTGATAAGCTGAATCTATTGGAGGATGGGGAAGATGCTGCAACCCTAAAATATGAATTATCAGTGGCAGAAAAGGATGGTAATCTGTTGCATTGTGCTTCAGTTTATGATGGTCGCAACGATAGAATTGAGCCTGATTTGAATCTTAGAGGTCCTAGAGTAGTCGATTTTGCCAATATTTTAAAATACAATCAAATTCCTTTAGCTCAAACTTTAAGTATTCTATTGAATATATTTAAGCAGGCTATGGGAGCTCCTGTTGAAATTGAATTTGCGGTTGACCTTTCAAAAGGTAAGAATGGTTTACCAACATTTAATTTGTTACAAATTAAACCTCTTATCCGTCAGGAAATGAGTGTTGAGATAGACATGTCAAAGATTAATAGAGAGAAGCTTGTATTATTGGCTGATAAGGGTATGGGAAATGGTAAAATAGATCATGTTCGTGACGTTATCTTTATGGACTTGAGTAAGTTTGATCGAATTAAAACCGAAGAAATGGCTCAAGAAATGGCTATTCTTAATCAGAAAATGAAAGAGCAAGACAGGGAATATGTGCTTATTGGTCCAGGTCGCTGGGGAACTAAAGATAGGTTTACTGGAATCCCGGTATTGTGGTCACAAATATCGAACGCTAAAGTTATTGTGGAACAAGGGCTTGATGATTTTCCTTTGGATGCATCCTTAGGTTCTCACTTCTTTCACAACGTAACCTCTATGAATGTGGGATACTTCTCTGTAAAATCAAACTTAAAGACTAGTTTTGTAAATGAGGATGTATTAAATAAGCAAGAGCTGATTGATCATATCCATTATTTTAAACATGTCCGTTTTGCTAAACCATTAGAGATTCTGATGGATGGGAAAAAACAGACCTCTGTTATTAGCTTTAAATAGTATTTTAGTTAGAATGACATACATGTATAAAAAAAAAGAGATCTCGATTAGTCGAGATCTCTTATTTGTTTTGATAGTTTTTTTTAGGCTTAAGCCTGGTATGAATCTACACCAGCAGTTTCCATTTTACGGTCAACCTTCTTAACTAAACCTTGAATAACCTTACCAGGACCAACTTCGGTGAATGAAGTGGCTCCGTCAGCGATCATGTTCTCCATAGTTTGAGTAAAACGTACAGGAGCAGTTAATTGAGCAACAAGATTTTGCTTGATTTCTTCTGGATCGATAACTGGCTTAGCGTTAACATTTTGGTAAACTGCGCAAGTAGGTTTAGAGAAAGTTGTGTTTCTAATAGCTTCTTCAAGCTCAACACGTGCAGGCTCCATTAAAGGCGAGTGGAATGCACCACCAACATTAAGAGGTAAAGCACGTTTTGCACCCGCTTCTTTTAATTTCTCACAAGCAATTTCAATACCTTTTATGCTACCTGAAATTACTAATTGTCCAGGACAATTGAAGTTCGCAGGAACTACAACTTCTTCAATCTCGGCACAAACTTTCACAACAGTTTCGTCATCAAGGCCAATAATAGCGGCCATAGTCGAAGGCTCTATTTCACAGGCTTTCTGCATAGCTATAGCACGCTGAGAAACCAATTTTAAACCATCTTCGAAAGATAGAGCACCATTAGCAACAAGAGCTGAAAATTCACCTAATGAATGACCGGCAACCATTTCTGGTTTGAAATCATCTCCTAAAGTTTTTGCTAAAATAACTGAGTGAAGAAAGATAGCTGGTTGAGTCACCTTAGTCTGTCTTAGATCTTCGTCAGTTCCGTTAAACATTAACTCAGTAATGTTGAAACCTAGAATCTCGTTAGCTTTATCGAATAGTTCTTTACCTAGTTCAGAGTTCTCATATAGGTCTTTACCCATACCAACAAATTGGGCTCCCTGCCCAGGAAATACATATGCTTTCATAGCTTAAAATTAGATATTAGATGTAAGAACAGAGAAATATGATGATTTTAAAACTTAGTATTAAAATAGGCAAAAACTGATGTTCAATCTAATATTTATTAATTATGCGATTTATTATTAATATTATTCTAAGAGATATTTATTTCTAAAATCTCAATACTCAATTTTTTTTAGATCGTTTTTGAAGAGATCAGTCGAATGAATTCTTCGCGAGTTGCTACTTTTTCAAAAGCTCCGGTAAAATCAGAAGTTGTTGTAATTGCATTTTGTTTCTGAACACCACGCATCGACATACACATGTGAGTTGCTTCGATCACAACAGCTACTCCAAGAGGTTTAAGCGTATCTTGTATACAATCTTTAATTTGTGTAGTTAATCTCTCTTGCACTTGTAAACGGCGAGCAAAAGCATCTACTACACGAGCAATTTTACTAAGACCTGTTATGGTTCCATCAGGGATATATGCTACATGGGCTCTTCCCACAAAAGGAAGCATGTGATGTTCACACATAGAATAAACTTCAATATCCTTCACAATCACCATTTGGCGATAATCTTCCTTAAACATAGCTGAACGCAAGATATCTTCAGGCTTAATATGGTAACCCTGAGTTAAAAATTGCATGGCTTTTGCCACTCTTAATGGGGTTTGCTTAAGTCCCTCACGATTCACATCTTCGCCCAGTAGTTCCAATACTTTATTGTAATGAAACATGAGTTGCTCAGTCGTTTCCTGGTTGAATTTTTCTATTTTTGTGAAACCTTTGTTTTCCGTTTCGTTAATTGAAAATTCCATCTTATAATTTGTGTTTAAATATAGTCGTTCAAATAAATACTATTGATACACCTTAAAAGTAGGGATCATCAATATATTGGCTTAAGCTCGCAAATTTAAGTATATTTTTCGTCGATTGAGCAAATTTTAGGAAGCTTTGTTATTGCTAAGTACTTGCATCTATGGATATTTTAATTGTTAGTCCTACTTTTATTTCCCTTCAAAAATTTATTAGTCAACTTCAATTGATTGATAATTATGGGAAAAACTATGCTCGATTTCAATTGGCTGAAAACGAATTTGATATTCTAATATCAGGTTATGGAGGAAGTCTGGTTAGTCATTGGGTCAATAAAGCTATTCAGCGTAAAAGCTACGACTTAGTTGTTCATTTGGGAAGATCATTTACTCTTAATGAGAAATCTGAAGTTGGGAGTTTGGTGAATGTGATCGACGATTATTTTGGCGATCTTGGTTTTACTTATGACTCAGGTTTTCAATCTTTATTCGATTTGGAACTGATTCCTCAAAATGAAAGCCCTTTTAATAATGGGATTCTTGAAAATCCCTCTGATTATTCTGAAATACTGACATCATTCCGAAAAGTGAGCGGTATGACTTGTAATACCATTCCAGCTAATCTATTTCAAATAGGAGAAATATACATTAAAAACTACCCAGAGATCATTAGTCTGGATGGAGCTGCTGTATTGTATGCTTGTTTGGAGTCGAATACTGATGTGATTCAACTTTCGTATGTGGCAGGAAACCTGGATAATGCGACTGATCATTTAAATATTGATGATCTTGAAATAGATCGAATTACTGAAGTGCTTGAAGATCTTCTGAATAAATTGTTTCAGTCTCAATTGGTAAAAGGTTAAGCGTTTTACTACAGGCTATTTGAATTTCACCAATACTGCTTTTTTAAAATAGAGAGCTTGAAAAATCCCACGGGCAAGCATAAACGATAACATGGCAATCCAAAGACCATGGTTAAATAAAATTCCTTTAAGACTGAAATAAACAGGCACAAAGATGAGTAGAGTTGCTGCCATCATGGTTTTTCGCATGTAGACCGATGCTGTTGCACCAATATAGATTCCATCGTAAAGGAAGGATGCAAAACTCAATATTGGAAGCAAAATTAACCATTTCAGGTAGGGGCCAGCAGCGTAAATTGTTTCGGAACTGTTGGTTAACATTGAAAGAATCCAATTGCCACCCAAAGCATAAAATAGGGTGAAAATAAGACTGATTCCCAATCCCCAAATAAATAGGAATCGAACAGTTGTAAGAAAACTTTTGCGATTTTGAGCGCCAACAAATCGTCCAACTAGAGCCTCTGCTGCATAAGCAAAGCCATCCATTAGATATGAAAAAATAAAAAGGAATTGTAGCAGTAGGGAATTAACCGCAAGTATCGTCTTGTTAGTGCTTGCTGATTCTGTAGTGAAAAATGTGAAGACAAAAATGATACAAAGAGTTCGTATAAAAATATCTTTATTAATCAACACAAAGTGCTTCAGTTCTTTAATCTTTAATAAGCCTTTATTGCTCCAGTATTTAAAAAGTTTGCGATAATGTCTCCAAATAAAGAAGACGGCTAAAATAAGACCGCAATATTGAGCAATTACAGTTCCTAGCGCAACCCCTCTGGCATCTAAATTTAAGCCGTAAACAAAAAATGCTGATAAGCTGATGTTGATGATATTACAAATGATGGCTATGGTCATTGGTATTTTTGAATTTTGCATGCCAATGAACCAACCTGTTAATGCGTAAAGGGATATTGTAGCAGGCGCTGCCCAAATTCGGATATTATAATAGGAGAGTGCAATGTTCTCAACTGAAGTTTCGGAGTCGATGTAACTAAAGCTTAAAAGGGAAATTGGTTTTTGAAGTAATAATATAAGAACACTTCCAGCAACAGCAACGAGTAATGCTCGCCCAAGAGAAAGAACACTTTCGCTTAAATTTCTAGCTCCGTAGGCTTGTGCTGTGATGCCACTTGTTCCCATTCGAAGAAAGGCAAAGCCCCAATAAAGAAAATTAAAAATGGTACCACCTAAAGCAATTCCGCCAATAAAATCTACTTCTCCTAAATGACCCATCAGTGCCAAGTCGACTATCCCTAATAGTGGGATGGTGATGTTACTAATGATGTTAGGTAGGGCGATATCTAATATTTTCTTGTTCACTTTTCTGTTCTTCAGATTTAATTCGCTGCGAAATTACAGAATTGACTTGAGGATGTTCTTAATTGTAAGAGAAAAGTTCATCTAAGGTTCTTTAATCAAGACTATAATAATGTTGATTGTGCTAAATATTGAAAATAAAAGACAAATTTGTCTTAAAATATTTGGAAGAGATTTATTTATAGTATAGATTTGTTTTGTTATTGAAAACGAGATTAAATAAAGATAGTCAGATTCAATAATTTCTTTTACTGATTTAAACTGTTAGAATATGAGTTTTGAATTACCTAAATTACCGTATGCATATGATGCTCTAGAGCCACATATCGATGCTAGAACTATGGAGATTCACCATTCGAAGCATCATGCTGGATATACTAATAATTTAAACGCGGCGATTGCAGGGACTGACCTTGACGGGAAATGTATCGGAGAAATTTTGGCAAGTGTTTCAAGACAATCGGCTGCTATTAGAAATAATGGTGGAGGTTATTATAATCACGATTTGTTTTGGAAGTTAATGTCTCCTAATGGAGGTGGAGAGCCTACCGGAGAATTGCAAAAAGCGATTAATGATACATTTGGTGGTTTTGAGCAGTTTAAGGATAAATTTTCAAAAGCAGCAGCGACTCGTTTTGGTTCAGGTTGGGCTTGGTTAGTAAAACTATCTGATGGTAGTTTGAAAATATGCTCTACGCCTAATCAAGATAATCCTTTAATGGATGATGCAGAAGTAAAAGGAACACCAATTTTAGGATTGGATGTATGGGAACATGCTTACTATTTAAAGTTTCAAAATAGAAGACCCGATTATATTTCAGAATTTTTTGAAGTAATTAATTGGGAGGAAGCGTTAAAGCGCTTTCAGGATTAGTTTTGTTTATTGTTTTTTTGATTTTGGGATCGACTTTCGAATTTATTCGAGAGTCGATCTTTTTTTTGCCTGATTCAAGATTTTTTGTGAAATTAGAGTGAATCAAATAAACAAAATTATGAAACATGAACTTCCAAAATTACCTTATGCACTAAATGCATTAGAACCCCTAATTTCTCAAAGAACACTAGAGTTTCATTACGGAAAACATCATCAGGCTTACGTTAACAATTTGAATAATTTGATTGAAGGGACTTCGTTTGAAAATGCCGATTTGGTTGATATTATTCTTAAATCGGATGGTGGAATTTTTAATAATGCTGCTCAGGTTTTTAATCATACATTTTATTTCATGGCTCTTAAGCCAAGGGGTGGCGGTAAACCAAGAAATAAATTGTACGATGCTTTAGTATATACCTTTGGGACGTTTGAAAAGTTTAAAGAAGAATTTTCGAAAGCTGGAGCTACTCTTTTTGGTTCTGGTTGGGTTTGGTTAGTTGCCGATGCAAATAATAAACTTAGTATCGTAAAAACTTCTAATGCCGCAAATCCACTTTGCGATAATTTGACGCCAATTATGACTTTGGATGTATGGGAGCATGCGTATTATCTGGATACGCAAAATGCTAGACCTAAGTATATTGAAAATTTCTGGGAGTTGATTGATTGGGAGTTGATAGAAACTCGTTTTGAAAATCTATGATATATTTTATTTGTTTTATAAACCGAGCTGTTACCTATGTAGCAGCTTTTTTTTATTTTAGATTTGTACTCACCTATAATAATTTTTAGTTAATTAGTTAGTTCTAAGGAATGTCAAAAAAAAAGAGCTTTATTTACTTAAGTTACTTTTCATTTTAAATTGAATTTAACTCTTGATGAAAAGTAATATAATCCTTACCTTAAAAAGAGCTTTAATAAGATTTTATTTCTAAACAAAGTGTATCTAATTGACATTTTCAACCGTATAAAAAGTTAAGATTCGAATGTTAAAAGATTTAGTATTAAAAAATAGAAGTTATCGTCGTTTTTATCAAAATGAAGTCATTGATAAAGAACAATTGAGACAATGGATAGATATGGCTAGACTTGGTGCCTCTGGTAGGAATGCCCAAAGTTTAAGATATTTGACTGTGACAAATCAAGAGATGTGTAAAAATGTCTTTGAAAGTCTTGCTTGGGCAGGCTATTTAAGCGATTGGACTGGACCGATTGTGGGTGAGCAACCAGTGGCCTATGTCATCATGTTGAATGATGAACGATTGAGCAAAAATTATTTTTGTGATGATGGGATAGCCGTACAGAATTTGTTGTTAGGTGCTGTTGAAGATGGCTTTGGAGGATGTATTCTGAGGGCTTTTAAAGAAAAGAACCTTAGAGAATTTCTGAATATTTCTGATGATTATTCATTGATTCAGGTGATCGCTTTAGGGAAGCCTAAAGAAGAAATCGTTATTGAAGAAATGAAAAATGATGATATAAAGTATTGGAGAGACGAAAAGGGCGTACATCATGTGCCCAAACGAAAACTCGAAGATCTTATTATAAATGAATTTTAGACCGAAATACCTTGCTTTATGAGAAAATTAGTATTGTGCTGTGTTATAATTTTTGCTTTCATCTTTTCGAAAGAAACTAAAGCTCAGAGATATAATCTTGATTCTATATTTTTTACAGGAGCTGTAATGGATCAGGTTGATCTGAAAGGCTTGCCTTATGCTCATTTTAGAGTGAATAAAAATCGAGCTGGAACGACTAATGAATATGGACGATTTTCTTTTTGGGTGAATTCAGGAGATACGATCCAATATTCATTTGTTGGCTATCATGATGTAAAAGTTATTGTGAGTGATAGTTTGAAACAGGATGATTATCTGTTTGGCGTATTTCTTGCAAAGGATACTATCGCACTTCAAGAGGTTTTGATTTTACCTCGATTTGGTGATTTCAAAGAAGCATTTATGAATGCTAAGGTCAACACGCCTGAGTATGTTAGAGCCAAAAATAATGTCAACTCAGCAACTTATGAAGCTTTAACGACAAGACCAAGCACAATGGATGCTAAAGCGAATACCGATTTACTCATTAGAAATCATGTCGTGGCTATTGAAAATAAAACCATGGTTCCTACTGAAATGACAGCGGGACTGAGTACGACAAGAACATTACCTGAGTTGAAAAGGTTGAAACGAAAGAGGAAGATGAAAATATCGGAATCAATTATTACAGATTCAGAAGTTAAAATCCTTCAGCAAATGTATAGATATGGCGTAAAAAATGAATAAAAAAAGCGGTGATTTTTCACCGCTTTTTTTGTCTTATCCTCTGCTGAAAAGTGCTTTTATAATCAGCATGGCCATTTTAGGATTTTCCTTAAGTCTACGAGTTGAATACCCAAACCAATCTTTTCCAAATGGAACATACACTCTCATGGTGTGTCCTTGGTCAAGGATAGATTGTCTAAGTTCAGGTGTTACACCATATAACATTTGGAATTCATATTTATCCTTAGGCACATTGTACTTTTCAATTAAGTCATACGCTGGCTGAATCAAATTCTTATCATGAGTAGCGATACCAGGATAGATATCATTCTTTAACATGAAATCAAGATCTTTGATATAGTTCTCGTTAATCTCTTCATATTTCTTGTAAGCAATCTCAACAGGCTCTACATAAATACCTTTACACAAACGATAATTCAACACTGATCCGTTCTTAATATCCATCATGTTTTCAAGATCGGTATGTGTGCGCTTAAGGTATGCTTGTACTACTAGTCCAACATTATTTGGAAATTCTTTTTTCAAACGTCTAAACATATCGATTTCCTTATCCACACATGGAGAATCTTCCATATCGATTCTAACGAAATTATTGTATTCTGCAGCTTTAGCAACTACAGTTCTAATGTTCTCGTAGCAAACTTCAGGATCAATTAATAAGCCGAAGAAAGTTGGTTTTACAGAGTAGTTACCATCAATCTTATTTTTTTCGAAAGCTTCGATAATATCCAGGTATGCATCCTTATTTTCTGTCGCTTGGCTTAAATCTTTAATAAATTCACCTAAAAGATCGACAGTGATTTTTATGCCTTGAGCATTTAAATCGAGCGACGCTTTTATTGCATCGTCAATTGTTTCTCCGGCGATATATCTTTTAGAAAATAACCAAACTAATTTTTTTGGCATAAAAGGCAGGGTCGCTGCGATCATTTTATTAAACATGTCTTGTGGTTTTAAGGGTTAATCTTGGGTTTATTGTTGGCTAAATGTAGACATCATGAGAAATAAAAAGAATGACGTTTATCAGCAATTTCGATTGATTTTGAATATGCTGTCATTTTTTACTATCAAAGGAAAAATCTATCTCAGAAATTTTTCCATTCTCATTAAAAACTTATATTTGCTAGGCTCAATTCAAAACGGAATAGATTCCAAGGTTTTTGCCAATTTTGAATTGTCTAAATAAGTACCTAAATCAATTAATATACGCTACTATTCGCCTATGAAGATAATTTCAAAAGAAATTGCTTTTGGGCAATTTTCCTGATTAGGAGTTCTCTTTCGGGTTAGCAATTTAAAATCAAACTAGAAAACATGAAAAATTTATCCATTGTTCTTAATGCAGTTCTAATTGTTGCAGTTGGAATTTTATTCTTTTTACATTTCTCAGGCGAGAATAAAACTGAAGTTAAAACCGTTGCTGGAGAAGGTGCTGTTGTGTATGTTAATACTGATTCATTATTATCCAATTATAATTTTTCTGTCGATTTGAACGAACAGTTTCTTAAGAAGCAAGAAGATTCTAGAACTGATTTTAATTTCAAAGCTCAAAAATTAGAGAAAGAGGCGGTTGATTTTCAACGTAAATTGCAAAACAAAGGTTTCTTAAACCGTGAGCGTGCAGAGAATGCACAAAGAGACTTGATGGAGAAGAAACAAAACTTGGATCAACTTGACAGAAAGTTGAGTTCTGAACTGATGGCTGAGCAAAACGAGAACTCTAAGCGTTTATTTGATAGTGTTACAAACTATTTGGAATTATATAACGCTAAGCATAAGTTTAGTTTGATTATTAGCACAACTAAAGGTGGGACTGTACTACATTCTGCTAATGGTTTGGACATAACTAAAGATATTATCGATGGTTTAAATGCCAGATATAAGAAATAAAATTAAAAAATATTGAATAAAAGGGCAGAGGCTTATAGCTTTCTGCCCTTTTTTTATCTTTGTGCCTGATGATGACTTTACTTATGTCACCATTGAAAGGAATACCAGTATAAAACTTACAAAGTAGATTAATGAGTTTCGCAGATAAATATCTAAAAAAGCAGCAAGTCTTCCCAGATTATATAACGAGTGGTGTGCCAGACGATTTGGGACTAGTCGTTACAATTCCATGCTTTGATGAACCCGACTTGGTTTCAAGTTTAAAGGCTCTTTGGCTCTGTGATCGACCTAGTTTTAAGGTGGAAGTTATTGTTATCGTCAACTCGGGGGAGCAAGTTTCAGATGAAGTATTAAGTCAAAATGCTAAAACGATTGCTGATGCCAAAGAGTGGATGTCTTTACATGAGGATGAGAAATTGAAATTCTTTTTGATTGATCAGCCTAATTTACCCCAAAAAGCAGCTGGCGTTGGATTAGCTCGTAAAATTGCGATGGACGAGGCGGTGAGTCGTTTCAATAAAATTGGTAAGTCTAATGGTATTATTACGGGTTATGATGCCGATTCTTCATGTGACATCAACTATTTTACTGAAATTGAAAAGTTATTTAAAAAGTATCCTAAGGCAAACGGGGCAAATATATTTTATGAGCACCCTCTTGAAGGGGATGAGTTCAGTGAAATAATCTATAATTCCATTGCTCAGTATGAATTGTATTTGCGCTATTATATGCTTGCTATGCGATTTGCAGGTCACCCGCATGCCTATCATACAGTTGGTTCCAGTTTTGCCGTTTCAGCTGAAGCGTATATTAAACAAGGTGGGATGAATCGTCGTCAGGCTGGCGAAGATTTTTATTTTCTGCAAAAAATTATTGCTTTGGGTAATTTCTATGAAATCAAGCATACCCGGGTTATTCCATCTCCTCGTACGTCGGATCGGGTCCCTTTTGGAACAGGGAAAGCGATGTCTACTTTTGTGAACGAAGGCATTAGTAATTATAAAAATTATAATTATGCAGCCTTCAGGGATTTAAAAGTTTTATTTGATAGAGTTGATGATTTCTTTGGCGTTGACCACGATACATTTATTAATAAACTAATTGTTGAGTTACCTGGTCCGGTAAGAAGTTATCTGAAAGAGGATAATTTCTTCGAAGCTTTAGATCAGATTAATCGTAACTGTGCTTCCATTGATGCTTTTAGAAAGAAATTCTTTGGTGCATTTAATGCTTTCAAAGTTCTAAAATATCTGAATAATGTTCATGAGCAGTTTATGGAAGAAGAAAGTGTTATTGTGAGTGCTAAACTATTGCTTAAAGATTTGGGTATTACTACCAAAGGTATTTATTCAGCAAAGGAATTACTTGAAATATACAGAGAATACGAGAGAACACATTAGTATAAAAGAAAAGCATGGATATAAATCCATGCTTTTAAAGGTTTATTTAAATTTGAATTATTGAAGAACAAAATTGATTGAAGCTGAGTATGTTACTTGTACAGGAACGCCTCTTTGTTTACCTGGAGCAAAAGCAGGTAAGTTTCTAATTACTCTTAATGCTTCTTGATCAAGAGATGGGTCAATTCCCCTAAGAATTTCTGCATTTTTGACTTTACCATCTCTTCCAACAATAAACCTTACAAATACTCGCCCAGTAATTCCGTTTTCTTGCGCAAGAGCAGGATATTTTATACTTTTCTGAATGTGTTTATTGAGTTCAATATTGCCTTCAGCCATACTGCTGCAGATATCCGGACGGAAAATAGGCATATCTTCAACGACAACAAAGATCTCAGTTTCATCTACAATTTCGGTATCATATGATACTTCTTCAGGAGGACTAATATCAATTTCAGTATTTTGATTAATATCTTCTTCTTCGATTACTAAATTAGGGTCTTCTTTCGAATCATTTTCAACGATAGTAATCACATCTTGTAATCTGATTTTAACAGGTGGTTTTACTTTTGGTCTTTCGGGTTCTTGTCTGGTTATAGGAACAATTTCTTCCAATTCGTTAAGTTCCTGAGGGTTGGTGATGAGCTCAGTATCTTTAATTTGAACTCGCCACTTAAACGCAATTAATACTAACAAAAGGGCTATAGCTAGTCCAATTTCAAAGAATAAACTTTTCTTCTTTTCTAGGTCGGCATTCTCTCGTTTTTTAGGTAACATGGCTAGGATTTCTTAAGTATATAGAATAATCTCAAATAAATCTCAAATCAGAGGTTTCGGGCTTATCAGTTTATAAGTAGCGTCTACATATTATACGATATGGTATTTTTTTAGTTTCAGATAAGAAAGTGTTTTGTTTCATATACTGTAAAGTACAAAAAAAGGAATAGTTTTCACTATTCCTTTTCAATTATTATAAAAATATCTTCATTTTTCTTTTTCATGAGATATTGCTCTCGAGCAAATTTCTCCAAATTCTCTCGATTTGTTTTCAGTTCATGTATACTTTCTTTATCTTTTTTGATCTTTGTTAAGAAGTGCTTTTTTTCTTCGCTTAGAGCTTCAATCTTATTGGTATATTCTTTGCGTTCCCATATGGAATGTTGATCGAAAAAGAACAACCATAGGAAGAAGACCAGTAGACTAATGGAGAATTTGTTACTAATAGCCTTTATTAGAAGCGATTTGATTTTCGATTTACCCATTTTAATGTTTTTGTTCTATTGGCTAAAATTAGTGAAAATATTTTTTTGTTAAGAGTTTGTTCCCAATTTTGTAAGTCAAAAAGTATTGATTAATGGATTTAAAACTAAAAAGGACGTTGATTTTTACAATCAGCGTCCTTTTGTGTGAATTATTTAAATCTTCTATACTTTATAAATCGGAGTGAATTTATCTGGTTCACTTTCCCTCATTATGTCGTAAATGATTTCAAAAACATCTTCAGCATTAGGGTTTGAGAAATAATCTCCATCTGTTCCATATGCTGGACGATGATCTTTAGCAGTTATAGTACGTGGTTCTGCATCTAAATGAAAATAAGCTTTTTGTTCTTCAAGAACTTTCTGCATCATAAATGCTGTTGCACCACCTGGCACATCTTCGTCGAAGAAGATCACACGATTGGTTTTCTTCACCGATTCAACAATCATATGATTAACATCGAATGGTAGAAGGGTTTGCACATCAATAAGTTCAACTGAGATATTAAATTCTTTAAGTTGTTTAACTGCATCTTCAGCAATTTTCACACATGACCCATAAGTTACTAAGGTAATATCGGAGCCTTCCTCTAGTACTTCTGGAATACCAAGTGGCGTTTTAAACTCTGCCAGGTTATCAGGCATCTTCTCTTTAAGTCTGTAACCATTTAGTGGTTCAATCACCAAAGCTGGCTCATCGGATTCCATAAGGGTGTTATATAAGCCTGCCGCCTTAGTCATATTACGTGGTACACAAACATGTATCCCTCGTATTGAGTTGATGACCATACTTAGAGGAGAACCTGAATGCCAAATACCTTCAAGACGATGTCCACGAGTACGAATAATAACTGGAGCTTTTTGCCCACCCTTTGTTCTGTACTGTAAGGTCGCCAAGTCATCACTCATGGTTTGTATTGCATACAAAAGGTAATCGAAATATTGAATTTCAGCGATTGGGCGTAAACCACGCATAGCTAATCCAATGCCTTGTCCGAGAATTGTAGCCTCGCGAATTCCTGTGTCTGAAACTCGTAATTCACCATACTTTTCTTGCATGCCTTCCATACTCTGATTGACACCACCAATAAAACCAGTGTCTTCACCAAAAGTTAATAATAAGGGATATTTGCTGAAAAGTTGATCAAAATTATCACGAAGGACTTCCCGACCAGTTACAATTTTAGATGCTTCCGAATATTTGGGTTCTACAGCTTGAATTCTAGAAATCTGCTGATCTGTTTCACTATATAAATGAGAACTGTAGCGTTCGTGATTTTCTTCAATGGTATCCTTCAGCCACTGTTGCAATTGAGATTTCAAGGGTTTGAAAGTTGCACATGAACTACAAATATGACGTAAAATCTTTTTTGCAGAACTCACATTATCTTTTCTAATTGGATGAATGATCTTTTTCAAGTCATTAACAATTGCATCAATACGTTCTGTTTTTTTGCAATTACAAGCTGAAGCCTTTACCAATTCGACTAATTCATCGCGTTCTTTTTTTACAGGAGTGATGAATGTTTGCCAAGCTTGAGTTTTTGCTTGCTTTACAATTTCTATAGCTTCTGATTCAATCGATATTAATTGATCCTCAGTTGCAAGTTCCATATCACGCATCCATTCGCGCATTTTCTTGATTGGATCGTATTCAAGCTCCCATTTAAGACGTTCCTCGCTTTTGTAACGCTCGTGGGATCCAGAAGTTGAGTGACCTTGTGGTTGAGTCATTTCTATCACGTGAAATAAGCTCGGCGTATGATTCTCTCGGCACTTTGCAATCCCTTCGGCGTACATTTTACAAAGTTCAGGGTAATCCCATCCTTTAGCCTTGTAGATATGATAACCATCACCATTCTCATCCATTTCAAAGCCTTTCAGAACTTCAGAAATATTAGATTTTGTTGTTTGATATTTATTGGGAACCGAAATACCCCATCCATCGTCCCAAACACTCATGGCCATTGGGACTTTTAAAACCCCTGCAGCATTTATCGTTTCCCAAAAATGACCTTCAGAGGTACTTGAGTCTCCAATGGTTCCAAAGGCAACCTCGTTTCCTTTGTCTGAGAATTCGGAGAAGCCATGTAATTCTTTATTTTGTCTGAAAATTTTAGAAGCATATGCTAGACCCAAAAGTCGAGGCATTTGCCCTGCAGTAGGAGAGATGTCTGCAGATGAGTTCTTTTGCTCAGTTAAATTTTTCCAACTACCATCGGCATTCAAACTACGTGATGCATAATGATTATTCATTAAACGACCACCATTACCCGGATTTTTATCAAGTTGAGTTTCACCATAAAGTTGCGCGAAGAATTCTTCAGGGGTTAACATACCTGCAGCAAGCATAAAAGTTTGATCACGATAATAACCTGATCGCCAATCACCATTTTTAAAGCTTTTAGACATGGCAATTTGAGCAAGTTCTTTGCCATCGCCAAAAATTCCAAATTTAGCCTTTCCAGTTAAAACCTCTTTTCTACCCAATAGACTTAGTTGACGACTTATATTTGCAATTCGGTAATCTTCGAGAACTTCATTTTTAAAATCTTCGAACGAAATTTCCTTTTTAGTATTCTCCTTATATATTTCTGACATACTCACAATTAATAATGATTAATAGTGATAAGATCTGTAAACGTTTGCGTTTCTAGTAGAATTTTATCACCCATTTTGTTAAGCCATACAAATTTAGTGAGATTTATTCTAAATAAGAAGGGTTTGTTTGAATATTTAAGACTCTCTTGTCTTAATTGATTTGAATTGTGTAAAGGATGTGTTACTTTTGTCCTAATTATATAAATATATAGAATCATGATTTTAAAGCTCATTTTAGTTAGCGTTGTTCTTTTAGGAATAGGTTTTATTGGTTTCGCAATTACGATTCTTGTCAAGAAGAATGGGCAATTCCCGGAAACACATATAGGAAAAACAGATTTCTTAAAGAAGGAGGGAGTGACTTGTGCAACTTCTCAAGATATGCTTGAACAAGCGAAAGCTTTTAAGAAAGGACAATATAGTAAAGAGACAATTTTGGAGAAAGAACTCAGTAAACTTTAGATTAATATTTAAAGTTTCCATTTAAGAATCTCAATTAACTAGTCAATCTTATGACAACTATTTTGTCATAGGTGAGATTATTCGATACGATAAACCCCACTCAGAGATGAGTGGGGTTATTTTTTTGTAGAGATTCAATTTTTATTTGAGAATCATCTCTTTAATCTTATCCGATGAATAGGTTTGATATTTTCCATCTTCGTCGGTGTAAATAAAATAAGCATCTAAATTCGGATCATTCTCAACAATCGTTATACTTTTTTCTAAACCCAAAACCATAAAAGCCGTGGCATAGGCATCAGCGGTCATACAGTCAGGAGCAATTACTGATGCCGAGAGTAAAGAATGCTGAACCGGATAGCCTTGTTTTGGATCGATGGTATGAGCGTATTTCTTTCCATTTTTTATATAAAATTGGCGATAATTACCCGATGTAGCCATTGCTCCGTCAGCTAAGCTTAAAACATCCTGAATTTCTCTGTTTTTCACTTCTGGATCATCAATTGGTCTATCGATACCTACTCGCCAGGAGCGTTTTTTATTACTGATACCTTTAACACGAATTTCACCTCCAATTTCGACCATATAATTTGAAATTCCTTTGCTTTCTAAAAAGGCGGCAACCACATCTACACCGTATCCTTTGGCTATTGCACTAGCGTCAAACATGATTCTAGGATCATCTTTAATAATTCGGTTGTTGAGTAGTTTGACTTTATTAAAACCTACAATTTGTAGTAGACTATCAACGGGGATATCCTCAGGTTCAAGTTTGTTTTTAAAACCAAACCCCCAAGCATTAACAAGCGGAGCAATTGTCATATCGAAAGCACCATTGGTTACTTCAGATATCTGTATGCTTCTGTTGAATACTGTTTTAAAATAATGATCGAGAACGACAGTCGAGTCGTTATTATTAACACGTGATATGGTTGAGTTTGGTTTATAGGTTGAAAGTGAAAGATCGAATTCATTCATCTTAGCCTTAATCTCATCATGAAAGTCTACATTTTTAGGATTATTATAGATAATGTGATAGATGGTTCCCCAAATATAACCTTCATTATACTGATAGTCCTTTTTTGTTGGTTGACATGCAAATAAAACCAGTGCAGTTAATACGAGTAGTTGAATTCTTTTAATCATGACGATTGCTGTTCAAAGTATAAATGAAAAATTAAGAGATTGTAAAGTTAAAAAATTATGACTGCGACTTGGCAAAAAAAAAGCCTCGGAATAACCGAGGCTTAAAATATTTATGATCCGAAATCGTCAAATTCAACCATTTCGTCTGGTACTCCTAAATCATACAGCATATTTGTAACAGCTGAATTCATCATTGGAGGTCCACAAAGGTAATATTCAATATCTTCTGGCTCATCATGATTAGTCAGGTAGTTATCGTAAATCACTTGATGGATAAATCCAGTTGGTCCTTCCCAGTTATCTTCTGGCTGTGGCTCAGAAAGAGCTAAGTGCCATTCGAAGTTAGGGAAATCAGCTGCAATTGCATCAAACTGATCCGCATAGAATACCTCTTTTAAAGAACGTGCTCCATACCAGAATGTAGCCTTACGACCCGTTTTTACAGTGTGGAACAAATGGAAGATATGAGAACGCATTGGAGCCATACCAGCACCACCACCAATAAACATCATTTCGTTATTGGTTTCTTTGATAAAGAACTCACCATAAGGACCTGAAACAGTCACCTTATCACCTGGCTTACGCGAGAAGATAAAGGATGAACAGATACCTGGGTTAACATTCATCCAGCCACCGTTTACACGATCGAATGGAGGTGTTGCAATACGAATATTAAGCATTACAATGTTTCCTTCAGCTGGGTGGTTAGCCATTGAATAGGCACGGTAAGTTGGTTCCGGATTTTTCATCTTAAGATCAAACATCTTAAACTGTTCCCATTCGCCGCGATATTCATCTTCGATAATCATATCCTTAAAATCAACATCGATTTTAGGAACATCAATCTGAATGTATCCCCCTGATTTGAAATCAAGAATTTCACCTTCCGGTAACTTAACAACGAACTCCTTAATAAAGGTCGCTACGTTACCGTTTGAAACCACTTCGCATTCCCATTTTTGGATACCTAGAATTTCTTGAGGTATCGACATGGACATGTCTTCTTTCACTTTAACCTGACAAGCTAAACGCCAATTGTTCTGCGCCTCTTTACGAGTAAAGTAATCAACTTCTGTTGGAAGAATGCTACCTGCACCGTCAAGAACCTGACACTTACACATAGCACAAGTTCCACCACCACCACAAGCTGATGGTAAGAAGATTTTAGCAGCACCTAAAGTTCCTAAAAGGGTATTGCCTGGCTGAACAACTAATTTTTGATCGCCACCATTAATATCAATCGTTACTTCTCCTGACGGGGTGAGTTTCTGCTTTACAAACAAAAGGATAGAAACCAGAATCAGGATCACAAGTAGGAAGATCAAAATACTTGTGCCTATAACAGTACCCTGTGTTGTTAATAATATCATCTCTTTTTCAATTAAATTTTGAAAATTTAGTTTTACTTTATTTTCCTATTTGCTTAGAGTTTGATCCCCATGAAGCTCATAAAGGCAATTCCCATTAAACCAGTTACAATAAATGTAATTCCCAGACCTCTAAGAGGAGCAGGAATGTTTGAGTATCGGATTTTTTCACGAATAGCTGCAATACCTACAATTGCTAATAACCAACCAATACCTGATCCAAGACCAAATGAAGTCGCTTCAGCTAATGTTGAATAATCTCTCTCTTGCATGAATAGTGATCCACCCAAAATTGCACAGTTTACAGCAATAAGTGGCAAGAAAATACCTAGAGATGAGTAAAGTGCCGGAGCAAATTTCTCAACAACCATTTCAACCAATTGTACCATAGAAGCAATTACAGCAATAAACATGATGAAACTTAAGAAACTTAAGTCTACATCAGCCATTGAAGCGTCAAGCCATACAAGAGCACCTTCGGCCAAAATATATTTGTTTAGCAAGTAGTTCATAGGAACTGTAATTCCTAATACGAAAATTACAGCCAAACCTAGTCCCATAGAAGTTTTTACAGTTTTAGAAACTGCAAGATATGAACACATCCCAAAGAAGAATGCGAACACCATGTTGTCGATAAAAATCGACTTGATAAATATATTAATCAGATTTTCCATGTTTCGATTTTTCTTTAAAATTAGGACTCAATTAGAGCTTTGTTACGAGATCTCTGTACCCAGATAATAATACCTACAGTAATAAGTGCCATAGGAGGCAAAATCATTAATCCGTTGTTCTGGTATCCCATATCGTAAAATGCTTGAGGAATCACTTTGAAACCATAAAGGGTTCCTGATCCTAACAATTCACGGAAGAAAGCTACAATTACTAGAATTATACCGTATCCAGCTGCATTACCAATTCCATCAAGGAAAGCTGGCCATGGGCGATTTCCTAAAGCAAATGCTTCAAGACGTCCCATAATAATACAGTTGGTGATAATAAGACCAACAAATACAGAAAGTTGCTTACTTACATCATAAGCAAAAGCCTTTAGAATTTGGTCTACAAGGATTACCAATGCAGCAACAATAACAAGTTGTACAATGATACGAATACGTGATGGAATAGTATTTCTAAGTAATGAAACTATCACATTAGCAAGTGCCAATACAGCCATAACTGAAATGGTCATTACCACTGCGGGTTCTAACTTTGCAGTTACCGCCAAGGCCGAACAGATACCCAATACCTGAATGGTAATCGGGTTATCGCTTCCCAACGGATTGGTCAGCAACTTTCGATTCTTAGCTGAGAATAATGGTTCTTTATCGCTCATCTTTATCTTAATTTGAAGATTTTAAAAACTTTTCATAACTGCTTAGGTTATCCTGAAGCATTGCTTCCAAACCTTTTGATGTAACAGTACCACCAGACACAGCATCGAAAGCGTGTGGGTTAGTAGAGGCAGTTCCTTTTACCAATTTCAGAGAAGTGAAAACACCTGACTCATCAAAGATTTGCTTTCCAGTAAATGGCTTTTGGAACTCTGCTTTAGAGATCTCAGCACCCAAACCTGGAGTTTCTCCCTGGTGGTCGAACGTAGCACCGAAAATAGTTTTACGATCTGGTTCCATTGAGATAAATCCCCAAACGGGTCCCCACATTCCTTTTCCACGAACAGGAATAATTAGTTTTTTGCCAATTTTTGTATCATTGAAAACAAAGACAGGAAGGTTTCTTTCAGAAAGATTCTTCTTGTTTTCATTTTTAAGATCAACTTTAAAGGTCTTGGCTTTATCATTTGATTTAACTTCTCCTTCTGAGTTTACGATAATGGCTTCAACAATGTACTTGTCGTAAAGCTCAACCGCATTGGCAGGAGTCGAAGCAACATTCACAGCTTTTAGAATGTCTTGCTTTTTCTCAATCTCTTTATTCATGTTTTGGCGATCTTTCAATGTCAATGAAGTGAAAGAAAGTACTGCCGCAACAATCACTACCATAATGGCAGCGTAAAGAAATGTATATGTATTGCTTTGAGTATTCATTTTCTAAACGTTTTTTTGATTAAGCATTTACCTTAACACGTTTCAATCTTCTCTTGATGTTACCCTGAATCACGTAATGGTCGATTAGTGGAGCAAATGTGTTCATCAATAGAATTGCTAGCATCATAGCTTCTGGGAAACCTGCGTTCATTACACGAATCAATACAGCAAGGAAACCAATAAGGAAACCGTAGATGATTTTACCGCGAGCAGTTTGAGCTGCTGAAACAGGATCGGTTGCCATAAACACAGCACCAAAAGCAAAACCACCCATAATAAGGTGTTGCCATGCAGGAATTAATTCCATATAAGCATTAGCCCCTACAAGGTTGAAAATTGCTCCCATGGTGTAACCACCAACAAATACTGAAGCCATGATTTTCCAGCTTCCAATTCCTGAAGCGATTAGAATAACAGCTCCAATTAGAATCGCGATGGTTGAAGTCTCACCGATTGATCCTGGGATTAATCCAACAAACATGTCCCATACATTTGAAAGATGTTGTGTGTAGATTGAAGTTGCAGCCTCGCCTGTTGCATCTACAAGAGTCGCAGCATGAGCTAAAGGTGTAGCTCCAGAGAAACTATCAGCCTTATCAGCAATCCAAACAATATCACCCGACATCTTAGATGGATAAGCGAAGAAGAAGAAGGCACGAGCTACAAGAGCTGGATTCCAAATATTCATACCTGTACCACCAAAAACCTCTTTGCCAATAACTACAGCAAATGCAGTTGATACAGCAACCATCCAAAGAGGTGCTCCAACTGGCATGATTAGAGGAATAAGCATACCTGAAACCAGGAAGCCTTCGTTTACTTGGTGACCACGCATTTGTGCAAAGGCAAATTCAATACCCAAACCAACCACGTATGAAACAACGATAATAGGTAGGATTTCAATTAAACCATAAATGCAAATATCCATCAAAGGTGTAGATGCTAACACTTCTTTTCCTAGAGAAAGGAAATGCTGGTAACCTGTGTTATAAATTCCGAACAATAAAGCTGGAATCAAAGCCAATACAACAACCGACATGGTACGCTTCAAATCGATAGCATCTTTAATGTGGGTTCCACTGTGGGATGTTATATTAGGGACGTATAGGAAAGTCTCAAAAGCCTCAAATGAGGACTGCAACTTTGCAAACTTCCCACCCTTTTGAAATAAGGGTTTCTTTTTATCAAGAAATTTTCTTAGTGCTTTCATTATAAATAGTTTTCCGTTTTTTTTAGCTCATTTCTTTAATCATCAGATCAATTCCCTGACGAACTAAGTCCTGTACATTAATTTTTGAAGTACAAACAAATTCGCACAAAGCAAGATCCTCAGGAGCTACTTCGTAAATACCTAATTGTTCCATCTGATCGATATCTTCAACCATAATAGACTTAATTAGTTGTAACGGAAGTATGTCCATTGGTAAAACTTTATCGTATTCACCAGTCATTACAAAAGCACGGTGCTCACCATGTAGGTTTGCATCTAATCTATATTCTTTATTAGGCGTTAACCAAGAGAAGAATGTTTTCGACATAGAGAATTTCTGTAAGCCAGGAAGTGCCCACCCTAAAAATTCAAACTCGTCACCTTCAGGAATAACAGTAATTTGTGAATCATAGAAAGAAAGGTATCCATCTTCAGGAATTTGAGTTCCTGTTAGAACATTACCCGAAATGATTCGAATCTTATCGTCATCTTTAAGCTGCGCTTTAAGAATATTACGAACCGAAGCTCCAAGGATAGTGTTATAATATGAAGGATTCTTCACTTCTGAACCTGTAAGAGCTATTTTGCAGCTCACATCGTAAATTCCTTTTTGGAATAGTCGACCGATGAAAAGAATTTCCTGTGGACGAATAACCCAAACAACATCGCCCTTATTAATAGGATCAAGTTTGTGTATTTGAACACCAACATTACCAGCTGGGTGAACACCTGCAAATTTGTTGATAACAACATTCTTTGCTTCGGTGAAAACTTTCGACTGCGTTTTCTTAGTATCGATGTTTAAGTGAACTTTCCCATCGGTAAGCTTTGTTAAAGCATTAATACCTAATTGAAAAGCCTCCGCTTCACCTTCAACTAAATAATCGAAATCAGCAGCAAGAGGTGCAGTGTCGAAAGCAGAAATGTAAATTGCTTTAGGCGAATCAGCAGGATTGGCAATAACGTCGTAAGGACGCTGACGAAGGAATGCCCATAAACCTGATTTTAATAATTCCTCTTTAACTTCCTCGCGAGATAAGTCAGTAGGATTAGCTTTTTTGAATTCCTCGTATTGCAATTCATTGTCAGCCTGAATAATGACTTCAAGAATTTTTCTTCTTTCGCCACGATTCACAGCAACAACTTTACCACTAACTGGAGACGTAAAATTAATTTCAGGACAATACTTATCGAAGAATAAAGCAGAACCTGCTTTTACTTCAGTATCAACCTTTACTTTTAATTTGGGAGTAAGTCCAGGGAAATCGGTAGGTTTAATTGCAAATGTCTCAGAACGATCAGCCTTTTCAAGTACTTTTTCAGCCTTTCCTATCAGCTTAATATCTAAGCCTTTTTTGATCTTTTTAACTTCAGACATGTTAAACTATTTGATATGATTAATTTGTTTCTAAATTAACTAAATCCAAGCGTGTTTCTATTTTGAGAATGGTATCTTAATCGTGTTTTAAAACTTATAGTAACCAGATAGATTGTCTTGGAAAATCGAAAACAAAGATATAAAGCAATTTTATATATTTGTAGAAAATCTTGCAATTTATAAACATCATATATAGATATCCAAATGTATAAGTTCCTCTTTAGAGTTTTTTTAATTTCACACCTATGTATCTCTTATTGTCTAAGCACTTTTGCTTCGGAAGATTCTTCAGGGTATAAAAGTGAAATTATAAAAGTTAGCATTCATACTGTTCAGTGTCATCCTGTAGGTTGGGAGTTGTCACCTCCCATTGTTGAATTGAGTAGTCAAAATCAACTTCAGTTTTCATTTGATGAATTGGGGAAAGACATACAGGATTATTCTTATCGAATTGTTCATTGTAATGCTGATTGGAAATCGTCGGGCTTAAGTGAGTTTGATTTTCTGGATGGTTTTTCTGAAAATCAGATTCAAGATTACGAGTTTTCTTTCAATACAAATGTTGATTATGTGCATTATTCTCTCTTATTACCTAATGGGGATGTGAAATTGAAACTTTCTGGGAATTATATTCTGGAAGTTTATCAAGATTTCGATGTTGAGAATATCATACTTCGTCAACGATTTATGATTCTAGATTCCAAGATTGAATTAAAGGGAAAAGTGAAACATCCTATTGATATGGATAGAAGAAAAACCCATCAGGAAGTCATGTTTAGTATCTTTCATCCCAATTTTTTAATTGATAATCCGCATTCTGACCTTACTGTTATTCTCCGCCAGAATGATAGGTCTGATGGAAGTCAAATGAAGGTGACGCCTATATTTATTCGTAAAGACGAATTGGTGTTCGATAATAATCAGGAATACGTTTTCCCCGGTAATAACGAGTTTCATTATTTTGATTTGAAGAGTTTCCGTTATCAGTCGATTTATATACAATCAATTGAAAATCTAGAAGGAAAAACGGTAGTTTCTTTAAGTCCAGGTAAAAATCGTCAATTTGATCCTTATATATTTAGGAGAGATAATAATGGTATTTCTGTTGTTTCAGTTGACGAGAGAAAAGAACCAACGACAGAAGCGGACTATGCACAAGTTGTTTTTACTCTCCCTTTTGATAATGAGTTGAAACATGGGCAGATGTATGTTTATGGGGCTTTCAATAATTGGGAATGCAATGAGAATAACAGAATGGTATATGATCACAATTTAGGTTCATATCAGAAAAGTATTTACTTAAAACAAGGTTATTACAATTATGTGTATGCTTTGTTGGAAAATGGGAAAGACTACCCAGATGTTGATTATATAGAGGGAAGTCATTGGCAAACCGAGAATAATTATATGATCTATGTCTATTATCACGATATAGAGAAAAACTACGATCGTCTGATAGGATTTAAAACACTGAACTCTACTAAGGATTTTTAGCAGTAAGAAAAATAAAGAAAGCTTCCCTGTATTCGTTCTAAATTTGATGAAATGAAAATTATAATGTGTTCTGCTTATGAATTATTACTAATTTTGTCATTAAAGTAATAGATTGTAATCAGGAGTTGATGTTGTAGGCCTCAGCTTAAGCTATAAAATATAAAGAGAATGAAGTTTCAAATTGATGATGTTGATCAGAAGATATTATCTTATCTGATAAAAAATGCGCGTATTCCTTTTCTAGAAATAGCCAGAGAGTGTGGTATTTCTGGTGCTGCTATTCATCAAAGGGTGAAAAAACTTGAAGATGCTGGTGTAATTGATGGATCAAGATTTATTGTGAAACCAAGAGCTCTAGGGTATGAAGTTTGCGCTTTTGTAGGTATTTTTCTTGATCATGCACATCAGTATAAGCAAGTTGTTGGTCGTATAGAGGCTATTCCAGAAATTATTGAGTGTCATTTTACAACAGGAAATTTTACATTTCTAGTTAAAATGCTTTGTAGAGATAATCAACATCTTATGGATGTCTTGATTAACACACTTCAAAATGTGCCAGGTGTTTCTAAAACAGAAACTTTTATTTCTTTAGATCAAATTATTGATAGGGATATTGTTGTAAAATAATATCGTAATAAATTAATATAAAATTAAGGGCTTTCTCTCAGAGAAGGTCTTTTTTGTGGATTCTATTAAGCTATTTTAATAAGGATTATTCCGAGTTAATTTTTATCTTTCGTCTGTTTTGGGCAAGCTGGTTGGTTTTATTGGTAATTATTCGATCGATTAGTTAGTCTCTTTTATAAATTATTATATCCTTTAAACAACATATCATGTTTTCAAAAGAAGTTTATATTAACAGACGCGAAAAATTGCGTCAATCCATGAAAGATGGAATTGCATTATTCCTTGGTAACCCAGATGCTCCAATGAACTGCCCACATAATATTTATCACTACCGTCAGGACAGTAATTTTCTTTATTTTTTCGGTTTAGATCATCCTGGTTTTGCAGGTGTTTGCGACATTGATAATAATAAGGATTACATTTTTGGGAATGATGTTGATATCGATGATATTATTTGGATGGGCCCACAGCCTTCTGTAAAAGATCAATCAGCTAAGGTTGGTATTGAAGCAACGGCTCCTTTTACTGATCTGAATAAATTTATTTCTGACGCTATGGCAGCGGGACGTAAAATTCATTTATTACCTGTTTATCGTGCTGAAAATAAAATATTGTTAGAAGAATTAGTTGGAGTTAAACCAGCTGATATCAAATCTAATGTTTCAGAAGAATTGATTAGAGCAATTGTTGCTCTTCGTGAAATTAAGGAGCCTTGTGAAATAGTAGAGCTTGAACGTGCTGCTGAAACAGGTTATCAAATGCATGTTACCGCTATGAAAATGGCACAGGATGGGGTTTACGAAAGAGAAGTTGCTGGTGAGGTTGAAGCTATAAGTCTTCGTGCAGGTGGAATGCTTTCTTTCCCTGCCATTGTTTCAAAACGTGGTGAGACACTTCATAATCACGAACATGGTAATTTGCTTAAAAAGGGTGATTTATTACTTGTTGATTGTGGCGCAGAGACGGATACGCATTATGCTTCTGATAATACTCGTACTATTCCAGTGGGAGGTAAGTTTTCTCAGAAACAGAGAGAAATCTATGAGATTGTCCTAGCTGCTATTGATAAAGGAACTGAATTAATTCGTCCAGGTGTTGACTACCGCTCTATTCATTTAGAAGTTTGTAAGGTGATTGCTTCAGGATTGATTGAACTTGGCTTGATGAAAGGGGATGCAGATGCAGCAGTTGCAGCAGGTGCTCATACCTTATTTATGCCTCACGGTTTGGGACATATGATGGGCTTAGATGTTCACGACATGGAAGATCTTGGTGAAGATTATGTTGGATACGATGATAAGATCAAGCGTGCAAGTCAATTTGGAACAGCTTATTTACGTTTAGGGAAAGAGTTGAAACCTGGTTTTGTTATTACTAATGAGCCTGGTATCTATTTCATTCCAGCATTGATTGATAAATTTCAAAATGAAAAGCAGTACTTAGATTATATCAATTACGATAAGGTAAATAAGTATCGCGATTTTGGAGGTATTCGACTTGAAGATGATCTTTTAGTTACAGAAAAGGGATGTCAGTTAATTGGTAAAAGAATTCCAATTACAGTTGAAGAGGTTGAAAATACAGTGCTTTCGTAATTCATTATTATCAATATAAATAATTTAAGAGGTATCCAGTTATGGAGGCCTCTTTTTTTTTGTTTATATCAACTATAAATTGCGTATCTTTGAGTATATTGATTGGTCTGTGAAAAGGATAGGTTGGTCATTGAGAAGTTGGTTTTTGTGTAAGAAATTGAGCTGTTACTGTTTTTTTTGAATATATTATATAAGCATAAAAAGAATTGATTCGATTTTTATTGTTTCAATATTTTATTATAGATAATAGTAGTTTAAACCTCATCTCTACCTAGATATGGATACTAATACTGTGAATCGTAAACGAGATATATTATGTGCTTCGTTTCTGATGAAGCTATGTATTTTTCTTATACTTAGTTTATTTGCCCCCAAAGTTTTTGCTCAGTTGGATTATATCCACTATGTGCCACCATTGTATAATGGTTCTAATACCAATAAAGATATTGGTAGAAATGTTGTTGTAATTACAACTGATAGTCGAGACTTAATTGATGTGTGGATTTATAAGGGGGATAATAATTTATTAGCTCAAATACAAGTTTCTCGTTTTGAGCCATATCGTTATGTCTTTGAAACTTCACGAGCAGATAATTATGGAGAAATCTATTCATATCCAATCGATTATGAATTCCCAATTGGTGTTGTAGGTGCAAATGAATTAAATACCGTCTTGGTTGATGCTGGGCTTAAATTTATTTCATATGACGCACCTATATATGTCAATATGAGGCATATTACGCAAGATCAGGGCGGGTCTTTAACGACCAAGGGGCGTTTTGCAATGGGGCAAGAATTTAGGACAGGACATGTTTACACTGCGAATGTTGGAGCAACTTTCAGACGAGCTCACTTCTTCTCTGTTATGGCAACAGAAGATACTACGACAGTTAAATTCACGGATATTAAAACAGAAGTTATATCTCAGTTAATAGCTGGAAGTATAGAGCCTTTTGCCATCTCTGCACTTGATACCATTACGGTTTTATTGCAAAAGGGACAAAGTTATGTTATAGGTATTGATCATGATACAAAAGGATTCGGAACAGGTAATATGAATGCCTTAAATGGGACCCATATTTTATCAGATAAAGATATTGTTGTAAATACAGGTTCCTGGACATCAGGATCAAGTGCCGGGCAGGATATGGGGATTGATCAAATCGTACCCTATGAACAAATCAGAGATAAATATATTGTTCTCAAAGGAGAGGGGAATAGTTCTACTGAAGTCCCTATCGTTGTGGCAACTGAGGATGGAACCGATATTTATCTAAATGGAAGTTCTACACCCATCAATTCATTTCCATTAAGTGCGGGAGAGCCTTATCTTGTAACGACGGGCAATTATTATAATGATAAAATATATATAGATACGAAGGGTAAGAATGTTTATGTCTATCAAACACTATCTGGGAGTTCATCTAAAATCGGACCTACTGTAGGAATGAATTTTATAGCTCCCCTTTCTGCTACTGGTATGCATCAGGTTGATATTCCTTTTGCTGATCAGTTGGCAATAGAAAGTGTGAATTCAGTGATAACAATATTAGCACAAAAAGGGGCTACTGTTAAGTATGAGAATATTATAAATGGAGTAACGACAGAAAGAGAATTTTTGTCCTCAGAAGCTTCTGTAATTCTAGGTACTGAAGAATGGGTTAGCTATAGAATGGATGCTGTTGTAGGTAATATTCGTTTTCAAAGTTCTCGTGCATTGAATGTTTGCTGGACGGTTCAAACGGGAGTTGTTGGTTCTGCTGGCTATTATTCTGGGTTTTCTAAAGCCATTCCTAAAATTATTCCAGATCTTCATGTTGATCTAGAAACAGATCTTGATATTATTTGTGAAAGTTATGACGATAATATTGAAGTGGGGTTTAATGCAACTCCGATACCAGATTTTTATGAATGGTATAAAAATGAGATTTCTGAAGCAAATTTATTATTTGAAAATGAAAAATTAGTAGTACCGGCTCCTGATGTGCCTACTAAATATATCCTAAAGGCTTATTTTCGTGATCCTTCTTTAGATATTCTCTATAATGGAGATTTTAGTAGTGGGCGAGGAAATTTTGAAACGGATTATGATTGGGTTCAAGGAAATTTGAGAAATCCAGGTGAGTTTGCATTAACCTTTACACCAAAAAGTGAGAATGCTGCATTCGAGGACTTTGATGATATGGAAGGGGGAGGATTGATGTTTTTAGCTCAATCTAATATTCCTGGTGATACTGTTTATCAAAAACTGGATATTCCGATTGAAAGAGATTATAATTATATTTTAAAAGTTCATGGTAGAATGGCTCAAGTTGCCAAACCTCAACTTTTGGATATTTATATTAATGATGAAAAGATTAAATCAAACTTCTTAATTGATGATGTGTCTAAGTGGCAATCGGCCACTGCTTTGTGGAAATCTAAAGATAATCAGAAAGCAACGATTTCTTTAGTTGACGCAAATGCAGGTGGTAATAAGGGAGTGTTTGCAATTGATAGTATAACGTTTATACCTGCAATTGAAGAAACGGGTGAATTTAATGCTTTAGTCGTTCCTAACTATAGTTTTACGCCTTACGATAAACCTGTACACTTTTGTTTAGGTCAATCTGGACTTATTGATATTTCTAATGGTGATACCAGTTGGTATGATTATTTGTGGGAAAGAAAAAATGGAGAGAATGATTATGGACCTATAGCTGAAGGAAATGTTACAGGATTAGATACACATGTGTTAGGCTATACCAATACAACAGATAATAATGCGGGGATATACCGCTGTACAATTACTTTTAAGGAGGAGTTTGAACAATGTGGAGCAACTGTCGATCCTGCACATATGGAGGTCGAGGTTGTGATTGATGAATTGGCCAATATTACATCACTTACTGGGAATTCCGATTTGTGTGAAGGTGAATTTGCAGCATTAGAGGTCAATGTTGAAGGTAAATATAGCCGAATAGCTTGGTCTGTTAATGGTGTTGAGAAGGCTGAAGGAAAAGTTTTCGATTTTAATTTAGATAAAGCATATGGGGCCGGCATTTATACAATTCGTTGTGATGTTGAAAATGCCTGTGCACCACTTTCTCAAGAACTTCAAATTGAAATTTTTGGAAAACCAAACTTGACTGATTTGCAAGTTCCAACTGGATTGTGTGATCAGGAATTAGTTAATTTAACTGCTGTTGGGACTGTGCCAGCGGGAGCAACGATGGAATATTTCTGGTATCGTGATAATGTTTTGATTGAAACGAATAATCTAACGGTATTTCCAATCTTGCCGACTATTACCGATTCTTATTATAAAGTTGCGGTATCAGCTCGTTATAATATTTCACAAGCAAATGAGCATACTTGTGTTGGAAACGAGCTAGTTAAAAACCTGGCTGTAGATGCAATTTATCCTCAAGTTGTGCTTACTGCTTTAACACCAGTAACACTTTGTGAAGGGACTTCTTATTTATATAGTGCAGAATTAGCTACTTCGGGAGATTACTATACCTACAATTGGGAAACACCTCCAGCTGCTCTTGGTGTTAAAACACAAGCTGATTTTAGTTTAACAGATATTACACCTTCAATGGGTGGTGATTATAAAGTTACAGTAACTAACCGTTGCGGTAGTTCAAATTCGACGAGTTTATTAACTGTAACTCCAAAAATGGAGGTGACAGATATTACGATTGATAAAACTGGTCCATATTGCGATGGAGAAATAGTCACAATAGAAGTTGTTGATAATGGACAAGCAAGCTTTTATAAAGCAGAAAATGTAACAGTAGGCCAAGAACAGGTAATTAATCCTATGACTAATCCATTTGTCTTTGAAGCAAATGCTACAAATAAGGGACAGTGGAAAATTACTGCTGAAGGTAATTGTGGAGCAACATACTATGAGCCTTTTGCAATTAATTTGTTAGAGAATTTTTCGAATCCATCACTAGCCGATATCACGACCTGTTTGGGTGAAGATGTCAGTTTCGAAGTGCAAATTGAAACGATTCCATCCGGATCAGCTTTGACTTATACATGGACAGATCCTAATGGCGATCCAATTATCATTCTAGATCCTAATCCTAAACACATTGTTAGTTTAGTTGATGTGCAGGCTGGAGATCTGGGTACTTATACCTGTGTTGTTAAGAATAAGTGTGGTTATAGCAAGATTGTGACAGCTAGCTTGAATGTTGAAAGTGTGACAAGTGCTTTAACGGCTCCTGTTGAAGTTGTTTGTCAAGGGGCAGCGAATTATATTTTTGATATCGTAACGGTTGGTTCACCAGACTTTGCTTGGAGATATAATGATCCTAATGGGGCTGTAATTGGGACCAATAGTTTTTATGAAATTCCTATTGTGGAATTAGCTAATGCGGGTGTTTATTATTGTGATATCACATTGGAATGTGGAAGCGTTGAAAAATACCAACGTCAATTAGTCGTGAATGACCATATTAATGTTGTGAAAGATCCTGCGACGATTTTGGATATATGTGAAGGAGGTCAGACTGAGTTAATAATTAATGTGACCGGAACTCCAACTTCTATTAAGTGGTTTGATAATGCAAATACTGAGCTAACTGCTTATGAGGGGGAAACAAGAATTTCTACTGGAACTATTGGAGCTTCTGGTTCTTATACTTATACCTATAAGTTGACGGGAGATTGTGAAAACCCACAAGGCAATTTTGTTCTTACGGTTCATGATAAACCAAGTATAAATCCAATTGCTGATATTAATGCTTGTGAAGGTAGTATTCCTTTGATTATGAAGGTTATCGGAATAGATTATGTTCAAGCTTCCTGGTTGAAGCCAGATAATAGTTTTCTTGCAAATGGATTGACTTATACAATTCCTGGAGCGACATACCCTGCATCTTCTGGCAATTATATTGCTAAGGTAAGTACAGCATATTGTGGAGATATAACGGCTATTTCTAAAGTAAACGTTTTTGAACCCATTACGTTTGTTTCAAGTTCAGATTTGGCTCCAGCGCCATGTTTAGATGAACCGCTTAGTTTGGTTGTAAATGGTGTAGGTGCTGATCTGTCATATGAATGGTATAAAGGAGCGGTTTTACAGGGAACAACAGGGAATGTTCATGATCTTGGATTAGCTGATTTAGGCGATGAGGGGAATTATAAATGTGTGCTTGTTTCTGGTAATGGATGTGGTAATGCAGAAGTTGATTTTGTTGTTGATGTGCGTGAACATGCAAGTATTACAACACAACCTTCGGCAGTTATCATTTGTGAAGATGATGGCCCAGCTACATATAATGTTGTCGCTTCTTCAGAAGGTACACCAACTTATCAGTGGTATGATAATGGTGGAGCTTTATCAGGTGAAACATCAGATAATATTTCGATTGCAGATTTATTGGGGAATGATGGGCAATCATACTATTGTATTGTGAGTGACGGGCTTTGTAATTCGATTGAGTCAGAAAAAGCAAGTTTGAATGTGAGTCGAAATGTTGTCATTACAAAAAATCCTCAAGATATTACAATTGCTGAAGATGGAGTTGCAACATTTTCTGTTGAAGCGGAAGGAACTGAACCTTTTACCTACCAGTGGTACGATGATGGTGCTTTAATGGGAGGAGAGACAGCATCTGCTTTAACAATTAATCCAGCTGTTATTGGACTTGATGGTCATAAATATAGTTGTAGAGTAAGTAACGCTTGTTCTACTGATATTGCAAGTGCAGAAGCAACTATAGATGTTGATCCTGCAATTAAGATAACAACTCAACCAGTTGATCAACATGTTTGTAAAGATGATACATACAATTTTGTTGTTTTCTTTAAGAATTCAGCAACCAGTTGTACTTGGCAATATAGTACGAATGGAGGAGGCATTTATAATAATGTAACATTCGGGACGGTTGTTGAAGTAACAGAATCAGTGACTTTAGATAAAAGTACTTTGACTGTCACAAATGCAACGGCTGCAATGAATGGTTGGAAATTTAGAGCTTTAGTAACAGCTCCTGACAACTATTCAAGTGTCGTGAATTTAAGAGTTGATGTACCTGCAAGTTTTGATGCTATTGCAGATAAAGAGATTTGTAATGGTGCGGGAGCTAGTTTTATTGTAAAAGGCTTGTCAGGAGCAAAGCCAAATGTTTATGAGTGGAAAAGAGGCGGAGCTCCAATTGGAACCAACTCGAGCCTAAATTTAGTTGCAGCAGCTGCAACTGATGGTGCTTATTCTGTTGGTGTGACTGCTGGTGTTTGTCCTGCTGTTACAGAGAATTTTAATATTTCTCATTTTGAGGTTTTAGATTTGGATAATCTAACACATACGAATCCTCTTTGTCCCACTGATAATATCGTTTTTGATGTTGTGCTTTCAGGTGGACCCGCTGTTTCTGCGACTTATTCGTGGACCAAGGATGATGTTGATTTAGCAGAGTCAAGTAATTCTTATAGTAAAGCAAACATATCAACTGCAGAAAAAGGTTTGTATAAAGTAGAAGTTACAGATTTTTGTATGAGTAAATCTAAATCAATTTATATTGACGTTTTAGATCCTATTACAAAAACGAATACATGGACAAATGAAACGCTTTGTGTTGGAGATGATTTATTACTTGAAGCAAAAGTTGCTGGTGATAATCCAACTTATGACTGGACAGTATTACCTGCTGGTGTTGGTGATCCTGGAAATGTAGCACTGCTTAAGGTTGATGTAGTTGCTGAACTTAATGAAGGAACCTATACTTGTGTTGTAAGTGGAAGCTGTGGAATTGATGTGACTTACACGGTTGATATTATTATTAATGGTGTTCCAAATATTACAACTGGTCTTAATTTAGCAGCAGTTTGTGAGGGACAAGCTCTTGAGCTGGGACCTATTGCATATGATGCGACTACTAATGAAAGTGTCAGTTGGAAATACAACAATGGTATTTTAGCAGGTGAAACATCGACGACTTTGGATTTGACGACGGCGGAGATGGCAGAAGAAGGTAATTATAAGGTAGAGGTGACTAATGCTTGTGGTACTGATTTCAGTGTAGCTTATCAGGATATTAAGCCAATACCAACGCTTGCACCTATAGCTGATCAAATAGCTTGTCAAGGGGAGGATGTTATTTTTAGGGCAGTAACAACTGGTGAAAGTTTGACTTACCGTTGGTTAATTGATGATGTAGCTCGACCAGCATTTGATGATCTAGCTGAAATTGAACTCTCTAATGTCTTTTCTTTGGATGCTAACACCGCTAAGAATTATAAAGTTGAATGTCAAGTTAGTTCATGTGGTACAGGTCTAAGTGAAATTGTAAACCTTACCGTGAATCCAAATACCATATTAAATACTTCACTTAAAGGTGAAGTCGTTTATGTTGGTAAGAGTCATGTGTTTGATTTGGCAATAACGGGTAGTAATTTAACTTTTGAATGGCATCATATTAATACAGCAAATGTTGATACTGAATTGGTATCTGCCACAACTAAGACTCTAATTATAGATAAGCTTAGCATGGCAGATGCAGGTGAATATTACTGTAAGATTACAGGTGATTGTGGTATTCGTTTTACTTCAGGATATTTGACTGTTAAAGACCCATTGAAGGTTATTGATGGTTTAAGTACGCTTGCTGATATCGAGAAGTGTTACGGTGAACCTTTAAATTTAAATATTAATGTTGAAGGTGAAGTTTTCTCAATCAATTGGTTTAAAAACAATGTGGATCTTAATCATCATGAATTAAACTATTCAATACCTGCATTAGATGTCTCCAATGCTGGATCTTATCGTTGTGAAATTGTAGGGGAAGGAGACAGTTTTGATGAAACGGTCAATGTGAGTGTGTATCAAACCACAGTTTTAAATTCTGAATTGAAGGATAAAGTTTTGTGTGAAAATGAGGATTTGTTATGGACTCCTGCTGTTTCTGGTTCATTAATGACCTATGATTGGAAGCATAATGGGAAATCTATTTCAACAGATGTAGCACTTAGTATTTTGAATACACCTTTAGATTCTGCAGGTATTTATTCAGTAGATGTAACAGGTAAATGTGGAAGTATTTTTACTGAAGCGGATTTAACTGTCAAGAAACTTCCTGAATTTATTAGTAATAGTGAAGATCTGGAAAAATGTGAAAATGATGCGGAAGCTATATTTACAGTTGATTTTAGAGGTGATAACTTAGTTTATCAGTGGCAAAAAGATAGTGTTGATATCACAGGTGCAAATAGTCCTGAATTGAAAATACAAAACTTGAGAACTAGTGATACTGGAACTTATAGATGTGTGGTAAATTCTTCATGTGGTATTGCATCAGAAAGTCTGGAAATGAAGCTGGTTGTGATTCCTCAACTCAAAATATTGAGTGAAAGTCCTGGGATGGAAATTTGTGATGGAGAAAGTGCTCAGTTTCTTGTTGAAGTTGAAGGAACCGAAGAGGTTTATCAGTGGCAAAAAAATGGCGTTAATTTAACTGGAGAAAATGCACCTCAGCTAATGATTGACCCAGCTAGTCTAACGGAAGATGGCTATTACAGTTGTGAAGTATCTGATAAGTGTACAGCTAAGCGATACTCAAATTCTAAAAAACTAACGGTCAATTCATTGCCAAATTCGCAAATCTTTGGACGAATGACGCTTTGTGTATTGGAAGATAGAGTCGCTTATACTACAGCTTTATTGCCAGATATTAATTATGGTTGGTTAGTTGACGGAGGAGCCTTTACCACTCCAGCCGAAGATGTTGTTAAGACCAAAATTACCTGGGGAGATGTGATAGAAGATAGTAAAGTAAGGTTAAAGATTTTAAATGAAGCAACAGGCTGTTATTTCGAAGTAGATTCTTTAGTTGAACTTCATCCTCTACCTGATGTAAATTTAACTGCCCTTGAATCTAAAGGGATTTGTGAATCTGAATTTGCATTATCAGGAGGTTTCCCAACTGGAGGTATTTATTGGGTGAATGGTGTTGCTCAGAATACGTTTGATCCTTCCCAAGGGAATGGTGAGTATCAAGTTCGTTATTCTTATACGGATGATTTAGGTTGTTCAAATAGTACGGGTGAACTCGTCATGAAAATTGATTCATTACCAATTGTTGAGCTTATTGAAGATGTTGTAGTCGGATCCTGTGAAACTAGGATGTTGAGTGCGGAGACTCAGGAAAATAATATTAAGTGGTCTCCGAGTCGATACTTAGATGATCCAAATTCTGAAACACCAACTTTTACAGCTGGAGAAACAACACTTTATGTAGCAACTGTAGTTGATAAATATGGATGTGTTGGTAATGATATTGTAAATGTAACTGTTGCTCCTCTACCTCTTATCACAACAATAAACGATACGATTATTGGAGAATGTAAAGAGATTGAGTTGACAACACATATTTCAGGTGATATTAAAGAAATCAATTGGACAAATCCAGATGATTTAGATAATACGAAGAATTCTAATCCGAAATTGATCAAACGTCGTCTAGGTGTAAATGATTATCAGATTAATGTAACTGATGAATATGGTTGTGTTGGTTCAGCTTCTATAAGAGTAGAGGTGTTACCAAATCCAGAAGTTGGAGAGAGTCAATTCTTGTGTGAAGGAGAAACGCTGCTTGTTGATACGAAAGATCTGTCTAATCCTATTTGGGATGATGGCTATACAGCTTGGGAAAGAACGATAGACAGACCAGGAGAGTATGTGTTAAGCGTTGAGCAAAATGATTGTAAGCTTAAGCAGAGAATTGTGATGAATCCATTACCAAAATTTAAATTGGATAAAACAGTTCAGCCCGGTATCGTCATTTTTGAGGGGCAAACAATTACTCTGGATCCTGAACTAAATCCTGACTATGGTCCTTATGTATACGATTGGAGTGATGGTAGTGTATTGCCACAATTAATAGTGAGTGAGTCGGGTGTTTATAAACTTAAAGTTGAAGATAATATTGGTTGTATTGCAATTGATACCGTTATGGTAGAAGTTAAACCTATTGGAATTGAATCGCCCAATGCCTTTACACCCTTGTCAAAGAACGAAAATGATCGTTTCTATCTGAAAGACATAAATGTGACTGAGAAGTTTGAAATGTATATTTATAATCGTTGGGGAGAGTTGATGTATCAAACAAAGGAGGCTGGTTATGCTAATGGTTGGGATGGAACCTACAACGGCGAAGATTGTCCTGTTGGAGCCTACGTTTGGGTTTTGATGTTGGATGGAGAAGTGAAAGAAAAAGGGAATGTCATCTTAGTTCGCTAAGTTTATTAAGTATATTTAATTTAAAGAGTTGGCCATTGGGTCAACTCTTTTTTTTATGCAAAATATTACATTCTAGAATTTCTTCGCAAAAGGATAAGGCTATGGTATTCTTTAAATAGCAGAGTTTATAAACTGTAGTCTCTTATTTTTGAGAAGCTTTGCTTTATTAGGCCTTTGGATGGGTTCGAGATGAAAAATAGTTAACTGTCTGGATTGTAGTTGGTATTGTGTATTGATAATTAATTATTTTTTTGTTATTTATTAAAAAAAATATTAGTTAAATTCATAAACTTGTTATGTTCATTGTTCTTATCTTTGTCGACTAACCAAAATCCATGTGATGAATTTTTTGTTTCGCTCTATGAAAATCAAGGCTTGTTTTAAACTAGCCATTCTCTTTTTTTTATCTCTATTTTCCTTTACTGCAAAAGCTCAATTGGATACTGAACATTTTGTACCTCCCTTATATGCAGGTACAAATTCTGAAGGAGATGTGGGGAATCATTGGGTCGTGTTTACAACACCTTCTGTAGAACCTATTAGCATTGAAATCTATAAGGGTACTAGTAAAACACCTTTTAGGACGGTAACTAATGTGTCCATCACTAATCCAAAGTTTTTGGATTTAGGCAATAATACTGTGGATCATTTGGGGAATATTGGGACTCCTACGAAGCCTCCTTTAGGCGTTGTTAATTATAAGGATCTGAATAAGAAGCTTGATGATCAGGCTTTAAGGTTTAAGTCTGATGTACCATTTTATGTCAATGTTAGGCACAAATCTAAGATACATGGTTTGTCTTTAACTGCAAAGGGACGTGCAGCCTTGGGGACTTCTTTTCGATCCGGTCATCTCTACAGTAAGCGAGGTGATAAGAGAATGTATGGATGGGGAGGTGATCAGTATTGGGATGGTTATAGGTGGCGTAGGTATTCATCTAGTTCTTCTTATATTGTAAATCACCGTAGTCATTTTATTTCGGTAATGGCAACTGTTGATGGTACTGAGGTTACTTTTTCAGATGTCGGAGTTGAAAACTTAACATTAGATTGGGAGACACCAATGGTTGTTCCTAAATACATTAGTGTAACATTACAAGCTGGTGAAAGTTATGTTATTGGTGCTAATCTCCGATTTCTAACTGAGGATGACGTTAATGATTTAAATGGAACTCATATTACTTCCAATTTTCCTATAGCAGTCAATTCTGGTTCATGGACAGGAGGGCCTTCTCTTGAATCCTCGCAGGATATTGGAGTTGACCAAATTGTACCTGAAAATTTGGTTGGACGTGAATATATTCTGCTTAAGGGTAAAGGGAATTATGAAACTGAAAGGCCAATAGTTGTGGCAACTAAAAATAACACAAATATATATATTAATAAAAAAGCCCCTGACACACCTGATGGATCGGAAGTGAAAACGTTAGATGCGGGAGATCATTTTGTGTTACCTGCATCATATTATGATGCAGGTAATGGTGTTATGTTTATTTCAAGTGATCAGGATATTTATCTCTATCAAACCACCTCTGCATCATCAACAATGCAATACGCAACAGTGGGAATGAATTTTATTCCTCCTATTAGTAGCCAAGGGTTTCGTCAGGTTGATATCCCATTCGTCAATCAGCTAGGTACAGGGGTTGTTGCCATATATTCGCAAAAAGGAGCAAGTGTATCAGTTAGTTCGCTTATAACAAACAAAGATAATGTTGAAAGTACCATACTTGAAGGTTTGGACGAAAATGACGCACAAACTGTAATTGGAAACGTAGATTGGGTTGTTTATAAATACATACCGAAAACTGGAAGTCATGATGTCGTGAAAAATGTAACCGTTGCATCTAATAAAGCTGTATATGTCGCTTTGTCTACCGAAGATGATGCTGTAGGAGCAGCAGGCTACTTTTCAGGATTTACAAAATCAATTACGCCCATTGATCCACATATTGAAGTAAACCTAAATCAGACCTTGGGTTTTGTGTGTGAAAATGTGGGTGGAGGACTTAAACTATCGATAAATAGTGAGCCTGATGCTGATTATTATGAGTGGTATTTTGATGATATAAATTCTACGCCTTTATTCCCAAAACAAGATTTAATTGACCCCGATCCTAAAGAAGGAACAAAATACATTCTAAGAGCTTATTATGCTAACCCGAATGTTAATCTCGTTGCCAATGGGGATTTTTCGTATAAAAATGAATACATCACTTTTTCTTCGAGTTACGACTATGGTACATCTCAAAATTTAGAAGAACCTGGGAGTTATTTGTTTTGTTTAAATCCTGAAGATGTAAATACTCGTTTTACTGCTTTTGGAGATAAAAACGAGGATCAGCTTAATAGTCAAATGTTACTAACTCATTCATCTAGTATGAGTGACTCTGAAGTGATTTGGGAAAAAACGCTTACAGAGAAAGTCGCTAACCAAAATTTTATCTTTGAGATTTTTGGACAAATGGTTCAAGATCGCTATCCACAGGACTTGAATGTTTACGTGAATGATATAAAAATTAATACAGAAGGAGTAATAACGCTTGATAAGCTGGGTGTTTGGAAGTCTTTTAAAGTTTTGTGGTCAGCGGGAGATGCTGAAGAAGCCACGATTTCCATTCGAAATGCCAATGCTTCTGGTAAAGAAGGAATTTTTGCCTTGGATGCCATTTCTTTGAGACCAGCTATCGAAGAGGTAATAGAATATAATCCGACGATCGTTCCATCTTATAGCTACGATCCTCATGCTGATGGTTTAGAGTTGTGTGAGAATCAGAAAGGTATTATTAGTATCGAGCATGGAAACATGAATTGGTTTGATTTTTCTTGGGAGAAACAAATTCCGGGGAGTATAAATTTTGAACCCATTAATGATGCAAGTATTAAAGGGCTTGATAGCTATAAATTAGTAATTGATCAAGTCGATAAAGAAAAACATGAAGGGACTTACCGTTGTCATATTTCGTTTATAGATAGTTATAGTGACTGTGGTATTGAGGCCAAACCAACCTCTGTTGATGTTAAAGTTATAGTTAATAAGGAAGTAAATCTGGAATCTCTTTCTGGAGAAACGGAATTGTGTGGGGGAACCACAACCGAAATTACAGCTAAAATTTCTGGAGAACCTAGCTACATAAAGTGGTCAGTATCTAATAATACTGGTCTGCTAGAAACTAAAGAAAATAATTCTAACGTATTTACATTTAATTCTAATCCTGACCTTAATTATGGACCAGGAGTTTATACTGTCCGCTGTGAATTGATTAATGCTTGTTCTGAGGATTTATTTAAAGAAATTGACATTAAGATTTTAGGTAAGGCTAAATTGAAAAATCTTATTATTCCAACGAATTTATGTGAAACAAAAGAAATAACACTTGAAGCGAAATTAGATGGTGATTATATTTTAGATAATTCTACCATAGAGTATTCTTGGTACAAGAATGGAGAATCGACTCCTATAGGAATTACAAATGGGTTGACGTATAAGCTAACACCTGATATAAATGATAAATCTTATAAGGTTCTCGTTAATACACATTATAATTTTGGTTCAGAAAATCAATTTACTTGTAAAGGTAATTCGATTGAGGAGACCATTGTTGCTAATCCCGTTCATCCTGAGATTAAACTAATTGGTTTAAATTCGGATCCTGTTTGTGAAGGAGAACCCTATACCTATAAGGCAAAATTAGAAACGCCAAGTTTATCTTATACATACAAATGGAGTGTTCCTGATGGTGCAAAAGAAGGTAAAACTCCAGAGGATTTTATATCAAGTTCATTCAGCTTTGCTTCTGTTAAGTCTGAAATGGTTGGGGATTACACCGTTACTGTTGCAAATAATTGTGGCGATAGAAGTGCTCTTGGTTCTTTAGTATTGAAGCCAAGGTTATTGGTGACAGGCGTATCACTTTCAGAGGAAGGGCCTTATTGCTTAAATGAAGTCGTAAGTGTAAGTGTAGAAGATAATGGTAATGCAAGTGGGTATTATGCCGAAAATGTATCAACGGGGAAAATCATAGATCCCGTAAATAAGTCGTTTGATATAAAAGTAGATGCATCAACAGTTGGAGAATGGCGAGTAACCGCATTGAATTCTTGTGGTAATAAACAAACGCCAAATTTCTCAATAAGCCTAGCCTCTGGTTTTACTCTAAAACCAATTGTCCCAATAAAAGCTTGTGTTGGGGATAATGTGAGTTTGAAAGCTATCGTTGAGACACCACCTGTCGGACTTTCATATCAGTGGAAAGATCAAGCAGGAATTGATATTCCTGGAGAAAATAATTCATCACTGGAAATTAGTAACATTAAACCTACTGATGCAGGTGAATATACCTGTGTTGTAAGCGATAATATTTGTTCTACTAAAATTGCAAAAGGAACTTTAAGTGTTGATGATATTACGATTGAAAACTTGAAGCCTGAATCAGTACGTAAATGCCAAGGAGATACTTACCGTTTTGATATTCCATTTGTTGGAAAACCAACATTTACTTGGTTCTTTAAAGGTAAGGATAAAACTGAAGCTGAGAAATTAGGTGTTTCAACTTCATTTTATGAAATTAAGAAGATAGCTACATCTCACGAGGGTTTATACTATTGTGTCGTAAAAACTTCATGTGGAGATAAAAGATTCGAACAAACATTAAATGTGACTAAAAACGTTGAAGTAAGTAAAGTCCCATTGGTGGATCTTAATATTTGTGAGGGAGAATCAACAGAGTTAGGAATCATTATTGATGGAAGCCCAAAATCGATTCAATGGTTTAAAGATGGTGTTTTACTTGATGAAGATAATAAGAGAATTATTTCCACTGAAGAATTGGTAACTGCTGGAACTTATGAATATAAGTATATCGTTGATGGTGATTGTTTTGACCTGGAAGGTGTTTTTGAAGTCATTGTTCATGATAAACCAAGTATAACTTTAGTTGATCATGCTCCTTTTTGTGAAGGAGATATTCCTTTGACTATGAAAGTGACAGGTGGTGATGATAGCCAGGAAATTAGCTGGTTGAATCCTTCTGGTGTTGAGATAGGAACGGGATTAAATACTATTATAGAAAAAGCCACTTATCTTAAATCTGTTGGAAGTTATACCGCCAAACTAAGTACTTTACACTGTAAAGACATTACCCGAGTCACTGAGATTAACATATTTGAACCGATTTCAATAATTACCCCTGTACGGCCAAATGTAAAAGTGTGTTTTAATAATCCTCTTGATCTTGTTGTAGATGGTAAAGGTGCAGATTTATCTTATGAATGGTACAAATCTACAGATCTTGATAATCCAATTCATATAGGGAAACAATATCATTTGGATCATACTGATATGGATGCACAAGGTGATTATATCTGCAAGTTACTTTCTTCCAATGATTGTGATGAACTTGAAGTAATTATTCATGTGGATGTTCAACAGCGACCAACTTTCTCAATTGATGATTTCGATGCATGTTCGAATAGAGGTCCTGCAATTTTTGATGCTAGTGCAACTGGCGAAGGTGACTATAAATACAAATGGTATAGAAATGATGAGACTAACGCTCTATTAGAATCTGCTAGATTAGAAATTGTAGATATTGAAGCAAACAATGGTAATAACTACCATTGTAAGATTTCGGATGACGTTTGTGGTACAACAACAACAAGAGATTTTAATTTAACTGTTAAAGGGGATATTAATATTTATCAAGATCCAGAAAATCGAACTGTTGCAGAGAATGGATCAACAAATTTTACAGTAGCAGCTACTGGTACTGAGCCAATCGAATACCAATGGCTTGTTGATAAAAATGATGGAGCTGGTTTTGAAAGTATGGAAAATAAACCAGCGTCTGCTCAGGCAAGAACTCTCAGTTTAGTATCCGTTCCATTTTCATATAATGGGTATAAATACCGCTGTAGAGTTTCTAACGATTGTACAAGTGATAATAGTGAAATAGCGATTTTATCTGTTACAGCTGATAATCGTATCAGTTTAGATCCTGAAAATGCTGAAATTTGTATAGGAGATGAATTTACTTTTGTAGTAGAGTATAACAACACGACAGATGGTTGTGTATGGCAGTATCGCGAAGTTGATACAGATCCATTCAAAGATGTAACTGCAGCAATCGGTTCATATCCATTTACACCAACTAAGAGTACTTTAGCTATAATATCTACAACAATAGATATGTCTTCTTGGACATTTAGAGCTCTGGTTAAGCGTTCTGGATATGTAGATGATGAGAGTAAAGAGGTGAGTGTTATAGTACATAAACCAGCTACATTTACTGATATTTCACCTATTGAGATTTGTAAAACATCTGATGTAAGCTTTGAGAAGAAGAAGTTAACAGGAACAGGAACATATAGTTACGAATGGAAAAAAGGTTCTACAGTTCAAACGGTTCAAACTTCAATTTTGAATTTAATTGCTGCTGACGATTCTGATGGAAATTATTCTGTTCAGGTTAGTGATGGTTTCTGTAATTATCCTATTGACGATTTTAAAATCACACATTATGAAGATTTACAGATTAGCAAACTTGCGGATGTTGATGTTATTTGCTTAAATGCCCCTAAAAACTTAGTAGCTAAAACGGATTATATTGATACAGATATTACAGATCCTCTGATTTATCTTTGGAAAAAAGATAATATTGATCAAACCGAAAAATCGAACACTTTAAATCTTTCAGGAATCCTTACTTCTCAAACTGGTCTTTACCAAGTTTTTGTTAGTGATGGATGTACGACGAAATCATTAGATTATGATATTACTGTTTTGGATGATATTTCCTTAACTACAAAATTACCTTCTGCAATTGATTTATGTGAGAATGAAGATTTGAATTTATCAGTAGAAGGCCATGGTGTTGATTTATCTTATGCTTGGTATAAAACAACTAAGCCTACAGATATCTTATCATTTACTAATAAATTAAATATATCCAATGTAAAATCAACTCATTCTGGTGATTACGTTTGTAAATTGACGACTGCAAGTGGATGTAGTACTGCAGATAAAGTATTTATAGTGAATGTTCGTGGGCATGCAACTGTTTCACCATTATCGAATATTACTGTTTGTGAAGACGAACTATTTGCTGAATTTACAGTAATAGGAACAGCAGTTGATTCTCCATCATATCAATGGTATAATAGTAATGATATAGCGCTTACCAATACAGGAGATTTCTCAGGTGTATTAACATCAACATTGAAAATTGAAAATGTATTGACCAATGAAAATAAATCTTTTTATTGTGTAGTCAATGGTGATTATGATTGTAATCCTGCAAAATCGAATGCAGCAAGTTTATTTGTAAATCGGAATGTTATTATTTCTAAGTCGCCAATGAGTCAAACTGTTGCTGAAATGGGAACGGCTAGTTTTACAGTTGAATCTATCGGAACAGGACCATATTCATACCAATGGTTTAAAGATGGTGTAAGTATGGAAGATACACCTGCATCAGCAAAGACTAAGACACTTGAATTAACAAATGTGCCTTTATCAGATACTGGTTCTAAATACCATTGTGTTGTGGATGGTGCTTGTGATCCAGCTACAAGTGGTGAGGCAATTCTTATAGTTACAGATGGTTATCGTATCATTTTAAACCCAGAAAATGCTGAAATTTGTATAGGAGGTGAATTTACTTTTGCAGTAGAGTATGACAACACGACAGATGGTTGTGTATGGCAGTATCGTGAAGCTGATACAGATCCATTCAAAGATGTAACTGCAGCAATCGGTTCATATCCATTTACACCAACTAAGAGTACTTTAGCTATAATATCTACAACAATAGATATGTCTTCTTGGACATTTAGAGCTCTGGTTAAGCGTTCTGGATATGTAGATGATGAGAGTAAAGA
>NZ_QQWG01000017.1 GCF_003863355.1 Ancylomarina euxina | reverse complement strand
CTTAACTCAACAGCATTTAATTTAAACTCTCTACTAAATTTTCGTCTCTCTTTTTCCATTTTCTAAGATATAAATTATTAAGATAATTATACCTTAACTCACTGTCCAAGTAAATGTAGCAACTCCAAATATATCAGAAATCATGAGTAAAAATAAAATTATACCTTACAGAAAAGATCTTAAGCAATTGGCACGAAAGCTTCGTAATGAAAGTACACTTGCGGAAGTATTGTTATGGTGTGAACTTAGAAATAAACAAATCCTAGGTTTTCAATTTCACAGACAAGTTCCCATGCTCGATTATATCGTAGATTTCTACTGTCATGAACTCCAATTAGCCATTGAAATTGATGGCGAAAGCCATTCGATTGAACTTATCGCGACAAATGATGCAAATAGACAAAAGCGTTTAGAAGCTGAAGGTGTTAAATTTTTGAGGTTTGATGATATTGATGTAAAGCGAAATAGAGGAATAGTGATAAATGACCTTATCAACTGGATTGAACAACAAAACTAAAATACTCCCCTAAGCCCGATAGCTTAAGCTTCTTCTTTCTCCTCTGGCACAACACCCACTTCTTTACAAGCATCGATATAGTGAAGATCCTCAGCTGCATTGTAGAAAACTGCAAAAGCAGAATTGATCCAAACGAGTGATATTAAAATACCAAAGCCTAATAAAACCAAACCAAGCATGATAATGATAAAAGAAAGAATCCCCATCCCAAAAATAGTCCAGAAATACCCTTTGGTCATATAAAAACTCAGTTTAAGAGACTCAACAACCTTATGCTTTTTATCCATAATTAAATAGGGAACAAAAACCAGACGACAAGCAAGAAATATTCCCGGAATTAATAAAAAGACTAAACCAAAGCCTACTACCAACACAACTAATAATCGACTCAGAATAGCTCTTGAAAAAGTTCTAAAACCTAAAAGCGTTTCTTCAAATACAAAATCTTTTTTTCTGGCAACCTTTGTAAAGACGTGGATCACACCATAAGAGTATATCGATGCGATAGCAAAATAATAAACGACTTGTATTAATTCTAAAATACTAAAGGTAAATTCATATCCATCAGTGCTTGTTTTAGTTTGCTGCATAAACCACATTGGAGTCTCAATAGCACTACCAACGAAGACAATCAAAATCAGCATCCAAAAATGCTTTTTCATCAACGAGAAAGCTTCTTCGAAGCAGGCACTCACGGTTGGGTAAACCTTTAGAATCATATCATCTTTACAGTAATCAAACTTCATGGGGTCGTTTATTTCGATTTGGGTGAGTAAATATAATAAATTCCATTACAAAGAGTCAAATGGTTTATAATTAAACAAACATCAACTAGACTGAAATATTGCGTTTCAGCCTAGTCTATATTCTCCTTTTCAATAAGCTAGTTTACATTAATCTCTTTTCTCCAGTTAATTTGCGTATATCTGTCAAATCCTGACTAACCTCAATACAGCCTTTGTAAACGCCTTTCTCATCTCTAAGAGCAAAGTATTGGATCAGAATAAAACGTCCTTTCATTTCTATCCAAAAGGGTTCACTGTCCTTACTACCATCTCTAAATGCCTCTACCAATTCATTTACAATGTGGACACTTTCTGGTGGATGACAATTTTGAACGGTACGCCCAATAATAGCCTTTGACCTGGGAAAGAAACGCTCTTTGGGATTTGAAAAGAAACAGACCTTATCGTTCTCATCAATCATCGTAATATCAACAGGCAGATTGTTCAACAAAAGAATGGCTTGTTTTAAGGTCATCAAACCTGTATCGAAGTTAAGCAAGGTATTTTCCAATTTATTCTCACTTAAAAAATCAGATTCAAATGATTGATCAGCTTTCAAAGGTCTCTCTGTCTCAACTTTAGGAGCCTGAATATAAGCATAACCTAATTCATCACTTTGCTGTAACATATCCTCCCAGGCATCCTGATTTACAGCATTAAGAGCGACAGGAAACAATAGATTTTCTTCTCTGAAGATAATGGTATACATATCAAAAAACAGATCACCCAAGAGTTTATTTATGTGTTTTTTATCCAAATTTACTTCCAAAAGAGCCATTAATAAAGCCTTCTGTCTTGTTCTGATATCATCGTGAATAGACCACATCACCCCAAGGCATTTATACTGAGGGTACTCCTTTTCAAAATAAGGGAAAAGAATATTCTCTTTTCTGACATAATGCTTTTCCATTTGCATCAGATCTTCAATTCCGACTCTTATATGCTCAGCTACTTTTACAGTATCAAGATTTTCATTATTAAAATCCTTAACCCATGATTTCAGATTTTGTAATCTTCTTTCAAGCTCTCGGTTTTCTTTTTTCAAATAAGTCAGAAAATGATCTTCGGGCAATGCAATAGGTTTTTGAGATAATATCTGTTTGTGAAAAACATTTAGAGCTTTATTAATTCCAATTTTCAAATCACCCATTGGCAAATCAGACTCTACCAGTCGATGAACGACAAGAATGATATCATTGGCAGTTAAATCATCAATCGCAGCCTGATGTTTTTTTATGAGCAAGCTTCCCTTTTCTCCAATCGCTAATCGGTAACAAAAATCATAAAGGGAGTCTATTCTAGCTTGGTTATTATTTATAAATTCTGACATATTTTTTAGCTCATTGATTTCAAACTTTAATTTACGCTATTTTCAATGATTATTACATTTCCAATTCTCTTTTAATTGAAAAAACATTATAACCATAGCTTTAGATAAAAATGGGATAAAAAAAGGGAATGCCATACGGCATTCCCTTCTAAAGAAATATGATAAAATTGGAATTAGTCCAATTTGTGAATCAATAATCCAGAACGTAGTTTAGGCTCAAACCAAGTTGTCTTAGGAGGCATGATGTTACCTGTATCAGCAATATCAATTAATTGTTGCATAGAAACTGCGTATAAAGCGAAAGCTACTTTCATATCACCGCTATCAACACGTTTCTTCAACTCACCTAATCCACGGATACCACCTACGAACTCAACACGAGTAGTCGTACGAAGATCTTTAACGTCTAATAAGTTATCCAACACATGGCTAGAAAGGATTGTTACGTCTAATACACCAATAGGATCCTTATCATCGTAAGTACCTTCTTTAGCATTCAATTTATACCATTTGTTATCAAGGTACATAGAGAATTCGTGAAGTTTAGCTGGCTTGTAGATCTCCTCGCCCATGCACTCAACTGCGAAAGTTTCTTCCAATTTAGCTAGAAATTCAACTTCAGTCATTCCGTTTAAATCTTTAGCTACACGATTGTAATCGATAATTGCCAATTGATCATCTGGGAAGTGAACAGCCATGAAGTAGTTGTACTCCTCATCACCAGTGTGATTTGGGTTTTTAGCAGCAAACTCATCACCAATACGAGCAGCAGCAGCCGTTCTATGGTGACCATCAGCTACGTAAGTAGAAGGAACTTTAGTTGCGAACAACTCTTCCAACTCTTTGTTAGTAGCTGCGTCGTTTACAGGCCAGAAATGGTGACCGAATCCGTCTTCAGCAACAAAATCGTACTCAGCTACTTCGTTCTTTACGATGTTCGCTACAATAGCGTCAATCTCAGGAACAGCTTTGTATGAAAAGAATACTGGCTCAAGGTTAGCCTCAGTGTAACGAGTCAAAATCATACGATCTTCCTCTTTGTCAGGACGAGTTAGCTCGTGCTTCTTGATCACACCAGTTCTGTAGTCTTCACAAGCAGCATTTGCAACGATACCGTACTGAGTACGTCCGTCCATTGTTTGAGCATAGATATAGAATTTAGCTTCTGTATCCTGCTTTAACCAACCTTTTTCTTGCCATAGCTTAAGGTTAGACACCGATTTTTCATAAACTTCATTAGAGTGAACGTCTGTTCCAGCAGGACAATCAATCTCAGCACGAGTGATGTGAAGCAAAGAACATTCTTTACCTTCTGCCATTTGAGCAGCCTCTTCCGAGTTCATTACATCATATGGTAAACAAGCTAAATCTTTAGCGATATCTTTAGTTGGGCGTAAGCCTCTGAATGGTTTTACAATTGCCATGATTTGGTATTTTGTATGTTATGTATTTTGTTTAATTAAAGAGTAAAATAATTAATGAGTGAAAGAGTTTATTATTTGCTAACTTTCTTTTTCTCAAGGTATTTTTTATATCCCATAGACATTTTTGAAAGTTCAACTAAAAGAGAACGAGCTATTACACTTTCTTCATCAGAAATATAACATCTACGATGAGCTATTTCTAAACAAACAACACATTCTCTAATTGATCCTCTTGATATTCTAAGGTATCTAAGACTCAAGGCAACTGTTTCTCCGAACCCTTCGCCTAAATTTAAAGCAATAGAGTTAGCTGCTCTGGTAAATTGACTAGACAATCCGAGTAATTCACTTTTCGGAAATTTAGCCGTTAAGTCATAAACCATATCGATAAAAAACATGGTCTTTTTATACAAATCCAGATTCTCAAAGTCAAATGTTGTCATTTTATAGAATAATCATTTGAATATTTACTCAACTCTTATTCACTGTATTCTATTTCACTCATTTACTAAGGAACTACTTATTCACTCTGAATGTCTCGTCTCCCTTTTCAATAAGGTTCACAATCTGGTTAGCACCAGCGATACCAGCGTTGATGTTAGCTTCAGCAGTTTGTGCTCCCATTTTCTTAGGAGTAAAGAAAAAGCGACCTTCATATTTAGCAGCGAATTCATCTGCACAGTCAGGTGCAATGTCAGAGATATAAGCAAAATCTTTACGATCTTCCATAAGTTTCAACATACCTTCTTCATCAATTACTTCTTTACGAGCTGTGTTCACAAGAATACCACCCTCAGGCATCTTATTCAACAAATCGTAATTAATTGATTTTTTAGTCTTGTCGTTGGCAGGAATATGCAACGAAACATAGTGACAAGTGCTATATAACTCTTCTACTGTGTCTACTGCCTTAACTCCATCAGCTTCAATAGCTTCTTTTGCAACAAAAGGATCGAATGCATAAACAGTCATTCCGAAACCTTTAGCAATATTAGCAACGTGTTTACCAACGTTACCATAAGCATGAATACCGATATTCTTACCTCTTAACTCAACACCAGCTTTTCCATTATAACCTTTACGAGCAAGGAAAACCATCATTCCTAATGCAAGCTCAGCTACAGCGTTTGAATTCTGACCAGGAGTATTCATGGCCACAATACCATTTTCAGTACAAGCTTCAAGATCGATATTATCGTATCCTGCACCTGCACGTACAATTACTTTTAGATTTTTAGCTGCTTCAATTACCTCGCGGGTAGCTTTGTCAGAACGAATAATCATTCCATCAACATCGGCAACAGCTGCTATTAACTCAGCCTTATCTGTGTATGACTCTAGCAAAGCTAGTTCATATCCTGCACCTTCAACTACTTCGCGAATTGCGTTTACAGCAGCAGGAGCAAAAGGTTTATCGGTTGCAATTAAAACTTTAGTCATTTTATTATTTTAAAACGTTCAAAAATAAAATGTCATTGCCAGCCAAATCGAAGTTATCCTTTCGGATCCCTTTAGTCGTTCCTCATGCTTTAATGACTCAAAATAAGGATTTGAGCAAGTTACCTTACTCAAATCCATATAATCAGGTAATTACTTTACATGTATTGTTGCGAATTCTTTCATGCAATCAACCAATGCTTGTACACTTGCCTTAGGCAATGCATTGTATGTAGATGCACGGAAACCACCAACTGAACGGTGTCCTTTAATACCAGACATTCCTTTAGCAGTTGCAAATTCGTAAAATTCTTTCTCTAGCTCTTTGTACTCATCAGTCATGATAAAGCAGATATTCATTAATGAACGATCTTCTTTATTGATTACAGTACCTTTGAACATTGGATTGCTATCGATTTCATCGTAAAGAACCGCAGCTTTATCTTCGTTCATTTTCTGCATAGCAGAAACACCACCTTGTTCTTTGATCCATCTCAAAGTTTGTAAAGCAGCAAAAACAGGAACTACTGGAGGTGTATTAAACATTGACTCACCATCGATATGTGTCTGGTAGTTCAACATTGTAGGAATCTGACGATCCATTTTACCTAGTAATTCGTCTTTAACGATTACAAAAGTAACACCAGCAGGCGCTAGGTTCTTTTGAGCTCCACCATAAATTAATGCATACTTAGATACATCAACTGGGCGAGAGAAAATATCAGAAGACATATCAGCAACAAGAGGCACATTCACGTCCATGTCGTGCTTGATCTCTGTACCATAAATGGTATTGTTAGTTGTAATATGGAAATAATCTGCATCAGCAGGAATTTCATATCCTTTAGGAATGTAGTTGTAAATAGTCTCTTTAGAAGAGGCAACTTCAACAACTTCACCAAACAACTTAGCTTCTTTCATAGCCTTATTAGCCCATGTACCTGTATTAAGGTAAGCTGATTTTTTTGCCATCAAGTTGTAAGGAACCATGCAGAACTGAGTTGAAGCTCCACCACCTACAAACATTACTGAATATCCTGCTGGGATATCCAACAATTCTTTAAATAAAGCAATAGCTTCATCCATTACGGCAACAAATTCTTTGCTACGGTGAGAAACTTCCATTAAAGAAAGTGTTGTTCCGGCAAAATTCTTAATAGCTGCAGCAGTATTTTCTACTGTTACGTCTGGAAGGATTGAGGGTCCTGCAGAAAAATTATGTACTTTCATTTTCAATATTTTTTAAAATGTGAACGTTTGCATATTCATGCGCAAATTTGCAAATAAAAATGTAGAATTTAGCCGTCTAAAATCATTTTTTACATGTTTTTCAACAAAAAACGCTACCGCTTCAATTACCCACATATACATTTGAATATCTAGCAGTTAAATAGAAAACAACACTTCTTTCGAAATCGTTTTCTGATACGACAGCCAAACTAACAAAAAAAAGCAGGTTTGTGAAGTATCACAAGCCTGCTTTTAGAATCGAATTGCAGATTAAAATGATCATCTCAAGTTTAATCTACTCATGCAAATATTCTTAGTTTTTGTAAAAAGGAATTTTTACAATTTTAGCCTTAAGCGCTTTATTTCTTACGCGAATAAAAATCTCAGTATCTAATTTATGAAATCCTGATTTCACATACCCCATACCAATTGATTTCCCAAGAGCAGGCGCACTAGTACCTGATGTTACTTCACCAATCTCGTTGCCATCGGCATCTTCAATGATATAGCCATGACGAGGAATGCCACGATCAATCATTTCAAAACCTTTTAAAAAGCGAGTTGGCTTATCTGCTTTTTGTTTTTCGAAAAATTCTCTATCGATAAAATCATTACCATCAACAAATTTAGTAATCCAACCTAAACCTGCTTCAATTGGTGTATGATTATCATCAATATCATTACCATACAAACAGAATCCAACCTCAAGACGAAGTGTATCACGAGCAGCTAAACCAATTGGCTGAATACCAAATTCTTTTCCAGCTTCCATTACGGCATTCCATAATTTCTCACCATCCTCGTTTGCTACATATATCTCGCATCCACCAGAACCTGTATAACCTGTCGTTGAGAAAATTACATTCTCAATACCTGCCATATTTACTTTCTTGAAAGTATAGTATTCCATATCTTCAACAGGAACATCAATAAGCTTTTGCATAGCTTTAAGTGCCAAAGGACCTTGAACCGCTAACTGACAAATTTCGTCAGAAGCATTATAAAGTTCTTTCCCAACTTCTAAGCCCATTTCTTCAGCATTCTTACAACACCAAGCCCAATCCTTATCAATATTAGCTGCATTTACAACTAATAAATAAGTTTCAGAATCAATACAGTATACTAACAAGTCATCAACAATACCACCTTTTCCGTTAGGAAAACATGAGTACTGAATCTTTCCATCAGTTAAAGCTGCCACATCATTAGTGGTCAATTTCTGAACGAAGCTAAAAGCCTTTGGCCCTTTTACCCAAAATTCACCCATATGTGAAACATCAAATACACCTAATTTCTCACGAACACACATGTGCTCATCCTTAATACCAGTGTATTCAATAGGCATATTATAACCAGCAAATTCAGCCATTTTAGCGCCTAATTCTTCATGAAAACTAGTGAATGCAGTTCTTTTCATCTGTTTGTTGTTTGAATTTTAAGATTTCAATGTATTTTCCCATAAAACCAGAAAAACATTTCAGTTCTTATTTTAAGTATTGTTTATATAACTCACTCAATTATAAAAAATATCCATACTCCTCATAATTGTACTTATTGAATTTTCATTCTATTTTGTTTTGCAAATGTAAAAGAATACAAATTCTAGGCAAAAAAATACCAATTAAACTTCAAAATATACATGGTATTATAAAGCATATTTTTAAGATCAACCGGATATTCTATAATTATCAATTTACACTACTTCCTAGATAAACTGTAATTTGTTATTATTTTTTTCCTTGTCTCATTCTCAAAACTAACGATAAAGGCTTTTTCCACACCCAATCGATCTTTAAAATAAATAGCATCTTCCATACTCTCATAATTCCCGATTGTGTATCGATACCATTCACCATCATATGAGCTAACTATATTTTCTTTACCTCGATATAGTTTTATCAATTCAGCATCTTTCATTTCTATCTTTGAAGCTGCTATTTGAATTTTATAAGTCGTCAGTACAACAGCGACTTTCTCAACAACTGGAATTGGCAATGGAATAACCTCAGGAAGAATATCGATTTTTTCAACAGGTATAACTGCTTCAATCTTTTCAATTGGCTTAATTGGTTCAAGCCGTTCATCCTCTGTAACAATTTCTACAATAAGTTTCTTGCCATAAATATCAAATTTGCCATTTCCACCTCTATTAGAATCGAATAAAAACGAATTACCTTCATAGGGAAAGAAATGGCAGTCATCAAATGCTGAATTAATTGGAATTCCCATATTCTTAGCGACCATCCAATTTCCATTTTCATCTTTCTCAGATTTAAAAATATCATAACCCCCAATTGAATTTCTTCCTTTAGAACTAAAATACATCACCTTTCCATCACCAGATAAAAAAACATCTCTTTCATCAAATTTCGAATTTATTTGATCACCAAACTTTATCGGCTTGCTCCATTCACCAGCATCATTTTTTTGGCAATAAAAGATATCTCCTTGTTTTTCATCTCTATCACTTACAAATACAACGGTATTTCCATCTGAAGTAAAAGATGCCGATGACTCATTAGATTTTGTTTCATTCACAAAAAACACATCCATTTCTTTAGTCCAGAATTTTTCATCTTTTTGCATGAAGATTAAATCTCCTCCCCCCGTAGTCTTGTCATAGAACAAATACTGATTATCATCTACTTTAGCAACCATCCTAGGTAAATCACGCGATTTTTTTTCATCATTTAAAACACTAAAATTTGCCCATTCCCCATTGATAAGTACAACACTAAAACCTCTTAAAGATGGCTCCTTTCTATCCTTCTTCTTATCTCCAACAATTATTCTATCTGAATTAAAAAATAGTTTAGATCCCTCTTTTATTGCAAGCACATCATTGGCTTCAGAATTAATTGGTGACGGTAATTTTTCAACATCAAAATCAGCAGATTGCTCGAACAAAATTTGCCCATTTTTGCACTCATCAATATATTTAAAAACAGCAGATAGTTTATCCTCATTGCGCTTTACACCTTCGTGCTGAAGAATTTCAACATAGGTTTTATAATTTAAAATAGCTTTTGAAAAATCATTGGTATACTGACAAGCTTGTCCTAAAAACAAATACAGTTCAGCATTTATGTTTGGTTTCAAAATTTTAACTTGTTCAAAATATTCTTTCGCTAATTCTTTTTTACCATACCTCAAATAAGACTGACCGATATTGTAATTCAATTCCGCATTGTCACCATTAAATGCATTACACTCTAAGAGAAGATCTAGACATTCTGCAAATGAAGATTCTCCTTTATCAAAAAGCTTTTTAGCCTTACTTATATTTTTCAACAACCGCTTTCCCTCAATACTATCTCCAACAAACCCAGAAGGATCAACTCGCATAAAACCCTGAGAATAAACACTCCCAATAGAAAGAAAAGTTAACATCAACAGCATTCGTAATAATAGCATAGATTACATCTTTAGTTAAATAAACATCAACTAAATTAAGAAATTTAAAGAACAAACGAAGAGCAATTCTTCTATTTTTTAACAAGCATAAAAAATAAGTATCATCAATATTTTTAGTAGATTGGCTTAGAAAGGTCACACTACAATCTACAATAAGAGATTTATAATAGCCTAATTAAAAATAATTCATTAATATTGTATAATAAGCAAAGCTTGAATAAATTCAATGCGTTTATAGTTTAAATTCAATTGCTTATAATTAGATTTTAAACAAACATCTCGCACAAGGGAGCTTAAAACAGAAAAACTCATTAAACTTAAGGACTTAGTTCCATTAATTCATAGGATAAAAATGAACTCAAACACTAAAATCATTGATTTATCATACTTGAAAGAGATGTCTGGAAATAATAAAGATATTATGATTGAAATGGTTGAAATATTTATTGAACAAAACCCTGAATTTACTGAAGGTATTTCAAGCTACTTTGAAAATAGACAATGGACTGAACTTGGTGCCATTGCTCACAAAGCAAAATCGTCAGTAAGAATCATGGGAATGGATGAGTTAGGAGATTGTTTAGAAAAAATTGAACACTATTCTAAAGGCAATCAAAAAGTTGAACTTCAACAGAAAATTGAAAACAGGCATAAGCTTAATGATGATGACTTAAGAATCTGGAACAACGTTCGCAATGAAGAAGTTAATGATATTGATTTAATTTTCATACCTAAACTTGTTAGCAAATTTCTTAACCAAACTCCAATAGCAATAACTGAATTGAGAAAAGCTTTATTAGAGCTTTAATATGACAAGAAACACGCCCCACATATTAGTCGTTGATAGCAACAACGCTACTCTTAAGTATATTGAATTTACACTTACTGGTATTGGGTATAAATCAACACTTGCAAAAGATGGTTTAGAAGCGATCGAAAAAGCTAAAAATCAACATTTCGATCTTATCATTTCTGACATCTACCTTCCACTGATGAGTGGAAATGATCTTGTCAGACTAATTCGTAAAACTCCTGAATACAGACTCACTCCATTTATCTTTCTTTCAGACAATAATGAAGAAGAAACTTGGATTCAAAATTTAAATGATGGAGCTGATGATTTTATTACAAAGCCTTTCAAACAAGAGGTTTTCATATCAAAAATAAAAGCCCATATAAAAAAAACACAGATCAGAAAAGAGATTACTGATTCATCCATAAAAAACAAGCTCAATTTTGATAAAGGCAATATTGTGTATTGCACACCTAAGGATATTAAATTCAAACTTCCTCAGCAGTATCTAAAAACACCTATCAAGCACGTTCATTCCGATAAAGAACTATTTACCTGTTTAAGAAAAGAACAAGTTTGGCGTATTATGATTGACGACAATGCAACTTGGGCAATTTCTATTTTAGATAAAATTAGCAAAACAATCGAAGGATTAATTCCTATTGACATTTTAATTTCAGATTGCAGAGACACTGAAAAATTTGATTATTTACTAACTAATCATATCGATTCATTTTTATACAAACAATTGGATGAAAGGTTGATTATTCACCAAATCAACTCATCTATTCAACAAGAATTAAATCTCAAAAATAAATATTTTAATGCCCTTAACACGGCAGCTAAGCAATCACCTATACGCTTTGAGAATCAATACAACGAAGACATCTCGGATTTCAACATTCAGGTTATACACCAAGCTTACAATAAACTTGCTGGTGGTGATTTTTATGAAACATTTAGTGTTGACAGTCAAAAGAAGATTATTGTTATTGGTGATGTAATGGGGAAAAAGTGGGATGCCTGGTTTTTTGTACCGGCTTATATTGCCTATATACGAAGCACAATCAACTTTTTCTTAAGTCGGGAAGAATTCGACTTCATTAAATCTCCTGGTAAGTTTCTAAAGATAATCAACCAATCCATATTCAAAGATCTAAAACTCAGCGAGGTTTTTACAACTCTAAGTATCGTAACAGTTTGCTCACAAACTTCGAAAGTCAGTATTGCTTCAGCTGGTGCACTTCAACCTCTCTTTTATAACGCAAAAGAAAATAAATTAACACAACTCAATATTGTTGGGACACTCTTGGGTGTAATTCCTGATGCCCATTATCTAAGCCTTATACAAAATTTTAACCAAGGTGATAAACTTCTTCTTTATACAGATGGTTATATTGAAGCTGTGAATGATAGAACAGGCAATATGATTGGGGATGAAGTCTTCCTTGAAAGCATACACCAGATTATGGGAAAAGCAAGCATTCATCTTTCTGATATTGAATATCAATTAATCCATTCATTAAACATTTCTAAGTTTGATGATGACAGAACCCTATTCCTTGTTCAAAAAAATTAGGCTTTAACGTTCTCAGTTCGCTATTAATTTTGTTCATTTGTCAAAAATTAGAAATTATGACTCCAAACGAAATTGTTGGCTGGATGGGAAGCATCCTTTTCGCTATATGCGCATTGCCTCAAGCAATACACACCTTCAAAACACAGAAAGTTGATGATCTCAATGAGTTTTTCATCTGGCTTTGGTTTTTAGGTGAAATATTTACACTTTGGTATATTATTGTTGATGATATCACAAATCAGATTTATCATATCCCACTGTATTTTAACTACGTTTTCAATTTGTTCTTGTTATTTTATCTCATCTATGCAAAATACCGCTATAATAGCACATTAACTTCACTAGCAAAGCTTAAGCATAGAATCGTAAAGTAACATCTTTTAAAGCTCTCCTAATTAAACAATTGTGAAAATAGTCATTATAGATAATTTCGATTCGTTTACCTACAACTTAGCTCATGCTGTAGAACAATTTTCTGATCAAGTCTTTGTTATGCGGAATAATGAAATAAATTGGGAGGCTATTAATGCTTGTGATAAAATTATATTTTCACCGGGACCTGGCCTACCTGAAGATGTGAAAGTAATGGGGGAAATTTTAGATCGATATAAAACAATAAAACCTATTTTAGGCGTGTGTTTAGGTATGCAATATATCGGCATCTATTTTGGGGGAGAAATCTTCAATATTAAAGATATTATACATGGTGTTCCTAAAACAACCACTGTTATAGACGAAACGGATTATTTATTCCAAAATATACCACAAGAATTCAATTCTGGGAGATACCATTCATGGGCCTTAAACAAAATAAAACTCCCAGATTGCCTAGATATAACCGCTACTGACCATGACAATCTTATTATGGCAATACGCCACAAAGAACTCGATATTTGTGGCGTCCAATTTCATCCGGAGTCAATTATGACAGAACAAGGTTTTGATATACTAAAAAACTGGATTGAAGCCTAAGCACCGATCCAGTTTTTATATTTATATTTCTTTTTTAAAGCTTAATTATCCTGCCAAACTTTCTTTTTCTCGTACTTCAAATCCTGAAGAACTGAAGATTTCACATTAAGTTTAAAGTTATAAGACTGATAGGTTCCAAATGGAATCGTACTGAAAGTCATCTGCCAACAGTGCAAGTCTCTAATTAAAGAAAACTGAGTAGCCGTAACTGCTTTATTTGCAAAATCATAACCTGTTGAGAAATTAATCTTCCACTTAGGAGTCAAACTAAAATCACCTCTTAAACCAACATTCTGATTCACATTACTTTTAATAGTTGGTTTTGAATATGTCCATCCATAATCTAAAGAAAACGACCAAGGCACATCAAACTGAACGAATTTCATTTCATCAGGCGTTTTCTCACCTTCTTTACCCCCCTTTTCATCTTCACCTTTAAAATCACTAGACGATAATCTAAATCCTAAATCAATAGAAGCATTGGTTATACGTGGACCAAATTTGTTGATTTTAACATTATTCGCATTCAACGCATATGGATCAACAGTTGAATTAAAACTCAAATCCAATTTACTATTGAAAATCTTAGTACGACCAGTCATTCGAATATTCGACCAGTTTAAAGAATCTGCAAACATATTATAACTTGTTGAAAACTTAAGACTCTCTAAAAGCTTTACCTTTTTAAAATCCTCATTTCCGGTCGTGTCATTTGCAGTTCTAATTTTTGCTTCAACATTATTATCCAAACTCAAATTAATACTACCTGACTCTTTTGCTCCTGTTGGTGTTCCATATAAACTTCCATCAAAAATTGAATATTCAATATCCTTACCATCTCTTTTATAGGTTCTGTAATACTTATCTCTATCAACACCAATCTCTGGTGTATAACTCACACTAATTGATGGGGTCATGACATGACGAATCGCTTCAATTTTCGAAGTCTTATTAAAAGTATACATACCATATATCTTTGGACTTAAAGATAATGATGCTGAAGTTGAATAATTATGAGCATATTGTATTCCCTGAATCGTATCATCTACAGTCTTATTAAGGGTTTCATCCCAATGCCTCCGAATTGATCGTGAATACAAAACACCTTGGTAGTTAAGCGTTGGAGATAAGGTTAAATCACGAGCTAACTTAAAGTTCGTTGTAACCGGAATACTGTGTTGATAACCGTTCTTCCAGTCTTTTGTTAGAGAAGAGGACATCAATTCCTTTTCTTTAATGTTTATTCTATTCTCCATTTTGGATGAATAACTAACACCCACTTTATCATACCACTTCAAATTAGAACTCTTACCCTTTGTTCTGAATGGATATATTTGAGTCATATTTAATGATAAACTTGGTAGAGTTAACGAAATCGTTGTATCCCTACTATTCTGAGAGTGACGTAATGATCCGTTTAAACTAAACGGACTTCCTGGCCACTTTTTACTATACGAAATACTAGATTGCTTTTGATTATTTACAATTTTATCAATACTTGTAGAGTTATTCCTATCATTCTCTGAAGTAGAAAAGTTTACCGATGCAGAAAAGGTTCGATATGGATTTGCCTTTGAATCCTGAGTATGCGTCCATCTAACGGCAAAGTCAGTTGCTTCTGAATAGTCATCTAAACCTTTATCACCATATTTATTCTTATGATATTCCGTTTCTAAACGCCCACTATATCGATAGCGTTTTTTATATTTCGATTGCACATAGGTTCCCCATGAACCATTTGAAAAAATGTCCCCTCGAACAGCTAAATCTACATAATCATTAATTGCCCAATAATATCCGCCACCTCTAAGGTTAAAACCTCTACGCGCTTCCTCACCATAACTTGGCAAAAGAATACCTGAAGAATATTTACTACTAAAAGGGAAAAATCCAAAAGGAAGTCCAACTGGAAGAGGTACATCTTCTAAAACAATATGCAAAGGGCCCGAAACGATTTTATCATCCTTAATCATCTTTGCTTTAGTCATTCGCACATAAAAATGAGGATGAGGATGATCACAGGTTGTATACTTTCCATTTTTCAGAAAGAATGTTTTATCATCCATTCTCTTAGTAATCTCACTATGTACATAACCACTTTCCTGCTCAGTAATAACTTCATTAACCAGACCTTTACCAGTCTCGAAATTATACTTCAATTCTTTACACTTAAATTCCTCAGTCCCGTCTTTAAATTCTGGCGTGTGTATAAATTTATCAGTACTATCCTTAATGCCGTAGGCAAAGGCTTCTTTTTTTGCAATATCAAGTTCAATATAATAAGCTCGTAATTCGGTAGCCCCGTATTTCACAAAAGCATTATTAGTCAAAAACACTTTCTGTCCAGTTAGCGAAAAAGTAACACTATCGTCAGCATTGTATTCTATGGCCATCTGAAGAAAAGGTTTCTTTGCTGTTGAATCAGCCGCAATTGAATCAGTTTTGACCGTTACCTTTTCTCCAGATTTTAAATTTAAAGAATCAAACTGTTGAAAGAATTCAGCATACCCGTTAACTTCCAATGGAGAAACAGTAAGATTCTCACATCCAGAACTCTCACTCCTCACTAGATTATGATCCGCAAATATGTTTAACGGAATTAGGCTAAGAATGAAAAGTATAAAAAGCTTTTGTTGTAATTTCAATTGCAATTTTTATCGTTATTTTTGTACAAGAATGAGATCAACTAATAAACTTAAAAATCAGATGTAGTACACTAAGGTTTAAGCCTGTAAAACTCTTTTATTTCAATTGATGCTTATCATCAATCACAAACAGAAAGGTCTCAGGTCGCCAAAATTACAAATAAAACTACTATATTCCCTAATATAAACACTGTTCAAAATCATTTTTTAAGTTCTTTTATGAAGATTTCTTGTCTGATTTTTTTTTCAAATAAAATTTCACAATATATAATGAATAGAGTATCAGTTTTTTTAATGTTTTTTGTTCTATGTTCTATCAGTTTCTACAGTTTTGGACAAAACTTGGAATATAAAATTAAAACAATCGTTATTGATGCGGGGCATGGTGGAAAAGATCCTGGAGCAGTAGGAAAACAGTGCTATGAAAAAGATATTGTATTAAGTATTGCCCTTAAAACTGGGAAATATATCAAAGATAATTTTCCCAACATAAAAGTTGTTTACACAAGAACAACAGATGTTTTCATTCCTTTACAAGAACGCCCCGAAATTGCTAACAAAAACAAGGCCGATCTTTTCTTATCCATTCACGCGAATAGCCTTGAGAATAATACAAGAACTTATGGAACTGAAACATTCATTTTAGGTCTTCATAAATCGAAAGATAATTTGGCTGTTGCGATGAAAGAAAATTCAGTGATGCTTTATGAAGACGACTACACCAATAAATATGAAGGTTTTAATCCTAAAGATCCAGCGTCATATATTATATTTAATTTGATGCATAGCCTGCATATTGATAATAGTACGTCGATGGCTCAACATACCGAACATCAATTTAAAGAAAGAGTTGGCAGACGATCAAGAGGCGTAAAAGCTGCAGAACTATGGGTTTTAAGAAAAGCAAGCATGCCATCTGTTTTAATCGAAGTTGGTTTTATTTCTAATCCTACTGAAGAGCGTTTTCTAAGATCCGAAAAAGGGCAGGACTACATGGCCTCTGGTATTTTCAGAGCTTTCAGATCATATAAAGAAGAAATTGAACGACACAGTTCCCGAACCCTTGAGGCGAAAGAGAAACCTATTATCCTTGAATCATCAACAAAGGTGTATTATTGTGTACAAATAAAATCCTCATCAAAAAAAATATCACTAAACGACAAGGTGTTTGAAGGACTTGAGAATGTAGTAGAAACGCATGTGAATGGTGTTTATAAATACTCCGTTGGGCAAAGCTCAAACTTGAAGACTATTATCGACGAGAAAAAGCAGATAAAAAAAATAATTCCTGACTGTTTTATAGTTGCTTATCACAAGGGAAAGCCTATTTCTATTAAAGAAGCCAAAAAGATTCAAAAATCATAATAATTATTCTCTACCTTTGATGGAGAAAGGATGAAGTAATCACACAATATGACTAAATGAAAATATCAAAAGAAGCTACTATTGGATTATTGGTTGTAGCTGCCATTACGATTTTTATTTGGGGAATTAATTTCCTTAAGGGAAACAGTATATTCTCAACAGACCAATTGTTTTACGCAAAATATCAAAGAGTTGATGGCTTAAAAAAATCGAGTCCGGTAACTCTGAGGGGCTTTAAAGTTGGCCAAATTCAATCTATTAAATTCAGTGAATCGAATATCAATGATTTAATTGTGTCGTTCTCAGTAGGTGATGGTTTTAAACTTCCTAAAAATACGACTGCTCGAATTATCAGTTCAGATATTATGGGGACGAAAGAAATTCAAATTATCCCTGGAAATTCTAAAACCGTTTTACTTGCAGGTGACACCATTAAAGGTAGTATTGAAGGTGACTTAAAAGAACAGGTCAGTATGCAAATGCTACCTCTTAAAAATAAAGCCGAGAAATTAATGTCAAGTGTGGATTCGGTTCTAACCGTGATACAATACATTTTTAATGCAGATGCTCGTGATAATATTTCACAGAGTTTAACAAGCATTAAAAACACAATAAACAAGCTTGAACACACATCTGGAAGTCTTGATACATTAGTTACTGGACAAAGGTCTCATATGGAAAAGATATTAGCAAATGTTGAATCTATAACGGGTAATCTTGAATCTAACGGAAAAAACATTAGTAATATCCTAAGTAACTTCTCAAGTATTTCTGATTCCTTAAAACAAGCCGAAATTACTTCAACTGTGAATAATGCCAATGCTGCATTGGCTCAGATAAACGAAATATTCCAGCAAATAAATTCAGGAGAAGGCAGTATGGGAGCCTTTCTTAAGAATGATAGTCTTTACCACCATATGGAATCGGCATCGAAACATTTAGATGAATTATTGGTTGATCTAAAAGCCCATCCTAAACGCTATGTTCAGCTTTCTGTGTTTGGGCGCAAAGACAAGGAAAAGAAAAAGAAGTAATACAAATCAAATATTCACAAAAAAGCCAGATATAAATCTGGCTTTTTTTTAGTTCAATAAAAGATCGTTAAGTCCATCATGCTGCGTTTTGACATGACGATGCGCTTCAGAGTAACGTATAATTCTCTTAATCAAACTAGCTGGTGCTTCAAGCAGTGAATCATCTATATAATTGATTAACTCCCCCGATCCCATCAAGTCATCAATAGAGATGCTTTCAAGTTCAGTAAGAAAATCATCATGATTCCTTGTTGATGCCCAACCTACAAGTGTAAAAATTGAATTCATTCGCATACAAATTGGTTTATACTATTTATAACGCGAGCAATTCTGTTTTAGTATGTAAAATTCGACAAAACATTAATTCTGCTAGGACATCTGTAAATTGAGTTGATTTTCTTCAATCATTTTTCGAAGATTAATCAAAGCATAACGCATACGTCCTAATGCCGTATTGATACTTACATCTGTATCATCAGCAATTTCTTTAAAACTTAAGCCTTTATAATGACGTAACACAATGACCTCTTTCTGATCGGATGGAAGGCGATCCACCAACTCTTTAACTTCATAACACACCTGAGAGCGAATCATGATATCCTCACAATTGTCATCGCTAAATTTATCTGAATTGAATAGGTCTAGTTCAAAATCATCATTTGAATAAACCTTATTCATCTTTTCTTGCCTAAAATGATCGATGATCAAATTATGGGCAATACGAAAAACCCAAGCCAAAAACTTACCGTTGTCTCGATATTTTCCAGCTCGTAAAGATTGTATGACTTTAATGAAAACATCTTGAAAGATATCATCAGTCAGATCTTTATTTTTAACAATTAGATAAATGTAGGTATACAGCCTATCTTTGTGGCGAGTTATGAGCATTTCTATCCCAGACTGGTCGCCAGAAATAAATCGCTCAATATAATATTGATCGCTTTTTAAATCAAATTTCTCCAATTTCACATTCTATATTTTAAGTAATACTGTGTAGAGATTGATCTATAAGCAAAGTAGGTTTTAGTGTGTCAATTATTATATCACTTGCAAGATTATAAATAATAAAGAGTTTTGCAAATCATTAGAACTTAAATAAATTTGTAAGATTTTATATTTCGCTCAGAACTTCAAGGAACAAACATGATTCATCAAGATAAATTCATCACCATAAAAGGAGCAAAGGTCCATAATCTTAAGAATATCGACTTAAAGATTCCTCGTAATAAATTTATTGTGATCACAGGACTTTCAGGCTCAGGAAAATCATCCTTGGCATTCGACACACTTTATGCCGAAGGGCAGCGTCGTTATGTTGAGAGTTTATCATCCTACGCTCGTCAATTCCTTGGCCGAATAAACAAACCGGAAGTTGATTTCATAAAAGGGATTCCACCTGCAATTGCTATTGAACAAAAGGTCAACACCCGTAATCCTCGTTCTACGGTGGGCACATCAACAGAAATCTACGATTACCTAAAACTATTATTTGCGCGAGTAGGAAAAACCTACTCCCCCATTTCAAATACATTAGTAAAGAGACATAGCGTAAGTAATGTCGTCAACTTTACTTTGGAACAAGAGACAGATGCCACTGTCATGATCATGGCAGAACTCCATCCCAATGGAGAACGTACAAGGAAAGAACAACTTGAAATTCTATCACAACAAGGATTTTCAAGAATTGAAATTGAAGGAAAGGCACACAAAATATTTGATGTTTTAGAAGAAGATAAATTATTATCAAAAAAAGGAGATATCCATATCATTATTGATAGAATTCGTATTGATCAGGAAGAAGATACCCGAAATCGCTTGGCTGATTCTATTCAAACAGCCTTTTACGAAGGGAAAGGTGAATGTTTAATATCTATTTCTGACTCAAAGGTCTTGAAATACCATAGCTTCTCAAACCGTTTTGAAGCTGATGGAATTACATTTGAAGATCCACACACACATACTTTTAGTTTTAATAATCCTATTGGCGCCTGTCCTAAATGCGAAGGCTTCGGCAAAGTTATTGGTATTGATGAAGATCTAGTGATACCCAACAAAACCATAAGCATTTATGAAGATGCTGTTGTGTGTTGGAAAGGTGAAAAAATGAGAAAATGGAAAGATGAGCTCGTATTTGCTGCTGAAAAATTCGATTTCCCCATTCACAAACCCTTCTTCGAGCTTAGCGAAGAGCAAAAGCAGTTGCTTTGGACAGGAAATAAGTATTTCAAAGGTTTACATGCTTTCTTTGCATATGTCGAATCCAAACAATATAAAATTCAGTACCGCGTCATGTTATCGAGATATCGTGGAAAGACAACTTGTCCCGATTGCCGTGGAACCAGACTAAAGAAAGAAGCTGGATACATTAAAGTTACGGGTAAAAACATCCAAGATTTAGTTTTAATGTCTATCTCTGATCTCAACGAGTTCTTCAATAATCTAAAACTGGAGGGAAGTGATGAAAAGGTTGCTAAGCGAATTTTAATTGAAATTCAGAATCGCCTGCAATTCCTCTCTGATGTCGGACTGGGATACCTGACATTAAACCGACTATCAAGTAGTTTATCGGGAGGTGAATCTCAACGAATTAATCTAGCTACATCACTTGGAAGTAGCCTTGTTGGATCTCTTTACATACTTGATGAGCCAAGTATTGGGCTGCATTCAAAAGATACGGAACTTTTAATTAAAGTACTCCGTCAACTGCGTGACCTAGGCAATACAGTTGTTGTCGTTGAGCATGACGAAGACATTATCATGGCTGCTGATCAAGTTATTGACATAGGACCTTATGCTGGCCGATTAGGTGGTGAGCTGGTATTTCAAGGCGATTTGGAAGAGCTCAAGAATTCTGACGTTAGTTTAACCTCTCAATATATTTCAAAAACACGAAGCATTCCAACACCTACCTCAAGGAGAAAATGGAATAACTATATTGAAATCCTCGGTGCTCGTGAAAATAATCTAAAATCATTAGATATCAAGTTCCCTCTTAATACCATGACATTGGTTACAGGGGTTAGTGGATCAGGAAAATCGTCCTTGATTAAAACCATCCTATACCCTGCCCTAAAGAAACATTACGGTGGATATTCAGATAAAAGTGGTCACTTTGATGCGCTTAAAGGCGATCTGCATATGATTAGTAATGTTGAATTTGTTGATCAAAACCCGATTGGTAAATCCTCTCGATCTAATCCGGTGACCTATTTAAAGGCTTATGATGAGATTAGAAAACTATATGCCGAGCAACAAGCAGCAAAATACAGTGGATTTAAATCGGCACATTTCTCTTTCAATATTGATGGTGGCCGTTGCAACGAATGCCAGGGAGAAGGTATTATTAAGGTCGAAATGCAATTTATGGCTGACGTTTATTTACAATGTGAAAGCTGTAAAGGACGTCGATTTAAAGATGATATCCTTGACGTCAGATACTGTGGAAAAAACATTCATGACATTCTTGAAATGACCGTGAATGAGGCCACTGAATTTTTTACTGAATCAACGGGCAAAACAGAAAAGAAAATTGCTCAAAGACTAAAGCCTTTGGTCGATGTTGGGCTAGGCTATGTTAAGCTTGGACAGGCCTCAAGCACTTTAAGTGGGGGGGAAAGTCAAAGGGTTAAACTTGCCTCCTTTTTAGCTAAAGAAAAAGCTGAACCTTGCCTTTTCATTTTTGATGAACCAACTACTGGGCTCCATTTTCATGATATTAACAAACTTATGGATGCTTTTAATGCTCTAATTGCAAGAGGTCACAGTTTAATTGTGATTGAACACAATATGGAAGTAATTAAATGTGCTGACTGGATTATTGATTTAGGTCCTGAAGGAGGAATTAATGGAGGTGAGCTTTGCTTTGAAGGCTTACCTGAAGATATTACCCAAAAATCTAATTCTTATACAGGAGAATATTTAAAAGAAAAATTATAGACATTCATCCGTAAGGACATTCGTTTTCAACAAAGTAATTTAAAGAACCACAATATGATAGATCTAAATTTAAAGGATAACAAACTCGTTATTGAGAATATTGAAAAATTACGTACAAAAGGTAACATTAATGATTTACCCGTCATTCTTGACTACTTAAATGCTCCAAGCAATCCTGAGATTGAAAAGGCTTTATATAATTTCATCTTCGACATAAAAGATCCTAAAGCTGTTGATCCAATTATTGCAGCCATTCAAAATGATAAATATCAGCCTATTCAAAAAAAGTTAATTGAAATGTGCTGGCAATCAAGTTTAAAATTTGCCAAACATATTGGTCTCTTTGTGGATCTGCTAATTAATGGTGATTTCGAAATTGCATTTGAAGCTTTAACTGTGATTGAGAATATGGAAGAGGCTCTTGATCCAAAGTCTAAGGAACATGAGATGGCTAAACTAAAAAATGCAATATCTACTGTAAATGAAGATCGTAAAGCGTGGTTACACGAGGCTTTCCATATGATTGAACAAGCTTCAGAATAATTATACGAAACTATTCCCATCTTATATATATTAAATATTCGAAGGCTTCATTACTTTTATAGGTAATGGAGCCTTTCTATTAACATCAAGATCCATTTATCTCAACAAAAAGACATTGCTAAACAACTGATAATCCGAACTTAAAACAACATTCAAATAAATAATTCGTATATTTTAATACTTTCTGATAGGGTATTATCCTGATTAGACATCATAGTAGTAGAAAGACATAAAGATCAGGCCAATCCGTCTCTAAATATTATTCTAACAGTTTTAAACATTTAAAATATACTATCATGAAAACAAATCTCAGAAAACAGGTTTCGATATTGCTTTCATTTATACTGGTCCTTTCTTTTAGCCAGGTGATGGGAGCTGAAAGCTTCAATTTCAAAAAGAAAAACAAAGCTAAAACACAACAAGTTATTGACACTCTTAAGTACAATGTTTACAAGGGTGAAATTAAAAATAAGGAAACTGGGGAAATGCTTATTTTCGCCAACATCTCGGTTAATGGGTCCAATGTCGCAACGGTATCAAACAGCGATGGCGAATTTCTTTTAAAGATTGCAAAGAATCTGGATGTAAAAACACTTACTGTTTCTCATATTGGATTTAAAAATAAAGAATTTGAGATAGCTTCACTAAAACCTAAAAAGAATATTCTTGAGTTAGAATCGGCTATTATTCCTCTTGGGGAGATTAACATCTATCCTCACGATCCTTTATTCTTAGTTCGCAGCATTCTAAAGAAAGTTGCTGAAAACTATACGCTTGATCCTAGTATGATGAAAGGTTTCTATCGTGAAACAATTAAGAAAAACAGAACTTATGTCGCTTTATCCGAAGCTGTTGTTAATATCAATAAGTCAGGCTATCAGCAAATACGCGATGATCAGGTTCAAATTTTCAAAGGACGAAAAAGTCAGGATGTAAAAAAGATGGATACCTTATTATTCAAATTACAGGGGGGACCAAACACAACACTTTTGCTTGATATTATTAAAAACCCTTATAACTTACTTTCAGGTGATTTTATTGAAAACTACGATTATTCTTTAAAAAACATCACCAAGCTTAATGATAAGATTCACTATGTAATTGAATTTAAGCAAAAACAAGGTATCGACTTACCTTTATACTACGGTCTATTTTATATTGACGCAAAGAATCTAGCCTTGAGTAGCGCTAAATTTAGCTTAAATATGGAAAACGAGTCAGAAGTTAGAAGCATGTTTATTCGCAAAAAGCCATCTGGCGTAAAAGTAACACCTCTATCAGCCGACTACATTGTTAATTATCAGGAAAAAGGCGGCAAATGGTATTTCACCTACGCACGTGGAGAAATCAAATTCAAGTGTAACTGGCAACGTAAACTTTTCAACTCTAAATTTTCAGTTATGACAGAAATGGCTATTACTGATAGAACTGATGGTGAAACCACAAGATTCAAAGGGAAAGAGCGATTTAAATCAAATCAGGTGATGGCAGATGAAATTGGAAACTTTAGTGATGAAAACTTTTGGGGAGCATCTAACACGATTGAACCCGATCAATCAATTGAAGCTGCTATTAAAAAATTAAAAAGAAAAGGGAAGTAAGATTAAGCTAGGAAGTCATTGATTTATCCTGGAGTTCCCTCTCCAGGATATTTTCAGAACTAAACTTAAAAGCTTATCAGTAGACTAAAAAAAAAGACCTATTTTTAATTAAATATTAAAAATAAACGAAGCAGGAATCACGAATGTTAGAGGATACTCAAAATATTACAAAGCAAATAAGAGAAGGCAACCTGAAGGAATTCGAAAGAGTTTTTAAAGAATTTTATCCACAACTATGTCTTTACGCACTTCGCTTTGTTAAAACGAAAGATTTATCAGAAGAAATTGTTCAAAACCTCTTTTGTCAGATTTGGGAAAACAGAAAAAAATTAAATATTCATACTTCGATAAAAGCATATTTATACCGATCAACCTATCACAATGCCCTACAGGTTTTAAGAAAAATGGGCAGTCATAACAAGTACAAAGAATACATTAAACACCACTTTGATGAAAATGATTCTTCAACCAATAAGCTTGAAGAGAAAGAAATTAACAAAATTGTACAACAAACGCTTTCGTCATTACCACAACGCTGTGGCACCATTTTTAAGATGAGTCGTTTTGAAGGATTAAAATATCAGGAAATAGCTCAAAAGCTCTCCATTTCAATAAAAACAGTTGAAGCGAATATGGGAAAAGCACTCAAAGCATTTCGACACAATTTAAAAGATTACATGTGCTTTTTTTAAGCAAAACACAATTTCAAAGAAAACAATTAATAAAGACTATTGCTGCAGTTAAAATTTAAATAGCTGCCAAAAACAAACAGAATGACAAAAGAATTTTCACATACACTGGATTGGGAGATCATTTCGAAATACTTAAGTGGAGAAATGACAGAATCGGAACTTGAGGTTTTCGAAGCGGAGATGGCGGTAAATCCTGGCTATGCTGAAGCAATAAAAGCTTCTGGAAAAGATTTAACGCTTGCTGATTTATATCTCGCGAACGAAGCATTTGACTCTGAAGATGCTTGGTTGAATGTAAAAAAGAGAATTGTAAATAAGAAAGATACCAACACTCATTTTTCTGTCTCAAGCCCCTCTCCTTTTAAAACATTTTTTAGGCTTGCGGCTTCAATTATAATTTTATTCGGGATTGGCCTTTTGGCTCAAACAACATACACGCATCTGTATCCTAACAAAACGTTTGTTTGTGAAATAAACGAAGCAAGCAAAAGCATAACTCTCGATGATGGATCTGTGATAACACTCAACTCAAATTCGAAGCTTATCTATCCCAGAAAATTCAAAACTAATGAACGTCGGGTAAAATTAATTGGGGAAGCATTTTTCGATGTCGCAAAAAATCCTAATAAAGCTTTCATTATTAATGCAAAAGATGCTGAGGTAAAAGTATTGGGTACATCATTTAATATTAATGCTGCCACAAACAAAGTTGAAGTCCTTGTAAAAACCGGAAAGGTGCAGTTTTCATCAATTAATGAACCCGACAATAAGCTTATTTTAATACCTGGCGATTTTGCCAGTTTGATGAAATCAAAACTTGAAAAAACGGTTACGCTCGATGATAATTATTTATCCTGGAAAACTCGTCAAATGATTTTTAGAGATACCAAATTAATCGAAGTTGCTAAAGTTTTAAACAGAACCTATCAAGTGCAAATTCATTTTCAGGAAGCTGCCATTAAAGACCTACCTCTTACTTCAACTTTCGATCATGATCCTTTGGACGATATTTTAAACTATATGTGTGCTCCATTCAACTTGGTTTACGAGAAAAAGGGCAATCAGATTCTGATTAAGAAAGCAAATTAAAATAGCCGTTTAAATAAATATTCTACTTGGTAAAATTGACCAAGTAGAATAAAACTCAATCTATCCTCTTACTAAAAACGAATACATGTTTAAGCAAATCACCCATACAAGCATTAAATTACAGACAAAGTCCTTATTTCTTATATTTTGTCTCTTAATGGTCAGTGTGGTTAGCTTAAGTCAAAACAAAGGACTCAATCAAAAAATATCAATTAATCTAAAAGAAATCAGTTTAGAAAAGGCCTTAGATTCAATCGCAAAAAAAACAAACACTTACTTTACTTATGATGCCAGTATCCTAATAGATAAACCTCATGTTAATCTTATAGTGAACGAAGAGACTTTATACGATGTATTAAGACAAATTATTCCTGATACAACATTAGATTTCCAACTGATAAACAAACAGATTATAATAGTTCCCGCTAAGCAAAAGGAAAATCTTGCTCAGAAAATTTTAAAACCCCAGTTGAATTTCAAAAAGATAAAAGGTCGAATTCTCAATAAAAAAAACCGACATGCATTAGCCTATGCAAGTATTGGTATACGGGGTAAATCTATTGGTACAATTAGCAATATTGACGGTGATTTTTTATTAAACATACAGAATCAGCATTTTAACGACACACTGACATTCTCATTCATCGGTTTTATTAATACCGAAATCCCCATCAGTCAAATTACAAATGACGAAATCACTGTTGAACTTAAAGAGAACCATATTTCATTACAAGAAGTTGTTATTAGAAATACGGATCCTCTGGCTTTAATAAAATCAGCGATCAATAACTTTAGTCAGAATTATTCAAAAAACCCAAGTCTACTTACAGGATTCTATAGAGAATCAGTCAGTAAAAACAAAAATTACATGATTTACCTTGAGTCTATTCTTGAGATCTATAAATCATCCTACCAATCGACTAACAAACTTGATATGGCTAAAGTTTTTCAGTCCAGAAAAATTTATGATTCCAATCGATTAGATACCGTATCACTACGTTTAAAAGGAGGTGTTGAAGGCTGTCTTCAGCTTGATATCGTAAAAAACAAAATTGACTTTCTGGATCCTGAGAATTTGCATTCTTATGACTTCTATTTGGATGATATTAGTTCTTACAACAATCACCCTGTTTATATCATCCACTTTCAACCCAAAGCGAATATAAAATATCCTTTAATGCAAGGTGATTTGTATTTAGATACTCGAAGTTTAGCCATTATTAGAGCCGAATTCTCTTACCCTTTAACTCGTGTAGGAGAAACAAAACATCATTTTGTAGCACAGAAATCGTCAAAAACAAAAGTACGTCCACTCAAAATTGAATATATTGTATCCTATAAAAATATCAATGGTAAGTATTATCTAAATCACACGAAAGGCAACCTCAAATTTAAAGTCAGACATAAACGTAAATTCTTTGCCAAAACATTTGAGACCAGTTTTGAAATGGCAATCACTCAGATTGATACCACTAATATTGAACGATTCAAATACAAAGAACGCTTAAGACCAAACACCGTGATGTCCAAATCCAGATTACCTTATGATTCAGGATTTTGGGGAAGTCAAAATTATATTGAACCCGAAGAGAGCATACAACAAGCTTTAAAAAGAATAAATGCCAATATGCTACAAGTAGCTAAAAAAGAAGATTAACACCTGAAATCTATGCCATTGTGGGGCTGTCCTAATTGTAAGCGAACATTTAAAAGTACAAATCAATATCATTCGTGCTATGTTATGGATAAGACATATCATACAAAGAAAATGAATGAAAAAGTTCAAATTGTTTTCGAGGCCATACTCTCACACTTAAAAAACTTTGAAGCAATTGATATCATCTTCCTTAAGACCCGTGTTCAAATTAATACAAATTCTACATTTCTATCCATCACCACAAAACGTGACCGTATAGAACTTGAATTCCAATTAGACAGAGAAGACGATTTCTTTCCTATTTTTATATGCCAAAGAATTTCTAAAAACCGTGTCTTACATCGAATTACACTCAGTGAACTTTCAGAATTTGACAATCAGGTGAAGATTTGGATTAAAGATGCCTATGATTTGATTAACAAAAGATGAACCTCATACGCAATCAAAAAAAGAAGCTCATTATACATCAAAAGATTCTTGTATCTTTGTCCCATCAAATTCAGATAGCACTCCTCGCTATTTTATAAAGTAAATTCAGAAATACATCAATGAGATTCGATCAATATAGTTTTAGTCCAGAGGTAAAAAACAACCTAGCAAATTTAGGATTTAAACGCCCGACAGATATTCAATTCAAAGCCATTCCTCCTATAATGAAGGGTGAAGATGTTTTGGCCATTGCTCAAACAGGCACGGGTAAAACAGCTGCTTTTGCTATTCCTATTATCGATAAACTTCATCGAAACAAAAAAAATAAGACTTCAGAAGGTATCAAAGCCGTTGTCATGGTTCCTACTCGTGAACTTGCCATTCAAATAACTGAGGTTTTTCAAGAGATTGGCAAAAAGACAAAAGTGATTAGTTTTTGCGTGTTTGGAGGTGTAGAACAAGGTCCACAAATTGCCAAATTACAAGAGGGAATTGACATCCTTGTGACCACTCCGGGTCGAATGTTCGATCTAGTACATCAAGGCCATATTTACCTTCGTGATGTTGATACATTAATTCTTGACGAGGCTGATCATATGCTTGACCTTGGTTTTATAAAGGATATAGAAGACCTTATAAAGTATTTACCTAAAAATAGACAAACCCTTTTCTTTTCGGCAACCATCAGCCCTAGAATTAAGAAATTAGCTTATTCTTTGGTGACAAAGGCTATTCGTATCCAGATATCGCCTAAAGATCCTGTTGCTAAAAATGTAGATCATTCAGTAGGCTTTATCAAAATGGATGACAAACGTTTCTTTCTTGAAAGATTCATCAAAGACAACTCGGAGAGTAAAATTCTTGTTTTCGTTAGAACTAAGGTTCGTGCTGAGAGGGTATTTAAAGCCATGGAGCGTGTAGATATTAAAACTCTAACAATCCACGGTGACAAAGAACAAAAAGATCGTTTGACAGCTCTTAATGAATTCAAAACGGGTCAGGTGAAAGTTTTGATTGCAACAGATGTTAGTGCACGTGGAATCGACATTCCTAATGTGGATTATGTTGTGAATTACGATCTTCCTGATGTAGATGAAAACTATGTACATCGTGTAGGACGCACAGGACGTGGCGTTCATAAAGGTGTCGCGATTACCTTCTGTAGTGAAGAAGAAAAGATGATGCTAAATGAGATTGAAGAATACTTAGGTAAAAAAATTACTGTAATGGAAATCTCTAAAGATGATTATTCCACAACAATAGACTTCTCCGAAGATTATTCTAAAAGTTTAAAGGAGTTAATGCAAGAGGCCGATAACTTTGAACTGGAGACTAAAAAAGCCAAGGCTAAAAAGATCAAGAAGAAACAAAAGAAGCAAAAGAAATAAGCTATTTCCTGCTAAGTATCCCTATAATAAAGCTCTGAGTTTTACAACTCAGAGCTTTATTTTATTGTGGATTCATCCATTAATACCTATCGAAACAACCATTCCCTGCCCTTTTTGCAGAATTCACCGATTTTAGCAAAAGTTTACACAATATTTAGATTCCTATTTGTAAATTTAACTTTCAAACAGACACATTTATTTTGTTATTGATATCGGAGAGCACCAATACCCTTCTCCGAATATAAAAACTAACAATTAAGGAAAAACCATCAAATGGATAAGAAATTTTTGAAACCAAATATTAAACTCAACATATCTGAAATTCCTTACAAAAGAAGTCTGAGTTTTTTACCGCTTATTAAGCAGTTAAAAAATGAGGTGGAACAGGGAGGCATGTATTCATCTCATGCAGATTATATCTTATCTCAAATAAAGAATTATCCTATTTTCTTTTCGGAATCTATAAAGCCTGAAGAACTTTTAAAATATGAAGAACAAGTTCAGATTGTAATGTCTTATATCTACTCACCTATTGAAATAGAAAATTCGATGAGTGAAGTTGGAGGTCCTTTTGAAGATGAAACGTTTTTCCATTCGAAAATTCGCAAAGAGCTCTTAAATAACAAAAATAAAGTTTTTACACTGATTGACGATGTAAGCGAAGATAAATGCATGTTGCTTTTCTCTAAATTAATGTATGCATATCTTATTATTTTAAAAGAGTTTTATCAATTTAATATTAGTATGGCTTATTTAATTCGCTATCATTTGGTTGATAAACTAAATGGTTTGGTGAATTATTTCAAATTTGATTATGACTCAACTTATATTGAAATAAAGCATAAGGGAGATCTTAAAAAATTATCTGATAGTGATATTAAAAAACTCATAAACCATCCTTTTGATATGGATTTGTGGCTTGAGATGTTGCCATTAGATCAATTTGAGTTTTCTGGTTTCATGAAATACGAATATATAGATGTTACACATTTAGAAGTTATCTCGTCCTTAAAGACTGATTTACTTGAGAAATCGAGCATTATCAATCCTAACAATTTTAAAAACCTGGAACAAAACATACGTTCACTATTTCAAAATCCAAATTTGTGTCTCGGCATAGTAGCCTTAAATATGAAACAAGGCAACATGCAAAACCGTTCAGATTTGTGGAATGGGCTATTGTGCTCTTCATCTTATACCTGTTCCGATTATAAGGGGTCTATTTATGAAGAAGCATTAAAAAAAGAACAACCTATTATCATCAATGATTTATCAAAGCATGATAAAATTGGCACTGTTGAGAAAGCCATTCTTAGTAAAGGCATTAATAATATAGCTCTCACCCCTCTCATTTTTGAAAACCAGCTGGTCGGAATTCTTGAGATCGGATCACCCAATGCCTATGATTTTAACTTCACAAATCTAAGGACAATAAAAGATCTCATTCCTGTATTTTCAATTGCCTTAATGCGAAGTAGCAATGAGCTCCAAACTCACGTTCAGGCAACCATTAAAGAGGAATGTACAGCTATTCACCCAAGTGTAGAGTGGCGATTTGAGGAAGCAGCATACAACCTAATACAAGAGCGTGAAGTAAATGAGAATGCAAAGATGGAAGAAATTGTTTTCGAACAAGTTCATCCATTATACGGTGCTATCGATATCCGTAATTCATCTCATGAGCGTAATCATAGTATACAGTGTGATTTAATAGAGCAGCTTAAATTAGCAAAAAAAGTTTTCCAAGAAGCTTACCGGCTTAAACAAATGCCCATTTACGATCAAGTCATTTATAAAATTGAGCAATATAGTAAACGGATAGTAAAAGGCTTATCTTCTGGAGATGAATCAAATATTCTAAACTTCATTCAAGATCATGTCGATCCTCTTTTTATGCATTTCAATTTTAAGGATAAACAGTTTAAAGAAGCCATTACAAAATATAAAGAAAGTCTCGATCCCGAATTAAATATCATATACAAACGTAGAAAGGATTTTGAAGATTCTCTTGCTATGATTAATAGTTGTATTATTCAATGTTTAGACAAGGAACAGGAAAAAGCACAGCAAATGTACCCCCATTATTTTGAAAAATACAGAACCGATGGTGTGGAGCATAATATCTATCTTGGAGAAGCAATTACTCAGAATCAGGATTATAATCCTATGTATCTGAAAAACCTACGATTGTGGCAATTAATTATCAGCTGCGAAATGAGTCGTAGAACAGCTGAATTAAAAGCATCTCTGCCCATTCCGTTAGATACAACAGCTCTAATTCTTGTACATCCTCAGAAACTTTCTATTCGATTCCGACAAGATGAAAAGAAATTTGATGTAGATGGGGCATACAATATTCGTTACGAAATAGTTAAAAAGCGAATAGACAAAGCCGTTATCAAAGGAACGAATGAACGCTTAACACAAGCAGGAAAATTGTCAATTATCTTTTCACAAGGCAATGACATGTTCGAATATCAACGCTATTTAGAATACCTTATTGCAAAGGACTATTTCGAAGATAACATTGAGAATTTGATCTTAGATGATTTACAAGGAGTATATGGTTTACGTGCATTGCGTGTCACAATAAAAAACAGCAATAATAATCAGGAAAACATCACCGAATTAGCCCAGGAAATTGGTCTAAACGGATAATCACTAATAAAACTAATACACAACTAGAATTCAATAATTAGTCTTCATGCTAAGAATATTACTCTCTTTTTTAATTTTAGTCTTTAGTATTAATCTTTCAGCTCAAAGTATGAAAGATAGTTTACTCAACAGTTCACGCCCTAAAATAGGCTTGGTATTAAGTGGTGGAGGTGCAAAAGGGTTTGCTCATATTGGTGTATTAAAAGTCCTTGAAGAAATGAACATGCCCATTGATTATATTTCAGGAACAAGCATGGGGAGTATTATTGGAGCATTTTATGCCATGGGCTATTCGGCCTCTGAAATTGAAAAAATTGTTTTAAGTCAGGATTGGGAATCATTATTAAAAGATGAAATATCAAGAAAATACATTCACGTTAAAGACAAAATAAACCTTGACCGATACGTGATTTCATTTCCGATAAAACCTAAAGGAATTAGAATTCCTGCTGGAATTGTGAAAGGTCAAAACATCATCAATCTTTTTGAACGATACACCATTGAATATCACGACAAAAACGATTTTAGAAAATTTCCTATTCCATTTGTATGTATCGCAACTGACCTTGAAACTGGCGAAGCCGTTGTACTTGATAAAGGAAATATTGCTGAAGCTCTAAGAGCCAGCATGGCCATTCCTACAGTATTCACCCCGATTGAAATTAATGGTCGCTTATTGGCAGATGGAGGTATGATCAATAACTTTCCTGTTGAAGAAGTGATAAAGATGGGAGCAGATATTGTCATTGGTATTGATTTACAAACTGGACCTAGAAGCAAAGATAAATTGAACTCGATAGAGGACATCATAAATCAGACTGTCAGTTTAATGGCAAAAAGGGAATTTATTAAAAATAGAAAGTTATGCGACATATACATCAAGCCCAATATTAATGGATATACGGTTGCAGATTTTGGCAAAGCCGATTCTTTAATACTTCGTGGAGAACAGATTCCTCTTGAACAAATATCAGAATTGAAACAAATTATTGCCAAACATAAACTCATTAAAACACAAAAGCAAAACTACCCAATCGTAACTGATTCTACTCAATATTTCATTAATGATATTAAGATCAACGGTCTTAAACATGTTAGAAAAGCTACAATGCTAGGAAAACTAGACATTGAAACAAGAACTTGGACAAGTATTAAAAGAATTCAAAAAGGTATCAATAGAGCTTATGGAAGTAAATATTTCGATAAAGTTGCTTTCCAACTAAAAGGTGATATCGAAAAAACACTCGTTATTAATGTAACTGAACGTCGGTCGAATCGTTTTAATGTTGGTATGCATTACGACGATGATAATAAAGCATCTGTTCTTCTAAATACAACTTTCCAAAATAAAATTCAAGATGGATCCAGCCTTTCGTTAGACTTAAAGTTATCTGAAAATCCTCGATTTACTGCTACATACAACCTGGATAATGGATTAAAACCAGGCTATCAATTAAAACTTGATATAAATGACTCTGAGGTATATGATTTTGCAGATGGTGATAAAGTTGGTAGTTACGATTTAAAATACTTAAAATTAGACGCAAATCTACATTCCACTTTTCGAGAATCATACTCAATGGGAATTGGCGGAAAGATGGAGCTATATAGAATTTCTTCAAATATAAAGACGCTTGGACTTGATGAAACAGACGAAGATTATTATTTTACCTACTACGCCTTTATCAATATGGATTCTCATGATAAAGGTTATTACCCTAAGAAAGGCTTTAGTTTATATGGAGAATACAAGCTTATTACAAATAATGGTCTGACTTTAGATGGCAATGAGCGTCCTGCTTCAGTTGCATACCTTAAAGTTCAGAAAGCCATAGCCTTAAGCAACCGCCTAACCCTATATCCGAAATTCTTTGGTCGTGTGGTATGGGGGAAAGCTATTCCACGTGTATATAATACATATACTGGAGGACTAGACCAAACCAATTATTTTGATATTCAGGTTCCTTTTGTGGGTTTACGCCGCATGGAAGTTGTTTCTGATAACTCATTTGTTTTTAGAGCCGATATCCAATTCGAACTTTTCAAAAAAAATTATTTGATTTTAAAACCTAATGTTGCTAAAGTAGTTGCAGATGTCAATAGCGCTTTAACAGAGGGACAATGGATTAAAGGAGTTGGACTAACCTATTCCTACAACTCTTTAGTAGGGCCAATGGAGGTAACCTTTAGTCTATCTGATCTTGAAAATAGACTAAGAGGTTTTATTAATTTGGGCTACTGGTTTTAGCTATTTTTCCAATTTACTTTTAGAGAGTTTTATAAATCGAAACATAAATAGAATCGAAGCTGTTCCTAATCCAGCAGGTAATCCCCACCAGATACCAACTTCTTTTAATCCAAACGTAAAAGCACAGAAATATCCCATTGGTAAAGACACAATAAAGTAAGCAATAAAGGTATATAGAGTTGGAATATTAACATCAGACATCCCTCTCAAAATACTTCCAAATACAATCTGCAAGCCATCAAACAATTGATAAATTATCATGACAACAATAAACTGTGCAGCCAAAGCTATAACCAGTGGATCATCAGAAAATAATGTTGGTAATTGATTTCTAAGAAAAAGAAAGATCAGACCTATAATTATAACCATTAAAATAACGAGGTGAATCGCAGCCCAGCCTGCTTTTCGCATCTCGTCAATCCTGTTTTCACCCAAAAGTGACGACACTCGAATTGTTGTACTTGAAGCGATACCCAGATAAACCATAAAACTAATGGTTGAGATACTTAGAACAACCTGATGAGCAGCTAATCCAGCAACACTTATCCATCCCATCATAATTGTACTCAACATAAAAGCTGAAGCTTCCATCACTAGCTGAGAACCAATCGGCACACCCATTTTCCAAATTTTAATAAAATCTCTAATTGTAAACTGAGCCTTATCTATGATCTCTCCGTAGACTCTAAAACTTTTTCCCTTTTTAAAAACAAAAAAGAAAGCAATAGCCATGAAAATTCTTGATATCAAAGTGCCATATCCAGCTCCATTTAAACCCATTACAGGCAAACCGAGTTTTCCATTTATTAAAATATAATTGAATATGACATTGATAAGGTTGGCAATCAGGATAATATTCATAGCGACTCGTGTATTAGCTAATCCCTCACAAAATTGTTTATACCCCATAAATATCATCATCGGTATTATGGAGAGACTAATAATCCACAAATACTCTTTAGCAGGACGAATAACATCAGCTGATTGTCCCATATTATCCATAAACAGACTAAGAAAATATATCAGGATACTCAGAAAGACACCCATACTTAGGACAGCCCACATAGAAGCTTTAAACCAATCTCCTACCCTATTCATATCAAAATGACCTCTTGCTTTACCTACCAGTGGCGTTATGGCATATGAAAAGCCAGTACCAAGAACAATCACCAGCCAGAATATCGTATTGGCGAAAGAAGCTGCAGCTAACTCTTGAGTTCCAACATGCCCAATCATCATATTATCAATAAGCCCAACAGTAATTTGACCTAATTGTGCTAAAATAACGGGGATTCCAAGTTTAATAAGTCCCTTATAATGATCTTGGTAGGATTTAAAGTATGAATGAATTACTTGACTTGTCATTATCGAAAAAATTGAATAGAAGAGATTACTGTATAAATGCAATAATCTGATGGGCTGCGAAGGTAAATGAAAAGACCTTATGAATTAATAATTTCACGATTGAATTTGAGACAAAAAATTGAAAGGAACTTATACAAATTCGCCCTCAGCCCAATTGTGTTCATTATAAACCTCAATACCATTTTCAAGAAGAAGTTGAGAGCTTAAACCATTACCCTCAATTAATTTACCAGAGAATGTTCCATCGTAGATATTTCCACAACCGCAAGAGGGACTATTAGCCTTCAGAATAACTTTCCTGACATCACAAGTTTGTGCAATATCTAAAACTCTTTTTGCACCGATTTGGAATTCAGAAGTATAATCAAGACCGCTCTCAGTCATCACCTTTTTACTCCCATCATTCTGAGTGATAATTTCACAAGCTTCACGTGGTGTTGCTAGTCCTCCTAAAACTTCAGGGCAAACGGGTATTAAACGACCAGAATCAATTAAGTTATCAAGTTCAAAGATTCGGATACTTGTTCCATTGTATCTACAATTGACACCCAGTAAACAAGCACTAATTAAATATATTTCCTGTGACATTATACTGCTTTTTATAATCAAAATTGGTATCTCAAGCTTAATTTGAAATCAGAGCTCCCTATAAATAGAGCTTACTAAGAAGTTTTTATAAAAATCCATGATATAATAGAAAAGCTCAGCAAATAGCTGAGCTTTTATTAAATCATATATTTGGATTGAGATTATTCCCAATTCAAGATTACTTTTCCACAATTGCCTTCTTCCATAATATCAAAACCTTTTTGGAAATCAGCAGCATCGAATCGATGTGAAATCATTGGAGAAAGATCTAATCCACTCATCAACATTTGCTCCATTTGGTACCATGTTTCGTACATTTCGCGACCATAAATACCTTTCAACTGAAGACCTTTGAAAATGATATCACTCCAGTTTACCTGAGTTTGTGATGGTAAAATACCTAATAATGAAATCTTACCTGAGTTGTACATATGTGAAACCATATCGTTGAAAGCTGCAGGCGAACCTGAACATTCCAAACCTATATCAAATCCAATTACACCTAATTCCTTCATGACATCGTCAAGGCTTTCTTCCATTGGGTTGACAACACGAGTTGCCCCCATTTTCTTAGCCAGTTCAATTCGGTAAGGATTCGTTTCAGTAGCCACAACGTAACGAGCTCCTGCAAACTTTGCAATAGCTACAGCCATAGAACCGATCAGTCCAGCACCTGTAACAAGCACATCCTCTCCAATAACAGAGAAAGATAATGCTGTGTGAGTTGCATTCCCGAATGGATCCATAATAGCCAATAATTCGTCGTCAATCTGATCACTCATCTTCATCAAATTCGATGATGGAATAGCAGCGTACTCAGCAAATATACCATCGATATTCACACCAATACCAACTGTATTTTCACATACATGTTTACGACCTCTACGACAGTTTCTGCAATGTCCACATGCAATATGACCTTCGCCTGTTACACGATCACCAATTTTAAAACCAGTAACACCAGCTCCCATTTCAGCAACTTCACCAACATATTCATGCCCGATGATCATCCCAGGTTTAATGGTATTTTGAGCCCACTCATCCCATTTATAAATGTGAAGATCGGTACCGCAAATAGCTGTTTTCTTTATTTTAACAAGAACATCGTTAATGCCTACTTTAGGAACATCAACTTCTTCCATCCACAAGCCTTTTTCTGCTTTGGATTTTACTAGAGCCTTCATTTTAGCCATTGTCGTATTATAAGTAAATCTGTAAGTTAAAGTATTTTGTGTCTAATTGAAAGCTAATATATAAGCACCTCAATTATTTTTCGAAAATAATAAAAACAAAATTAGAATATCAACTTGTCAATAAGAAATTAAAGAAAGAAATAGAATAAAGTAAAGACAAAACTTAAAAAGACTTTATATCAATTCATTACACTTTCAAATACTCACAAGCATGAGATACATCATGAAACAAAAAAAACTGCAGACGGCAAGCTTATAGCCCCCAGTCTACAGTTTTTATAAATTTCTCTACTTTCAGATCAAAAGCAAGGCTTCAATTTTCTATGCTTAGTTTTCTTCTCCACTAAGAAATTTCACTGCCCACAGGTCTTTCTTCTGATCTTCAGGAGCAAGTTTCACTGATTTTTCAGCTTGAAATTTAGCTTCTTCTTTTTGACCTACTTTATTCAATAAGAAAGCGTAGGTATCAATATTTGCAAAGTTCGCATTCAATTCAACCGAACGTTTCGCCATCTTAAGAGCTGTGCTTAAAAGCTCTTTACCCAGAGCTTCTTTTGCTTCGGCAATTGTCCAAGCATAGCGATTTAGATTCTCTGAATTATCAAAATCATACTTCACGGCATAATCAGCCATTGCCTGAAAAAACTTCTTCTGATCAGGATCTCTTTGAAGCATATTCATATCCAAAAATGCAACCACCTTAGTTCCGACTTCTTTGTCCAGCGCAATCAATTCATTCTTCTTAAGATTAAGGGCTTCCATATCGCCTTTACGAACCAATTGTCCCATTTCTCCAAGCATGGTATACTCCAAAAATTGGTCGATGTTTGCTTTATCAGCTACGGTGTAAAATTTAGCCCTATTTTTCAACACAAAGTGAAAAACTGGATTTGCTGTGCTTTTGATTGTGCTCGCAATTAATTCTGCATCTTTGACATTGATTAAATCCTCTGTTTTTTTGCTTGAAAAATAGCTCTCAACGGCCTCTTTTGTATCAATACCCGCTTTTGCAGAAGTCAAAATATATTTTTGCATGAATTCCGAACTGCGATCCCCTTTTTCAAATTGTTTATTCAGAGCTGCCCAATTGTTCTTGGAATCCAAAGCCAACTTGGCAGTTTCCAACAAAGAATTGGCATCACCGGCTCCCACCATTTTGTGCTGAATATTGCCATCACTATCTAACCACAATAAAGTAGGAAAAGCAGAAACTTGATATCTTTCCATCAAAGGCTTTCCTGCTTCTGATTCCATATCCATTTTCACATTCACGAAATTCTTATTAAAGAAATCACCCACTTCTTTTTGAGTAAAAATATTTTTTGCCAGATACTTACATGGTCCACACCAAGTGGTATAACAATCCATAAACACGACTTTGTTTTCTTTTTTTGCTTTAGCCAAAACCTCGGAAAAAGTACCGTGCTCGAATTCAATTCCTTGCGAGAAAACGTTCCCAAAAACAAATAATGCAAGCAAGGATAAAATTATTTTTTTCATTGATTCAGTTTTGTGAGTAAACGATTGTTACTCGTTAATAATCTTTCTATTTATTTACTAATTGATCGCATTTTTCTTACAACTGAAGGCACACTTATTACATTGTACACAATCGTAATTTGATAGGGAAGAAAACTTCAAATTTCTATCGATTACAATAGCCTGAGTTGGACACACCTTCTCACACATTCCACAATGCACACATGAGTCATTCACGATACGACGTGGCTTAAAAGAAAAGTATGAAACAATTCCCAAAAGAACACCATATGGACATAGAAAGCGACAAAAGGGTCTTGGTACCCAGTAGCCTAAAGCTAACACTAAAATCAAATAAATCCATGTTACAATACCAAAAGCCACCATAAATACTGGCTCCAAGGGATTCCCCATAATAAATGCCAAGGCTTGTTCGAACCAGGTTTGTCCAGTAAAGAAAATCACCTTATAGGGCTCCAATTGACAAATCAAGAAACATGAACTTTGAATCGCATAATAGATGGTTGCTATAAGCATTAAGATTGGAACAATCTTTAAGGCCTTATTTAACTTCGCAGGCAGCTTCTTAAACTTCTTTTTCTTTTGCAACATGTGCTGAACAGCTCCCAAAGGGCAACCTGAAGTACAAAATACTCTCCCAGCTATCAAGGCAATCAATAAGGGGATCATAAAAATGATAAAGCTAGCCAATCCAATCTGAGCGGGATTTATTATCCCCATGGTTGTATTGGATATTGCTCCAACAGGACACACACATCCCCCACGAATAAAACCCAGATAAGCAAAGCTTATTATTGCTAAAATGCTCATTGCTCGCTGTGATTTTCTTTTCAGTACAAAGAAAAGTCCAACTAAAAGCAATAGGAATAAAACACCTAGGTCTACAAAGACCATATATTCAGGTGTAGGAAAATATTCTTTAGGAATATAACTATCCTTAAACTCTTTAATATTTCCTCTACTCAAGTCATCTAGATTATGAGACTTATGATCCGAATTAAGACCAGCAAATTCACTTGCTGCAACTGATGCTGTATTCAGGAATGAGATTAGAAAAAAACCAATTACAATTAAATATTTCTTCATCATTACACCATGCCTTCTAGTTCGTAAATCCCTTTAAAATCATCCTCTGGCCCCATATATAAACGGTCAATCGCTCCTTCAGGACAAGAGCTTGCAATATCGCATGAGTTACATGATAGACACAAATCCGGACGGATAATCAGGAACATGGATTTGGTTCCTTTCTCCGTACAGGCATGAGCACATTTGCCGCAACCAGTGCACTTATCATGATCGATATCATAAATGAAATAGCCATCTTTTCCCCCTGAGTAATTTCTGCGCGTAACGGCATCATAAGGGCAAATTTTCTCACCATCATTCACATCTTGATCTCTTGCAATCTTATTATCTGAGATGTGACCGTGACAAACCACGCAGAAAGAACATTTTTTTTGATCGTTTACTGCCTTAACTGCAGAAGGTGTGCGTACGCAAAGTGTCTCACATTTACCACAGTTGGTGCATTTCTCCGGATCAATTTGCCAAACATATTTCGAACGTGGGCCTGCTGTATCCTCGTTCATATGCTGACCAATTACGCGGTAGGCTAGTCCTCCTAATGCTAGTGCACAGGTAGCCTGTCCGGCTTTACGCAAAAAGTTACGTCTGTCCCAATTCTTCTTTTCAGTCATCTTTAATTCTTTGCTATGGGTTTCAAATAAGGATTAGGAATCCAGCTCGCTGGCTTTACAAATCCATCACTTAACAAACTTTCTTCTGATTTTTTTCCAGAAACTGCTAATAGGGCATTTTGCAAACGCAAAGCATCAGCTTCCGAAATTTTTGCCATATCCATAATTACAGAACAAAGTGGAATTTTTTCTGTTTCTCCGATTATACGAAAATCATCCTCACTAGCCACATCAACGGCACAACTTGCTTTCATCACATAGTCAGAAACCAGGGCCACGTCAGTATTTTTATCCATCAACTCGTTAATACATTCTAAACAGCTTGCTTTCTGATAAACTCTTCCTGGCTGAATTCCTTTTTCATCTAGCAATCTAAATGGTGAATGGTATTTCTCGTAGGCATCTTCTTGACCTGCAACGAGAGTTTGACCCTTGATATCTTCCAAACAGTGGATATCAGAATCTTTTCTTACTAAGAAAACACCTGTTAACCATTGATTATTGAAAGCATCTAATACATCAGCAACTCTTCTATATTTGATGTTATAATCCTCATTCAACATGAAAGCGGTCCATGGCTTACAAATCACACCATCAAACTTCTTTGCTTTCATCGCATCTTCCATTTCATAGGATTCCATAAAATAGCTCAACTTCAAATCGATATTGTAATCTGTTTTTAATCGCTTTTGAATATCGAAATACTCACGAGCAGCAATATCATGAATACAAGCACAAGCGGTTTGCTTGCAATAGGTATCATTCACAGCAAGATTAATTGTCAGCGTTTGATCTGCTGAAGAAGCTTTCAAATTGCTTGTTGGCTGAAATGCTGTTTCATTTTTATTGGAAGAGCAAGCCATCAGTACTAAACAAATCAAAATAGCATAGAAGCTATTTTTCACCATTATTTTCATCTCTTAAACCTTTAATTAATTGAAATACATAAAAATATCTCTATATCGATAGACGTGAAATGCAAATTTCATTACGATTGGAGTAAAAGCTTTTGCACATCTTAGATTTTAATCGTTCACCCGAGTTAGTCATTCTATTATCTAAAAGACAGTTCTTATTAAAAGGGCACAAATCAAAATCTAATCTTTCTGTCTATCAATGCTCATTCTGAATGATTAAAGCCTGCCAAGGTATATCCGACAGGCTTTAAGTTTATCAAAAGAATTGAATTCTTAGTTTATAGAAACACACTTTACAACACCCTTAGCTCCAGATGCAAGATATAAGTTGTCTTTAGCGTCTACGATCATTGGAATATGAGAACATCCTTTTACTAACTCCTCAATTCCAGCAATCTGCTTCGCTCCTTCTTTACTGTAAATCTTAATACGAGTTGGATCCTTCTCAACTGTTACAATAGCACCATTAGAAAGACTATTTACACTTACTGGGTTACAACATCCGTGAAACTCATCAAGAGATTTACCCCTCTGACCAAAAGCAACAATATTCTTTCCTTTAAAATCGAAACCTTGAACACGGAATGCCCCTAGATTAGCAACCAAGATCTCCTTCTTAGCATTTACCGAAAAATCTAAAATACCACAACAAGGACGCATCTCATCTATTGAAGCACCAGCATTTCCAGTTTTGGCATCAAACATGGCAATACGCTTGTTCTGATAATCAGCAATAATCAATATATCATCAGAAATCCTAGCTCCTGTTGCTGTCTTTAAACTGGGTAAGCTATACTGATTTACTTGCTCTCCTTTTTCATTTAAAATAGTACATTCAACTCCCATAGGAACCATACGATCGTATGACTTACCTCTTACTTTTTTAGTCACTTTCTTCTGAAGTGTAGAAAGAACATAAATTTGATTTGCCTGATCAACAGCAATTGAAGCAGGAGCGCCTTTTAATTCAGGCTTAAAGTTACTCACCAATTTACCCATAGGGTCAATGATCTGCACTGTTCCATCCTTCTGTAAAGCACAAATATTATTATTTAAAAAAGCTCCTAAATAAATGATATCCTTTAAGCTTTCTCCTTTAAATTTGCTATCAACCTTGTATGCCACATTACTCGCATTAGCCATAACCTCATCAAAACCTTTCTCTACTTCTTTCATTTTCGCGAACTTAGCTTTAAGCTTCACGATCAATGGGTTCTTCTGAAGTTCTGGAGCAAGAGCATTTAAAGTTTTCTCTGCATCAACAGCTGACTTACCAGAAAGTTTCTGTGAAACGAGAACTACTGAATGGAAAGTTGCTGGATTCTCTTTAATAAACTTTTCGTTTAAAGCTTCCATTTCAACCATCTGTTTCTCAATTTCTTTCTCAAGCTCTGCTTTTCTTTCTTCAGTGATACCTGGCTTGTAGAATTCAGGAATAACATCCTTATATTTCTCTTCAATAAGCATTTTCTCAGCGTCATAAATATTCAACCCATCCTGAGCTTGGCTACCTGTGATACTTGCTTTCCCAAACTCTTCAACATTGCCATTAAGAGTCATAACCTCATTCTCAACATAAATCATTTTGAAAGCTCTAGTCCCTTCAATCTGCAGATAAGCTTGTCTGGGCGAAGAGAAATCTCCCTTAAAAATAAATTTACCTTCTTTAATAAGAGCAGAGTCTTGAGTAGAACCTTCCTCCGAAAAAGTACTTAGCATGATTTTTCCATCAGTGATGCCTTCAAGAGTTCCGTTCATTACGAAAGTCGTTTTAGCCACCTTTGCTTCATTACAAGCAAAAAATGTGGATAAGATAAGCATAAAAGCCAGCGCTTGTTTTAAGTTTTTCATTGTTTAAAGTTTTGTTAATTGGGTTTTGATTTATATTGTGGTCTTCTTTTGTTTAGTCCATTTTTAATTGTGATGATTATTTTCTTAAATCTATCTTTAAGAACCTTAAAAACCGAATATGGGTGATAACAAAAACAAAAATAAATGTTAAAGAACCTTAAATGTATAGACTCAGATTAAATAAGCATAATATTTTTTTCACAATTAGCTTACATTTTCCCATTGAACATTCAATTATCAATAGAAAAACAAGTTCTCAGAGATAACATGATATAATTGTATTTATTTATTATTAAAAATATCTTCAAATTTTCTATCCATAGCCTCATCATCTTCACCACCACCGCCATAACGACCAATTATAACTCCGTTAGGATCAATTAAAATCTTGGTAGGAAGAGAATGAATTGCATAAGCTTCGCTAATATCATTGCTCTTATCAAAGCCCGTTGGGCTTTGTTTTAAGCCTCTCAACACATGATGCCAAATACCTATACCATCTTTTTCAACCGCTTTGTGCCAGGCTTTAGGATTGCTATCGTCATCAGAAATCCCGATAAATTCAACACCTTTGCTATGGTATTTTTTGTAGAGTTTAATCAGATGAGGATTACTTGCACGACAGGGCTTACACCAGCTTGCCCAAAAATCAATCAGCACATATTTTCCTCTAAAATCTGACAAACTGATCGTTTTTCCATTAATATCAACTGATGTAAATTCAGAAGCTTTGCTTCCGGGAGAGCCCCCCTTCAATTTATCCAACTCCGTCTTTATCATTTTTCCAAAATAGCTCTTCTGTACCTCAGGAGTGAATTTGTTATAGTAAGCCAGTCCTTTTTCAAGAGAAATACTGCTAATACATCCACTTAACAAATGGGCTGCAAATAGTGAATTGACATTCTGTTCGATATAGTCTTGAGCCAAAATCTCCATTTCGTCATAAAAAGGCTCCATCTTCTCCTTTGCTTCATTGGCATTGTCTTCCAGATTCTTTAGTTCCTCTTTTGTAGCACCCTTCTTTTTGGCTTCCCTGTATTTCTCATTGGCCTCATCGTAAGCCTTTGAAAGGGTGGCTGTTTTCGCCAAAACAGGAGTCTTTAATTTTTCAAACACTTCCGATTCGGCTTGTAGTTTCGAGCCTGTGATTTGTACAGGCAAAGATTTTTGGCCCCACTGATCTGATGTGGCCTTATCCATATCGGATTGGATGCTAATCTTACTATTCTCCATAAAAAACGGAAAACCACACTTCTCAGATTCAATCATAGCAAATACCTGAACCGGAGATTCTATTTTCCCCTGCATCTCAAATAGCCCATTCTCGATTTTTGCAGAATCTATTTTAACAAGCTCATCATCTATTCTATTGTAATAGGCAACAACTATTTTGCCTTCTTTTATGCCTTTTATATCTCCTGTTACTGTATACCCTTGTTCGGTTTGCGTTGTACAAGAAGAAAATAAAAATGCGATTAGTATATTTAGTAATGTGAACGTTCTCATACGATGTGTTTTTTTGCTGCTTTTCAGGGTATCACGCAGATGACACTGATTGAGGCAGATTATTTGTATATAATGAGAAATTTATAGCCTCCGGTGAGGCCTTTAAAATTAGAAGCCAAAAATTTCTTTCAGTTTGTCATCCAGTTCTTCACCGTGTAATAACTTGGCAATGATGATACCGTCTTTATCAATCAAGACTGTTGATGGCAGATAGTCCATACCATATTCACTGATCACTCTCGCCGGAGCTGGGTTTACAGGAAATTCATCAGCCACATTAAACCATGGAATTTCATCGCTCTCGATAGCTTTTTTCCATGCTTTGTGATTATTATCATTTGTAACACCAAGAATTTCAAAGCCTTTGGAATGATATTTTTCATACAGTTCCTTCATATGAGGGAATGAAGCACGACAGGGCTTACACCATGATGCCCAAAAATCAACCAACACAACTTTACCCTTTAGGCTCGATAATGATAACTTGGTTCCTTCTGGCGTTTTCAAAGTAAAATCTGGAGCTGTTTTTCCAACTTGAATTCTTTCCTTAGCTTCAATATCTTTCTTCACTCTAATGATACTTGGATCATTTTTAGCGTTTTCAGGCAGTAAAGCATACAACTCTTTAATTTCCTCAATTGAGGCAATTTGTTTAATAAATGAGAAGACCTGTGGCACAAAAAATTTGTTGATATTATGACGTATGAGATCCATTTTCGCTTTATTCACTTCATTTTCAAGATCCGGAGCTAATCTGTTCAATTCCCTATTCAACACTTCATATTCATCATTAGAGCTGGCATTCTTAAGCTGCTCTGCAATCTCCTTACAATTAGCATACTTATCTTGCTTCAGCATTGCCTCCTTCATATTATGAAACTGGTCAACTAAGCTCTGATTGATTGCGCCTTCCAGTTTCACATTTCTGATGTAGTTTCCTTCTGCATCATTAACATCCGCACTCAAGGTGATTTCTCCATTTTCCAGAATGACTCCCATGATCACATCCGCATTGATCAATTTCAACGAGTAGAATGAAGTCTTCAAAGACTTGCTTTTGAAGCTGAATCGACCATGATTTACCTCTACAGTATCAATACCTATCTCTGTCATACTTGCCCTATCAAAAGTACCCAGTACTATTTTATCTTTAGTCACGCCCTTAATGGTTCCATTCAGGATAAATTCGTTCTTTTTGCTGCAGGAAAATAAAGCAGCAATGCATAATAAACTGATTAATAATCGCATGTTAGTAGGTGTTTATGATGATTGAATCACCGTGATTAATCCATAAAATTTAAGCAATAGCATTCCAGGTCATACAAAACAGAATCTGCATGAATAATTAATAAAAGAAATAGTATATGGTTTTAAGTCGTGGTGTTTTAGTCAGAGAAAAAAGGGGCATTATGCCCCTTTTTAAATTATTCTTTAATATGTGTTTTGCTCAATCACTCCATTACTAGAGATAATTTCACTATTAGGAATAGGAGCAGCATATCTTCTGTCTTTCGTATCCAAAGTATATGTTTTTACTGGCTCATTTCCCAGAATATCCAAATCGGTATAAGGGAAGAATGTTTTATTTACAAGCACATCATCACCAGCATAATCATTATTGTTATAACGTCTAAGGTCATACCATCTCATTGTAATAGGCATTTCGCGTCGGCGTTCTTCAATAATTTTTTTGATAGCCTCGTCCTTAGAAGATGCGCTCAAATCAACAACCCCTGCAGGATCGATTCTCTTTGCTCTAAGAATATTTGCAGTTGACAGACCATCTTGCCACTGTCCCAATCGGGCCTGACATTCTGCTTTAATTAGCAACATTTCAGGTACACTAGGACCAGAATGGGTAGTCCATGTATCAAACATATAGGCAGGATAATCATAAGTAGATCCAACTCGATAAGAATAATGCTCTACAAAAAAGTATTTCCATCTAAGATCGGTAGCCTGACTTCCATCCAAATTATAGGTATCCATTAATTCCCGACTTGGGAATCTCCAATTATTATTGTCAGCTTCCACACTTGCAGAAAAATAGGTTTCAGTCCAAAAACTTGGATCCCAATTCTGATAAGTAGCCGGATAATTTAATTCATAGTCAACCACTTCACCATTAATTGTAATACTGCGAGGTTCAGGAGAATTCGATGAATAGCCAAAACTATTCAGATCTTTAATCTTGTCAACGCCATATTCATTAAGAGCTTTACCTGCATATAATTGTGCATTTGTATAATCATGCATCGCAAGATAAAATCGGGCTGCAAAAGCATAAACTGCAGGAGTCGTTACACGATTAGGGCTATTAAATCCAATAGCATCGGTAAGTGCCACATCCAACTTCAATGCTTCAACAATATCTTCTTCGATAAACTTATAGGTCTCTTCAATAGATGATCTTCCAACAGCTTCGTCAAAAGATGTTGATCTCTTTAAAGGAATTCCTGCCTCCTGAAGATTTGCAGAACCATATGGCAAAGCATATAAATTTACAAGAAGAAAGTTATTGTACGCTCTTTTAAAACAGGCTTGAGATTTTAACCTTTGCTTTTCCGCTTCCGATGCATCAGCATCTCGAAGAATGCTCAAAACCATATTCGATCTGAATATATTTTGGTAGCGATATATCCAAAAATCGTCTTTATAGTTTTTAGCTGAAACTTCTCGTTCCCATGTCACTGCATGTATATCCTGTATCGGATACAAAGAGTTTAGTCCATTGTAAAGATCAACATTGGGTTTCACATCGTCAGAAGAAAACATCAGGTAATGTGATATTTCATCATTACGATAAGCTCCCGCAAGTATCAATTCCAAATCTTCTACTGTCTTAGGAACAACAGCTGATGATTTTGATGGTCTTTCTTCGAGGAAATCATCGCAACCTGTCATCATAAAAGATGAAAGAAGAAATGATCCTACTAATATATTTTTAAACAACTTCATAATTCAAATTTTAGAAATTAAACTTACATCCAAAAGTATAACTCACCCCAGGTTTAATAGAACCTTTAGGATATACAGGATCCTCATTGTACTTATTAAAAGCAATAACTCCTACATTATTAGCCTGAGCATAAAAGCTTAGTCCATTTAAACCAATTCTTCTTAATGCTTTTTTAGGCATATTGTAAGTCAGGTTAATCTCTTCAATTCTAATATTATCTGCTTTAACGGTCAGATAATCAAGATCACCTATATAGGAATTATATCTACTATAATTGGTAGATCCCCCTGTTGGAATTGGAACAATTTTATTTGGATCGCCATTAACAACTTCCATATAAGAATCATTAATGTTCCCTTTTCCTTGTCCCATTGAAGGATAGTTGAAACCTTTTCTTTTAAAGATATGACCAAAATATCCGGTCATTATAAATGACAGATCAAAATCATGAATCTTAATCAGGTTCGAGAATCCCATTGTAAGTGGAGGATTATAGGTACCCTCATTGGTCACAAAATCTTTATTATTGAAGGATGTTGGTCCCCAACCGGAAAAGTCAACATACTGACTACCGTCTCTTGAAATAATTGAAGGTCGCATATCAGGATTACCTTCTGTTCCAAAATTATGCATGCCACCATATTTCATTCCCCATACGGTATGCGCATTGTAGCCTTCAACAAATTCCCAGCCTGAGCCATTCCCGTACATACGGTAATTTAAAGTTGCATCATCCTTATAAAGACTGGTAATTCTATTCTTATTGTATGCAAAGTTTAAGTTTCCTGTCCATACAATATCATTGCCTTGAATAGGCAGTTTTGTTCCAACACTAATCTCAACACCTCTATTGTACATTTCAACCGCATTGATTGCCTGTGAATCAGTTCCATTAACAGCAGGAATAGACACTTCTGAAATAAGATCTTCACCTTTCTTATTGTAGAAATCAAGCTTACCAAATAATTTCCCTTTAAAAAGGCTGAAATCAAGACCTAAATCAAAAGTTCCTGTTTTCTCCCAACCCAATGATGGGTTTCCATAGTTTGAAACAATACCACCACCTGTTGCTGTATTAGTATTGTAATACCAATACGATATTAAAGGATCCACTGAAGTTGATTTATCAACATTTCCATTAAAACCATAAGTCACACGAAGATTCAATCGATCAACAAAATCAAGATCGGTCATAAAATCTTCCTTGGTGATTTGCCAACCTGCACCTACTGACCAAAAGGGAGAATAACGGGATTTTGGATCTGATGAAATGAGATTGGAAGCATCTGTTCTGTAACTTCCCGATAAGGTATATTTATCGTTGTAAGTGTAAGCTAAATTCCCGTACATTGAAAAATACTTATCTACTTCATACTTCATCGCGTCAGCTGTGTAAGGCTGTGTTCCCCATGCAAACCCCAACATGTCTGGCAGTGGGTTCATAGGATCAGAAGATCCATGAGGCCATGGTTCAAATGTTAATCTCTCGGGATTATAACCATATTTTCTTCCGATAGTATTCCCTTCATTCACTCTTTCAGAAACCTCAGTACCAGCAATCATATTTATGGCATGCTTACCTAAGGTCTTGTCAAAACTCAGTTGATTTCTCACATTGTAAGCACGTGTTTCTGAACTGCTCCCATCAAGAATTCCACCTTTGGGAAAGTTCGGATCTACACTGTTCGGATCTCCAATATTCCAGGCGGTACCCTTGTTCACATTATATCTCACCTCGTAAGAGTCTTCGGAATATTCATCTTTCGTATCCTTCTTAAAAAGTTCATATTGAAACTTCGTATCCAATGTTAAGCCTTCGATAATTTTAAATCTCAAACCCGCTTGAATACGAGAGTTGATATTTTTTTTATTTCTATCTCTGCTTTTCATTTCCTGAATAGGGTTATATCCCCAATTCGAATAAGGAAATTCAGAACCCGTCCCCTTCACAAAACGTTCGATTAATGGCATATACAAGCCATGTTGAACATCAGCATAAGCACCATCTGCATTTAACAACATATCGTAGGGAGACATCGCCTGAATATCGCCCAAACTAACACCATTATTATTGGCGCTATTATATTGAAAGCTTCCAGAAAAATTGAAATCAACCCAATTTGCTAATTTCACAGAATTCCGGTAATTAATATTGTACTTCTTACTGTCGTTTCCTTTAAAATAATCGTTCCCATTTTCGAACAAAAGCGAAAGGGTATTTGAAATTTTCTCTGATCCGCCAGAAATAATAACATTATGCTGCTGATTAAAAGGAGAGGCTAATAAATGATCCTTTATTTGCTTTTGGTTGTTCAATGTTCTCAGCTTAGCCAAAGTCGCATTTTTATCTGCTTCGGAAAGGAAACCTAAACGATGTTCATTCATTGCAACTACTGCAGATGAATAATACTGATTGGTATTATAATCATCCATGACTCCGTAGAAATCATTTTCGAGAGGTCTTGAGTAACCACCAAAAAAATTGGTATTAAATCCCATCACTTCGTAATCAACAACATCAGAGCTAGAGGCTACAGGATTCGCATAATCCAGATCGAACTTTTTCTCAAATTTAACCCATGAAGAGACTTCAACTTTGACCTCTCCATTTTTGGCCTTTTTGGTAGTAATCACAATCACACCATTGGCCGAGCGTGCTCCCCAAATAGAAGAGGCCGCAGCATCTTTCAATACCGTAACACTCTCAATATCGTTAGGATTGATTGACTCTAAATCACCCTCAATAGCAAAACCATCTACAACAATTAATGGATTAGAACCTGCTCCTAAACTGGTTTGTCCACGAATTTGCAGACCTCCTTCATCTTCATATTGTGTTCCAAGTCTTTTATGAAGACCTACAACTGTACCCACAAGTCGCTCGGCAACATTTGAAGTCGGCTTACTCATCTGAACCTTATCTATTTTATCATAAGAACCTGTAGCGCGTTCCTTCGAAATGGTTTGATAACCCGTAACAACCACTTCAGCCATTTGCTCAGAATCAGCTTGCAACACAACATCAATCGTTGCTTGACCTGTGAAAGCAACTTCTTGAGATGTCATACCAATAAATGAGAACACAAGTGTTTTCGAATCAGCAGGTAGGCTTAATTCGTAGTGCCCATCAATATCAGTTGCAGATCCTATTGCAGTACCTTTAACCACAACAGAAACCCCTGGTAATGAAACACCTTCTTCATCAGTCACACGACCATGTATCTTTTTATTTTCTTGCTTTTCAAATTTTACCGGAGCGGGTTTGGCCGGCATTAATATGATCACACGATCTTCAATTTTATAATCGATCTTGGTACCTTCCAGACAACGTTCCAGGATTTCTTCCACTCCTGAACCATTAAAATCGGCATCATTAATCTTTACATCTTCAATTTCATCCTGAGAATAAATAAAATCAAATTCACTATTCTTTTTTATTTCATCCATCAACTTCTGCAAACTGGCATCTTTAAAACTAATACTGAAGCTAGTTTGCTGAGAATAAACACTTGCAGACAACTGAAGTGTTGTAATTAAAAGTAAAATCCAGGTGAATTTCATAATTCTTAACATTCGTTTCAACTTCTCCCCCAAGGGAAAAACTTGACTCGTAGCGAGTTTTTTCATAAATTTGTTTTCGGTTAGATTAAACATTGTATTCCTTTTGGAATACTTTATTTGACTACAGCAGGAAATGTTGCCGCATTTCCTGTTTTTTTTTAGTTTATTTTTAAAGTATTAAATGGCTATAAAGCCAAATGAATAAAGTGTTATTTAATAGTTCCAGATGTATAATACTCAAGATTAGTATGAGCTATTTTTGATCTTATCTCCTCCTGATAATGACATGATCATCCTTTATAATAAATTTCACACGGGTTGTTTGCTCCATTTTATATAGAATATCCTCTATATCGCCATAACGGCTCAGTCTGGCACTAAAGCGAAGATCTTTCAGATCCTGATTTTCAAAAAATACTTTTACATTATACCACCTTTCCATTTTACGCATAATATCATCTAAGGGTTCGCTCTGAAACACAAACTTTCCATCTCGCCATGAGGTATACACGTCGGTATCCACTGCCTTGACGTCAACAGACTTTGTTGCCCGGTTGAAATCAGCCTTATGCCCGGGTGTTAAATCAACACTGCTGTGACTGCCATCCAGGTTTTGTCCCATCAAACGCACCGCACCTTCAATCAATGTGGTCTCAATATTTTCCTCATCAGGATAGGCCATCACATTAAACTGAGTTCCCAATACCCTGATATCCATATCACCTACACTCACATAAAAGGGCTTATCCTTATTTTTTGCAACATCGAAAAGTACCTCTCCCGATACGGTTACCTTACGCGTATTGCCAGAGAACTTAACAGGGTAACGAATCTCAGAAAGCGCATTCATCCAAACCTTAGTCCCATCCGACAGGGTAAGCTGATACTCGCCTCCGGCAGGGGTCACCACCACATTTTCATGGATTTTGGCTTCCTTGATCTCATAAGGCTGAATGGTATAGTTAAGACCTGTACTGTCTTTTAAAATAAGAGAGCCATCAGTTTCTTTAATGTGATTTTCATTCTTTCGCTCCAAATCAACAGCTCTTCCATCAGAAAGATATAGCATGGCTTTAGAACCTCCAGGTTTAATTTCGATAGGTGCCTGAGCGATTTGCGGTCCATTCACAAATACCGATGTATAAATCAACCAGCCTGCCAGAGCAATTGGTAAGCTTATAATAGCCGCATAACGAACAAAATTCATTAATCGAATTCTTCTATTCTTTTTACGAAAGTTGATCTTCCATTCAATTTTTTGGCGGGCAGCTTCTACATCGAATGCCTTATAGCGATTTAGTTTCGCTTGATCGACCATCGATTTTCGAGCTGATGCAATCAGATGTGCCTGACTTTCATCGGATAAAAAGAGATTCAGCTGCTCCTTTTCATCCTCAGTAAGCTTATTTGCAATTTCTTTAGCTAATAATTCGGCAAGTATGATATGTTTTTTTGTTTCTTCCATTTTTTTCCCTCTTGTCTTATAAGAACACCCTGGTTAACAAATAGGGTGAAAAGAAAATACGAAAAAAAAAACAATAAAGCTATAAGCCACTGATCAACATGATAATATCGAAGATATTTTGCAGTTTTAAGCGGAGGTTTTTATAGGCAATAGCCTTTTGAGTCTTTACAGAATTGACAGAAATGCCCAAATCATCAGCAATCTCATTATTTTTAAGACCGTTCATGCTAAGGAGTAGTATCTTTCGACACTGTGCTGGCAATTCACTAATAGACTGTGCAATCAACCTCTGTCCCTCTTCTTCGACAACTTGCTGAAGAAAAAAGGTTTCTGATTCAAGTTGATGTACTTGTTCTGCCTCGTATTTCCGCTTCACTTTCTCATGACGAATTTGGTTCAGACAAGCATTTCGGGTGGATTGATAGAGGTAAGCCTTTATAGCATTCAAAGCATCAAAATCTTCAAACTTATCCCATAGCTTCACAAAGACCTCCTGTACCAAATCTTCTCCATCGGCTGAAACGATCAGAAAGCGTTCGGCAAACAAGCACAAACCAGCATACATCTCATTAAACAGAGCATTATAGCTCAATGTTTCCTGAGAGTCGACTAAAATAGTTTTATCGGAGTTGGGGCGCATCCGTTTATTATTTTTTTGCCTTTGGTTAGTTTTCGGAATATAAAATTCTGGACCTAAAAATAGTGTATTTTTTCTCTTCTGTCCAAATCAGCTCCTCCTCACGTGGATCAATTACAGAACCAAACTCAAGATTAATCAAACAGACAACACCTACGAATAAACTATAGTACAGCGAAATACGATTTTACTAAAATTCAATACAATTCATAAAATAAAAATGAGATTAATATAAAAGATCCGATCACAATAGCACATTATGCCTATACTAATTCAATAAAAAAAAACACATTTTATTAGACTGTATTAAAGCATAAAAAATCCCAGCCTGTACAGACTGGGATTTTTACTTTACAACTAAACAGACTTAAAACAGTTCTCCTTATTCTGATTTGAGATAATCAAAAGGATATTATTTTATCAATGGAGAACAAAAGTCAAAACATACCTAATCACTATCTTTTACCAAACGAACGTACATTCTATATGTACTCGATTTTGTATTTTTTTGTATACCTGATTTAGTCCCTGAAAATGCTCTGGCTAAATATGCTTTAGAACCTGACCAACTGGTTACAAATGAATTAGACCAGAAATAAGTATATTTCATTTCTCCTGCATCTTCCAAAACTTTATTATAACCACCTGGTTTAATATTTAATTTCAATTCATTTGTAGGAACAGTAGCATTCGTCCAACCTGCATCGGTACTCAAAAATTTATGAAGGGTTTCTCCCTTATACGAAGTTCCATAATAATCAGCATCAGATTGTGACATACCACTGATCAATTCTAATTCCATCCACTCTTCATCAGTAGCAACATGCCATCCTTCAGGAGCAAGATCTTCCAACATATATGCAGAATACATCACACCATATTTGGCAAAATTCTCGTGAGCTTTAGCCTCTTCGAGAGTAGGCATTGTCCAAGTTTCACCACCAATCTGAGGCTTAACAATTGGTGCACCATAAACAGAACACTTTTTCTCATCCTGAGTATCATTAACAAAGTATGGTAAGTAAGCTAAATTTTCTGCCATCCAAGTGGTTCCATTAATCGTCACTGTTTTGTATTCGTGATTATCACGTGTATCCGTAAATGTACCTTCTTCAAGATAAATTTCCCCTTCAATCATTTGAGTCTTGTGCATTTTAGTCTCAGTACTTACAGCATCTACACCATCTTTACTTACAACTTTAATACTATAATTCGTGTAACCAGAAGCATCTTCAAGCGTATATTCAGTTTCGCTTATATCAGCAGCCACGATATCAGCAGCTTCAAAAACATCATCAGCAGATACATATAAATCATACTTCACTTCATCTTCATCAGCATCAGTTGAAGCTGTCCATTTCACCAAAAGGTTGATCTTTTCATTTTCTAAAGTCTCAACAACCTCAGTAATTTCAGATTTTGTTGGCAATGCATTTACAGTTGTAAAAGAATACACATCAGATACAACACTTACACCTTGAGCATCCTTAGCAACAACTTTCCAGAAATACTGCATATGAGCTTTTAAAGCCTCTACTTCGAAAGTATTCTCAGCAATTTCACTTGCTTTTTTATCTGCATCAGCAAAAACATTAGTCTCAGCCACGAATAAATCATACTTAATGGCATCGCCATCTGCATCAGTAGCTGCAGTCCATGCAAATGCAACTGTTTTTGCAACATCAGCAGCCTCATGTGCAGGGAAAGATCCAACAGATTTAGCTGGTGCACTATTGTCTGTGGTAAAAGAAAAGACAGCACTTTCTGCAGCTAATCCTTCAGCATCCCTAGCAACAACTTTCCAAAAATAAGTGGTATGTCCATTTAAGGTAATTTCATATTCTGTTTCAGCTAAATCTTTTGCTTTGATATCTTCATCAGTCAACTCAGCCTTTGTTCCAACAAACAAAGTATACTTCACCATTGTTTTCTCAGGATCCTCACTAGTCTTCCAATTTAAAGTAATTGTTTTTGCAACATTCACGGCCTCATTAGCTGGGCTCAATGTTGTAGGGATTGTAGGTTCCATGTTTTTGGCATCATCGTCCTCACAAGATACGATACTTAATATCGCCAGAGCGATCAGGGAAAATTTCCAAAGGTTTTTCATTCTTTATAATTATTAGGTTAGTTAATTGGGTATAGCTATCGCTGCATCACACAGTTTTAGCTATACCGTATAAAGTCATTCTCAATTAAAAAAAAGAGAGGATTTATCTTATTTTGTTGATTTTAGGAATTCTAAATATTCTGTTACAAATCTAATTTCAGGATTAGCAACACTAATTAATAAGACAACCTGATAAGGTTCACCCGAACCTGATTGATAAATATCTGGAAGTAAATAAAAGCCTTGTTCATCAGTCAAAACTTCTATCAGCTCACTGGCACTTTCAGGATCTATCAATTCTACATTCTCGATATCAGCTTCAAAAGCTTTTCTGTAGTCATCTTTAAGCTTAAAAGTGACACTAGTCTTTTCTTTTCTAATAACTTCTACTGGAATATCTACGTTTATATTTCTATATCCAAATGGAGGTAAAACCAACTTATTGTATTTGAGCGTAATGGTTGTTGGAGAACCACTAGGATTCTTCTCATTATTCATGTAGAAATCGATATTTCTTAAGCCATCAGATAAAGCAACAGTCTTACATAACTTATAGAAATCATTAGAAACAATACCATTGTATAAGTTCCAAACAGAATAATCCATTGTACAATCAACATTCTCACCATTTTTTGTTCCCCATTCATCAACAAATGGGAAATAAATAATACCTGGACGATTAGAATATTCAATCTTTGTTTTCACACCATTATCTTCTGAGGTATAGGTATCATTTTCCTGATTGTAAATAAATTTAGCAACTTGAGTTGTCTCATCAATTCTCAAAGAATCCATTAAAACAAAACCATCATTGGTAATGGCAATTCTACGAGGAATACTTTTGATCACATCCTTATCCAGATAATCAAAAGTGGCCATACGAAAATCAGAATCAACTCTTAAGTGTCCCTGAAAATCTTTTCCTTCAATAGAGATTGCTCTGAAATATTTATCAGAGGTTGCACCATCAGTAAGAACACGCTTCATCTCAGCCGTTTTATCTTGATCAAAAAACCAATCCTCTTCCTTGGCTTTTCTCAAAATCAATTCGGTTTTGAATTCACCTTTGTCTGTCAAACTCTCAAGAATGACACAATCTGGCTTAGCTGATTTAATGATAAATTGAAACTCACCTCCACCTAGAGGAGCTGCAACGCTACCTCCATTGGCAGTTGGTTTGTTCACTTTTATAGCATGCCAGGCATTAAATACACAACCTGATTCGAAAACCAAATTTGTTGTTTGTGTTGTATTCACATTATAACTCAACTCGTTTGATAAGCCTGGAATCACAGTAAATAACTTACCATATTCATCGGGTATTTCAACTATCTGATTTTTGATCTTCACCCAACCATCTTTGGTGAAATTCATTAATACTGGCCAGGCACCCATCGTCTCTACAGAGCTATAGTAACCTATCCAACCGTACTCAGCATCTGCTAAAATGTCAACTTGATTGGTATTAAGTTCTGCAACTCGTTCTTCTAAACTCTTATCAAAAGTATTCTCAAACTCATCAGTACATGCAGAAAAAGTGATAACTAACGATAGTAATACAAACGAAAATATATTTTTCATAGCCTATTCCTCCCCTTTTTGTGCGTTAACAATTCTTTCCTGAACAATATCTCTCAAGTTCTCCAGATCAACATCAAAGTTATTTTGATAATACGCTTTAGTCATTTCCAACTTCTCTTTAATGATAATCTTTCCAGAATTCAAAGCTCTCAATTCATCTGATTTTTCAACACTCTTTTTAATGGCATATTCGCTTACCGCTTTGTCGCCAGCAGCCTGACATTCTTCAATAGATTTCCCCTCTAGATATGCAGCATAAAAAGCTTCCATTTTAATGGTTATAACTTCTTCAGTAGTAGCTGCAATAATTTCATTATAAACCTTCAGTACTGCTTCTTGAATCTCTGCATCAGATACAGGTAAGTATGTATCATTAAACTCATCAGCATCAGTAATAATGAAATTTGAAACCAATTCCGCAAAATCCTCAAACTCGTTGGTTGTGCCATAAGCAGTAGTGACTCCTCTTTTTATTGCAGGTGAATGATCAAAAATTGGCTCACCATCTTCATCACGCAAAACTTCACCTTTTGCATTTTTTTGGTAATCGACTAATGTCGTCCATGAGTTTCCAGAATAGAATGATCCTGAAATTTTTTCAAAGCCATTAGGTAATTTATAAGTTTGATGCACAATATGCGTAAACTCATGATGGATAGTGTGTAACTGAGTTTTCAACCATTTTTCGTCCTTAAGGTCAAACTGATTCACTTCCGTTAAAGTAATACGAACACCAGCTTCAGCAAATCCCAAAGTTTCAGTTCCATTTTGATTCAGTATTTCAGAGCCAATAAAGACGATTTCCGGAGGAAAATTCTTTTCGATAAAGGCTTTACCTCCTTCTGAACTCTCAATAAATGGGTTCACCCAAAAATCCTCTACCATTTCAGCTGTTTTAATCACCACTTCTCTCATTGGGGGAGAAACGTAATAATCAATAGCAACAAACTTATCGTCCCATTTCCAACGAATAGCGCAATTGTATTTATCCAGAAAATGGTCTTTCATAAATAGGTCAATCTCATCTGTAGATTCCACTATCTCTCTTTTTTCATAGTTCAGCTCATCATCCTTATCGCAAGAAGTGAAAAGGGTGAGTACAGCCAAGAACATGAATAATATTTTATTATTAATCTTCATAGTTGTCATGATTAAAGTCTTACTAATTTTTCTGCAACCGGAGCAGGTGTCTCAATTGGATTTTCCTCAATACCTGTAGAAATAGCGGCTTGTGGAATTTGCAATACCTTTCGCGGGTCATCAGCTTTAAGAATATCCGTTACTCCTGATACATTTTGATGAATAACTTCAAGTTTAAGACGTTTTATATCAAACCATCTTAATCCTTCTTCAGCAAATTCACGTCGACGTTCAAGCTGAATAAGCAAACTCAAAATAACTCTATTATCAAGTCTAATTTTCTCATCCATCTCATCTTTTATAACTTGATCAAAGTCAGGATTTAAAGAACCATCAGCTAAAAACTTATTATAAGCCTTATTGCGAGTATAATCAGGATATAAATCAGGGTATACACGGCGATAAGCACCAATAAACTCATCAAAGAAATAGGTGTCTGGATCCGATAAGGCCGGGGCCGTTTTCGGACCATTCCATCTCTCTACCAAAAAATTATTAAAAAAGGATGCAGCCTGATGATCCATCAACTTTTGCTCTTCAAGATTAGTCTCTAAATCACCTAAAGCCATTAATGATTCCATCATATTAAACATGACCTCTTCGCCCCTTAATACAGGCTGAACGGTATAAGGTAGTCCTGAATTAGAGGTTAGAGATGCTCTTTTCACTAAGGACTCATATTTAGATTGATAAACTGCTGATTGATCAGCATTAGCTCCCCACATGTTTAAGGATCTACTATCTCCTAAGTATAATCTACTTGCAATATTCTGAGTCATTCTATAACCAAACTGGAAATACAACTGATATCCCAACTTTTTACGAATAATCAAAAGGTTAGATGGATCTTCAGGATTCGAAAATACCTGAGCCCTACCCTTTGGTCCTTGACCAGCTAATACAGCTTTATAATCTCTAACATAGGCTTCATTATAGGTATTACCTAAAAGTTGCTTACTAAAGTGTAAACATTGGCCATAATCGCCTTTATACAAATAATAACGAGAGGCAAAGGCTAGTGCAGCTTCTCTGTTAAAATGGTATTTACCTGTGTTCTTGTAATAATCGTTCGATACTAAAGATAAACCTTCAAGCATATCTTCTTCGATATAATCATAGGTCTTCTCTACAGTTTCTCTATTATAAGAGACCAATAAAGTCATTTCAGGTTCTTTGATATAAGGAACACCTAAATCACTTGTTGCTGTAGTAGGATCATAGTGTTTACCAAACATATTCACCAACATAAAGTGAGAATAGGCTCTACACAATAAGGCCTCTCCCTTTACAGCATCTTTTTTCGCTTTATCACCATCCATCTTCTCAATGGATTTTAAAGCCTGATTAGCATGTGCAATCGCATTATAAGCATTAGCCCAGAAGTATGAAGGCGTATCTTGTCCTTCCATACTAATTGTTTGCCAATTGTAAGCCTCCTCCATTTGAGTCAGCTGAATATTACTAGGAACTGCACCTACATTATCAGTCATTCCTTCTAAAAACAAGTAACTTCCTGCTGGATATGCATTCGTCACTAACTCAGCAACATCATCAATATCATCAAGTTCTATTCTTGAGTCAGGTACTGTATCGAAAAAATCATCACAACCTGATAGGGTAAATACGCCTAATACAAGAATCAATATTTTTATTCTATCTATCATAGCTCTACAATATTAAAATCCAAGGTTTAAAGTAAAAGTGTACATTCTTGATGTTGGCATAGAAACTCCCCCTGAAGAATAGAATTCAGGATCGATACCATTTAGTTTATCATCAGAATACAGCAGACATAAATTGCTTGCCTGGAAAGAAAGAGATCCGGACTTCAGATTTATCTTATTCAATACACTAGGAGAAATCTGATAACGTAAGCTGACATCTTTAAGACGAATAAAATCGCCCTTAGCTACACGTTCAGTACTCTTATTATACAAACTGTAGGCGTTTTTCTCTCCTAACTCATCATAAGTTCTTTTATCAAGTATAGCAGGTATATTCGTTCTTGTTTCATCACCAGGAATCATCCAACGATTAGCCAACTCTTTAGAAAAAGAATCATAATCGGTGTAGTTAGGCTTAAAGGCATCATCCAATCGAATAACGTTACCCCACTTGTATACAATCCCTACGCCTAGAGTGAAATTTTTGTATTTAAAATTATTGGTTAGTCCACCATAAAACTTAGGAGCAAGAGAACCTTCATTCTTAAGAACTTTAGTAATATCTTCTCTATTCTGTAAGTTAATATCATACACAACCTCATCGTTTTCACCATAAAAAGTTGGAATTCCTTTTGAATCAAGTCCGGCAAAACGTACAGAAAACAAAGAACGATGAGAATAACCTTTTAAAGGAACACCAATATTAGAAATTGCTTCAGAAATAGAAGCCGTATTTTCCAATTTCGTAATTTCACTTGTGTGGTAATTCCAGTTAAAGTTAGTTGTCCACGAGAAATCATTCGTTTTAATATTAGTCGTATTCAACATGAATTCCCAACCATGCGATTTCATATCACCAATATTACCATACTTTAGTTGATGTCCACCAACACCTGAAGTACTTACCACATCAATAAGGTCGATCGATTTTCTGTTGTAATATCCAATTTCACCAGCAATTTTATTATTAAACAAGGCGAAATCAATACCCAAGTTCAACTCATACATCTTCTCCCAGGTTAGATCTTCATTATCTAAAGCTGCGACATAATAATAAGTCTCATTATCAGTAGGACGAAGAGTTTGACCTGAAAACATAGCTAAGGCTGCAGACGTATTAGGTCCCATAATACCATTATAACCATAAGATGCTTTTGTTTTTAAATGATTAACAAAAGTGACATCTTCCATAAAAGATTCAGCATGAATATTCCATGCTCCAGAAGCTGTCCAAGATGGCAAGAATCGAGCAGAAGTACTCTCACCCAACTGATTGGATCCATCATAGCGGAACGAACCATTCACAATATATTTACCCTGATAGGTATAAGCAGCTGTAGTAAACACAGAGGCTCTTCTATCTTTTCGTAAACTCGTTGGAAAATTACCTTGGCCCAGAGCATTCAAATATCTTTGTAAGTCTGGATGTGTACTCACAACACCACCCTTATCGTATGAAATTCCCCAGATATCTTTACCAAAGCCTTCACGGTTTGTAATATTCACCTCATTACCAAGAAATATATTCATAATATGATCTTCGCCAAGTCTAGGACTCCAATCAAAACTATTTCTAATGTAATAGTGCGATAACCTATCGTTACTAACATTTAAGAAACCTCCCTCAGGTAAAATTGAATAAGCATTTGAGTTCGGATTGGCAGGGTCTTTAAAAAGCAATTTATTGGCATCAATAATCGACTGTGTACCATCCGCTCTATAAGCTTCTGCTTGATTCGATGTTTCGTGAATTTTGTGTTCGCGCATTGTTGTTGCACGGCGCATTTGAAAGGTTGATCTTAGATTTATCTTACTAGTTAAAGCATACTCTAAGTCAGTTTGAAAAGTAATATCCTTCACTTCTACATTAACAAAGTTATTTCTTAACTCATGAATAATATTAAAAGGAGCAAAGCTTCTACGAAAATATTCCAAATCCCCTTTATCATCATATGCTCTCATACTTCTACTTGAGTTTAAAGCATACGAGAATGGGTTGATATCAAAGTCACGGGTATATTCACCAGTCATCACATCGAAGGATCTATTTTTAGTCCCTGGAACTTTCTGATCACGAACATTGGCTGACAACTTAATTCCAACAGATAATTTATCGGTAGGTTTAAATTGCAATCTTAAAGCAGCCGTATACTTATCAACATTATCAGCAATGGTATAACCTGCATCATTATAGTAAGACATCGATGCATAGTAAGAACTATTTTTTGTTCCACCAGACAAACTAAAAGAATGCTGTTGAGTCACTCCATTTTGGAATAGGTGATCAAACCAATCGGTATTTGCTTTACCATAAGGCTCCAGAAAATTTTCATTCAAACCACCATTAGGTCCCCATCCTACTGTTCCGTTGTTGATTCCATCGTACATTTTACCAAGTACTCCAAAATTCTCAGCGCGAGCAACAGTAGTCATGTCAACCCATCCATAATCAGATAACTGACGATAAACCGACATCTCTGAACCAGAATCCATGATATCAAAATTAGAATACTGAGGTTTGTCTTTTATAGACACACTCCCGGTGTAATTCACACTCATGCGCCCTTCTTTCCCCTGCTTGGTTGTAATTACAATCACACCATTCATCGCTTTAGCACCATAAAGAGCTGTAGCAGATACATCCTTCAAAATCTGAAAATCAGCAATATCTTCTGGATTTAAACCTGCAACTCCTGAACTTAAAAGTGTCGTCAGATTACCCGATGTTAAATCATCAGCACTCACCTCGACAAGATCCTCAAGCTCAACACCATCAACAACCCAAAGTGGCTTATTATTACCATTAATGGATGAATTACCACGAATTGTAATAACAGGTGCAGCACCGAAAGTAGATGATACATTACTCACCTGTACACCGGTAGCTTTACCTTGTAATGAGGAGGTAATATCTGGTGCACCTTCTACTTTAATATCATCAGCGTTTAATTTCTGAGCCGACCCTGTAAACAACTTACGATCAATTTTCTGATACCCCGTTGTGACAACGACCTCGTTTAATTGCTCCGAGCTACTAGACATAACAATATCTAATCGCTCCTGATTAGTCACAACAACTTCTTGAGATTCCATTCCTATAAAAGAGATGAGAAGAGTTATACTGCCATTCTCTGGTATTTCTAGTGAGAAATTCCCATCAAAATCAGTAGAAACCCCATTACTAGTTCCTTTCTCCACGATTGAAACTCCAGGTAAAGTTACCTTTGTATCGTCGGTAATTGTACCAATCAATTTTCGTTTACCCTCGTCTTGACTTTGTACTGGTATTGGGTTAGGCTTAATTACGATGACATTCCTATCCAATTCATAAGTCAATCCCGTATTCTCCAATACACGATCAAGGATTTCCTTTACGGTTTCCTCATTGGCTTCAACAGAAATATTGTTTACACCCTTAATTTCATTTAAGTTGTATAAAAAACCCAATTCAGTCTGAGATTCAATCTCATTAATCAGGGTTTTAATATTCACATCGGTTAAATCCAGACTAACACGAGCCTGCGACATTATATTGGCATTCAGGTTTAAACTGAACACAAAAAATAGAAGAATAAAGTTTTTCATAGCAAAGAGCCATTTCCTCCGAATTCCCCCAAAAACGGGAATTCGCAAAAGAAGCATTTTTTTCATAGATTTGTAAGGTTTAGGGTTCACATATCATCCATTATGGATGCTTTCTCTAAATAGCCGAGATATACTGGTACTATATCTCGGTATTTTTTTTTATTTCTTATTCACGATTACAGTTCTGTTTTCTTTCATTGTAAACTGAACATCAGTTGTTTTCTCTATCATATCCAATAATTCGTTGCAATTCTTAAATCGAGGTAATTTTCCAGAAAACTGATAAGCCCGTACTTCTTCTGATTTAAAAAACACGTTAATATCATACCATCTGGATAATTTTCGTAAAATATCGTCGAGATTTTCCTCATCGAAAACGAAAATGCCTTCGCGCCAACATGCATATAAAGCAGCATTAACCTCAACAATTTCAAATTGATTATTCGATTTAGAAAAAACAGCCTGTTCATTGGGTTTCAGTATCTGTTCCATCGGCTGTCCAATATTCGATGACACCTTCACTTTTCCTTCCACAAGTGTGGTCTGAATACTTGCCTCATCTTTATAAGCTGAGACATTAAATGATGTTCCCAAAACTTCTATATCCATGGGACCCGTTTTCACAACAAAAGGAGCATTCGGATTTTTAGTCACTTCAAAAAAGGCTTCCCCTTCGAGAATAACCTCACGCCTGTTATTTGCAAACTGAACAGGAAACTTCAAGCGGCTTTCTGAATTCAGCCAAACACGTGTACCATCAGATAAAACTAATTGATACTCCTCTCCTTTTCCAATCAACAATTCATTGAAGACTGTCGATTGTATTTTTGTTTTATCATTTACTGAAGTGTAATTCAGAGTTCTTTCTTTATTTTCAATGATCACTTCATTATTCGCTTCCTTCATGCGCAAAGCCATATCATCCAATGCGATTCTTTTCCCATTACTTAACACCAAATGTGCAGTCTGAGTGCCTGGCTCTATCACAGGAAAATTTGCCGCGAACTGATTGGCATTGTAATTTTGAAAAAGTAAATAACCCGCTATTAACATAGGAAGAACAATAACAGCGGCATATCTAGCAATTTCAAGCCATCTTTTAGGCATTGAAATTGTTTTTGGAGCACTATTCTTCTGAAAACGCTTCCACTCATAGTCAAGATTAATACGCTCAATCAGTTCAAGACGCTTTTCTCTCTCCTTTGTACTTAATAGATTATCCAATAAACTTTGATGTGCCTCATCTTCCTTCAACCAATGATCAAGTTGAGCCTGCTCATTGATATCAAGACCTATTCCCAAAAACCGAGAAAGCAATTCACTTATTTCTATCTTTTCAGATATCTTCTTCATACTAAATAATAATTTCAAGTAGTTTTATTCTTTACTTGTATTCTACAGACGACAAAATCTAAAGCCTGGGTGGGTCATCTAAATCTTTTTTTCATTTTTTTATCCTAGCCAAACTCAATCAAAAACTAACACTCTAAATATCAGGCCCAAACACTAAACCAATCTTTCTGAAAAAAAATCACATACCAATCTCTTACTTGAATAGAACTGATCAGATCATTCATACTCAACTAAGTTTAAATTGAACTTACAAAGGGAATTCGGATTATGCTAAAGACTATTAATCAGTATAAAGAAAGGACACCGATTTTTAATAAAATGGTTAAAAGCAATCATATAATAACAACAAAATTTATCAACACATCTGTTACTATAAAAAAACTGAGATGACTATTATTCGAGGAATTGATAAAAATCGATCAGAAGAAATACAACAAACTGATGACCTAAAAGTTCACGAAGTTTCTTAAAGGCATTCAACTTATGTGTTTTAACCGTATTTATTGAAATATTTAACTCATCAGCAATTTCCTGATTTGTTAAGGATTTTAAATTGAGGCGTACCACTTCCTTTGCTTTTTCTGGCAATAATTCAATGGCTTCTTCAAGCTGACGGTAAGTCTCTTCCCTAATGATATCTAGAATAACACTATCGTCATTCAGAAAAAAATCATCATTCAATAAATCGGTATTTAAATCACCTCTTTGTTTCTTTCGTTTTTCTTTCTTTAAAAAATCGAAGCAGGTATTCTTAGTTGCCAAATAAAGATAGACTTTTAAAGATTTCTCCGACTCAAATTCTGTAGCTGAATTCCACACTTTAAGAAAAACATCCTGCACCATATCTTTTGACAGATCTTCATCATTCACAAATCTATTGGCAAATACACACAAGGAAGGAAAGTACTTATCAAAAATACTCCTGAAATCAATTTTGCGAATATCTATCGTCCCTGCTTGCTCGATCATTCAATTATACTTTGTGGCAAAAATTTGAGTAATGACAAATGTAGAAGAAAAGTAAATAAATGCAAATTTTATTATTAGTATACACTAAGCTTTTCAAACAGCAAAGAAATAGGATCGATGAAAAAGAATCCAAAATCACACATATAAAACCACTATAAATAGATACTTGAATATTATTTAAAACTAATCAACATAAAACGACTTAATACACATCTTCGTGATATCGCGAATCATTCTCAAGATGTTCAAAATAAGCCAAAGCTTGGACTTCATCCATAATACCATCTTTTTGAATCAATTCAATCAGGTTTCGCTTAACATCTTTACCCATAGCAATGGAACCACAGATAAAAAGATGGGCGCCCTTTTCAAGCCAATCAAAAATCTCTCTCCCTTTTTCTTTTAGACGATCTTGCACATATATCTTTTCAGCCTGATCACGAGAAAAGGCCAGATCTAATCGTGTTAATATACCTTCGGCTTTTAAAGACTCAATTTCATTCTGATAGAGGAAGTCATATTCTTCTTGTTTTTCTCCAAATATCAACCAATTATCACCACTTGCAACTCTTGCCCTTCTCTCTTTAAGAAAAGACATATAGGGTGCGATTCCGGTTCCAGAACCAATCATGATAATAGGTAATTCATCGTCAGGCAGGCGGAATTCTTCATTAGGAATAACCTGAATCTTAAGACTGGAATCAATTTGCAAGCCCTTATTAATATAGGATGAACAAGCCCCTGTGCGTTCACGTTCAAAAGCTGAATAATTGTATTGCTTCACTGTTAGATGAACCTCATTAGGAGTCTCACTTAAACTGGAAGATATTGAATATTCTCTAAGTTGAATCTTAGTGAGAATTTGAGATAATTTGCTTGCTTCAATCTGACTGGGAAAATCACAAAGCATATCATAAACATCAGCTTGCTTAAGATAGTCAAACAGGTCTTCTTTATGTTCCAGAAGCTCTTTCAGGTTCTCATCACCCGTGTATATTTGGTAGGCTCTCAATACATCTTCACCTAATTTCGTGAGTTCCAATTTCACAGCTAACAACTCTTCAATACTCTTATTCTTTTCCTTGTATTTTACAATCAGATCAGGCGTATAGTCCTGTTTAATCATGATTCTAACCACTAAAGAGTATGGATTCTTGGGTTTAATAGAAATGGAATCACCAGGCTGATACGTGAAATCGGGATGATCAGTTTGTAGAATAAGATGATGAATTTCACTAGCTGATTGCTCACCCGTGATTCGGTATTTATCTTTGACCCTAAGCGTAAAAGTTGGTCCAATCGAATTAGGACCAAATTTCAGAGCAAGGCTATCACCATTACATCTATTCTGGAATTTATTGATCAAATTAGATGCCCATTCTTCAGCTTTAGAATTGAAAGCCAAATCACATGTCACTAATCCTGAATATCGATTTGCACCAAGCGCTTTTAATTTCATATCGATATCTTTTCCTGCCTGGCAGAAATACTGATAGCTTGAATCACCAAGGGCGCAAACCGAAAAAGTCAGATTAGGGAGTTTGGGAGCTTTTGATCCAAAAAGATATTTATAAAATTGCTGAGCCTGAGCAGGTGGATCTCCTTCCCCTCGCGTACTTACAACAATGAAAATGAATTTCTCATTCACCAAATTATTTACATCGTACTCAGCCATATTATACACAGCAGGCTCCAATTCATATGTTTGGAATTGGCATCTCATCTGTTCAGCAATAAATGCCGAATTACCAGATTTCCCACCATAAAGAATGGTAATGGGAGATGATATGCCTTTGATATTTGGTATAGAAAAAGCCTTAGGCTTTGTCTTTAGTATATATGAAGTCATTTGTATGATTCTAAATTGAATTAAAAATCTTGTATTATAATCGATCACAAGATATCCTTAATTACTCGTATTTGGAATCAAACTAAATAAAAACAAGAAAATAATTATCAATCACTCAACTTAAAAGCTGGATTAAAGATAAGACCTATAATATTACCCCATGGATCGATGAGACTGGCAACCATAAGCTCTCCTCCTACATTAGTTGGTTTTTCATGCACCCCTGCTCCTAAATTAATCATCTCTTTAAAGACATAATCAATATCTTCTACCCCCCAATACGATACGACACCTTCACCTTTTTCTTCCTTGGGTTTATCATCTGGCAAAAGCCCCAACTCATAGCCTCCTATATTAAAGCCCACATAAAAAGGCTCATCAAAGTATGGTTTAGTTCCAAATGCTTTTGAATACCAATCTTTAGCCTGATTAAGATTATCAACTTTATATACGACTGTTCTTAATCCAAGTATATCTTCTTTTTTCATGATTTTGTCTTAATTAGTTTCGAATAAAACGACCACTTAATGATTAAAAAGATCTATAAATTTATACAATTCAAAAACCCTATCAAACTAATAGTTCAAATCTATAATTAAGATTTAGTCCTAAATCAATCTCAAGAATAATTAAATAGTATATTTTATAAAAAAGAGATAAAAGAATTCAAAATACACTACGCCTTCTTAAATTTCAACCAATAAAATTACTTATTGTTAATTAACATGTCGTTTGAAACTATTTAATTAAACATTATACTTAAAATACAATTTCCACACATATATTTTAAAACAAAAAGAAGCATCTAAATCAATCAAAACATTTATTTAGAAAAACAAGAATCAAAACTGACAATGCTTTAAACGATCAAATCATCAATTTATATTGTTCATTAGACAATATTTAAAACAAACCTCATATAGTTACACTCTTTAATTACACATAATAAAACGAATCAGGCAGCAAACCATTAATCAAGTATAAAAGTCGATTCACAAACAATAAACATCTATTTACACCAACATAAAGTTTAAAACCCAATTAACTCCTAATTAATAAAAATTGAATCCACACACAAAAAGTATAATTCAATCAAATCCATTTTAAACTTTATTAACATTTGAAAAATAATTAAAAAAAAATAAACATCACGCACTCATCATAAACAGTACAATACAGAATTATTGCAGATGAAATCTAGGAATCCATTAATAAGAAATGAACATCTTAATTTGTTTTTTCTAAAAAACTATATGTATATTCGATCGGATTTTAATAAACCTAATTTAAATTTTAACCCCAAAACTAACTTATTATGAAAAGAATTTTTCTTTCAGTAGCATGTTTAGCCCTAGTTCTAGGATCTTGCCAAAACAACGCTAATGAAATTAAACCCGACCAAGAAGAAATCGCTGTAGACATGAGCGACTTCTATGTTTACACTGCTGAAGAAACTACTAAGTCAGGACACATACATGGTCCTCAGTGTGGTAGTATGAAGGTATTAAACAGACAATTAAAAGAAAATCCTAGTTTGGAAAATCGTATGTTTAATGTAGAAAAACATACAAGAAAACTAATTGCAGCAAAAAGCACTAACGCGACCTCTAAAGGTAAGCCAGGTGGTGGAGGAACTCCAGCGCCAACACCATACCAGGGAAGCATTACAATACCTGTTATTATTAACATTCTTGAGGATGCTAATCATCCTGTAACTCAGGCTCACATTAATTCTCAAATTGCGATTTTAAATGAGGACTATAATGATATGAACCCTGGTACAGGTGGTGTACCTAATGAGTTTAATAATGCAGTAGCTGATGTTGATATTACTTTTGTAGTGGCAGCAATTAATAGAAAAGCTTCTACTAAAACTTCTTGGGGAACTAATGATGCAATGAAGCATTCAAACCTTGGTGGTATTGATGCAACTGATCCTGCTAACAACTTGAATTTCTGGATATGTGAAATTGGTGGTGGCATCTTAGGATATGCTCAATTTCCTGGTGGTGAACTAGATACTGACGGTGTTGTTATAGGTAGCGATTACTTTGGTGAAAATCCTGCTGGTGGCCAATACGGTCACGGAAGAACGGCTACTCATGAAGTAGGTCACTGGTTAAACTTACGTCACATCTGGGGTGATGGTGGTTGCAGACAAGATGACTTTGTTGCTGATACACCTAGTTCTGATAGAGCTAACTATGGTTGTCCTTCATACCCAACTGTACATTGTAAAACGAATGACATGACCATGAATTATATGGACTATGTGGATGATAATTGCATGTATATGTTTACCAATGGACAGAATGATAGAATGAGAGCTATCTTTAGTACTGGTGGAGCAAGAGAAAGCTTTGTAAACTAATAAGACTTAATACTTTATTAAAATTCATCTAAAGGCGTCATTTATGGCGCCTTTTTTTGTGAGATATATCGACTTAGGCAAAAAAAACGGTTCTCATTGAAGAAAACCGCTTTCGAATAATGTTATTCCTGTATTAAAGTTTGACTTCAGTTACTTTAAAATGCAGTTTTTCAATTGCCTTTTTTAAAGCCTCTTTAGTTGTTGCCTTTGTTTTATAAGTTAAGGTCACTTTTTGATTTTCGAAATCAATCTGTAAATTCTTAACCCCTTTTTCAAATGGCATACTTTTTTCAATTTTCTTAGCACATCCCTGGCAATCCATCTCTACATTAAAAACAACCGTTTCAATTTTTTTCAGCTCTTGTTTCTCAGCAAAAGCAGCTGTTGTAAACAAAATGATTGCAATGGCCAGAGTAGCCTTCTTTAAATTCTGGATTATATTTTTCATGTTTATTTGTTTTTAAGCTTCAGACATTCGGTCTTTGGCAGTTAGTCAATGGTTTAAATATCTATATGATAATAAAATCTAATCTCTATCGATTGTCAAACGTACACCTAAATAGAATTTACGTTCCTGTATAGGTCCCCAAATCATAGATGCATCAAAATTTCCTCCAAAAGGATCACCTGCATCAATTATAGGGTGTTTTTGTGTGTAGTTACCTAAGTTCTCGGCTCCAAAATAAACTTCCCAAATTTTGAAACGCTTTGTAACTTGGGCATTTAGCATAGCATAAGCAGGAGATTTTTCACGTCGAATAAATTCTTCAGGAGCCGATGGAATGCGCATATCTCCATTAATCTGTGTTGTAAAATCGAACTGCCAAATATTCATATTTGTTGAATACGATAGGTTTACCAAGCCTTTATATCTGTTCACATAGGGTACGGTTTGGAATTCGTTATTAATATCCGCTTTTACATCAGAAAAACGTAATGCAGTTGTCACATCTAAACGATCTACTGGCTCAAATTTTAATTCAACCTGATAGTTATTGGCAAATGACTGCCCATCCAGGTTGTAGAAACTAACTTCATTTATGTTCTGGTCAACATCTACGATAACTTGATTCTGAAATTCAGTGCGATAGAAATCAGCTGATGCCGTAAAGTCCTGACCAAACAAATTAAAATATTGGGTTACACTCAAACCATAATTCCATGCCTTCTCTTGCTCTAAATCGGCCTGAATATTAAATGTTCTGTTTGAAGCCAAAAGGAAACTATTTTCAGCAATTGGGTTTGCAGTACGTCGTCCACTACCAGCTGCTAAACGAAGGGTCGAACCTTCAGCAAAATTATATCTGAAATGTAAACGGGGCGTAACGAAACCACCATAAACTGAATTGTGATCATATCTCAATCCTGCTTGCAAAGTAATTTCATCTGATGGTAACCAGGTATACTCAGCATAAGCACCCGCAATCTTCTCAGAACGGTTAGTTCCTTTAGGTTTAAATGGATTTATTTCATTCTGATTATTTACCGTTTTATATAAATTATCATTAAAATCATCATAAATAAAAGATAATCCAGCCGTATATTTATGATTCAAATTTCCAATATAAGATTGAAACAGCAAGTTGGCATATAAATACTTCTGGTTTGCATCGTAATTTTTCAAGCCATAAAACGACTTTTGCTCATGAGATGAGAAATTGGTAATCAATGCGATACTTCTTTCATCATTCTTTGGAAAAACGTAACCAATTTTCGCAAACGCCTCATAACGACGTGTATCAATATCAATACGATAGGCATTATTCAAGTCATTGGTTTTACTTTCGTCATAGCCTTTCTGCCCACCAATTCTTTGCTCATCGATAAACTTAACACCAAACTGAGTAATCCAATCTTTATTGGGTTTCCAATACCACCTGTTAACGATATTATACTGTCGCACCATAGGATCATCAAGAAAATGATCATTATTGTGATCAATTTCTTTTGTATTGTCCTGCCCATGAGCCAAGATCGATGTTGATAAATTATCCGAAAACTTAACACCTGAAATCAGGTTTCCCTCTGACATGCCCATACTGTTTGTATAGCCATTTAAATAAAGTACTGGAGCATTTTGAGGTTTCTGATACTCAATATTAATTTGACCCGTAATCGATTCAAAACCATTTACGACAGAACCAACACCCTTTGAAACCTGGATAGATTCCATCCACGGACCTGGGACATAAACCATACCATAGACTGAAGCCAAGCCCTTAAAATTGGGATTCTTTTCAGTCATCATCTCAATATATTTCCCTGTTAGCCCCAATAGTTTAATTGACTTCGCTCCAGTGGCAGCGTCGGCATAGGAGACATCAACCGAAGCGTTGGTTTCAAAACTCTCAGCCAGGTTACAACAAGCTGCTTTACAAAGCTCAGCTCCTGTTATACTCTGTGATTGAATGGGATTTTCTCTGTCGAGAACAGTTCCCGCCCTACGCTTAGAAACAACAACCTCGTTTAATTCAATATTAGGTGACATTTCAATCACCAGATTTTCACCTTCCAACTTTTTGACTTCAATTTCACGGGTTTCATAACCAACGAATTGAACAACTAAAATATCTGATTTATTAGATTTATCAATGGTAAAACGACCATTAACATCTGTAGCTGTTCCTGTGCTTGTGTTTTTCCAAAATACAGATGCACCTGGCAATGGGGCTTCTTTTTTATTTGATAATTTTTCAACAATTCTTCCTTCAAAAGTTTCAGCAACTGAAAACAATGGAATTAGAGAAAGGAATAAAATTAATATCCTTTTCATATACTATAATATTATACGCGTCATGACAGACCTTACCCAATAGAGTTTAAGGCCAAACATGTAAGTAATTGTGTGAGATTAAATTAATTATAGCTTACATAGCTCGCACATGGAGCCTAAAAATTAAGCTATTCGTATAACTAACAAATAGGTATCAACAACGGTAGCAACACAATAATTCTTGTGTTATTTCAGGGGGATCAATAATTTTTTGGAGGTCATCATTGTTGACTTCATTGCCCGTATCAATAAAATTATGAAAGTGCAAATCAACACATAAAAATAAATCAAGACTAGAAACCAAAGGTGATTTCACAACTTGTTTTACTAAGGTCTTGGGATAATTCTTTAGATAAATTAATTCTAAAGCACAGCATGGTTCACTATTAAAATGCGCATGAGAAGAATTCCCATGAAAGTGAATAACATGGGGATGTGGATCAGATTTACACACATGCATTTCATCGCCACAATTATCTAAATCATAAATCAGATGAAAATCATCCTGATGACATGCAAAACAAGAATGCTTCAACAAATTCAAACCACAAAATCCTGTTAGGTAAAAAACCAACAGGAGAATTGAGATTGTATTTCGAAATAGTTTCTTCATTTATTGCAGTCTATCCTAACATTTATGAATGTGAACACATTTAATACGTTCTATTCCTTAAGACCCCCAAAAGTATATTATGGGTGAATTTGAAATGCCAATAAACTGTTAATAATTGTTAATCACCACTGTTATTTCGATCAATCGTCTCATTTACACCACAAGCTTAACCAAGGCAAGATCATTAAAAAAGAAAAAAGGAGTCCTATGAAAGACTCCCTGCAATTCAGAATAAACAATTTGACACCACTCTAATTGAAACTAATCGTTACTCTTACTAATTGTTCTACCGATGGCAAAACAAACTCATTATCGACTAGCCTAACTGTTTTAGATTCACTAGTGCCAGTATTAGCAGCAATTTGACGAGGCGCTTGATTATTTCCCGCACCTGGATATTCGTTCTCTTCGGTGCCTGCATCCCAAATCATAAGCATACTGGTAATATCACCTGTTTTTGCAACACCATTATTAAACAAAGCCAGCCCCATATCATCAAAGGCAACAAACAAATCATTCGATTGGACCAACATACTCGCCAGACTTAAATAATCACCTTCCTGAGCTTCAAAACTAAATTCATAATACTCACCAGGGAATATAGGTGCTCCCGAACTCATTCCATTGGGTATAGAAAATACACCATGAGACCAAATATGTGCCATAGCATCAAGACTTGCATCCAACGCATCTGGGCGACCATCTTCTGCTAAGGCTTCCAAGCCTGCACCCCTATCCGGTTTAGCATCTTCAAATAAAGGATACACCTGATTACTAATGGCAAATACGCCTGGAGCAAAAGGAGACACATAACCACTCATATTAGCTAAATAAGTGGCCAATTCAGCATTCATACCATCTTCAGCAAGCCCCTCCAATCCATTGGCAGCAGCTTGGTTCTCTGTAAATATAGGCATACCATCGTTGTGAACAACCCACACGCCAGGAGCCAAAGGTGACTGGAAGACATACGTATCCGATACATTTGTCAAAGTTACTGTAAACTCCGTTCCACTGTCATGAGACAATTCCACTTTTATGACTTCTGAAAGTGCTGGATAGGTATATCCATCGTTCACATCAGCTATCAACTTTACGGTTCCATTCTCGGCAGCACCTGTATTTGGACCTGCTTGACGTGGTGCCTGATCAGCACCTGTTCCTGGCATTTGATTCACCTCCGTACCGGCATCCCAGAGCATTAATTCGGAACTAAGATCTCCAACAACAGCATCGCCACCTACCGTATAAAGAGAAACACCCTCATCTCCAAATGCATAAAACAAATCATTCGTCTGGGCTAGCATCGTCGCCAAGGAAAGCTTCGCTCCTTTCCCTGCATTAAAACTAAAAGTATAGCTTCCTCCAGGCCCTATCCCATCTGTTGTTCCAGAATTAAAATAGGCTTTTCCCATTTGAATATTTTCAAACTTTAATGTAAAAGTTCCTTTCTCAATGGGAATCATCTTTGTATCATCATCAAGACATGATGACAAAAGGAAAATGTTTGCAACTAAGGCGTAAATTAAATTTTTCATGATAAAAATGTTATACGTTTCAATTATGAATTTAATAGTCAATCCCTTCCAAAAAATTCAATAATTTAAAATTAGGTTATTGACTTGCCTTAAAATGTAAGCTGCATCACATTTGCTCATTCTCATAAAAAAAACTGCAATAATTAATATTGCAGCTCTTCTTAATCCATATATTTCGATATTCCGCACTTTGTATAAGCACAAAATTATAGCTTATCGTAACACAGAATTTGAATTTCCTTTCTAGAATAATTAATGATTCCTTCTTGCTTTAATTCATTAAAGAGTCGAGTAACCGTTTCTCGTTTCGTTCCAATTAAGTCGGCAAAGTCTTTTTGAGTGTAAAAATGACTGATACAAATTAGACCAGCTCGTTTTTTTCCATTCTCGTCAGCTAAGTCTTTGATAAACTCGCACAAACGGGTGCGAACATCATGAAAAAGAAGGGACTCAAACCGACGTTCCATTTTCTTAAGTCTCAATCCAATAAGCTTATAAATGGATAAACCAAACTTTTCGTTATCACGCATCAACTTATACATAGTTGGTAAATCCATTGGACACAGCAGTGTTGGTTCTGTACAAGCCATGGCATAATCCGCTCTCTCATTAGCTCCTAAAATGACTTTTTCACCAAATATTTCCCCCTTCCCTAATATCGCTTTAACAAGTTCATCACCTTTTTCATTATATGATACAATCTTAACCTTCCCTTTACTTATCATGAATACTCTTTTAGAAGTATCTCCAGGAAAATAAATAAAGTCACCATTCTTAAAATTCTGAAAATGATTCTCTGCAAAATCTTTTAACTTATGAGGACATAGAATATGATACAAATTCACATCCTCTAAACACCATATATTATCTTTCATCCACATCATTCATTTATGAGTACTTTAATTTAATGCTTTTTTGATTGAATTCAATAAGCAATAACCTTCTTGTTTAAGAATCAAGCAATCACCGCGTCTTCAAGCTTTCAAACAGTTTTTTTGCTGATCATTTTCGACTATCTTTAAACTGACACTAAAACTAATCTATGAAACCATACGGCTTATTCATACAATACTTAAGTATCGTTTTTTGTTCTGTTTTGATTTCTAGTTGTGATTTTAATCAGATCAATTTGCATCATTCACAAGAATATAAGGTATTTCCAGATGCTGTAAAACAAGGTGACTTTTATGCAAAAGCATTAAGTGCCACTCATCTTATATCCAATTATCCTACTGATAGTACAAAAACTAAAAATGATACGCTTCATTGGCATCTCACCAAAGATATCTCACACTATCCTAAATTTGATTCCCACTTTCAAATTCTAAATGCACTATATAATATGTCTTTGGAGGAGTTAGAGATGAATATTAATCAGGATAGCTTATTTGATACCGGAGAAAAGTGGAAAGGTGTTTGGACGCGAGATATCAGTTACTCTGTTATTTTAGCATTAGCCATTACAAATCCCGAGATATCTAAAAAAAGCCTGCTGCATAAGGTTAAAAATGGGAGGATCATTCAAGATACAGGTACAGGTGGATCCTGGCCCATTAGTTCGGATAGGATGATTTGGTCAACAGCAGCTTGGGAGATTTATCTCAGTACAGGAGATAAACAATGGCTTAAAAAAGCTTATTCTATTATAAAAAAATCGACAGAAACCGATCTGAATGTCGTTTGGGACTATAATGAACATCTTTTTAAAGGAGAGTCTTCATTTCTCGATTGGAGAGAACAAAGCTATCCCAAGTGGATGGATGCCAAAGATATTTACAGTGCATTTTCACTAAGTACTCAGGCTGTGCATTATCAAAACTTAATTATTTTATCAAAAATGGGTAAAATACTTAATCATGACACTCAAAAATATCAACATATATCCAAAGCCTTAAAGAAAAGTATTAATGAGAAATTCTGGATAAAAGACAAAAAGGTTTATGCTCAATTTAAATACAATTCACGCTCACCCTTGCTTTCAAATCGAACGGAGAATCTAGGACAAAGCCTTTGTATCCTTTTTGATATTGCTGATGATGAGCAAAAAAAGCAGATCATTATGAATACGGTTCAACTACCTTATGGTGTGCCATGCTTCTACCCTCAAATTCCAAACATTTCGCCTTATCACAATAATAGTATTTGGCCTTTTGTACAAGCTTATTGGAATTGGGCATCTACAAAAACTAAAAATGACGAATCTGTAAAACAGGGTTTAGCATCTTTAATCAGATCATCAGCCTTATTTCTGACCAACAAGGAAAACATGGTGGCTGAAACAGGTGATTTTAAAGGAACTGCAATTAATTCGAACAGACAACTTTGGAGTGTCGCGGGTTCTTTATCCAGTATTTACAGAGTCCTATTTGGTTTAAATTTTAAAGAAGATCACCTTCAGATTAGCCCGTTTATTCCTAGAGATTTTAAAGGTGAAATGAATATTACAAATCTCAAGTATAGAAACTCTACTTTGGATATTAAGGTTTTAGGTTTTGGAAATCAAATCAATTCATTCATGATTGATAGCTTTCCTTTAAATGAAAATGAAGTCTCTGGTCTGCTCAAAGGGCACCATAAAATCGTTATCGAGATGACAAATAATATGTCATATCGATCGAAAATTAAATTAAAGCAAAATGCGTTTTCACCCGAAATACCACAAGTTAAGTTAATTGATTCAAGTTTGGTTTGGCAACATCATGAAGATGAGAGGAAGTATCGAATTTTCTGTAATGGTAAATTAATTCATGAAACTCGAGATACGGTTTTTCAACTTCCAGAGTCAAAAATCAATTGTGAATATCAGCTGGAAAGTGTAGATAAGAATAAGTATCAATCATTTTTAAGTGAGCCAGTTTACATTAATCCCAAGGAAAAATTTCAGATTATTGAAGCTGAGTGGTTCTCCAATCAGAAGAATCCCTACATCGAGCTTAATCCTAAAAAGAATCCCAACTTCATTTTCAAGTTAAAGGTCAAAGAATCGGGAACTTATTATATAGATTTCAGGTATGCCAATGGTAATGGGTCTTTAACCAGCAATAATCAATGTGCTACCCGCAGCCTGTGGGTTTCGCATGACTATTTAGGGACTGTGGTATTTCCACAACGTGGTGAGGATGATTGGAAAAACTGGGGATTTTCGAACACCCTTAAAATCAATTTGAAAAAAGGTAGCAACGATTTAAACTTGAAACTTGAGAGATTCAACGAAAATCAAAATATCAAAAATACAGCTGCACTTATCGATCAGATTAGAATAAGAAAAATTGACTAATCGTCAACATAAACAAGTAATTTCAAGATGACAAGAAAAGAGCATGAATTACCCAAAGTAACGGAAGATTGGGGATGGAAATATCATCATTTGGGTATTCCTACATCAATAAAAATGCCCAATGAACGTTATTTAGCTCAATTTAAATTTTACATCTCTGGATTTTCTGAAAGCCCTTTTGGTATAGAATGGATGCGATTTGACTCTGATAGTCCCATGCATGAGCTTATTCAATCAGTCCCACATCTGGCTTTTGAGGTTAATGATTTAGATCATGAACTGGAAAAACATAAGTTTGAACTATTAGCAGAGCCCAATTCGCCGATGGATGACGTGAGAGTCGCCATGATTAGGCACAATGGCGCACCTATAGAACTGATCGAATTTAAAAAGAAAAATCCTGATTCTTAAGAATCAGGATTTCATATTTTAGTTGCATGGGCTACTTATCGTATTGTCTTAAGTGCCTCGCTAACTGATTGAGAAAGATGTTCAAAGATATCTTCTTCGTTTCCAACACCATTTACAACTCTAATTTTATTTTGCTTATCGTAATATTCACTTACTTTAGAACTACGCTTTTCGTATTGCTCTAAGCGGTGAATAATAATGTCGGTATCCGCATCATAAGCTCTACGACTAAATGTCTTACCCCGAGCTGCTAAACGCTTAATCGATTCTAAAGTAGAAACCTCAAGTTCCAAAGCTGTTGTAATTGTCGATTGCATTTTTCTTAATAGGCCATCAAGAATATAGGCTTGAACAATGGTACGAGGGAATCCTTTAAAAATAAAACCATTGGCATCAGGATGAGTTTTAATCTGACGTTCAATCAGTTTAATGGCAATCTCATCTGGCACAATATCTCCTTTTTCAATATATTCCTTGGCACTGATCCCCATTTCAGTTCCTTTCTTAATCTCCTGACGCATCAGGTGACCAGTGGAGATATAAACCAAATTGAATTTTTTAGCCAACATACGACCTTGAGTCCCTTTTCCAGAACCTGGAGGGCCTAAAAGAACCATATTAATCCATGAACGCTCAACAGTCTGATCAACAACAGAAGTTAATCGTCCAAAAATTTCTTCAACATCTCCCATTCCATCAATAGGATGATAAATTTCCTTTTCTTCATAAAACTCAGCAACAGGAGCTGTTTTAGTGTCATATTCCTTAATTCGAACATTGATAACCTCTTCGGTATCATCAGATCGATTTTCAGTTTGAGAACGCTTAAGAAGACGATTTTTCAAATGTTCGTTGGGAACTTCCAAACTCAACATACAATCAAGTTTAGTATTCAGTTTAAGCAATAAGCCTTCTAAAATATAAGCCTGAACAGTGGTACGAGGAAATCCATCAAATAAGAAACCATTCACCTCAGTATTAGAGGTTATTCTTTCCTCAATAATCTGAACAATGATTTCATCAGGAACCAAACCTCCTTGTTTAATGATATCTTTAGCTTGAAGACCTAGCTCACTACCTTCAGCAATTTCTGCTCGCAGAATATCACCTGTAGAGATATAAGCCAGATTGTATTTCTCAACCAGCATTTTAGATTGAGTTCCCTTACCAGCACCCGGAGGGCCGAATAGTGCTATATTTAACATGCGTAGATATTAATGTTTGTTATCCTTGTTTAGCGATCAAAATTAGAAAAAAAAGATAAGCCTACATATTAATTTAAAAATTTATACGAAAATGTCATGATTGATTTATCACTGCCCCTGAAATAAATTGCAAGTCATCTTCTTAAGAAAACGATAAAAGAAACTAGCGAAATAAATAGCGAACAAGAAAACCGCCCCTTATTAGTTTGACGCCATAGCGGAAAACCCACGAAAAAAGATGTAGTAATCCAATAAAAAAGAAGATGGGATAAATGGGGTTGGTCCAGAAAGTATGGTTTATTATAGAAAAATAAGAATACGCTATAACTAAAATAATACCCCCAAGCAATTCGTATCGCCAAACAATCAGCAAAGCGAACATCATGAGCATATGCGTATAAAAAAGTTTAAGCAATTGAGGACTCATATGAGAGGGATCATCGATACCAAATTCTATAGCGAACCATGCAAAAAACAGGAATAGAAACACCCCTAGGAATCGTGCAAGCCAACGAATGATTGAGATGATTAATTTAAGCATTTATGTGTATTAAAGAATCGTTAATGATATTTTCAAATATAGATGAATAATTAAGGTTTTAAAAATTTATACCTAGCTTATTCTGAATATTTTCCTACACATAAATAATATTCAAATCTATAGATGTAATCTGTTAACACATTGAAGTCTATTATTTATTGACTTTCTGCTTTTTTCGCCTTATCTTATTTATAGAATTCAGAACTCTTATAAGTAGCAGCAAACTATTGGAATAAAACTTAAAAATGAAGCCTTATGAAAGCAAATTACATTTGTCCACACTGTCGAAGCTTTTTAAATGTTGGCGATAAAATCATTATTGCTGCAAAAAATAGTCAAAAAGAAACAGGAATTCTTCTTTTAAGTATGAAACTGGGTGACTATACCGTATTGAAACACCCCTCCTTTAATGTTGAGAAAGGAGAAAAAATAAATATGTTCTGTCCATCCTGTAATAAGACTCTTAAAAAAAAGAAGGTTCATAAAAATCTTTATGGCATCATTATGCAAGATGAAGAAGATAAGGAAATGCAAATACTGTTCTCTGGAATCTATGGGGAGAAATGCACGTATCGAATCACAGATAAAGATGTCGAAGGCTTTGGAGATGATGCAAGTAAATACATCGATTTGGACAACCTCATCTCGATGAGTTAAGTACAAAAAAAAACGAATCTTCAGAGATTCGTTTTTTTATTCCTAATATTTCAAAACAGGCAAGCTTAACTTGTACCGAATACAGACCAACCTGAAAACGATGATGCAGATGACCGTTACAAAAAGATTAACCGTAGAATCAACTTGCAAATATTTTAAAAATAAAAACAATAAGCCACCTACTATACAGGCCACTGCATAGATTTCCTTTCTGAATATCAAAGGAATATCGTTACATAAAGTATCGCGAATAACCCCACCCATTACGGCAGAGAACAAGCCCATAATAATAGCTAATGCGGGATGAATTGACAAAGAAATAGCTTTCTCTATCCCAATAATTGTGAAGACACCAATTCCAATTGTATCAAAGAGAAAAAGGGTTTTCTTTAGTTGCATAATCATTCCCTTAAACAAAAAGGTTACAATAACACCAAGCGTTATAACAAGCAGATAATTTAAATCAGAAATCCATGCTACCGGGAAATTTCCCAATATCAAATCACGCAATGTTCCACCACCAATCGCGGTTATAAAACCAGTAAAGAAAGCACCAAACAAATCGAGTTTCTTATTGGCAGCTGAAAGAGTTCCTGAGATTGCAAAAACAAAAGTTCCTATCAAATCAAGGGCGTAGATTACAGACATAAGCTTTAGTAAATGAATGAATGTGTTATTTTGTAAATGAGTAAATGAGCCTCCCAATTATATCAGGAGACTCATTCTATTATTTTTGTTAATGATTAATTATCAATGATAATAAATGATTTTTTAAAACCTCTAGAGAATCAAAATCAACTATCAGTTCATAAAACTAATAAAGACAAATTTTCACAAAAGGTCAGAAATAACTTCTGTATTATCACTAATTATTAATCGTTCATCGATCATCATATTACTTCTCTTCTTGAGCATCAACAACTGCAATAGCAGTCATATTAATCAATTCACGCACCGTACAACCCATTGGTACAACGTGAAAAGGCTTAGCTGTTCCCAAGATAATTGGTCCGATATTCTCAGAATCATCAAGATCTTGCATCAACTTATAAGCAATATTTCCAGAACTTAAGTTAGGGAAGATAAGTGTGTTCACATCTTTACCCTTAAGCTTATTGAATGGGAAATTTGCATCGCGCAAGTTCTTATCCATTGCAAAATTCAATAGCATCTCGCCATCAACAGCCAAATCAGGATGATTCTTGTGCAAGAATTCAATGGCATTGTGAACTCGTTGTGGACTACCCGTTTTTACGGCGCCAAAATTCGAATAAGACAACATCGCCATTGCTGGTTCCTGATTGAATTTCTTAACAGCACGAGCAGTAATCAATGTTGTATCAATCAATGATTCCTCGGTCGGTTCAGAATTCACAGTGGTGTCTGCAAAGAATAAAGGTCCTTTTTTAGTCATCACAATATTCATCCCAACCAACGAATTCATTCCTTCTTCCTTACCAATTACTTTTTCAGCAATGTTTAACGTTTCGAAATAACGAGTTGCGTACCCTGAAATAAAAGCATCAGCATCACCTGCCTCAACCATAGTTGCACCAAAGTAATTACGATCGAACATCTTCTCAACCGCCTCTTTATGTACCAATCCTTTACGACCTAACTTAGCACATAAGATATCTGCATAACGTGTTCTTCTCTCACGCTCAGCTTCCGAACGAATATCGATGATTTCCGCACCTTCAAGATTCAGATCATTCTCTTTCACCAATCGCTGAATATTCTCGGTATTCCCCAATAAAATTGGTTGTGCAATTCCTTCGTGAAGTGCAATTTGAGCTGCCTTAAGAATATTAAAGTTGTTTGCCTCAGGGAATACCACACGCTTAGGTGCTTTCTTCGCCTTATTAAAGATCGTACGAAGCAATTCATTTTCAGTTCCCAATCGCAACTTCAATTCCTCAGCATAAGCATCCCAATCCATATCCGTCTTACGGGCGACACCTGAATCAACAGCTGCCTTGGCCACTGCTACAGCTACACGCGAAACCAAACGAGGATCCATCGCTTTAGGAATGATGTAATGCTTACCAAAAGTAATATTCGCTTCATCGTATGCCGCATGCACCGACTCTGGAACGGGCTCTTTTGCCAACTCAGCAATAGCATGAACCGAAGCAATTTTCATTTCTTCATTAATCGCAGTCGCTCTTACATCTAGTGCACCACGGAAAATATAAGGGAATCCCAATACATTATTAATCTGATTAGGATAATCCGAACGACCTGTAGCCACTACAATATCGTCACGAACGGCCATAGCCTCATCGTAGCCAATTTCCGGATCTGGATTCGCTAGTGCAAATACAACCGGATTCGGAGCCATAGATAAAACCATCTCCTTTGTCATAGATCCACCAACAGAAAGACCTAGAAATACATCACATCCAACAACAGCCTCTGCCAAAGTTGTTAAATCTCTTTGAGTGATGAATTGCTTCTTCTGCTTATTCAAGTCAGTACGCTTAGCATTGATAACACCTCGGCTATCACACATCACCACATTTTCAGGCTTCACACCCAATGAAATGTATAATTTAGTACAAGAAACTGCAGCTGCACCAGCGCCATTTACGACAACTTTTACATCTTCAATCTTCTTCTTCCCTATTTCCAGAGCATTCAATAAACCTGCTGCTGAAATAATAGCCGTTCCGTGTTGATCATCGTGCATCACTGGGATATCCAATTCTGCTTTCAATCTCTCCTCAATTTCGAAACACTCAGGAGCCTTAATATCTTCAAGGTTAATTCCTCCAAAAGTTGGAGCAATCGCCTTGACGGTTTGAATAAATTTTTCGACATCCGTCTCATCGACCTCAATATCGAATACATCAATATCAGAGAAAATCTTAAATAATAATCCTTTGCCCTCCATAACTGGCTTACCAGCTAGAGCTCCGATATTTCCAAGACCTAGTACTGCGGTACCATTAGAAATAACGGCAACTAGGTTTCCTTTTCCTGTATAACGATAGGCGTCTTCAGGATTTTTTTCAATTTCAAGACAAGGCTCTGCAACTCCCGGACTGTAAGCCAAAGATAAATCACGTTGAGTTCTGTAAGGCTTTGTAGGGATCACTTCAATTTTCCCTGGACGTCCTTCCGAATGATAATTTAATGCGTCAGTTGACTTTTGTTTTGACATAACTCTCTTGTGTGTTGTTTTTACCCAATAGATGGGCGATTTTAAGTTTGGAAAATCTTTCTAAAGTCATTTCATATTCAGTATACATCGCCTTTATGTCTAAAGGCGATCTGAAAATTGAAGACTCTCAAAGATTTCGCAAATCTAGTTATAAATCAGGAAATATGTCTTTCCTTTTCACAATGATTTCACTAGCTTAAGGAGTTCTAATTTTTAATCGTTTTCATAATCATACTGGTACTCATCGTGCATTAAATTTCTCGATATGGAGATAAAGATTATTGATTAATATAATTTGGCTGTTAGAGTCTCCCTCTATACATTTGTAAGCATAAACAATAAAAGAGTCATAAATCTTAAAATCTAAATACAATGCAATCATTAATCGGAAGAAAAGCTCCTGCATTTCAGGCAAACGCAGTATTAAACGGAAATCAAATCACTGAAGGTTTCTCATTGGACCAATTTGTAGGCAAAAAAGAAGTTGTTTTCTTCTTCTACCCTCTTGACTTTACTTTTGTTTGTCCAACAGAGCTAATCGCTTTCCAGGATAAACTTGAGGAATTTGAAAAACGCAATGTTGCCGTTGTGGGTTGTTCTGTAGACTCAGAATTCTCTCACTTTGCATGGTTAAACACGGAGAGAAACAAAGGTGGTATTAAAGGGGTGACTTATCCATTGGTAGCTGATCTTTCTAAAACTATTGCTGAAAACTTTGGTGTTTTAGCTGCAGACTACGATTACGATGAAGAAGGTAATGCGGTCATATCTGGTGCTCCTGTAGCTTACCGAGGTTTATTCCTTATCGACAAAAAAGGAATCGTTCGTCACTCAGTCATTAACGATTTACCATTAGGTAGAAGTGTAGATGAAGCCATCCGTATGGTTGACGCTTTACAACATTTCGAAGAGAACGGTGAGGTTTGTCCTGCAAACTGGAGTAAGGGTGAAAAAGCAATGGAAGCTACTCAAGAAGGCGTTTCGGAATACCTAAGCGACAAGTAAAAAAGAAGCTATATTGTTCTATGGCTATAAAGTAAAATACTTACATTGTTAAACGACTATAGTCTAACATTGTTAAAAGAAATCATAAAAAAACAACAGTGACTAATTACTAGTGACTAAAAAAACGAAACAAAAATGAAAATCAATAGATACCAGGATATTACAACAATCGAAGGAGAAGGAAAAAAAGATTATATCGATCGTCACTCAGCATTTTTACATTGCGAAGATTCAGCTAAGGCTGGTGAAAAGTTTACTGTAAAAGTAAAAGTTGGTGATGCTTATCCACATCCTGATGATTTCGATCATTATATTGCCTGGGTTCAACTTTGGGATGGAGAGAACATGTTAGCTCAAACTAACTTCACTGCTGGTGCACTTGGTAGCACGCCAAATCAAGCTGAGGTCGATTTCTATATCGTTCCTGGTAAAAAAATGAAGTTGACTGCTGCTGCTTTCTGCACAAAGCATGGTCTTTGGCATTCAGATGAGAAAATTGTTGAAGTAGAAAAAGTTGCTGTAGAGGCCTAATCTACTTTCATTATAAGATAATAGCTCAATGGTTTTATAACTGTTGGGCTATTTTTATATCATATCATATCATCTAAAATTTTTAACAGAACCACTAATTAACACTAATGGGCACTAATTATTTCTCAAAATACAACTCTCTTATATTCTAAACTCTTAGTTCCAAAATTAACAAGTAAACCAACTTTTTTGTTTGTGGCCTTCATATAATTCATGAGTTGTGCCATATGATTATCATCTAAAGATTTCACAGTCTTCAGTTCAACTATGATCTCATCATAACACAAGAAGTCAGAATAATACTTCTTATCTAGTATAACACCTTTATAGTTAATCTCGATTTGGCATTCCCTTATGTGATCTATATCAGCTTTAACCAATTCAATCTCTAGGGCTTCTTGATATACACCTTCTAAAAATCCAGCACCTAATTCAGAATGTACAAGCATGCATAAACCAACAATATCATAGCACTCTTGCTTAAACTTATTATCACTATTCATAATAAAAACATTAGTGGAAATTAGTGTTAATTAGTGGTTCTTTATTAGTTGAATACATTCAGCTAAAGACACACGCCAATGTGGTATATCAATGCCAAAGTCAGCCTTAATCTTGGCTTTATTCAGAACCGAATAGGCAGGTCGTTTGGCTGCTGTTGGAAAATCTTTCGATTCAATGGGATTTAACTTACAATTGATATTAGCCATCTCCATAATAGACTGAGCAAAGTCATACCAGGATGCTACGCCCTCATTGGAATAATGATACAATTTGCCTTTTGTATCCATGCGTCCTGGCTTGCTGATAATATCCAAACAGACCTTAGCCAAATCTTTCGCCGAGGTTGGTGTTCCAATCTGATCGTAAACAACGGATAAAGCCTCTCTCTCTTCGCCCAAACGTAGCATGGTTTTCACAAAATTGTTCCCAAAGGAAGAATACATCCACGACGTTCTGATGATAATCGAGTTGGTAGGGGAATGCATAATCTCCATTTCACCGGCACGTTTCGTTTTACCATAAGCACTTAAGGGGCAAACCGGCATTCGTTCGGTATAAGGTCGATTGGCTGTTCCATCAAAAACATAGTCCGTTGAAATATGAATCAATTTGAGTTGATACCTTTGGCTACTAGCCACCAAATGCCCAACCGCCTTGGCATTAACCAAGCCAGCTATCCCTGCATTTTGTTCAGCCTTATCGACTGCCGTATAGCCAGCACAATTGATGATAGCTTGAAAGCCCTGATCTTTAATAAATTCATTTAATAGAAGCTGATTACAAATATCAAGTTCTTTAGAAGTAGGACAGACAAATTCCAATTCCGGATAGGCAGAACTGATTGCTTTTATTTCAGATCCCAATTGGCCTCCGGAACCAGTTATTAGTATTTTATTTTTAGATTGAACCACAGTTGAAGTAAATTTTACGGATTATAAACTAAAGAACGGACATTTCCCTGAGCTATTGCCTAAAGTTAATAAGATCGAAGGATTAATTATTTCAAGCTTAACTTAAAAAAATCAACCATAGATTACAAAATATTAAACCACTAATAAACACTAATTTCCACTGATTAAATAGAAAGACTAAACCTATTGTCTTAGCGAGGAAGTATGACGAAGCTATCTCATTATAGAAGAGCTGTTGTCGGTTTTAGGACTCCACCTTTATCCTTGTTTTTCCTTTATCCCTTAACCTTGTTACTTTATCCTTGAATTTTCTTTAATCCTTATACATGGATTCATAATACTTCTGATAGTCACCAGACGTCACATTCTCTAACCATTCCGTATTCTCAAGGTACCATTTTACAGTCTTTTCTATGCCTTCCTCAAATTGAAGTGAAGGTTCCCAAGCCAATTCATCTTTCAGTTTAGTTGAATCAATGGCATAACGTAAATCGTGACCAGCACGATCGGTCACATAGGTGATTAGTTTTTCAGAAGTTCCTTCTTCTCTACCTAATAAGCGATCAACCGTTTTAATCATCACCTTAATCAGATCGATGTTCTTCCACTCGTTGAATCCTCCAATATTATAGGTGTCACCTACTTTTCCTCCATGGAAAATCACATCAATAGCGCGAGCATGATCTTCTACGAATAACCAATCACGAACATTCTCACCCTTACCATAAACAGGAAGCGGCTTATTTTTGCAGATATTGTTGATGAAAAGCGGAATCAACTTCTCAGGAAACTGATAAGCTCCATAATTATTCGAACAGTTAGAAATGACGGTTGGTAAACCAAAGGTATCCTGAAAAGCACGCACAAAATGATCGGAAGAAGCCTTAGATGCAGAATAAGGAGAATGTGGATCATAGGCCGTTTCTTCCGTAAAGAAGCCTTCTTCTCCAAGCGATCCGTAGACCTCATCCGTAGAAACATGATAGAACAACTTATCTTCAAACTGTCCTTCCCAGGCAAACTTTGCCACTTGTAATAGACTTAAAGTTCCCATCACATTGGTCTGAGCAAAAGAGAAAGGATCCTTTATGGATCGGTCAACATGTGATTCTGCAGCTAAATGAATGACTCCATCAATCTCATAATCCAGAAAGATTTTCTGAACCTTTTCAAAATCGCAGATATCACACTTCACAAATTCATAGTTCTCTTTGTCTTCTATATCCTTAAGATTAGCCAAATTCCCTGCATAAGTCAGCACATCCATATTAATGATACGGTAGTTTGGGTATTTATTAACCAATAAACGAACAAGGTGAGAACCAATAAATCCTGCACCACCAGTAATAAGTATATTTTTCATAAACCACAGATTACACATTGATAAAAATAATTCAACCACTAATTTGCACTAATGGACACTAATTATACATTTATAAAATGACTCTATTGTATTCTAAGCTATGGGAACCAAAGTTAACCAGTATAGTCTATTCCAATCTCTAATAAAAAAAAAATGAACCACAGATTTAGCAGATTTTCACAGATTAAAGAATAAAACGCTTATACTCTAAACTAGTCGAACCAAAATTAATTAGAAGCTTCATTAAAAAATAATTCAACCACTAATTTGCACTAATGGACACTAATTATACATTTATAAAATGACTCTATTGTATTCTAAGCTATGGGAACCAAAGTTAACAAGTAATCCAACTTTTTTATTTGTAGCTTTCATACAGTTCATTATTTGTGCCATATGATTATCATCGAGTGATTTCAAAGCTTTCAATTCAACTATTATCTCATTATAACACAAAAAATCAGCATAATACTTTTTATCCAATATAACACCTGCTGAATTCAAGCCGCTAATGCAACTGCTTCATTATTAACAATAATATCATAACACTCTTGCTTTAAAGTATTTTTATCATTAGGTTTCATTATAATAACGAATTAGTGAAAATCAGTGCTAATTAGTGGTTAAAAAAGTATTAGAATGGATTCTCAGTTTCAGATAGTGGCTTCAAACCTTTATCTTTCTCTGACAATTGAATTTCATCAGCATTAATTCCCCAATCAACATTTATTTCTTCATCATTCCAGGCCATACCTGAGTCGTAATCAGGTGCATAATATTGATCCACTTTATAAGCTATAGTTGCGGTTTCACTCAAAACCAGGAAACCATGTGCAAAGCCCTTAGGAACAAAAATCTGTTTCTTATTCTCTCCACTTAAGACAATTGAAAGTGACTGTTTATATGTGGTTGAATCCTGGCGGAGATCCACAACCACATCCAAGATTTCCCCTTCTATACAACGCAATAACTTCGACTGCGTATAGGGTGGTTTCTGAAAGTGCAAGCCTCTCAACACCCCTTTAGTCGACTTGGATTCATTGTCCTGAATAAAATCGATCTTTCCCACATGTTTCTCAAACGCCTTCTGGTTAAATGATTCAAAAAAGTAGCCCCTATCATCCCCAAATACTTTGGGTTCGACAATGAATACATCAGTTATATTTGTTTCTATATAATTCATTTTCTTAATTTAACCGCAAATTCAAATATGAGAACCACTAATTTGCACTAATGAACACTAATTATAAAATTACTCTCTTGTATTCGAGACTTTTGACACCAAAATAAATAAGTAGACTCAGAAAAAATAATTTAACCACTAATTTGCACTAATGGACACTAATTATACATTTATAAAATGACTCTCTTGTATCCTAAGCTATGGGAACCAAAGTTAACTAGTAAGCCTACTTTCTTGTCTGTAGCTTTCATATAATTCATTAACTGTGCCATATGATTATCATCGAGTGATTTCACAACTTTCAGCTCAACAATTACCTCATTATGACACAAAAAATCAGCATAATACCTCTTATCCAATATAATTCCTTTATAATTGATTTCAATCTGACATTCTCTTATATGATCTATATCAGATTTAATAAACTCAATCTCCAGGGCTTCTTGATAAACTCCCTCTAGAAATCCAGGGCCTAATTCAGAGTGAACAGCCATACATAAACCTACTATATCATAACACTCCTGTTTATAAATATTATCTCTGTCTGATTTCATTTTTTTTAAAATTAGTGACAATCAGTGTTTACCGAGCTTGCGAGATCGACGAAGTCCATTAGTGGTTAGAAAATAATCGTTTATTTCTCTGTAATTAATTTCAAAAGGTATTCGCCATAGCCACTCTTACTTAAAGGCTCTGCCAGTTTTTTAAGTTGATCAGCCGTGATATAGCCCATCTTATAAGCGATCTCTTCCAAACAAGCAATCTTTAAGCCCTGTCGGGTCTCTACGGTTTCGATAAACTGACTCGCATCCAATAAGGATTTATGGGTTCCGGTATCTAACCAGGCATAACCACGTCCCATCAATTCCACCTTCAACTTCCCTTGATCCAGATAGTGCTGATTCACCGAAGTGATCTCCAATTCGCCACGAGCAGATGGCTTCATTTCTTTGGCAATCTGTATCACATCATTGGTATAAAAATACAAACCAATCACTGCATAGTTTGATAAGGGTTTCTCAGGCTTTTCGATAATCGAAGTCACATTACCAGCTTGATCGAAACCAGCCACACCATAGCGCTCCGGATCAGTCACATAATAACCAAAAACGCTTGAACTCCCATCTTGTTCCACATGATAACGTGCTTGCTGCAAGAGTTCTGTAAAGCCATGTCCGTAAAAGATGTTATCTCCCAAAACCATACAAACGGAATCATCCCCAATAAAGTGCTCCCCTATGATAAAGGCCTGTGCCAAACCATCAGGACTTGGCTGTTCTTTATAGGACAATTTCAAGCCCAATTCTTCCCCTGTTCCCAATAATTTAATAAAATTGGGTAGATCTTCGGGTGTGGATATAATTAATATCTCCTGAATACCTGCCAGCATCAAAACGGAGAGAGGGTAATAGATCATCGGTTTATCGTAAATGGGCAGAAGCTGTTTTGACACCCCTTTGGTTATGGGGTATAAACGCGTTCCTGATCCACCTGCTAGTATGATACCTTTCATGCTTAGAGTATTAGATGATAACTATTCGTACCAATTTTTACCGATCGAAACAAGTTATCTAATCATTTTTTATGTATCAACAAATATACTCTAATAAGCTTAAAAGGAAAGAAAGGTTAAAGGGAAAAAGGTTAAAGAAAGGATATTGACCTCCTTCGCAGTAAAACTGCTACGGTGGATAAAAAAAGATTAAACCACTAATATGTTAACGAGCTAGCCAGTAAACTCAAAAAAAAATGTTTTAATCACAGATGAAAACAAATAAAAAAAATATTTAACCACTAATTGACACTAATGATCACTAATTGTAAGAAAATATTTGTCACACTGGTCACTAGACAATAGCGGTGCATTGAGCGTTCTTCGGAGCATATGACTCCTTAACACTTTAAACCACATATAAACAAATTAAAAAAAATATTTAACCACTAATTAATTTCATTGATCTCGCAAGCTCGGTATACACTGATGGACTTCATCTAACTCGCAAGCTCGATTTTCACTAATTATTTACATCATATTTTATCATTATAATCAGCGTCTAATTTTTTCTTATAAGTCTGTCAGGAACGACTTCGTCATACACTTACAGGTTTTCAGACTTTTCGACTGCTAAACCTATTTGAGTCTACCACAGATGAAAAGAATTTAACTACTCATTTTCACTAATAAACACTAATTAAAGAGAAAGCTTCATGACTTACTGTCTTAGCGAGGAAGTATGACGAAGCTATCTCATGCTAAAAGAGCTGTTATCAGTTTCCATCTTCGCTAAAGCTTTTATGGATGCGATCGGTTGTCAGGACTACAGACTTTATAACTCTTTAGACTTCATAGACTTTATTAGATCACTGAACCTTAACATCTCAGAACTATCTGACAAGCGCAAAGATACAGCTAGCTTATTTTAAAAAGCCTTGACTACGGATATCTTTATGAATTTGGATAATATCATCGGGAATATCACCACCAATGAGCCAATTAACATCCAAACCATTCTGAATAGCTAGCTTCATTAAATAATCATTTTGAGCAATTTGATAACCGAGCTTTTCCAAATCCATTTGCAGATCAATGAAATAATCTTCATGCAATTTACTAATTAATGTCAGTATTTTAAATGCTCTGGCAATAATGTACAGACAACATTTGTAAGCTTTAGAATAGGGTGCATCAGATATTTTACTGCTATTAGCCTGCAAAACCTTAATTAACATTTGAAGGTTTAGACTAACCTCACCATAGCGATCTCTGGTTGTTCTAACATAGTCAGAAATATCACCACTTAGATACCTCATATCCATATGCAAATAACCCGGGCTATAATATCCTGTCGTCATACTTTCGATCTTTATATCAACAACAGTCGCCATCTCTTGCCTTTTTATATCTATAGAGTCGGTGTCGACTAAATCAAAATATAAACGATCTACAAGCTTAGGATCCTTCTTCAATAATCGAAATATCAGCTTATCTTTTTCCTTCGAAGATAAACGACTAATAGCCTCCTTAAGTTCTTTGTCCAATATCATGTTTTTTTTCAAAAATAGTTTATTAAGGGGAAAGTACAATAAAAATATTCTAATGATAAAGAGAACAAGCTTAAATGAAAAAGGAAAGTAAAAGACGAAAAGTTCAATTCGGTTTTAAATTTAAGCGAATATAATTCAATCTATGATAGGAGAAGTAACCATTCTCTGAATATAGGATTGATGATCTTATAAGCTTTCTCCTTTTTAAAAATTAAATTTTTCTTTGATAAGCTTTGAATCGCCCTAAGCATAGAAGAACTCGCAGGAAGCTGATATCTATCGCGTATAACAGAAGAAAAAAGCTCTTCATCCTTTCTAAGTACCGCTATAACAAAAATAACCTGCCGTTGTATATTGGTGAGTTGATCATAAATATCTTGTAAAAACATGGATTGACTTTGCAATATTTTCTCCAACCAAAGCTCATTAAAATCAGTCCTTTCCTGATCAACACCTGCACGAATCATATCAAAAACAACAGAGGCAAAATATTGTGTAAAATGAGGGTGCCCTTCCGATTTTAAAATGATCTGATTTAAGTGTTCCGGAAGAAGCTTTAAGCCCTTTTCTTCAAATTTTTGATTGATAAAAAATCTCCAGTCCTCCTTACTGATTTCACCAATATTCATTTTTACAGCAAACTCATAAAAAGGAGAATAATCCGAAATAAAAATATCTTCCATCAATGATTGTTGACTCCCCAAAAAAATATAGGAAATATTTTCATGTTCCTGAAAAGCAGACCTCATCCAATTGATTAAAAATGGCTCAATTCTGTTTATTTCCTGAAACTCATCAAATGCGATACAAATTGGCTTTTTATATTTCTTGGCGATTTGAGCAGGAATATTTAAAATACGTTCAACATCCATTTGGTCTTTAATTCCATATTTTTCGATCACAAATGAGGGTGATCCATTTTCATCTATGGAAACTGAAGTTTTAAAATGGGTAAAATACTCGGCAAGTTTTTTGATCAAAACACTGATATTCTGATCCCAACTGAATAAGTTCTTTGCAATTGCATCGGCATATTTCCTGCAAAAATCATCTAAGGATTTCACATTGTACAAGTCCAGATAAATACTTTTTATTTCCTGATCCTCTAACACTTTTTGAATCAAAGACGATTTACCATATCTACGCGGAGAGTATAACCAAACAGAATAAGCATCTTTTATGTAAGTGCTCAAAAGCAACAACTCTGCTTTACGGTTACAAAACTTATTGTGTTTGACTATTGAACCAAAACTAAATGGGTTATTGATATGTGCTTTCATATGCGTGTTACAAATATGCGTGTTACAAATATGCGTGTCGCAATTATGCGTACTGGAAATATACAAAACTATATTGGGAAAGACAAGAGGTGGGTCGCAGCCTGTCGGTTATCGGTCAATGGTCACGAGTCACGGGTTGCCATTCGGGATTGATTGCTGATTGTCAGTTTTCAATTATCGCACGCCACTTTATCATTTCGATATTTCGGCAAGCTCAATACAACGCTCCGCTCCATGCACCGCCTTTCCTTCCTTTTCGTTCGCCGTAGCAGTTTCTACAAAGGAGGCCTCCAGCTATGCTCAGCCTTATTTTTTTCTTTTTTCCCTTTTCCCTTTTCCCTTTTCCCTTTTCCCTTTATCCTTTATCCTTTATCCTTTATCCTTTATCTGGAGTTGCTACATTTACTTGGACAGTGAGTTAAGGTATAATTATCTTAATAATTTATATCTTAGAAAATGGAAAAAGAGAGACGAAAATTTAGTAGAGAGTTTAAATTAAATGCTGTTGAGTTAAG
>NZ_QQWG01000016.1 GCF_003863355.1 Ancylomarina euxina | reverse complement strand
ATTATTTTGAGAAATATTTTCTCTCCCTTTTTCAACTCTCGCCGTTTTCCTTTACCAGACTTTTAAGAACTTTTTCGCTATTTAAGCGGCTGCAAATATAAGAACTTTAATTCCTAAACTGCAAATCACAATTCGTTTTTTTTGAAATTTTATTTCCTCAAAAATATAGAGCTAAAAAAAGAGAATTCGACACAATGATCAAAACTCTCAACTACTCCCGAATCATGAGGTTGTTTAGTAGGTGTAAATAATCCTTTAAAAAATAAAAAATTCCTACGACCACCCTACCACTGCCTATAAAATACTACTAAACAACCATTTTATAAATCCACTCTCCGTTGAAAGTGGCTACAAATATAGGATCAAAACATCCTAACTTCCAAACGAAATCCAAGAAAAAAACAAAGAAATATTGCATTATACTGATTTAGTGATACTTAATTTCAAATCTGATTTTAAAATAAATATTTCTGACGCTATTTCCCAGTAGTAAGCAACTCCTTAAGTCGCTTTAACTGCCGTGCATCACCTAAAACAAAAAGTTGGAATTTTTGATCGAGTATAATATGCGGAGAAGGGTTGTAGATATAATTCCCTTCATCATCTTTCAAACCAATAATATTGGCTCCAGAAACATTTCTAACATTCAAATCTAAAATTGACCGACCAACAAAGCATGTGGCAAGCTTAGAACATGAGACTTCCATTAAGTTTACACCTTTGATTGATTGTAGCAAAATCTTGTCAACAAACTCAACAACATCGGGCTGAGCAACTAACTTAGCCATCTGCTGACCACCTAGAAGGTCTGGCATAATAACATTATTGGCCCCAGCGCGTTTTAATTTATTATCAGATTGCAATTTAGACGATCGAGAAATTATTCTAATTTCAGGATTCAACTCCCTAGCAGTCAAACAAACGTATACATTAGCCGCATCATCGGGTATTGCGGTAATCAGAGCCTTAGCTTTAGATATATTAGCAAGTGTTAAAATTTCCTCCAGAGTCGCATCCCCTTGAATAAACAGCAATTCAGGAATCATACGGATCTGATCAATACTTGACTCTTTTGAATCAATTACAACAACCTGCTCCTCATGCTCAATTAACTCAAGACTTGCCTGACGTCCATTTCGACCGAATCCACAGACAATGACATGATTACTTAACTTCTCGATTTTTCTAGCCACTCTATAATCTTTTAAATTTCTACGAAAAACACCATCTAAAATAAAACGGGTCACTGCTGAAACAATATAACCAAAAATACCAAAACTTGTCAAAATCAATAACATTGTAAACACCTTACCATTATCTGTAAGATCGTGCACCTCCTTAAAACCAACCGTTGAAATTGTAATTACTGTCATATATAAAGCATCGATCAGGCTATATTCTTTGTTAAGTTGCATATAACCAATCGTACCGATACCAATCACAATAAACATCAGAATCAAAGCGAAACTAAGTGTTTTAACATTTTCTTCCCAGACTTTACGTCCCTTTAATGACATTGCTCGTATTTAGGTGAAAAATAAAATCTAAATTAATCAATCTTATCTAACTGCAATACGTAAAATCACATTTGTTCAAGACGAAGAATTCTATTTCCTAATTCACATTCAAGACACTTATACTTATTGCAATATTCTGATTTCAGATGCAATAAAGATTGGGAATCAAAGGCTGACTTCACAACAACTCCACTTTCTATCCACGATTTAACAATCGAATTTCTCTCAGGCTTCATCTGTTCAAGATAAACTAAGACTCTATCAAGGTAGAAATGATTCCCAATTTCTTTACCATAAACAAATAGAATGGGAACAATTGCATTTATTATTAATATATCGATGGTCGATCTACCCAAGACTTTTTTCTTAAAGTCAACTTTTTCTCCAAACCTATAATGATTATCCCAATATTGAGAAGCCTCAGTTTCCAACAACAGATAAAACTCATTAACATTTTCAACCTGTTTAATTTTAGAAAATAATGATTGTGACTGATAAATCAATTTAGCGAACTGAGCAATACGAATAATTGGAAAGTTAACAGGGTGAATCCTCATAAATTTCCATCGCCTTTTCTCGATAGGCTTTAACTCAAACTTATTTTTCAAAAAACGATATTCTCTTTGCAAATCACAATAATATGGGTCTCCGGGAATAGAATCATCAAGAAACCCAGCTTGACCAAATAAAATAGCTTCCAATTGCAAGAGTGAATTTTTGTGTTTGGCAAGAATCTTCAGAGAAACTGATCTGGCAAGCTGCTCAAAAGGATCTGCATTTACCTTCATGCCAAAATATCGAGCCAATAATTGATAGAAGGTTTCTTCCCAAGAATCCGCATTTTGATGATAAATCTGATTTATCTCACCAGCCTTCCTCTCCAATCTTTCCAGCAACATTCTATCTAACCAATGATTCACAAAGAAATTATTCAATTTCGGGATATCCACCTGACAAGGAATCCAAGACTGAGAAGACATCAGGTTTTGATATCTTTTCAGGTATTGATCTGGAATTTTAAGCTCTAGACATGGTAACAAACGCCCATCTGACAAAATAATATCTGTATCATTTTTAAGAACAACATGTAAAATGACATTATTATAGGCCGAATCTACTTCGTGATGATGCTTATACCAATCAGACGATTTAATATGAATCTCCACATTTCCAACCCAAAGCAAGTCATCGATTTGGATTCGAGCTTCAAAAAAATCAGGGCCAGAATCTCTATTTAAACGACCAACATCAATCAATTCCAAATACTGCCCCTGACTTGACATCAATTCTTCTGAATCGAAAAGGCGATATTTCCAGATATAGTGTAGAAAATCCTCATTCATAAAAACAGATTCTAAGTTTTTAAATAGAATACTAAATTTATGATATGATTTCTAAGAATACAAAAAAAAGCGATGACATTGAGACCATCGCTTTTCTATTTCTTTAATAGCTAAGACTATAAGATTCCTTTCGCATCCATTAAGGCTGCCATCTCTTCCTGAAGTTCCAATGCTTTTTCGCATGCAACATCAGCAAAATTCGGAGTTGAATCAGCATAAATAATTCCTCTCGATGAGTTAACCAACAAACCACAATGGTCATTCATACCATATTTCGCGACCTCTTGCAAACTTCCACCTTGAGCACCAACTCCTGGAACCAATAGGAAATGATTTGGGGCAATCTTACGAATATCAGATAACATTTCTGCTTTTGTCGCACCAACCACGTACATCATATTATCCTGAGAACCCCACTCTTGTGATTTTTCAAGAACTTTCTCGAACAATTTCTGCTCCCCTTCCTGAAAGAATTGGAAATCGAAAGCACCTTTATTAGATGTTAATGCCAATAGAATTACCCACTTGTCTTTATATGAAAGGAAAGGCGTAACCGAATCCTCACCCATATAAGGAGCAACTGTAATTGAATCAAAAGGCATATTCTCAAGAAATGCACTGGCGTACATTTTTGATGTGTTTCCGATATCGCCACGCTTGGCATCAGCAATCAGGAATACTTCTGGGTAATTCTCCTTAATATAACAAACTGTTTTCTCAAGAGAAAGCCACCCCTTTGCTCCTTTACACTCGTAAAATGCAATATTTGGCTTATAAGCCACAACCAAGTGAGCTGTAGCATCAACAATCGCTTTGTTGAATTCAAAAATAGGATCTTCCTCTTTAAGCAAATGCGCTGGTATCTTCTTCTCATCGGTATCCAAACCAACACATAGGAAAGACTTCTTTAATTTAATTTGCTCGAATAAAGCTTGATAGTTCATTTGTTATTTATTTAATGGTTGTTTTATTTCTTTTTATCTAAGACTCATTAAAATGAAATCAAAAAAAAGGCAGTAGTTAAAAACCACTGCCAAATATTATTATAAACCACTTTCCTTAAGTCGCTCTGCATTTTCTTCAACCTGAAGCTTATCGATAATCTCTTGAATATCGCCATCGATAATAGCACTCAAATTATACATCGTTAAATTAATTCTATGATCGGTTACACGACCTTGTGGGTAATTGTATGTTCTAATTTTAGCCGAACGGTCACCAGTAGAAACCATCGTCTTACGTTTAGATGAAATTTCATCAAGATACTTCTGATGCTCCAGCGCATAAATACGAGAACGCAATTCGATCATCGCCTTAGCTAAATTCTTAATCTGAGATTTCTGATCCTGACAAGTTACTACAATACCTGTTGGATTATGAGTCAGACGAATAGCTGAATAAGTTGTATTCACCGACTGTCCACCAGGTCCTGAAGAACAATATGTATCCTTACGGATATCACTTTCTTTCACATCAATATCAAACTCTTCAGCTTCTGGTAATACGGCTACTGATGCAGCACTGGTATGCACACGGCCCTGAGTTTCAGTTTGAGGCACACGCTGAACACGGTGTACACCTGATTCATATTTCAGAACACCATAAACACCGTTACCAGACACATTTAAAACAATTTCCTTGTAACCACCAGATGTTCCTTCACTACATGAAGTCATAGATACTTTCCAACCTTTACTCTCGCAAAACTTAGTATACATTCGATATAAATCTCCTGCAAAGATACTAGCTTCATCACCACCAGCACCAGCACGAATTTCTACAATTGCATTTTTAGAATCTTCAGGATCTGCAGGCACTAGAAGCAATTTAATCTCATTCTCCATTTCTGGTAACTTTTCCTCAAGCTCTTCTAGTTCCATTTTTGCCATTTCGCGCAACTCTTCATCGCTTTCAGTGGCTAATATTTCTTTCGATTCAGTAATCGTTTCAAGTGCATTTCTATATCTCGTTGCAGCAGAATCGACTAACTCCAATTCTTTATATTCTTTACTTAGCTTAACATAGCGTTTCATATCACTCATTATCTCAGGGTCGGTAATCAATTGACTAACCTCCTTAAATCGGATAAAAACACCTTCTAGTTTTCCTAGTAACACATTATCGCTCATCCTTATAATCTCTTAAATTTGCACAAAATTAGGAAAATAAAATTACTTTAATTGATTTGAATCTCATTATTAGAATATTTAAGCTTCATCAGACAACATAATACTAAGCTAACATCAATATTCTCATACAAATAAATAAAAATTCTATTTCATTTGGATTTCAAATACAAAGAAGCCGATCATCCCAATAAAAGGACGATCGGCTCATTTATAAATTCTATTTAGTATTCGAACTTGCCGAATTCACTTTCAATAGTCAACTTTTTGCTATCAGAGGCTTCAACGCGTCCAACAATTTTAGCATCTACATTAAAGCTCTTCGAAATCTCGATAATATCATTTGCAATTTCGGCAGGCACATAGAACTCATAACGATGTCCCATATTAAAAACCTTATACATCTCATCCCACTCTGTTCCACTCTGCTCTTTAATCAACTTAAACAATGGTGGCACATCAAACATATTATCTTTTACGATATGAAGATTGTCAACAAAGTGTAGAACTTTTGTTTGTGCTCCACCCGAACAATGAATCATACCATGAATTTGTGAACGATACTTATCTAAAGCAACTTTTACAATTGGTGCAAAAGTACGAGTCGCAGATAAAACTAATTTACCAGCATCCAATTCAGTCCCTTCAACAGCATCGGTTAGTTTACAAGCTCCTGAATACACCAACTCTTCTGGAACCGCTCCATCAAAACTCTCCGGGTATTTTTCCGCAAGATACTTTGAGAAAACATCGTGACGTGCAGATGTTAATCCATTCGATCCCATTCCACCATTGTAAGTTTCCTCGTATGTAGATTGACCGTATGAAGACAAACCAACAATGACGTCACCCGCTTGGATTTTTTCATTTGTGATCACATCTTCGCGTTTCATTCTACAAGTTACAGTAGAATCAACAATAATTGTACGTACCAAATCACCCACATCAGCCGTTTCTCCACCCGTTGAATAAATATTCACACCTAGTTTACGATACTCTTCAAGCAATTCTTCGGTTCCATTAATAATTTCAGAAATAACCTCACCTGGAATCAGGTTTTTATTGCGTCCAATTGTCGACGAAAGCAGAATATTATCAACAGCTCCTACACAAAGCAAATCATCAAGATTCATAATGATTGCATCCTGAGCAATGCCTTTCCAAACCGATAAGTCACCTGTTTCTTTCCAATACATATAAGCTAAAGCAGATTTTGTTCCTGCTCCGTCAGCATGCATGATGTTACAGTATTCATCGTCTCCAGTAAGATAATCAGGAATCACCTTACAAAAAGCCTTTGGATAAAGTCCTTTATCAATATTTTTTATTGCATTATGCACATCTTCTTTCGATGCCGAAACGCCTCTTAAATTGTATCTTTCGTCTTTTCTCATGGTTGGATAGTAGTAAAAAAAGCGCTCTGCATGGCAGAACACTTTTGTTAATTTTTTGCCGTCGTAAAGTTAGTATTTTTTCCCTTTAACGAAAGCTATATTCCTGAACTATCTCTTCGATCTTTTTGATCTGTCAGTTCTTGACTCCGACTCCTTATTAATTCGTTCAATTTTAATCTCGGTTCTTCTATTCATCTGCATAGCGACCTGTTTATCTTCCTCATTAACTAGCTTGTAAATAAACGCCTTATTAAGTATATCACCAACCTTTAAGAATGGATATTTATCCTGTCCTTCTTGTTTCACAACCCAAGGCTTAGTCTCACCAAAGCTTAATGCTTTCAGTCGAGAACGATCGACACCTTGCTCAACCAAATAATCAACACAAACCTTTGCTCGTAATTGTGATACACTGTCGTTTACCAATTTTGGACCAACATAGTCGGTATGCGAACTTAATTCAATTACGATATCAGAATGCGTTTTCATTGTCATGACTAAATCGCTCAGTGCAGTTTTGGCCTCATCTGTCAACACCCACTCATTAAAACCAAACAATACATTTTTTAATCTAATCGGCACACCAACACCTTTAAGCTCAAAATTTAAATCAAGATTCAGTTTCTCATCAACGTTTCCTGCTTCAATCACCTTTTTCTCAGTAAGGAAATCGTCACCTGAAACCGTTATCGTATATTTTGTATTGGCTCGAATCGGCAATTTAAATTCGCCCTTATCATTTAAATTGATATTTGAATTTCCGTCCTTATCTGATTCAACTCGAACTCTGATATTTCTACCAGCCAATCCTTCATCAAAACTAATTTTACCTTCGGCAAATTCAATAATCATAGGGTCGATTTCAACCTTTTCAAACGAAAAGATATCGTCATTCCCTTTATTTCTTGATGACGCAAACAAGCCTTTATTTTCACCAGATTGGAAAACAATACTAAAATCATCCGCTTCGGAGTTTATAGGATACTTCATATTCTCAACATCCCAGACATCAGTTCGAGGTTTCGCCACATATAAATCCAAACCTCCCATTCCTTCTAATCTGTCAGATGCAAAATACAACATCCCATTATCACGGATATATGGAAAAATCTCATTTTTATCCGTATTAATATCAGCACCCATGTTGACAGGGCTTCCCCATTGGCCTCCTTCTGACTTTACCATCCAAATATCATTTCCACCGTAACCACCAGCCATATCTGATGCAAAATAAAGAGTTTCACCGTCAGATGAAACGGAAGGGTGTCCTACAGAAAGTGAATCTGCCACAATATCAATCTTACTCAACTCACCCCACTCATCTCCCTGAATGGCGATACTATAAATCTTAGTTCCTCGGTCTTTCCCATCAACTTTACGAGAAGATGTGAAATACAAAGTATTTGTCTTTAAATCAATACAGGCTGCTCCGTCATTAAAGACAGAATTTACACTATCACCTATACTAACGGGTCTTTGCCACTCAAATTCATCTTTGATGATTGTTTTAGAATCAATAACCTTTCCTCTTTTATTCTTTACATCTCTTTTTACCTCATTCGTATAATCAGAACGATAAAGATTAGAGTAATTATCACCCGTTACGCCATCTTGCTTAACACCAAAACCTCCCTTTCGGGTACTTGTAAAAACAATAATATTTGTATCACCACTATAATAAAGAGGGGCAAATTCACTAGCTGGTGAGTTAAGCTTATGCATTGGGCGGATAATATAAGCTTGTGGATTATCCTTCCACTCTTTTATTCTTTCGAAAACTCCTACCAATCTCTCTTCATCTCCTCTTGCATTTTCAGGGACATAATCCTTATAAATAGAAAAGGCCTCTTCTGCATCTTCAACATTTCCATTCTTAATTTCAACCTGAGCCAAGTGAGTCAAAGCATCTGGAAAAGAATCTCTTCTGCGCGTTGCTTTTTTATACCAACGTGCTGCTTTCTTTGGTTGGTTTATTTTCTCGAAACTAAGTCCCGCTTTGAGTGCTATATCTGATTTAAAAATATGATCGTCTGACTTTTCGTAAGCCTTATCATATTTAGACTCCGATTGATGATATAATCCTTTATCAAATAACTGATCGCCTTTGCGAGCGTAGTATTGTGGTGAACACGCCATGCAAAATAACAACGAAAGACAAAATGTAGTTCCTGCTAAAACTTTCATATTAACAACAGTATAAATAGTGCAAAATAAAATTGACTTTCCAATTTAGGAATTCCTGATAAAGATACAAAAGCAGATAAGCTTTCCTCTTATATTTAGACCATAAATATTTCAACTCATTTCCCATAGATCCCAATGTTTATCTTTAGGCAGATCAAACAAAAAAAAGAGCCCCGACTGGGAGCTCTTTCTAATCTATTATTTACAAGTTGACTTGTATCTTTTATTCTAATTATTAAATAGTAATTCGCGATACTTAGGCAGTGGCCACATCTCATTATCAACAACCAACTCCAGTTTATCGATATGATATCTAATTTCTTCTAAATAATGGCACACAGTTTTATCGTAAGCATAAGCCGATTCTGTAGCATTTTCTATAAGATTACAAGCTTTACGAGCTTCTACCATAGCTTTTACCTTAGCCTTAATTGAAGAAATATGAGCCGATATTTGTTTGATCAAATCTTTTCTTGCACCAGCTAATTCTTCAAACTCACTGTTAGTGAAAATATCTCTTAACCCCTGAACATTCTGTATTAACTTAGTTTGATAGGCTACCGCTACGGGTACGATATGGTTAATAGCCAAATCGCCAAGAACACGAGATTCGATCTGGATCTTCTTCGTAAATTTCTCCATCTCAACTTCAACACGAGCCTCAAGCTCTTTCTCAGTCATCACACCACTACCAATTAAGGCTTTTCTAGCAGCAGGATCTAAGTATTTCGACGTTGACTCTGGCACACTATTGATATTCGTCAAACCTCTTTCGGCAGCCTCCTTCACCCAATCATCAGAATATCCATCACCGTTGAAACGAATTGGTTTCGATTCGATAATCATCTTCTTCATTACCTGGAAAATAGCCTCATCTTTCTTAATACCTTCTTCGATTAAGAAATCAACGGAAGCTTTAAATTCATTTAACTGAACAGCAACTGCAGCATTCAAAGCGGTCATAGCAGCAGCATTATTCGAACTTGAGCCCACAGCACGGAATTCAAATCTATTTCCAGTAAAAGCAAAAGGCGAAGTACGGTTGCGATCTGTATTATCGAGAATAATTTCAGGAATACGACCAATACCCAATTTCAAAGCTGTTTTTTCGTCTGGAGTCATCTTTCTTTCTCCAACTTCCTCAACAATACGGTCTAACATTTTAGAAACCTCATCGCCCAAGAAAACAGACATAATTGAAGGTGGCGCTTCGTTTGCTCCCAAACGATGACTATTGGATGCTGTTAAAATAGAAGCACGCAATAAGTCTTGGTTTTTAAAAACAGCCATTAAAGTATTCACTACAAAACACAAAAATTGAATATTAGCTTTCGGATTTTTACCCGGAGCTAATAAAACAACCCCCGTATCGGTGCCCAATGACCAGTTGTTATGCTTACCTGATCCATTTATTCCAGCAAATGGTTTCTCGTGAAACAAAACTCTAAATTTATGATGACGTGCAACTTTTTTCATCACATCCATTAATAACTGATTGTGATCATTAGCCAGGTTAGCTTCCTCGTAAATAGGGGCTAATTCGAACTGAGATGGAGCCACCTCGTTGTGACGTGTCTTTACTGGAATCCCCAATTTATGACATTCCAATTCTAATTCCATCATGAAGTTAGTAACACGCTCTGGAATCGACCCAAAGTAGTGATCATCCAACTGCTGATCTTTCGACGAAGAATGCCCCATTAACGTACGACCTGTCAAGACCAAGTCAGGACGAGCCTGATACAAAGCCTCATCAATTAGAAAATACTCCTGCTCCCAACCTAAGTTGGTATGAACCTTAGTTACATTCTTGTCAAAATACTGACAAACGCCTACGGCAGCCTCATCAACTGCTGCTAAAGCCTTAAGCAATGGTGTTTTGTAATCTAACGCTTCACCTGTATAGGAAATAAACACAGTAGGAATACAAAGAGTTGTCCCTACAATAAAGGCTGGTGAAGACACATCCCAAGCCGTATAGCCACGTGCCTCGAATGTCTGACGAATACCTCCCGATGGGAAAGAAGAAGCATCTGGCTCTTGTTGAGTCAACAAGTCTCCTGAAAAGTTTTCAATCATATGACCACCATCTCCATAATCGATAAAACCATCGTGTTTTTCAGCAGTTCCATCCGTTAATGGCTGAAACCAATGCGTGTAGTGAGTCACATGGTTTTCAATTGCCCAGGCTTTCATACCCGCAGCAACACCCGAAGCCATTTTTCTGTCGATAGCGCCACCATTCTGATTAGCATCCATTACAGCTTTAAAAGCTTCTTTCGATAAATATTTTCTCATAGAGCCTGTATTGAATACTAGATCTCCATAATAATCGGTCACTTTGTTTGATGGTAAATGGACTTCCTTAGGAACCCTTGACAAAAGCTCAGTTAGAGCTTGGAAACGAATAGTGGACATGGTTATTTGGTTTATAAGTTAGAATAAAGGGCTTTATTTCTATAAAACGTGTTTTTTAGAGACACACCCCCTAAGAATGACACCACAAAGATGAGAAAAACTTTTTATTCGACAAAATCTATTTAAAAACAAGGGGCATACTGACGATTATATGCAAAAATTAAACAAAGCACCCCATTTAACAAAGGGATGCTAAACTAAAAACTATTAAAACAGGAAATAATGTTTATCCGAAATGTTTTATTTCTGACAAAAAAATGAGTGGATTAATGAGAAGAAGATTATTCTGTAGGAATTTTCTTTGCTTGTTTCAAGATATATTCTTTCACATCAACTTTAGAAGAAATTAAATCATAGAATTCAGAAATATACGCAAGTAATTTAAGACGATTATCTCTTTCGAGGTAAGGGAAATCAGTTATCAAACTCATTAATTCGTCGCGATGCTCATGAAATTCTGCAAAAGCTGCTTCGAATTCCTCATCAGACCATCTATAACTTTTATATCGTCTTTTATATTTTGCTTCTAAGTCTATTTGTGGATCGGGAACAAAATAGTCATGAGCGATAATTGCAGACCAATCAAAATCATAAGGAATAGCCACAGGCAAACTATGCTCGTTAACAGACATCAAATCTACATTATGTAAGCGAGAAACATCCCAATCACAATTCCCTATCATACATTGAAATAATGAGAGAACCAGAATATTAGATCGCAATACTTGATATTGCTTAACATTTCGAAACTTCAAAGCTCGACGTCCGATTCTATCTGCCAAATGCTCTTTATCTTCAATAAAAAAACCATAGCGCTGAATCGTATCCCGCCTATTAACATCTATAAAACTAATATGAGCCAAACGCACCTGATAGCTATAATCGGTAAAGATATTATACATTCTATACAATAGAAATTCCTCAAGAGTGTGCATCTCATAATCCTTCTTTGAATTTTGACAATGACTCACGTATTTTAGCTTATCCTGCCCTTGGAAAATAGATCCCCTTGCTTGATCAGCTTCAAATTTAAACCTTAAAGGCGGGAAGTCGCATGTTTGCTTACGTAAACGAAAATTGCCTCTTGTTTTTACCTTAACTGTCATATCGCTAAAAGCAGAGGACGAGTTCTTCACAGTAAACTTAGCATCATGATAAACTCTTTTATCTGAAACATCATCAAAAAGACTGATGTAATCGGCATAAAGATTAATTAGAAGGGGCTTTTCCTCAGAGAAAAGATCAGTAAAAGCAAGACTATCCTTATTTTGGAAACCAGCTAGAACTTGAAAATCAATTCCCCAAACCATTAAAATCAACAGTAATATAAATGACTTTACATTCTTCATCTTATATTATGATTTTCGAAGAAGTGAGAGCTTTTAAAATTATTTAATATACTCCTTTTCTCCATTCAACAAACAGCGATAAAACTGACCACCAACAATTAGTAATATTTGTGGTCGGAATTGCACATAACCCATAGGCACATTTAATGCACACAATTTTTTCTGGAATAAAAAACTAATTTCATCTAGCTCGGTATGTCCGAACATGATTTGCTTTACATTGTAATATCTTAGAACCTTATCTACCTCAGACTCGGTAATCATTGAGTAATATCTCGATTCCATCATATACCCCCTATACCACAAAGGATTTCCTGGGAAATAAATTTTACTTTTCAGTTCTTTAGCTGACATCGATTTAGCATTTAACAAACTATACCGAATGTCCATATTAATTTGATTAATTGACAGATTCTTTTCAACCACATCATAAGACAAGCCTCCATGAACAAATAGCTTGTCGTTTATTTTGAGAACAGAATTCAAAGATCTCAACCATCTTCCTAAATCAGCATTTTCAGCAAAGAAATTATAATAGTTCGTTAACAACCGTTTACTCAAATTTCTGTATTTAGGAGCTATGTATCGAGAATCATTCATCAATACCATCACCTCATGATTACCCAATATCAGATGAACTCTTCCACCTTTCTCTCTTGCCAGTCGAGATATGTGTCTAATAAAATACAAAGCTTCTGTTACCTGATCTCCCCTATCAAAAATATCTCCTACAAATACCAAGTGATTCTTTCCAAACAACCAACCCCCTTTGGCATTAATAACTTTATTAGCAACTAATAGCTTTTTCATGGTTTCAAATTCACCATGCACGTCACCCACAACCATTACAGAATCAACTCCAGAATATTCTGATTGACTTGGCTCAGGTTTCTGCTTTCTTAACCAATACCGATTTTTATCACCATACATACCCTTAAATTGAAGAGAATCCTTCTTTAGCTTGATAATCTTCTCCTTCAAGTCAAGGGTATTCCCGGAATGCTTGTGAGAAATATACCAAACCTTGACTCTGTCATTCTCTTCCCAGAAAAAATGAGGTCCATCCAAATAATCAGGCAGATTAATCTTATTAACATCACCCGAAAAAATTTTGTCATAGGACGAAAATGCTCCCGAACTAAGTTGTTTCTTTTTCTGAGCCTGTGTACAATACACAAACATTAAAAGAGACAAAAGCAAGACAAGCCTTTTCACTTTTAAAAATATTTCTCTTAACCACATCATATTTATCAATTTCAATACCGGAACACATAACATACTGCATACGAGTCGAATATGAATTTACCTTTTAAAAATAGGTGTTCACTACAGTTACAACTCGTGTTCATAAACGCACAGTTGCATATCTCAATAATTATTCTTTAGAAATGTTTTTTTGCAAAATAGTTGCACCCAAATTCCGATGGCCCTTTTTACAGATAACATCCCAACCGCGTTTTCTCAACTCTTTTGAAATAGCCGCATTTATCATGCCATGTCCTACCAAGATAGCAGTTTCTTCTTGACTAGCAAGCTTTTCTAGATTATCAGCAGCCCAAACAACTCGTTCTTTAGCTTCCTCATGACTTTCTATTCCCTCATGATTGCAGCCCAACAACCAAAAAAGTCGACTAACACCTTTCCAAAGATCTAAAGGGAGCTGTACTATAGAATTTGAACGAACAATTTTCAATTCAAATTCCCTAAAAATACGATCAGATACAATGACATAGGAATCGCCAAACAAACTCAGAGCTGTTTCTTGAGAACGAACTAAATTTGAACAATAAATTTGATGGGGCTTTTTTAAGTCAATTTTCACCATATTCAAATCTATTTCGTGAATAGGTGCCTTATTGTAATGCTCAACATAATCTTGAGCTTGAACCGAAGAGCTTAAAAACCTCTTATGTAAATTGGGTTTTGCATGACGAATTAAGTAAATCTGAATCTTTAACTGCCCTGCTTCCGATAGTTCGTTTTGGATAAACTCAGGAACATCCTCTACAGAAGTAAAAGGGAAATCGCAGCTAGTCTGCTGTGCAAAAACCACAGCAATTGAGAAATTAATGACAATTGCAAACCGAAGAATAAATTTCAACATACACGAAAATAAGAAATCTATCTGACAATACTATTACTTACACCGCCTACAAAGCATGCTCGGGAAGGTCGATATTGAATTTTTGAAGTCTTCTATATAGAGCATTCCAGCTCAAATTGAGAAGCTTTGCTGCCTGGGTTTTATTGTAATCACATTCTTTCAATGCTCGAATAATCACTTCCCGCTCAATCAATGCTAAATCAAAACTATTAACCAAAGAAAATTGCCCTTCCTTTTCGCTTACAAATGATGGGAAATGATCTAAATTCAACGAATCCCCATCACAAAGCATGACCGCACGTTCTATCAAATTCGATAACTCCTGAGTATTTCCAGGATAGTAATATTCAATCAGCTTACGCTCAGCGTATGGATCAAACCCACGAATAATCTTTCTCATCTTCTCTGAATATTGCCGTATAAAATAATTCATTAGAAAAGGGATATCTTCTTGCCTATCGCGAAGTGGTGGGATATATAAGTTATAACCATTAAGCTTCAGCAATAAATCCATTCGGAAATTGTTTTTAGACTTCAAACCGTTCAAAGTATCACTACAAGCCGAGATCAATCGAACGTCAACATCATTCTTTGCTTTTGAACCAATCTTGGCATATGATTTATTTTGAAGAACTGAATGCAATTTTGCTTGCTGATAAATAGATAAGTCAATAATTTCATCAAAGAAAAGAGTGCCACCTTTGGCAATTTCAAACCATCCAAACTCATCCTTCTGTCTGCCCTTTCTACTCTGTTTGAAACCAAAATACTTCTTTTCAAACATCGCATCTGAAACAGAAGCCATATTAATGGCTATAAAATTTTTCGCTGATCTACCACTTAAATTATGAATCCGACGAGCAATAGAATCTTTATACAAACCAATTTCACCAGTAATGAGAACCGGCACCTGATTATCCCTAGCCAACTCTTCCATCGCACTTTGAACCTGACGCATAGATTCACTACAATAAACAAAGTCTATAGAGTGCTGACTATTCAACTTCTGACTTAAAAAAGAATAATGCTTTTCAATCTCCTTATTTTTCTTTTTTAAGGAAACAAAGCTTTTCCCGCGCTCAATAGATATTTTTAAAGCTTTATACTCAATCGGTTTTTGCAAAAAGTCAATTGCCCCCGAATCAAAAGATTCTTTAATCTGCCAATCTTCAGCGCTACCGCTAATCATGATCACATCCGTCTCAGGATGAAACTCCTTTACATTTCTCAAAACCTCCACTCCAGTCATCTCAGGGAGATTAAAGTCACAAATTAAGACATCAATTCGTTCTTTCAACAATAAATCAAAAGCATCGGACGGACATAGTGCCGTAAAAACAACAAAATCTTTTTGCAACCTACTTTTAGCTAATTTTAAGTAGATGGGATCATCATCAAGAATAAGTGTGCTTAATTTATTATTCATCCTATTTATTTTCCAAAAACCTATAATACCCCTGAAAACTAAAAGCTAAAGCCATACATTTTCAAATACATAATCAATTTTAAATCTTTTAAAATAAGATAACCAAATTACAATATTTATTCATTAAACATCTAATTTTTAACATTTAAAGTTTCAGTATTCAGAACATAAAAAATCAACATCGCAAATACATAACTAAACATCGCTATTTCAATAAAATCTGACAGCTAAAATTATTTTGGAAGGAAAATAGGAATACAAAAAAAGCCGATCTAAAAGATCGGCTTTCTGGGTGGTGCCACCTGGAATCGAACCGGGGACACATGGATTTTCAGTCCATTGCTCTACCAACTGAGCTATGGCACCCAAAAGGTTATTCAAAAAAATAATAGTGGTGCCACCTGGAATCGAACCGGGGACACATGGATTTTCAGTCCATTGCTCTACCAACTGAGCTATGGCACCTTATTATAATTTGTTCGTCAAGTTTAAAGTGTGGTGCCACCTGGAATCGAACCGGGGACACATGGATTTTCAGTCCATTGCTCTACCAACTGAGCTATGGCACCGCTTTACTTGAGCGACACAAAAGTAAGCAAAAAATTATCGCCTCCAAATAAATTCTACGAAAATAAACAGGTATTTTCATCGATATATAAAGTTCTTATTACCTTTGCAGCCTAATAAAATTCTATATGCTTTTCGAAACTCACACATTATCAAATGGTATCCGTTTAATCCATCGTCAGGTGGATCAAAAAGTAGCACACTGTGGAATCATTCTAAATACCGGATCTCGCGATGAAAGTGAAGACGAATGGGGCATTGCCCACTTTATTGAGCACGTAATTTTCAAAGGAACGACAAAACGCAAGGCCTATCATATTCTAAACAGAATGGAAGATGTAGGCGGAGAACTCAATGCTTATACCACCAAAGAGGAAACTTGTATTTATGCTACTTTCTTAGATAAGGACTATAAAAGAGCCTTAGAACTCATCAGCGACATCAGTTTTAACTCGATTTTTCCAGAAAAAGAATTAGAAAAAGAAAAGGAAATTGTTCTCGATGAAATCAACTCCTATAAGGACAGTCCTTCAGAATTGATTTTTGACGACTTTGAAGATCTAATTTTCAAAAATGATCCTATTGGTCGAAACATATTAGGAACACCTGAAAACATTAAGCAGTTTACAAAAGAAAACATCCAGAATTTCATAAAAAACAACTTCCATACTGATCAAATGGTTATTTCATCGGTTGGAAATATCTCTTTTAAGAAATTGGTGAAAATGGTTGAAACTTTTTTTGCTAAGATTCCACAAAATTTACGAATCAACAAAAGAGTAAAACCTAAAATATATAAGCCAAGAACACTTGTTCTTGAAAAAAACACACATCAACGCCATTGTATTCTTGGAAATGTGGCGTATGATTTAAACGACGAAAGGCGGATTCCTTTATCGCTATTAACAAACCTATTAGGTGGGCCAGGTATGAATTCCCGTTTGAATCTTACTTTACGAGAAAGACATGGTTTGGCCTATAATATAGAAGCTGGCTATTCTCCATATGTAGATACAGGTCTTGTGAGCATCTACTTTGGAACCGATAAGGGTTATCTGGATAAATGCCTATCGCTTATTTATAAAGAAATGGATCTCCTGTGCACAAAGAAACTCGGCGCCATGCAATTGACGAGAGCGAAGAATCAAATACTAGGGCAAATTGCTATCTCTTGTGAAAATAATGAGAATTTGATGCTTAGCGTTGGTAAAAGCTATTTACTATACGATAAAATTGACTCTCAGCAAGATATTTATGACAAAATAGAAAGCATTACTGCAGAAGAACTTCTTGAGGTTTCTAACGAGATATTAAACAAAGACCATTTGACCACTTTGATGTATAAATAAATCATGATTGAAGTAAACAAAGCCCTGGAAGACTATATATTAGGGCACTCAGAAAACGAAGATCAAGTTCTAAAGGATTTAAATAGAGAAACACATGTAAAAATGTTGCGTCCCAGAATGCTTTCGGGCCATCTACAAGGAAAATTCCTAAAAATGATCTGCCAAATGCAAAACCCTAAACGTGTTTTGGAAATTGGGACTTACACAGGCTATTCTGCCATATCAATGGCAATGGGCACTTCTTCTGATTGTGAGATCCACACTATTGATTGTAATGATGAGCTAGAAAGTTTTACGAGAAAATTTTTCAAACAATCGGGCTGCGAAGAGCGTATTAAATTTCATATTGGAGAGGCTTTGGATATCATTCCAAAACTAAAAGGTGAATTCGATTTGGTTTTTATTGATGCTGACAAACGTCAATACACTGAATACTACGAAGCCATTATGCCTTTATTAAAAAAAGGAGGCTTTATTTTAGCAGACGATGTCCTATGGGATGGTAAAGTTCTTGAAGATATCGATCCAAACGATAAACAAACCCAAGGAATTCTTGATTTCAACAAGCATGTTCAGGATGATGAAAGAGTTGAAAATCTCATGCTACCTATTCGACATGGCTTAATGATGATTCGAAAGAAATAGACTCAAACTTATATTTAAAAGCTTCAAAATAGAGAATCTCTCTTTTTGAAGCTTTATTATTCCGATCTCTTATTCTGTTACCACCACCAAACGCTTTTTCCCATCCATCTTTACCGTTATCGGCTTTTTAAATCTCACATGCTTAATGGCACCGTCAGCCTCAACCAACTCTTGAGCCTTAAACATTTCATAATCGATGTGAGAATCTTTTGAATGATAATATACCGAACAATAACCAATATTCATAGAGGTGACATTGTGAAAAAAATGAGATCCTGAGGAGGCTTCCAATGGATAATCTTTATAACTGGTTTCCACAATCAATTTAGATCTCGATATATCTTTCCACTTCACTGGGATACCAATCCATCTGTCACGAGTTCCCCAACGTCCAGGTCCGATAAGGATGTAATGTCGATCTTCATTTTCCATTTTTTGATTAATCTCAGCAATTTTATCAGCAATACTAGATGTCATACCTTTCTCAAATAGATCTGGATCAACAAAAATAACATCCGTAATATCTTCAACTAAACCATTTCCCATTCCTTTATCAGAGAACATCAAGCTTGTAGCTGGATTAATTGTATCCATATCGATATTATAGTCGTCTGCTCCTGCGACTAAGGGTTTTATCTGCAAAATATAGAAGGATGACTTGCCATCTTCATCCCTGTTTAAATCCACTGAGAACTCTATCTCAACGGCTGAACCCATTGCCTCTTCAATAATCTCGAGTACTGTCCGAATGGTTTTAGCCAAAGGAATATAATCGTATTTCAAGATATTAGCAAAGTTTACAATCCTCGGTCCATATTTATCCAAGCCAGGACTGATCATATCATTTTCAGTATCATAAACTGATGCACAATGGGTCAAAGTTCCATGATCTTCAGCTTCATCTATGTCTAAACGAATAAGACCTGCAGTATCGCCTTCGAGTAAATTTAACTCCTTCTTTTTTAAATTAACCGCATAAAATTCAAGTTGTGAATTCTTAAATTGATCCTTAGCTGTGTTATTCTCACTCGAAGGAAATGCGGGTGAAAAGCGATAGGCCTTTTCACCATCAACCACATACTTGCCCAGACCAACAGCTATAACAGCAAAACCATCCTCAGGTTTCATATGTCCGTAGGGGTAATAATTATACGATTGTGCAACACCACTGATATGTGGATAGAAATAATCGCCATACACATTGCCAACAACCTCCTGTATGACAATTCCCATTCTTTCCTCATCTACTGAATAATTACTCCCATGAATACTCGTTTGTGACTCATTGGAAAAAACGGAAGCATAAACCAATTTAATTGCATCCAAAACCTGATCAAGTCTTTTATTTAAGTCTGGATTACTATTAGGCAATAAATAGGTTTGAAAAATTCCCGCAACAGGTTGCTGAAGAGAATCCTCAAATAAGCCTGAAGAACGAATAGCCAATGGCTTATCAAAATTTGAAAGTATATGCTTGATTCGATTCTTTAATCGAGACCTTAAACTTCCTTTCAAGAATAGTTTTTGAATTTTTGAATAGTCCGAAACTTGCTTAATCTTATTTACCAAATCATTACGCTCCATAAAACTCATATACTCATCAACACCAATTACAGCCGTCATGGGAGCTTTTACATTAATCCCAGGCACATAGCTACTCAAGTTCAAATTATAGAGCATTGAATTGATAAAAGCCAAACCTCTACCTTTCCCCCCTAAGGAGCCTGGAGACAAGGACACAATATTCTCGGCATTAAAGCCAGGCTGAGATTTAAAGGCAACGATCTTTCCTTTCCGTTTTTCATTTCGAAACTCATGGATCATACTTATTAAATAAGCTCGAATATCTTCTGCCGATTTAAAATCAGTCGTTTTATAACGGGCAATCATCTTTGCAATCTTAACCTCTCCACGAGCCATTAGCCACAACGAAAAATTATTTCGGTTGGCATGATAGATTAAGGATTCAGCAGGTATATTGTACAAATGCTCTTCAAACTCCCTAAGCGATTTAGCCGTTACAATTGGATCCCCATGAATATTCTTATACACAAAATCACCAAAACCAAGATATTCCTCAATAAAAGCGCGTATATCCTGACGCAAACTATCTGAATTTTTATCAATAAAACTACACTTTAGTTCTTTGGCATGAGAGGCATTATCAACTTCGGATGATTGTAGAATTGCTGGTAGGTTTGGCAATTCACTTCTAATTTGTTCTACTAGTTTAATTCCTGCCCTATCATCCATCACCTCATTCATCTTAAACTTTACATCAGAGATCAAGCATAGCAGGTAATCCTTATATCGACTATAAATTGACATCGCTTCCTCATAATTAGAGGCCAAGAGGATCTTTGGGCGTGCACGCATCCTCAGAATTTTATATTGAGGATCAGTAGTCACATCATCAATTATTCTTTGAGTTTGAGCCATCACACTCTGATACAGCAGAGGCAAATAACGGGAATAGTACTTAGCCGAATCCTCCACAAGTAGAATAACCCTCACCAATCCAACATCTGTGTCGTTCTCAGCATTGACCTTATCCTCCAAACTCTTAATCATGGCAATAAACACCTGAGACTCGCCATTCCATATAAACATTTTATCAACACAGTGCAAACTGTCACGTTGTTCTTCATAAAACCCAACATCTGCATCATTATTCAGCAAGAGAAATATTGAGATATAAGGAAAATCTTTCTTAACCCTTTCACTAAGCTCAATTGGTGTTTTTTTATCTACACCAACCATAACAATTATCATATCAAAATGCTTGGATCTTAGCTGTTTCAAAGCTTCATCACAACAAGAAACCCCTGTTACCCTAGGCATTGAAGATAAATTAAGCTGATGATACTCATCGTAAATTTGTTCAGTAAACCGACCCTCTCGTTCGATATTATACGCATCGTAAAGGTTTGCTACTAACAATATTTCTTTAACCTTAAAAGGCATTAAGTCGTGATATACATCACGGTTCGCATTATTTCGATTCAAATAATCATTCAGAAGATTTCTATTCTCGACACGTACAAATGGCCCCTCAATGTATTCATCCTCCGAATGCTCCTCCTTCGTTTTCGTTATCAAATATTTTCCTGCCTCAGTATTGATATAACCCGAAATCATATTCGATATATTATCAATTAAATCTCTCTCCTCTTTGAGAAAAGGACCTTCATATAAATCCGGGAATTCCTTGGTGTAAAAAATTTCTATTAATCCTATCCGCTTATCAATACATTCGAAGCTCTGCTTCAATACCCACTTGGATTCGCTAAAATTCGGACTTAAATATTGCTTCTCATCAAAACTAATACGTGCAGCTGTAAAAGGAGGATATTGCATAGCCTCTTTCAAAATAAAACTAATATGTTGTAAGGTATCGGGAATTGATTTTGCCTCTTTAATAATCCCAGTCGTTTTATTAATTGCAGCTAACTCCTTCAATCTCTCAAGATTCTCCTTTGCTAATCGAGAAACATTTCTTTTATCTGGTTTTAATGTCATAAGCTTATATTTTGCACACTTTTAAATTTAACAAAAAATCAGATCATATAAAATCTTGACTCTCAAGTATTTCTTTTTTACCTTTAATAAGGAATCTACATTTACGAGATCATTCCCATTCTACGAAATTCAATAGTTTCGAATTTATTAACTAGATCGATTTTCCAACCTAAAACCACAGATATGACAAGTACGATGACAAGCACAAAAAGATCAAGCTTTGGAGAGGAATTCATGAATAATTTTAAAAATCGGAATCCAGGCGAAATAGAATTTCATCAGGCTGTGCACGAGGTAACGGAATCCTTGCTCAATTTTATTGAAGACAATCCGAAATATAAGAATGCAAAGATTCTTGAACGTATGTCGGAACCTGAACGTATTATTATTTTTAGAGTCCCTTGGGTTGATGATAAAGGAGAAATTCAAGTCAATAGGGGGTACCGAGTTGAAATGAACTCTGCTATTGGACCCTATAAAGGTGGACTTCGTTTTCACCCAACAGTAAATCTTAGCATATTAAAATTCTTAGCTTTTGAACAGGTATTCAAAAATAGTCTCACCACACTGCCTATGGGTGGTGGGAAAGGTGGATCGGATTTCGACCCGAAACAAAAAACAGATGGTGAAGTAATGAGGTTCTGTCAAAGTTTCATGACTGAACTTTCAAAGCATATAGGACCTAATACTGATGTTCCAGCCGGTGATATTGGTGTTGGTGGTCGTGAAATTGGCTTCCTGTTTGGTCAGTATAAAAGATTGAGAAACGAATTCACAGGCGTTCTTACTGGTAAAGGAAGGGAATGGGGAGGCAGTTTAATTCGCCCTGAAGCAACAGGATATGGTACTGTTTATTTTGCTGACGAAATGCTTAGAACCAGAAATGATAGTTTCAAAGGTAAGATTGTAACTGTTTCGGGTTCTGGCAATGTGGCTCAGTTCACAACCGAAAAAGTAAATGAGCTTGGTGGTAAAGTCGTCACTCTTTCCGATTCATCTGGTTTCATTCATGACCCAGATGGTATCGACGCTGAGAAATTAAAATTTGTCATGCGATTAAAAAATATAAAGAGAGGAAGAATTGAAGAATATGCTAAAAAATTCGGCGCTGAATATTACGCAAATGAAAGACCTTGGAAAATTAAATGCGATGTCGCTCTACCGTGTGCAACACAAAATGAAATTAATAAGCAAGAGGCTGAATTATTAATCAAAAATGGTTGTATTTGCGTTTCAGAAGGTGCCAATATGCCTTCCACACCTGATGCCGTTGATGTTTATCTTAAGAATAAAATTCTTTATGGACCTGGGAAAGCTGCAAATGCCGGGGGGGTTTCTGTTTCAGGATTGGAAATGTCGCAAAATTCATTGCGTATGAGCTGGACTCGTGAAGAAGTTGACGGTCACTTAAAGCGAATTATGCAAGATATTCATACCACTTGTGTAAAATATGGCAAAACAAAAGATGGCTTTATCAATTATATGGATGGAGCTAATATTGGAGGTTTCGTAAAAGTTGCCGAAGCTATGTTGGCTCAAGGACTGGTATAAAGAAAAAGAGGCGCCAATGGCGCCTCTTTAATTACTCTATTCATATATTATAACTCTATTGATCCAGCCAATCGAAATCCTCTTCCATCTTTCACAAAACTAAGATCACCTAGTCTAAAATAAACCCCTCCTCGGTAAGAAACACGTTCACACCCATCAGGGATATGATCAAAACAAGCTGCCTCTGGAGCATTTACTCTTATGTAACCAAGCTCTGGATAATACTGATAGTATCGCCCTCTTGAATAATAAAAGTCACCATCGCAATGAGTAATAATAGTTGGTCGAGCTGAGAATTTTACGACGACATCCCCATATCTTGGATGTGCATAACATCTATGTCCATGACGCTTGTAATAACGACGAGCAACTTGTTTGTGGTGACTATGCCCATGCTTAGCATGTCTGTCATATTGATGATTATCATGACGTCTTACGACTCTATCGTTATGATAACGATCTCCATCGTAATGTCTAGTTCTTACCTTAGAATACTCATCATGATGGTTATGCTTCTTATGGCTCTTTGCATGATAATCTTTCTTCTTATCTTGCTTATGCTCTTTAGTTCGTTTAGTATATTTGCTTTTCTCATTCCTGTTTCGCTCATCCTGATGTGATCTGTGTTGAGCAAAAGTAGGTAGTCCTGAAAATATAATTGCTGCTACCAATACTATACTGGCAACCAACTTCTTTATTATCGATCTTCTCATGGCAATTGTATTTAAGTTTTAAAAAATAGTTATCCTCTGGTAGGGATAAATCTTAAACTGATATATCACTCTTATTATTGCTCTACACTGCAAAGCTTGTGCCATAAAAATAAGAAAGCACCAAACACAAGTGTATTTAGTGCTCATAAAGAATTAAACTAAAGCTAATTCACATTTATTTTATTTGTTTCCTGATAGCTTTCTAAAGCTATATCAGTAAAACTTCTTTTTTTTTTAGGTCTTGTTAAAAACCCTCAAGGATTGATTGGATATAAAATAATTCCAAAGCCAATTAATTAAAATGAAGAATCAATTTCTCGGCCCAACAATAACTATCAAATGAAGAAATTGCCAAAGAGTTAAATACATAATCGCACTTTTCCTAAGAAGATAAGTAGACTTAAATTTTTATCAGGCAAATCTCACAATTGGTCAAAACACTTCGAAATAAACTATTTACAAACTTATTATTAACGTATATTATATAAGAATTTAATAATCTCAATAGAAATATATTAAAGCTAAATCATATGAAAATCTCTGCGCCTATTCTTCTTTTTCTATCGGTTAGTTTATTAGCTCAATGTCAAAACAAACAAAACAGTACTCCAATAGAAAACAATCCAACTTCAATTAGTTATGAACTAATTGTTGATGACTTAACAATTCCTTGGGCTATGGCATTTCTACCAGATAAAAGTTTATTAATAACGGAAAAATCAGGGATATTATATCACTTCATTGAAGGTGAAAAAATTGAAATTGAAGGTCTGCCAGATATTTTGATGCGTGGCCAAGGAGGATTAATGGATATCGTGTTACATCCTAATTATGAAGAAAATAATTTGATCTATTTCTCATATATCTCAACCCAGGGCGATGGGGAAGGAAGCAACACTGCAATAATGCGAGCCAAATTAGATGCAGAAAGAAATATCTTGACAGATAATCAATTATTATATAAAGCTTCTCCTAATAGCACAAAAGAGCATCACTTTGGTAGTAGAATTACATTCGATAATAATGGGTATTTATACTTCACCATTGGGGACAGAGGCGATAGAGATGTAAATCCTCAGGATATAAATCGAGATTGTGGTAAGGTTTATAGACTTTATGACGATGGACGAATTCCTGCAGATAATCCTTTTGCTGGACAAATTGGTGCTAAAGAAGCCATATACAGTTTTGGGCATCGAAATGCACAAGGCTTAACAAAACATCCAGAAACTGGAAAAATATGGGAACACGAACATGGTCCCAAAGGGGGAGATGAAATTAATATTATTGAAAAAGGAAAAAACTATGGTTGGCCAGTTATTAGCTATGGTATTAATTATGATGGCACAACATTTACAGATATTACACACAAAGAAGGCATGGAACAACCTATTCATTATTGGACTCCCTCTATTGCACCCAGTGGGATGTGCTTTATTACATCTGATATTTACAAGGGATGGAAAGGAAATCTTCTTGTAGGTTCCTTAGTGTTTCAGCATCTGGAACTTCTTACCATAAAAGATGATCAGGTTGTAAATCGCGAGAAATTATTACCTGATATTGGACGAGTTAGAGATGTTCGAATAGGCCCTGATGGTTATATTTATGTAGCTGTGGAATCTAAAGGCATATTTAGGTTAAGTCCTAAATAAGAATAAATAATAGCTACAATTCTAGACGATGCATTTTTTTAGCTATTCCAATCATTTTAGACGGAAGCACAAAACCCGAACCTAAAAACATAGAGAGTATATTAATATTTTATTGAAGTAAAACTGATTTCTGCAAAACAATTTATACTTGGGAATAAAAATAATAGCACCATGAATCCGATAAAGCCAATCATATTTTGTCTTGTTTTATTACCGATTCTAGCCATTTCTCAAGAAACTAAAAAGCAAGATACTTTAATAAGATACACTTTAGAAACAATTAATGTTAAGGCTAGTCGAATTGAAAGTACTTTCAATCAACTGCCCTATGCTTATTCTGTATTAAAGACAAAACAAGAAGATCAATTCAAACCTCAACTTTCTTTACAAGAGTTTATTAATCAAATTCCAGGGCTATATTCTCAAAATGCAAATAACTTTGCTCAAGATTTAAGAATCTCAATCCGAGGTTTTGGTTCTCGATCAGCATTTGGCATTAGGGGCATAAAACTCATTATTGACGGTATTCCCGAAACCACTCCTGATGGGCAAGGACAATTGGATAATTTAAACCTTGGAATAATAAAACAAATTGAAGTGATTAGAGGAGCAGCCTCATCACTTTATGGGAATGCTTCAGGCGGTGTTATTGCCATACAGACTAAGAAAAATTTCGCACAACCATTTTCCAAATTACGAACTTCAATTGGAGCCTTTGCCATGCAAAACCATTCTATAAGTACTGGTTTTGGAATTAAACGTGCAACATACTTTATACATGGGGCTTATACCTCATCTAATGCATACCGTGAACACAGTCGTTTTAAACAATACGCATTTAACACGAATGTTTCTTACATATTAAGCTCCCGATATAAACTAAATATTATTTTAAACTACTTAAATAGCCCTGTAGCTCAAGATCCGGGAGGGTTAAATATGGAAGAAGTAAAAACAGATCGCCAACAAGCAAGAAACACAAATCTCCAGTTTAAAACGGAGGAATCTGTCAAGCAATTAAAAATAGGACTCGCACTAAAGGGGAGAATTAATGTTGGATTAGACCTAGACGCCTATACTTTTCTTAGTTATCGTGATTTTATAGGTAAACTTCCTTTTGAATATGGAGGACTTATTAATCTGTATAGAAACTATGGTGGCCATGGAGCAAGTCTAACTTACAAAAACTCAAAAAATAAGTTTAAACTAGGATATGACATTAATTTTCAGTCTGACAATAGAAAGCGTTATGAAAACTTAGATGGTTTTCAAGGAAATATCACTTTAAATCAACAAGAAAAATTTGGTAATATTGGGCTCTATTTACTCGATCATTTTTCTTCAGGGAGATGGAATCTGACAGGAGGTTTTCGGTTTGATTGGAATAAACTAAAAGCCCAGGACAGAATTCTAATTGATGGCGATCAATCAGATATTCTAACATATCGCAGAATAAATCCAAGTTTAAGATTCGCATATAACGTCATAAATAATCAAAAAATATTTACTGGTATCTCAACTAGTTTTGAAACACCTTCCCTTTCTGAATTATCTGCCAATCCACAGGGGGAACAAGGTTTCAACCATAAACTCAAACCACAGACTGCTGTAAATTACGAGATCGGATTAAAAGGACAAATAAGTGAACAGATATATTACCAGTTCAACTATTTCTTTATCAAGACAAAAAATGACTTGGTCCCCTATGAGATAGAAACTTCTCCAGGACGTAGTTTTTACCGAAATGCTGGAAAAACAAATCGGAATGGATTGGAATTCGAGATGACTTACCGTCCTAATAAAAACTGGAAACTGAATACATCATACACCTTCTCTAACATAAAATATAAAGATTATTGGGTTGGAGACAGCAATTTTAAAGGAAACTATTTACCTGGAATTCCAAAAAAATTAGCAAGTATTTCATTAGAATATCAATCACAAAAGGATTTTTATATTAATTTTCAAACCAACTATATAGGTTCATTATATGCAGATGATGCTAATACTGTAAAAATCCCCTCTTATTTTCTTTCGAAACTAAACCTTGGATATTCCCATCAATATAAAGGACTTACTGTGAAACCCTTCTTAGGAATAAGCAACCTTTTCAATCAAAAATATAATGATAACATACGCATTAATGCTTTCGGGCAACGATATTTTGAACCAGCCCCTAACATTAATATATATGCGGGTATATTATTAAAAATATAAACAGCTAATTCTTCATTCATTCAATTAGTTTAAATTTATTTTCTGATGCCTTTCTGAAGCTATATCGGTAAAGCTCCTTTTTTTAGGTCTAATCAAAACTCGCAAAGATTGATCGGATGTAAAATAATTCCAAACCCAATTAATTAAAATGAAGAATCTATTTTTCACACCAACAATAGCCATCAAGTGAACAAACAACCAAAGAATCCAAGCTGCAAAGCCTTGTATTTTCATTCCTGGCAAATCAGCCACAGCCAAATTTTTGCCAATTGTAGCTAGCGAACCTCTATCCTTATAATGGAAAGTCTTCATGCTTTTATTCTGCAGAAGATTCTTGAAATTCTTAGCAAGATTACCAGCTTGCTGTAAGCCAACTTGAGCAACCTGAGGATGTCCATTTTGATAATCGCCCTCTTTTTGAATAGCCAAATCACCAATGGCATATACTTGATTCAAGCCTGCCACTTTATTATATAAATCAACTCGAATTCGACCACCTCGAGAGGCTGCAATTTCAGATATTCCTTTAATCGGATTTGCAATGACACCTGCAGCCCAAACCAAAGTGAAAGAATGAAACGCCTCTCCATTATCAAGTTTTATTGTTAGTCCATCATAGTCCGCTACACGTGCTTCAGTTTTCACGATCACTCCCAATTTTCTCAAATAGGCTTCTGCTTTCTTAGATGCGTTATCCGACATGCCATTTAGCAATTGCCCCGATGCTTCGAACAAATACACATTCATCAAAGAAAAATCCAACTCAGGGTAATCCTTAGGAAGAATTTCTGATTTCATTTCGGCTAAAGCTCCAGCCAACTCTACACCCGTAGGCCCACCACCAACTAAAACAATATTCATATAATTGGCAGCCTTTACAGGATCAGATTCATTTAGCGCCTTCTCATAATTTCTAAGAATGGAATTTCTAAGAAAAATCGCCTCCGAAACCGATTTCATCGGGATCGCAAATTGCTCAATATTTTTGTTCCCAAAATAATTGGTATCAACGCCAGTAGCTAAAACCAGGTGATCATACTTCAGTTTTCCTAAGCTGGTATAAATCTCTTGAACATTAGTATTGACTTCCAAGAGTTCCGCCATTCGAAAATGGACGTTCTGACGTTTCTGAAAAATTTTACGTAAAGGGAATGCGATAGAACTGGGTTCCAATCCCGAGGTTGCAACCTGATAAAATAAGGGTTGAAACTGGTGAAAATTATTTTTATCAATTAAGACAACCTGATAAGCTGTATTAGCCAATTGTCGAGCTAGCTTTAATCCAGCAAATCCGCCACCAATGATTATAACTCTCTTCTTTCCATTTTCAGGAATATGCTTAATTTTTTCCATTTCAAAATTATTAGACAGACTGATCAAAATCCCTTAAATAATAAAAGACCTTTTTATCTGATACAAAATAAAGAAGAAATTCGCTAATAATCTAATTCAATGAAATTATAAATTTGAAGAATACAAAAAATCCCAGTTTTGAATAAGATCAAAACTGAGATTAATGACTTGCTATTATATTTTATATTATTTCTTTGCAGCAATGACTGACATTTCAACTAATAATTCTGGTCGTGCTATGCGAGCTTCGACACAAGCTCTGGCTGGTTGATGTCCATCCTCTACCCAGGCATCCCAAACTTCGTTCATTGCAGCAAAATCTTTCATATCGCGCACATAAATAGTAACAGATAAAATGTGTTTTTTATCTGACCCAGCTTTATCCAATAGCTCTTCTATTTTCTCAAGAGTTGTAATCGTCTGTTCCTTAATATCAGCATTTGCATCTTTAGCGGTTTGCCCACATAGATAGATCGTATTGTTGTGTTCTACAATACGGCTCATTCTTGGCGTTGAGTCTGTTCTTGTAATACTCATCGTGTTTATTATTTAGTGTTAATAGTAAACACGAAGATAATAAATCATCATTCAAGTCAACATTTATGACTATCTTCATAAACAGTCAAATTCTAGAAAAAATACAAAGTCATGAAAATAATTACTTCTGTTCTAATCCTGTTTCTTGGATTCTCATCATGCGACGCCAGTAAAAATGTTACATCAAAGTGTGAAGTACAAAACCCACTTGAAGATGTAGCTTGGCTCAAAGAGCTTAAAGAATCTTTAAAGGATAGCGATGTGGGGAAAACAATTTACCAAGCTTCATACAAGAACGAAACCGTTTTTTATGTGATGATTACCGACCCCAGAGTCAGATTAGCTTTTGGCGTTACGCTTTGGGATTGTGAAGGGAAAGTCATTCGTGAATTCAAATCTGGAGAATCAGAAGATTACGAAAAATTGGTCACGAATCGAATTGTACTATACCAACATGTTCCTAGTGAAAAAGAATAATCAATCTTGTCCTAAATAATTTTTACAATTGGGCTTTCCACCCAAACCCGACATCATTTCTTGTCTTGAAACAAGAAACGAAGCAAAGAAATTCAAGGCTACTTTTTAAATATCTTTCTTATTTGCCTCACGCTTAAGTGCGGCCGGGTGATTTCCTCGACAAGCTCGGAACTTCCCGGTCTTTCTAAAGCTTTCGTAAAACGAAAAACATTTAAAAGAGATGCCATATTATAAAAGTGCCCAAAAATAACCTCTCTATCTTAACATCTAACTTAAATGCATTGTTAACAATAAAATGCAGAACATAAACAAAAACATTTAGGACGGGTTTGAAGAATAATCTCTAATTCTCTTTTAAGAATCGGACAAGCGGAGCTTTCCATCAGGCATATTCTTTTCACTTCTTCGGAATCTTTCGATAATCAACCGTTGCAATATCTTGCTTTAAGCGTTTACTAGGACGAAAAGCAATGGTACTTTTCTTAATGCGATGACGTGTCACCTCTTCCTCCGAATCAACACCTTCAGCTGAGATATGAAGAGAGAAGGTCCCTAAATCGCCCAATTCAACACTTGTATTGTCTTTTAACAACTCAGGAATTAACCCGGTGAAAGCCTCTAAAACACCAACCACATCCGATGGACTAAAAGTAGACATAGACGAAATTCGATCTGCGATATCTCTTAAATCTTCCTTCCGTCGATTCGCGACCCTAGGGTAATATTTCTCTTTTTTACCATCCTTACTCAATGGTATTTTAATTTTTACAGGTTTATAATAGACTGCCATATACCGATGATTTGAATTAACACTAACTATAAGTTGATTCTATTGTCATTACGATCTAACATTATCACCTACAAGTTAATCATTTTTTATGTACATCAAAAATAAGTTTAAGATACATCAAAGCAATGTTTCATGTACATCAAATAATTAAGTTGTAGTTAGAAGATAATCGAATTAACGGTAGAAGAGTGTCAAACGCACAGTATAAGATGACCAAGCTATAGTTAGTGAATAGAAAAAGGTGAGTTAAAAGTTTAAGTTATAGAGCAAATAAAAATGCCGCTCCAAATCGTTGGAACGGCATTTATATATTAAGAGTTAATCTCTTCTTACTTCATACTAGCAATACGATCTTCTAAAACCTTAATTTTAGCTTCGGCATCAGCCATTTTCTTCTTCTCAATCTCAATTACTTTTGCAGGTGCGTTGTTTACAAAACGCTCGTTGCTCATTTTCTTCTGAACTGACATTAGGAAGCCTTGAGTGTATTTCAACTCTTCTTCCATCTTCTTCAATTCTTCTTCAACGTCAACAAGATCTCCAAGAGGAATAAAATACTCAATTGCATTTACAATAAACGACATGGCTCCAGTCATTTCACCATTCGCAATCGTAATCTCTTGCAGGTTACACATTTTAGCTACTACAGAATCGAAAGAAGTATCGTAATTATCTTCTTTTGCTTTGTAGTTCATTTCTAAAACGTCCTTGAAAGCAATATTCTTCTGCTTACGGATATTACGAACAGCTACAATCACTTCTTTCACCTGCTCAAATTTTGCCAATAAGTTAGCATCATATGAATCTGGTTTAGGCATAACTGAAACCATGATACTATCCTCTTCAGAACGATCGGCAAGTAATTGCCAGATTTCCTCTGTTAAGAAAGGCATGAATGGGTGCAACAACTGCATTAACTTCTCAAAAAGAGCGACAGTTGAATCGAAAGTCTTCTTATCTATTGGCTGCTGATAAGCTGGCTTAACCATTTCTAAATACCATGATGAGAATTCATCGCGGAATAAAGTATAAACAGTCATTAAAGCTTCGCTGATACGATACTGTTTGAACTGCTCATCCAGTTGCTCCATGGTGTTATTCAAACGAGCATGGAAAACTTCAGTTGCAATACGAGCATATTCTGGTTGCTCAATATCGGCAACTTCCCATCCTTTAACCAAACGGAATGCGTTCCAAATCTTCGTTGTAAAATTACGTCCCTGCTCGGGTAAGTTTTCGTTGAAAAGCAAGTCTCCCCCGGCAGGAGAACACAATAGCATACCTACACGAACACCATCAGCACCATACTTAGCAATTAGATCTAATGGATCTGGTGAATTCCCTAATGATTTAGACATCTTACGACCTAATTCATCACGAACGATACCAGTTAAATATACATTAGAAAATGGCTTCTCTCCTTTATATTCATATCCTGCAATAACCATACGAGCGATCCAGAAGAATAGAATATCTGGTCCCGAAACAAGATCATTAGTAGGATAATAGTAATTAATTTCTTCGTTTTCTGGATTACGAATACCGTCGAAAACTGAAAGAGGCCATAACCAAGACGAAAACCATGTATCTAATACATCTTCATCCTGACGCAAATCTTCAGCCTGATAGGTTTTACCTGTTTTAGCTGTTGCTTCAACAAGAGCTTCTTCAATTGTCTTTGCTACTACATAACCACCTTCTGGTAAGTAATAAACCGGAATACGCTGTCCCCACCATAACTGGCGAGAAATACACCAATCTTTTACATTCTCCATCCAATGACGGTAGGTGTTCTTGAACTTAGCAGGGTGTAACTGAATATCGTCATTCATCACATGCTCCAAAGCTGGCTCAGCCAATTCCTTCATATTAAGGAACCACTGCATACTCAATTTAGGCTCGATAACCGCATCGGTACGCTCAGAAAAACCTACCTTATTTACGTAATCTTCAACCTTCACCAAATTACCGGCTTTCTCCAAATCAGGAAGAATCAAGTCACGAACTTCAAAACGATCTTTCCCTACATAAAGCTGCGCAGCTTCACTCATGGTACCGTTATCGTTGAAAATGTCGATGGTTTCCAAATTATGACGATCACCAATCTGATAGTCATTAATATCATGAGCAGGTGTAATTTTCAAAGCACCTGTACCGAATTCCACATCTACATATTCATCCTCGATAATCGGAATAGAACGATTAACCAAAGGAACGATACAACGCTTACCTCTTAAATGAGCAAAACGTTCGTCGTTTGGGTTAATACAAACTGCTGTATCACCTAGAATCGTTTCAGGACGAGTGGTTGCAATCGTAATATAATCATCGCTACCTTCAACTTGATATCTTAAATAGTAAAGTTTCGATTGCAATTCTTTGTGGATGACCTCTTCATCAGAAACAGCTGTTTGAGCTGATGGATCCCAGTTTACCATACGAACACCTCGATAGATCTTATCTTTCTTATACAGATCAATAAAAGTATCGATTACTGATTCGTAAAGACCCTCGTCCATAGTAAATGCAGTACGATCCCAATCACAAGATGCACCCAGTTTTTTCAACTGTTCCAAAATAATACCACCATGTTTCTCTTTCCATTCCCAAGCATGTTCCATAAACTCTTCACGAGTAATATCTGCTTTTGAAATGCCCTCCTGCTTCAATTTATTCACAACTTTTGCTTCAGTCGCAATAGATGCGTGATCGGTTCCAGGTACCCAACAAGCATTTTTTCCCTGTAGTCTAGCTCTACGGACCAATACATCTTGAATCGTATTGTTCAGCATATGCCCCATGTGTAACACACCAGTGACGTTTGGTGGTGGTATCACAATTGTATATGGCTCTCTCTCGTCTGGTACAGAGTGGAAGAATCCTTTATCCATCCAATACTTATACCACTTGTCCTCCGATTCTGCAGGATTGTACTTTGTTGGGATTTCCATTATTTATTAATTTTTGAGTCCTTAATTCCTAAACAGCTAAATTCAAAATCATAAATTTTAAAAAACTTAATCTAATTAACTGTCTTTCAATCTAAGCAACTCGTATTTAGATAAAAATTGTTTGCGAAAAATTTGGCACGAAATTAAGAAATTCTGGGTTAAAAACCCGACTTAAGTGCGAGATTTTAAATAAAGACAGTACAAAATAAACTTGAGGCATTTTCACAACCAAATAAATAATGAATTCTTAATATTATAATTGAAAAAAGAGAAATAAAACAAGACCATCACCTACTAAGCATAATTTCTCACAATCGATAACTAAATTCAAGAGAGAAGTAACTAAATCAATAAAAATCTCCTTAATTAAAAATTCAATTCACCTTAAATATTTCAATTTCCATATTCCTTTCCTAAAAGGCTCTAAACAACAGTATTTATAATAAAAACATCTATTTTTCGAGACGCAATCGTTTTCGGGTTTAAGATAAAAGCATCCGTAATTACACAAAAGCTAAACTATTTTCATATATTTAAGTATAACTGTTGAAGAGCAGGTAAATAAGGCATTTATTTTATGCCAATCTGAATATATTTGTCTTCGAATAAAGAAATATTTCTTCAATAAAGAACATCAAATTATTAGTTGTATATACTTTATCGTTCTAAGCTAAATTCATTTGAAATTCTGCTTTAAGTTTTAAAAGCAAAACAGAATGAAGGACTTAAACGATAATATAAAAAATTACGCATATGAAAATAACTGTTGTAGGCGCGGGTAATGTAGGCGCTACTTGTGCAAATTGCATCGCTCAAAAAGAATTAGCAAACGAAGTCGTTTTATTGGATATCAAAGAAGGCGTTGCCGAAGGTAAAGCTCTTGATATGTGGCAAACTGCTCCAATCAATTATTACAATACTAAAGTAACAGGTGTAACTAACGATTATGAAGCTACTGCAGGTTCTGAAGTTGTTGTAATTACATCAGGACTTCCACGTAAACCAGGCATGAGTCGTGATGACTTAATTTCTATCAATGCTGGAATCGTAAAGTCGGTTACAGAAAACGTTGTAAAGCACTCTCCTGATGCGATCATCATCATTGTTTCTAATCCTTTAGATGTGATGTGTTACGCAGCTTATTTAGCAGCAAAAAAACCATCGACTAAAGTGTTTGGTATGGCTGGTGTACTTGACACTGCTCGTTACCGTGCATTTATTGCTGACGAATTGCAAGTTTCACCAAAAGATATTCAAGCTCTATTGATGGGTGGTCATGGTGACACTATGGTACCACTTCCTCGTTACACAACTGTTGCTGGTATTCCTGTAACTGAGTTGATCGATGCTGATAAACTAGAAGCAATTATCGAAAGAACTAAAAAAGGTGGTGGTGAGTTAGTCAACCTAATGGGAACTTCTGCTTGGTATGCTCCAGGTGCTGCTGCTGCTCAAATGGTAGAGGCTATTGTTCGTGACCAGAAAAGAATTTTCCCTGTTTGTACACTTCTAAACGGTGAATATGGCATGGAAGGCATCTATTTAGGTGTACCTGTTAAATTAGGTAAGGCTGGTATCGAAGAAGTAATTGAAGTAAAACTGAACGATGCCGAAATGGAATTATTGAAAGGTTCTGCTGCCGCAGTTAAGTCAGTAATGGATGTTTTGGATGGAATGAATATCATCTAATCCTTCTTCAACTGCACAATATGAAAAGGCTTGACATTCGTGTCAGGCCTTTATTTTTCATATCCACCCACTCAATCTACAAGGCAAGTATTCAGACCATTAAACACTTCCATATCATATTTAACAAGTATTAACCCTACCTCCTAATTTGTTAAACCTTCGATATATCTATATTAGCAGCTCATTTTCCTAAAAAATATGATGCGATATATATTTATTCTTCTTTGTTCTCTAAGCTCAATCATCAGCACTGCTCAAAAAAATAGCATTGTTAAAGGTTCTGTATTTGATTCAAACACTCAGAACACCGTGCCTGGCGCCAGCATTGTTATCACTAATCAAAAAGATTCACTAGATATAAGAGGAACCATTACTGATGATAAGGGGGATTTCCTAATGAAAGTCAAACCTGGAGACTATCATCTTTCTATTTCATTTATCGGTTACAGAACCATAAAGAAAACAATCCATCTCGACAAAACAACAATAAATGTTGGCCAGTTCAATTTGATTGAAAACAAAAAAATGTTGAGAGAAATTAATATCGTTGAAACACTCCCACCAACAAAGCAAAAAGGTGATACTACAATATTCAACCCGGATGCCTTTAAAGTAAATCCGGATGCTACAGCAGAAGAATTAATTGCAAAAATGCCTGGATTTTATAGCCTTGATGGTAAATTAACAGCACAAGGCCAAACCGTTAAAGAAGTTTTAGTTGATGGAAAAAAATTCTTTGGGAAAGATGTCTATCGAGCCTTAGAAACCCTTCCTACTGATATCATAAAGAAAATTGAAGTCTATGAATATCAAAGTGAAGAGTCAAAATTTTCAGGTTTTGAGGATAAGGTGAAAAGCAAAACAATAAACATTGTAACCAAACAAAAAAGTAAGAATATGCGATTTGGGAACATTGCTGGTGGAATAGGTAAAGATGAGAAGTATGCTATGAAAGCCACCCTCAATCAGTTTTCTGAAAACACTCGATTTACAATTGTCGGAAACTCAAAGAATGTTAACGCTCCACTTCACTTAGGTCGCAAAGGAGCTTTTCGACGATCGATTAGTGGGAATGATTTACAAGATAATAATCTAGGCTTAGATTTTAATAACAAGGGTAAAAATGAAAGTGAATTATCAGCCAACTATAGCTATTCTGAAAATGATATAAAAAGCGAAACCAGAAGTTTAAGTACCTACACGTCCTTTCCACGTGAAGGCCAGGTGTTATCTGAAAAAGACACCTCAAACAACGATCAGACTAAACATGCATTAAGCATTAACTGGGATATTAAAAGCAATCCCAAAAATCAAATCATGCTGGGCTCAAACTTATCAACATCGGATTTAAAAACGAAGAACACATCAATTTCTGAAACTCACAAATTTGCTGAATTTATCAATTCTAATAATAACAAAACAGCATCGGATAACAAATCAACCAACTTTTCCCAGGATTTCATGTTCTCCCGAAATTTGAATAAAGAAGGACGTACACTATCTGTGCAAGCCTCATATAATAGAGACGACAACACAATCAATACTAATCAGAAATCTCAGCTTAAAGGACAAACTGAGCAAGGCAACCAAAATATTGATCAGATATCAAATCAAAAAACAAATTCCGACCATTTTAGATCTAACATATCATTCAATGAAAAATTAGGAAATAATAGTCGTTTATCATTGGGCTACAACTATTCAATTCATCGAGAAAAATCGAAGAAATCGAATTATAATCTAGACACAAATTCTACAGCTTATTCAAAGCTTGATACTCTAACATCAAACCAATTTAAAAATCTCACGACTAACAACACCTCTCGAATCTCGTACAACTTTCGTAACGACAAACTAAGTTTCATGTTAGGAAGTGATTTTGAATACACTCATCTTAAAAACGATGAATCATTTCCAAATAAACAGGATCTAGAGAAAAGTTACTTCACCATTTTACCTTCAGCTAGTTTTTCATACAACTTGAATGCAAATTCAATGTTTAACATCTATTACAGAATGGGTACATCTAACCCCAGCGGACAACAACTACAGGAAATCGCAAATATTTCAAACCCGCTTTTCATTTCAATGGGGAACTCAGACTTAAAGCAAACTCAAAATCACAATATCATACTATTTTACACATCATCGAATATGGAAACGGGACGTTTCACATCTTTGAATATGAGCGTAAATAAATCCAACAGATCCATTAGCCAGAGAACTATTATCGCTGAAAATGACACCCTTATCAATGGTAAGTGTAGACTCCCTAAAGGAGGCCAGTTCTCACAACCCACAAACCTTAATGGGCAATATAATATTAGCGGTAGAATCACATATGGTATCCCTGTCACAAAACTAAAATCAAAACTGAACATCAATGCTTCGGCAAATTACATGCATAACCCAACTTTGATAAATGATAAAAAATCGTTTTCAAATTCTTTATACCTGAATCAGGCTTTAGAGCTTCATTCAAATATTAATGAAAAGCTTGACTTTACTCTTTCAAGTAGAACGCATTATTCCGTTTCAAAGAACAGCAAACTTAAAACATCCAGTTCAAAATATTTATCTCAAACCAATAGCTTAAGTCTATATTGGAATTTTCTTAAGAGCTTTATTCTAAAGACCAACACCAAGTTTGAAACTAAAAACAACATCAATTCTCATAATATTGAAAACAACTGGTTGCTTGATATCGGTATTTCAAGCAAAGTATTCAAAAATAAAAGAGGTGAAATTTCATTTGTCGCTTACGACATTTTAAATCAAACCAGCGAAAGAACGCACCGGGTAAGAGATTTGTATACGACTGATAGCTATTCAAAGAAAATGAATAAGTTTTACATGCTAAGCTTTACTTACAAAATCAGAAATAGAAATGAAGGCTAGAGAATAATAAAAACAATATAAACATGTGCAATAATTATGATATCATGCACTGAGAATCCCTTCCCAGTAAGAACCGACTTTATTCATATATGTTTCAAAGAAGCATTTAGACATTTAATAAAAAGCAAAATAGCCATATTCTTCCCTCTCATTCCTTATCTTTGGTTTTCAAAATTTATAAAATCGAGGAAAGAACCCCAATGAATAAACAAGCCACCCGTATTCCCATTGAAATCATTGAGCTTGAAACTCAGAGTTTTCATCTTATTGTAAAATGTACTCTAAACGGAGAGCAAACCGGTGATATGGTTATAGATACAGGTGCCTCAAAAACTGTTTTCGATAGGAATTTCGTACTCAACTACCAACACAAAGATCAGGACAAAGACGATTTACAATCCTGTGGTTTAGGCGGCGAGGATATTGATTCCGATTTAGTTGAAATTACAAGTTTGAGTTTTGGTGATTTCACATCGGAGGCTTTAAATGTTGTACTCATCGATTTAAATCATATTAATAAAATGTATGAGAAACATTGCCAACGTCAAATTTGTGGATTATTGGGCAGTGATTTCTTACTTAATCATCAGGCCATAATCGATTATCAAAAAAGCCTCCTCATTTTAAACAAAAACCAATAAAAACTGTCTAAAGCAATGAGACTGAGCACAAAAATATAGTTCAAACAAATTCAAAAAAAAATAATATATTTGTGCGTTAATTTGAGGTGAAAAATAAAAATATCACATAATAAGAATTTATTAAACCTAAACACATGCGAAATAAAGGAGCGATTAGACTTCTCGCTATTGTATTTGCCCTAGTGAGTTTGTATCAATTGACTTTTACTTATGTAACGAAGAAAGTTGAGAAAGATGCTCGTCTGTTTGGTGCAGGCGATATCAAGAAAGAGCAAACTTACCTGGATTCAATTCGAGGAGAAAAAGTGTATAGTTTCTTAGGACTAAGAGGTTATACTTACAAAGAGTGTAAAGAGCTTGAGATGAACTTAGGGCTTGACCTTAAGGGTGGGATGAACGTAACAATGGAGGTTTCTGTTGTTGACATCATCAAGGCAATGGCTAACAATAGCAAGGACGAAACTTTCGTTGCAGCTATTGCAAAAGCTAAGCAGATGCAAGCTAACTCTCAGGATGACTTCGTAACGCTTTTTGGAAAAGCATTTAGCGAAATTAACCCTAGCGCTCAGTTATCTTCTCCAGATATTTTCGGAACTCTTGAGTTAAAAGATAAAATTGCTTTTGGAGCTAAGAACGAAGACGTTCTTAAAGTACTTAAAAAAGAAACTGAAGCTGCGATTGACAATACGTTCAATATTCTTCGTTCTCGTATCGACCGTTTCGGTGTGGCACAACCTAACATTCAGAAAGCTGATGTATCGGGTCGTATCATTATCGAACTTCCAGGTATTAAAGATGCAACTCGTGTTCGTAAACTATTACAGGGAACGGCAAGTCTTGAATTCTGGGAAACTTATACGTACAGCGAAATTGGTGGTGCTTTAAATGCAGTTAATGCAAAGTTAGCTGAAATTAATGCTGCTAGCCAAGTCGTTGATGCAACTCCTGAAGTAAAGGACGAAGTAAAGGCTGACGAAGAAGTTGCTCTTTTAGATAAAATTGAAGGTGCATCTCAAGATTCATTAAGCAATGCTAAAGAGTTAGCTGAGAAATACCCTTTATTCTCGGTTCTTAATCCTAACCAAGGTAGAGGCGGTTCTTCTTTAGCTGTTGTGGGTTACTCACACATTAAAGATACTGCTCGCGTTAATCGTATTTTCGCAATGCCAGCCGTTAAATCGGTTATGCCACGTAACTTGAAGTTCTTTTGGGGCGTTAAGTCTATCGACGATGGTGGAAATGTTTTCGAACTATATGCTATTAAAGTAACAAGTCGCGATGGCAAAGCACCACTTGATGGTGACGTTGTAACTTCGGCTCGTGAAGAAATCGATCAGCAATCAGCAAGAGCTGAAGTATCGATGAGTATGAACGGTGAAGGTGCAAAAGTTTGGGCACGTTTGACTAAGGATAACCTGCAAAGATCAATTGCTATTGTTCTTGATGGCTACGTTTATTCTGCTCCAACTGTACAATCAGAAATCAAAGGTGGATCTTCTTCTATTAGTGGTAACTTCACTATCGCTGAAGCGAAAGACCTTGCAAATATTCTTAAGTCAGGTAAGCTTCCAGCTCCTGCACATATTATTGCTGACGAAGTTGTTGGACCATCATTGGGACAAGAGTCAATTGAAAAAGGGATGTGGTCATTCATTATCGCTTTCGTATTGATCTTACTTTATATGTTCTTCTTCTATAGCAAAGGTGCTGGTCTTACAGCTAACATTGCTTTGATTACCAACTTATTCTTCATCTTCGGGGTATTAGCTTCATTAGGTGCGGTGTTAACTCTGCCTGGTATTGCGGGTATTGTCTTAACAATCGGTATGTCGGTTGATGCGAACGTACTTATTTTCGAGCGTATTCAGGAAGAGATGAAGTCTGGTAAAGGTTTAGGTTTAGCGATCTCTGATGGTTACAAAAATGCTTACTCAGCGATTATCGATGGTAACTTAACCACTCTTTTGACGGGTATTATTCTTTACATTTTTGGTGAAGGTCCAATTAAAGGTTTCGCTACAACTCTTGTAATCGGTATTATCTCTTCATTATTCGCAGCGATTTTCATTACTCGTTTGTTCTTTGAAGGTGGTCTTAAGCGTAAGCGTAACATTACTTTTACAACAAAACTTACTGATAAATGGTTGCGTAATGCACACATTACTTTCATCCAGAAAAGAAAAATATTCTATGTGTTCTCTGCTATTGCTATTTTAGCGTCAATCACATCTTTATCCACTCGTGGTTTAAATCAAGGTATCGACTTTACCGGAGGTAGAACTTATGTTGTCGCTTTCGATCAGCCAGTCGTTGTTGGTGAAATTGCTAAATCTCTTGATGTTGTTTACGGACACGCTCCTGAGGTGAAAACATTTGGTGGTGATAGTCAGGTTAAGATTTCTACTAAATACAAAATTGACGAAGACGGCGTTGAAGTTGATGATGAAGTAGAAGCTAAATTATTTGAAGGTTTGAAAAAGTATCTTCCAGCTGGAACAACACTTGAATCATTCCTTGAAAATAACCGAAAGATGTCACAAAAAGTAGGTCCTACTATTGCCGATGATATTCGTCAGTCAGCAGTTTGGTCTATCCTGTTTGCATTGATCGTGATTTTCCTTTATATCATGATTCGTTTCTCTAACTGGCAGTATGGTTTAGGTGCTGTTGCAGCACTTGCTCACGATACAATTATTGTATTGGGTATCTTCTCTGCAACCTACAGTATCATGCCATTCTCACTGGAGATTGATCAAGCCTTTATTGCAGCGATTCTAACGGTAGTAGGTTATTCGATTAATGATACCGTGGTTGTATTTGACCGTATTCGTGAGTACTTGGGATTATATCCTAAACGCGATCCAGAAGAAAATATTAATAATGCATTGAATAGTACCTTGCGTCGTACCTTTAGTACTTCTCTTTCTACTTTAGTTGTATTGTTAGCGATCTTCTTCTTCGGTGGAACATCAATCCAAGGCTTTACATTTGCATTAATTGTGGGTGTTGTAGTAGGTACATACTCTTCACTATTTATTGCAACGCCTATTGCTTATGATACAAAACTACGTATTCAGAAAGTAATTGCTAAAAAACACTAAGACCTATCATTCTTGATACACTTCATGCCCCGAGGAAATCCTCGGGGCATTTTTTATTTAAATGATTTCAGAATAGATTAATATTGCGAGTCACCCATTCTTAATTAGTTAAAGAATATACAAGAATCAATCACTTTTGGTATCTTTGAACAAATCTTAAATTAAAACATCATGTTATTATTTATAAGTGGACCAGAAATTTTTGTTGTTATTCTTGTTGTCGTGATGCTTTTTGGAGCTAAAAAAATTCCAGAACTTGCCCAAGGATTAGGAAAAGGAATGAAAGAATTCAAGAAAGCGACTGAAGATATTAAGAGAGAAATCAAAGATGAATCTGATATCGTAAACAACCTCAAGGATTTTAAAGACGATTTAAGCAAAAAGCTTTAAGCCTTTAGCTTATTCTAAAATAAAGCTTATCCCTCATAACTGATAAAGACAAGGCAGAGATATTTCATTCTTCTGCCTGTTTTTATATATACTTAAGCAATCTTTAATTCCATATGGATTATCTATATCTCATTATAGGCTTTGTCATTCTTTTATCTAGTGGTGATCTACTCGTAAAAGGTGGTGTTGCACTATCTTCACATTTCAAAATATCAACACTTGTTGTCGGTGTAACCGTTATCTCTTTTGGAACATCGGCACCAGAACTATTTGTGAGTCTAGGGGCGGCACTTTCTGGTAGTCCTGATATTGCCATAGGAAATGTTGTGGGATCGAATGTATCCAATATTGCCCTAGTACTTGGATTCACAGCTCTCCTGTTACCACTGCCCGTAAAAAGCAATTCTCTCAAATTCGATTGGCCTGTTATGATGGGAGCCTCACTCCTATTCTTTGCCTTTGCTCAAAATAATCTGATCGAAACCTGGGAAGGTATTAGCTTTCTTATTTTACTAATTGCCTATATGATTTTCACAGTTATAAAATCGAGGGGCAATAAAGAAGAAGTATTCAAAAAACCTGAACATTCCATACTAAAGGCAGTTGGCTTAATTGTTTTGTCTTCGATTGGTCTTTATTTTGGAGCCGATCTTTTGGTCGGTGCGGCTAAAAATATCGCCTTAGGATACGGCGTCAGTGAACGTGTTATTGGACTAACTCTTGTTGCTTTTGGAACTTCAGTTCCCGAGTTAGCAACCTCTGCAATTGCAGCTTTAAAAAAGGAAATGGACATCTCTGTTGGTAATATTATAGGTTCAAATATTTTCAATATATTCGGCGTTTTAGGTATCACGTCTGTTGTTAAAAACATCTTTGTTAGCAATGATGCTCTTAATTTTGATATGATTTGGATGCTCGCAATTTCTTTTCTCTTATTTTTGTTAGTATTACCATTAAAAAAGGCAAAACTGCACCGATGGAAAGGCCTTATTCTTATTTTAGTTTATTCTGCTTACGTCTTTTTTATTTTCAATAAATAAAAAAAACAGAGCTTCAAATAGCCCATTTCTATGATTACAGCAAAACAATTAAAGAAAAGTTTTGGACAGGTTCATGTCCTAAAAGGTTTAGACTTTAATGTTAAAAAAGGAGAAATTGTTATTGTTGTGGGGGCAAGTGGAGCAGGAAAAACAACCTTACTTCAAATTCTAGGAACTTTAGATCGACCAGATTCTGGACAATTGTTTTTTGATGGTGTCGATATTTCGAGCTTAAATGAAAAAGATCTTTCGGCATTCCGCAATAAGAATATTGGATTTGTTTTTCAATTCCATCATCTTTTACCAGAATTTACAGCATTAGAGAATGTTTGCATTCCCGCTTTTATTGCAAAAAAATCAAGAGCAGAGGCAACAACAAAAGCGAAGGAACTTTTATGCATGCTAGGTTTAGATCATCGCTTAGATCATAAACCATCCGAATTATCGGGAGGAGAAAAGCAAAGAGTGGCTATTGCTAGAGCTTTAGTCAACGATCCTATGGTTATTTTTGCCGATGAACCATCGGGTAATTTAGATTCTGTTACACGTCAGGAATTGCACGAAATAATTGTAGACCTAAGAAACAAACTCAACCAAACCTTTGTAATCGTCACTCACGATCTGGAGATGGAACATATGGCTGATCGAAAAATTGTGATGACCGATGGGATGATAGATATTAGTGCCTAAAATTCAAAGTGCCTTGAGTACTTATAAGTTAAGAACACAACTCATTACTCTAAGTACTTCTAAACTCTAAATACTCAAGCCCATACACAATGAACCTTTCTAGCTCTGAACTCAAATCTTTTCTCGATGAGAAATACGATCTCTACAATAGAGAGACTTTCATTGAGACCGATCCCATTCAAATTCCCAAAGCTTTTTCAAAGAAAGAGGATATAGAAATAGCAGCTTTTCTTGCTGCAACTATTGCCTGGGGGCAACGTCCGACCATTATCCGAAATGCAAAAAAACTCATGCAATGGATGGATGAAGCACCTCATGATTTTATCATGAATGCTAAAAATTCAGATCTTGATATTTTTGCCGGTTTCAAACATCGAACATTCAACGGTGAAGATGCTATTTTCTTTATCAAAGCCCTGCAGAACATCTATAAAAACCATAAGGGACTGGAAGCCGTATTTTCCAAACCAAAGATAGGCGGTGGTGACGCAAAAGATGCCTTAGCCCATTTTAGAAAAATTTTCTTCTCTATCGATCATCCTGAAAGAACCGAGAAACATGTTTCAAATGTTCTGAAAAAATCATCGGCCAAACGTCTGAATATGTTTCTACGCTGGATGGTTCGTAAGGATTACAGGGGTATTGACTTCGGTTTATGGCAGGGCTTGACTCCTGCTGACTTATATTTACCTTTGGATGTTCATACGGGACGAGTGGGTAGAAAACTTGGCCTTCTTAATCGCAAGCAAGACGATTGGCCAGCAGTAGATGAAATCACAAGATCACTTCGTCAGCTCGACCCTAATGATCCCATAAAATATGATTTTGCTCTTTTTGGACTAGGCATCTTCGAGAAATTTTAATCCAAGAAAATACATTCAAAATATTATAAACATTAAGTTCATGGCTAATTCCTATTTCCAATTCAAACAATTTAAAATAAATCAGGAAGGTTCTGCCATGAAAGTAGGCACTGACGGGGTTCTATTAGGAGCTTGGGCAGATGTTAGTGAAGCCAAATCATGCCTTGATATCGGAACAGGAACAGGCTTAATTGCCATCATGTTGGCTCAACGAACAGGGAATGATACTAAGCTTGATGCCGTCGAAATTGACGCCTCATCTTATCAACAAGCTGTTAATAACTTTGAGGAATCTCCTTGGTCAGATCGAATGAATGCTTTTCATGTCTCTTTTCAGGATTTTGTCAACCAAAACACAGAAAAATATGATCATATTGTCAGTAATCCGCCCTATTTTATCAACTCACTTAAGGCAAAAGGTGAATCACGAAGTCAGGCACGACATACCGATGGTTTGCCTTTCGAAGATTTAATCGACGGTGCTAAAACACTATTGAACCCGAAAGGAAAATTTTCAGTGATTCTGCCAGTAGCTGAAGGAGAGTATTTTATTCGACTAGCACGTCTTGCAGGCTTTTGCTTGAGTCAGAGAGTCGAGGTTCTCCCTAATCCGGGCAAACCTGCCAAACGACTGCTCATAGAACTCAAATTAGAAAACACCGAAACAATTGAAAGCAAACTTTGTGTAGAAAATGGGCAGCGACATGTTTATAGCCCGGAGTATATTGACCTGTGCAAGGATTTTTATTTGAAGATGTAAACTGGTGCTTCTGCTTCGACTTCGCTCAGCAACCGACACATCTACATATCATCCAATCAACTCATCATTTAATCATCTGTTGCCAAACCAAAATTAATCCATTTCTCAACCAATTCTTGACGATTAGGGTCATCACCCGCCTTCAATCGGTTTAATCTTTTATTAATCACTTCTTTGCTAGAAAGGGATGAAAGATAAGCTTCTGTAGCCATAGTTGTACTAAAAAGACTAATACCAATTTTTTCTTTGCCCGATATTTTAAAATCAGATCCCATTAGTTTCTTTAGGCTGATTCTAATATGGTATGAAAACAGAATTTGATCATTGGAATTCAAGCGAACCTGACAAGCTTCATCCTGATCTAAAGTAGAAACACGTATATTTTCTCTCAAACGAACATCTTCATACTCATATTTCTGAAAGCGATCGAATAATTCCTCTTGTAGTTGATTCGAATCTAATCGGCTAATATAATTTTGAAAGGCAGTTCGTGAATAAGGTTTTTCAACGGGTAGTGGAAAATTAACGCCAAATATTTGTTTATTCTTACCCTGCGGGTCCAACCAAACACTAAGTCCCAAATTATAGATCTTATTTAGAGTCAACGGCGAGTTACTTGCAATAATAATATCGAGATAGTTCGCATCATTAGACAATTTTAGAGTCAACTTATCTTCATGGAAAAACACATTCGCTTCTTTCTCATCCAAAGAATTATTAATAGACGAAGTACGATTCCACGATGATTGAAGTGCAGGCAAACTGCTACATGATGACACCAAAATTAAAAGCCCTAAGAGGGAAAACAGAATAATATTTCTCATGAAGTTAATCGCTGATTGATCTACAAACTTAAGAAAATCAGAATAAGATTACTCACAATCTTCTATCGTCTCGGTGAAATAAACACCAAGTCTTTCTAATTCCTTTAAAACAGGTTCATAAATTTGTGCTGCGATTGGTATCTGCACACCGGTCAAATTAATTTTCGATTGTAAAATTAATTTAGCGACAATAGCCATAGGCAAACCAACCGTATAAGCCATAGCCGTATGTTGCTGATCTTTACCTTCATAACTCATCGAAGATGTAATTCTCTTTTGCTGACCATTCAAGGTATAAACAAACTGATGCTGCATCACCAACAAGTCCTTATCATCAGGATCAAGCGTCCATTTTTCCTCCAATATCTTTTGAAGAATTAAGGCCGGGGTTCCCTCCTTTACACCCACTTTCTTGTCAGAGAATAAATCCAACCATCGAAATTTTTCCAAGATTGGATCAGAAACCGAAACACCTATACAATCAGCAAATCGCTCTTCAACTGATCGTTCGTTATGAGGTAAAAAGCTCTCAATATATTCCACATAGGTCAGATTTTCAGAATCGCGCATCACATAAGATTCATCGGTACAGCCCAAGCTAACAAAGGCATTCCACGCCTGACAAAATCCTGGTCGACGCATCGTTCCTCTCAAAATACTTGGAATCGATTCTATATGGTACAAGTTTCTATACGAGAGAGAATCTCTGTTTGGATAAACCTCGAAATCGCCATATTCCGGCATACTTGTCTCTAGAGGATGTGCAAAAACTTGCTGATAAGGACGGTATTTATATTGCCCTTTCTCTTTATATGTAGCCACCCCTTTTCCTGCTGTAACGACATTTCTAGGATTCCATGTAAATTTATACTGCCAAATATTAGTTGAGCAAGATGGTGCTAGAATACCCCCACAATAGGATTTAAAACTCAACAATTCACCACCCTTTGCCTTAATTTCGTCAATAATTTTCATGGCTGACATATGGTCAATTCCAGGATCAACACCCAACTCATTCATTAAAAGAACACCTTTAGTCTTCGCCTTCTTGTGCAAAATCTGCATTTCTGGAGTGATGTATGAAGGACTTATAAAATGCTTAGTCTGTTTCACACACTCACGAGCAAGCATGGGATGCATAGGTGGTGGCAACATGGAAATCACCAAGTCAGCCTTTTCGACTTCATTAGCTCGCTCTTCCTTATCAAACACGTCAAACTTAAAAGCATAACCATGGGCATGCTGCTTAATTTTACTTTCCGCAAGCTCCAATGACATATCAGCTAAACGAACTTGCCACAGGTTTTCTTCTGCATGTTTTAAAAGGTATTCTATCAGGCTAGTGGATGAAAGGCCTGCGCCAACGATCAGAATAGTATTCATAGTATAAGGAAATTCAAATTGGGTTTTGGGGTTTTTATTGATCATTAAATATTGCAAGAAAAGATCAATATAAAAAGACATTGAGGTACTTTTTGCAAAATAATCATCTATTTAAAACGAAATTCACGTAAAGAGCACTAAGCTTTTCACCATAACACAAAGTTTATTTCACTTTACCAGTAAAGCTTTGCAATTTTGCATTTCATCTGCCTTCTCCGCGAAGAATTAGAAATTAAAAGCTTTTTTGTATCAATAAACCATCATGCTCTTTTTAATAAGTCTCAGCCAAAGCTTATATTTGTTCTAAATTTATTTTACCTTCCCTGATTCATTTTTCAGGTCGAAAAAGAAATTATTTGACATTCGCCCAAACTGTTGATTATAACAAATAAAGTGGAGATTGTCGGCAAGCATACAGTTAATAGAAGCAGTTCATTAGCCAGTTGAATTGTGATGAATTTCGCAAAGAAACAGGCCTTAAAATATCATTCCTTGGCAAAGCAAAGAAAAGCAGTTGAGACCCCTTTAATGAAACAGTATTACGACATAAAAGATAAGCATCCTGATGCCATCTTATTGTTTCGTGTGGGCGATTTTTATGAAACTTTCTCTGATGATGCCATTCGCACAGCTGAGATATGTGGAATTACTCTAACAAAAAGAGCCAATGGCTCTGCCTCCTATGTTGAACTGGCTGGATTCCCTCATCATGCTATTGATACCTATCTACCCAAATTGGTAAGAGCGGGTATGCGCGTAGCTATTTGCGAGCAACTGGAAGATCCAAAAAAGACCAAAACCCTTGTCAAGCGTGGCATTGTGGAATTGGTAACACCAGGAGTATCCTACAACGACAATATACTCGAGCATAAAGAAAATAATTTCTTAGCCTGCGTGCATCTCGAAAAGAAATCGGCAGGAATTGCCTTCCTTGATGTGTCAACAGGTGAATTCTTAACCGCTGAAGGGAGTTTTGAGTATATCGACAAACTGATGGGCAATTTCCAACCTAAGGAAGTACTTTATCAGAAAGGGAAAGAGAAACTATTCCATGAATTATTTGGTGGCAAGTTCTACACCTTCACCATGGACGATTGGGTGTTTACAGAAACCGCTGCTAAAGACCGATTATTACGACATTTCGAAACCAATTCCCTAAAAGGATTTGGTGTACATAGCTTGAGGGATGGAATTATTGCCTCGGGAGCTATTCTACAATATTTAGATTTCACCAAGCATTCGCAGGCTGGTCACGTCACACAAATTGCACGAATTGAAGAAGATCGCTATGTGTGGTTGGATAAGTTTACACTTCGCAATCTGGAGCTTTTTGGCGCACTCAACGAAGGGGCTCAAACCCTATCGCAAGTGATGGATAAAACCCTTTCACCCATGGGATCGCGTTTGTTAAAACGATGGATTTCCCTTCCATTGAAAGACCCTGCTCGCATTAACAACCGCTTGGATGTAGTAAAATACTTCCATACGAATGAAGAAAAATCCTGGGAAATAGAAGATGAAATTAAACAGATAGGTGATTTAGAGCGTATCATATCCAAAGTGGCAGTCGGTCGAATCTCACCTCGTGAGGTGGTACAGCTCAAGAATGCCCTTATTGCCATTGAACCTATTCAGGCCAACTGTTTGCAATCTGGCAACGAAAATCTGGTTAAGATTGGAGAACAGCTGAATCCATGTCAAAGCATTCGTGAGAAAATTGAGAATGAAATTAAGATCGATCCTCCGGCAATGGTAAGCAAGGGTGGTGTTATAGCCGATGGGATATCTGATGTTCTTGATGATTTGAGAAAGATTGCTTTTTCGGGTAAGGATTATTTATTGCAGATGCAAGTTCGTGAAAGCCAACGCACGGGGATTCCGTCCTTAAAAATTGGCTTTAATAATGTGTTTGGTTACTATATCGAAATTCGAAATACCCATAAAGATAAAGTGCCTGAGGAATGGATACGTAAGCAAACCCTTGTGAGTGCTGAGCGTTACATCACTCAGGAACTAAAAGATTACGAAGAGAAAATTTTAGGCGCTGAAGAAAAAATTCTGGCTCTTGAAACTCGATTATACAACGATTTAGTGATTAGCATCACCGATTACATCAGCTCCATTCAGCTGAATGCCTCGATGATTGCCCGACTGGATTGCTTACTTTCTTTTGCCAAACTGGCCAAGGAGAATCATTACAATTGTCCTGAAATAAACGACACGCAGGTGATTGATATCAAACAGGGACGACATCCTGTGATTGAAAAACAGCTTCCACTTGGAGAAAGCTATATTGCCAACGATGTGTATCTGGATAATGACAAGCAACAGGTCATCATCATTACGGGGCCCAATATGGCTGGGAAATCCGCCCTACTGCGTCAAACGGCTCTTATTGTGCTCATGGCTCAGATGGGTAGTTTCGTACCAGCTGAAGAGGCTAAAATCGGTTATGTGGATAAAATTTTCACACGTGTGGGAGCGTCCGATAATATCTCATTGGGCGAATCGACCTTTATGGTAGAAATGAACGAGGCAGCCAGTATTCTGAACAATCTCTCGTCTCGCTCTCTGATTCTGTTAGACGAGTTAGGACGAGGCACGAGTACCTACGATGGCATTTCCATTGCCTGGTCAATTGTGGAGTACATTCATGAACATCCGAAGTTTAAGGGCAAAACACTTTTTGCCACCCATTATCACGAACTAAATGAAATGGAGCATTCTTTCAATAGAGTGAAAAATTTCAATGTATCGGTTAAGGAGGTCAATAATAAGGTGATTTTCCTACGTAAATTGGTTCCTGGCGGCTCCAATCACAGTTTCGGGATTCATGTAGCCCGAATGGCTGGCATGCCCAAATCGGTAGTTAAACGTGCCGACGATATCCTGCTGCAGCTAGAGGGAAACAAAAATGGTGAAGCTTTGGCCAAACCCGTTGGTGAAATTGCTCAACAGCGCGAGGGTTTCCAAATGAGCTTTTTTCAGATGGACGATCCCGTTCTACAACAAATTCGTGATGAAATTCGTGGCATGGACCTCAATAATCTGACGCCATTGGAAGCTTTAAATAAGCTTAGCGAGATAAAAAAGATATCAGGATTGTAATCTTTCAAGGATTTGATTGGGCTGAGAAAAAGTTTTTCAAAAAAAAATATTTTTTTTTCAGCCTACTCATTTCAATAGTGATTCTCTGACTTTCAGCAAGTCACGAACCCTGCGGTTTTATTAGCATTCCGCGAAAGTGAAAAAAAAGAAGCTATTTTCATTTTTTCTTTTGCAGAATCAAAAAAAGCGCATATATTTGCAACGTCAAAACGAAAAAACAACGGCTACAAAGCCTTGTTGATTCACTAGAAGGGAGCAAAAAAGCATTATGCGAGAATAGCTCAGTTGGTAGAGCACAACCTTGCCAAGGTTGGGGTCGCGAGTTCGAGTCTCGTTTCTCGCTCAATCCGTTAAGGATGCCCGGATGGTGGAATTGGTAGACACGCTGGACTTAAAATCCAGTGGCTTCACGGCCGTGCGGGTTCAAGTCCCGCTCCGGGTACAAAAAGCCTCATAAACAGCAATGTTTATGAGGCTTTTGTCTTTTCAGGGGAACGGAATGGGGAACGCTAGAACATTATTTAAATTCCAATCTTTCGTTACTGGTTAATCTCAAAAAGCATTCTTTTTCATCTTTTAAAGAAACTTTTTCATGAAGCTTGCAACCTCTACCAAGTTAATACAAGACACAAAACAGAATAGTAGATCTAAATAAAGGGTTTTTAAGGGGTATTTATCTAGTTTCTAACTCGATCACCTATCCCGCTTCTATATCGATTATTTATCCTACATAATCGATCTTTCTGATAGCAAGGCAAATCAATTTAATGAAAACACCCATTTTACTAGGAAAATAAGCAATACAGGGAATAAAACGGAATATTCGAGCTATTACAAAGGGGGTATTAAGGGGTATTTATCCAGTTCGTATCTAGATCATATCCCGCTTCTATCTCGATCCAATACCGATTACTAGTATAATTAATTGGTTTTCTTTGAAATGCTATAATTCACAATGAGTTGCGGCATTTTTCTTTTGTGTTAGGCCGCAAATTAAAAGAAAGATGAACTAAAAATTAATGAAAATACCCATTTCACAAGGGGATAAGCCAATACAGGGAATAAAATCTAATAATGGAGCTATTGTAAAGGGTACTTAAGAGATATTTATCCCGATCGTATCTCGATTCTATCCCGATCACTTATCCTACTCAATCGGTCTTTCTGTACTCAATTATTTTTTAACTATAAAAACGAATCCCCGTAAGAAACTTACGAGGATTACATGTGCCCCCAACAGATCTTAAGTTAAAAAAAACTTAAGATTAACAGGCTGAAAATATTATTTAACTAATATGGGGCATAATTATCTATCTGAATGGTTAATGGTGTATCTGCTGAAACTTTAAAATAGCCTAAAGCTCCATTATTTATATTCCCTGGTGCCGAAGCTGGAGCAGGCTTATAGGCTCCTCCATCCTGTCCCAGAGATTCAGAAAGCTGTTTATAATAGTTGTAAGCATTCTCAGAGAGAGACGAAATCTTAACATCGAAAAAGCCAGTATATTTCCCATCCTTAAACTCATAACGAGGATCATAATTATCCGACCACCAATCTTTCGGGTAGCCATCTTCTAAAAAAACACCATTAACATACTCATTAAAATATTCCGTATCAAAAACGGAATAATACCACTGAGTTAAGTGGAACAAATTCATCAAATCATTTCTAGAATCTATATTAGAAAGGTAATATTGATGAATATCTGAAGGGTTCTTAAAATACAACAAAGGAACATAATGTCCATCTTTACCAGGTAAGCCTTTTTCATATCTATATGATGTTGAATCAATAACTAAACATGGAGGCATTTTTTCTTCAGCCTTATAAGTCTTATCCTTCCATTTTATCTGAATCGTGTAGGTATTTCCTGGTAAGCCTTCAATCTTACTAGTTTGGTATATTGAATTTTTATTCAAATCATATGAATCAGGAAATATAAAAACAGTATCGACACTGCCATTAGTTTGCTCAATTGTATAATAATATTTTTTTCCAAACTCAGTATCTTTATAGCTATTGAAAAAAGTATTATCGAGTTTTTTTAATGTGTCAACAACACCATTATTATCTTTTACAATTACTAAAGCATCATCAACAGGTTCGTCTACAGAATCTTCAGAACTTCCCCCCTTAAAATTGCCATTTTCAATTTTAGAATAACTTTTAGACAATCGAACAAAATGTGGTCCTTTTGAATTATTCACGCTAGCATCAACAACTAAAATTGGATCATTCTTTTCTAAGTTTAAAGGGTATTCTTCTTTACACGAAAATAAACTTGTAAAAAGAACACAAATCAATACATATCTATACATAAGAACAATGATTAAAATTTGATTTTATAAGTTAAAGAAGGGACCATTCTGTATAAGTACATCTTAAAAGCTTTCACTTCTCCACGGTCAACTGTAGCATAAAAGCTAAAAATATTTGCTCTACTATAGATATTGAATGCGCTTAATATCCATTCGCTTTTTAACCTTCTAGTTTTATTTTTTCGACTCTTATATGACAAAGAAAAATCAAGTTGATGAAAATTATCAAGTTTGAAACCATTTCGTTCAGTATAATATGGGAATGAACTGCCTTGATAAGTATAAAATCCTTGTGGAATTGTTACATATCCTCCCGACTTAAATTTAAAATTTGAAGACAGTGAAAATCTATCATCTAAATTGAATAATGCAACTAAAGCTAGATTGTGCCTCACATTATATTTGGCATTATACCATTCACTATTACTAACTCCCATTACTTTTTGTTTCACATCAGCCAGTGTGTAACTTAACCAACCTTGAAACCTACCAGAATTCTTTTTAAGATAAAATTCAAAACCCTTAGCCTTCGCTTTTCCTCTTAACAACTGTGTTTCGATATGTTCATTTACAAAAAGATTCGCATTATCCTTATAGTCAACAACATCACGAATATTCTTATAATACACCTCAGCAGAAACCTCTAATTGCTTACCCCAGATCTTTTTGTAAATGCCAAAGGAATATTGTTCTGAAGTTTGAGGTTTCAGGTTTTTACTCGATGGCAACCAAACATCGGTAGGAAGACCTGCCGACGAATTTGATATCAAATGCACATATTGTTTGGTCTTATTGTAAGAGAATTTTATAGAAGTTTTGTCATTTAATAAATAATCAACAGCTACTCTTGGCTCGATACCTGAATACGTGTTTATAATCTCACCTGCTTTATAATTTTTAACGGATATGACTTTATCGGTGCCTGGATTATAAGTATTAATATCCGCCTTTCCCAGATTAGTAAATAAAGTATATCTTAAGCCAGCATTCAATAAAAATTTATCGGTTATTTTTAGTTTGTCTTCAAGATAGATTGAGTAATCTGCGGTATTCCTTTTTTGAAGCTCAAGACTTTTAGTATTTGACAAGCTATTCCTTGGTTCAATCTTCCCTGGATGATAAATATGGCGATTAATCTCCAAACCAAAATTTAAACGATGTTTAGAGTTTAATATATAATCGTAATCAGATTTTAGTCCTAGCTGATTAATAGACGAGCTCCATGTAAAATTCAAGCTATTTTCAAGCAACACATATTCATAATTGTACTTACTATAAATTAGTGATGTATTGGAAAATAATTTTGTGTTATAAATATGGTTCCACCTTAGTGTTGATGTTCGATTTCCCCAATCCATCTGATTTTCAGAATTAATTGCGCCACTATAAAAATGATCTGAACCTGAATAAAGCGACCAATACAATCTATTTTTTGTATTTAAATTATAGTTCATTTTTAAATTGTAGTCATAGAAATTGATGTCGTTATCACTCAATGAGCCATTTTTGATATTAGGATCAGAGGCTCCAAATATACCCGAGTCAGAAAAAGCATTAACCAATGCTCCTAGGTAACTATACCGTCCCGAAATTAAGAAGGATCCTTTGCCCTTTAGAACAGGACCTTCGAGACATACTTTAGCTGCTGCAATACCTAAACTTCCACTTCCGCTTAAAGTTTGACTATTACCTTCTTTCATTTTAATATCGATAACAGAAGATAGACGTCCACCATATTTAGCTGGAAATATTGATTTATAAAAATCAATATTCCTAATAGCATCCGTATTAAATACAGAGAAAAAACCAAGTGCGTGTGATGGATTATAGACTGGTGCTTCGTCTAGAAGAAATAAATTTTGATCAAAGTTACCTCCTCTAACATGCAAATTTGTAGAACCTTCATTGGCTGACTGTACTCCTGGTAAAAGTTGGATACTTTTCAGAACATCAGATTCACCAGCTAACGAAGGCATCGATTTCACATAGTTTGTTTGGAGCGATTGTTGCCCTGGTAGAGAAGTCAGAATATTATTCACTTGACTCTCGGCAACCACCTTTACCTCATTGATCTCGGTCTGCTTAACTACAAGAAATATGTCAAAATTCAAATTTTCATGAGAATTAATATCTTTCTCGAAATTTTTAAAACCAACAAATGAACAAACCAGTTTACAATTTGTAGAAGGTAGTCTTAAAGAGTAAAAGCCATATGCATTAGAAACACAACCATTTTGGGTTCCTTTTATAAAAACGGTTGCATAAGGAATAACTTCTCCTGTTTCCTTTTCTTTGATAATGCCGTAAACATTGTGACTTTGTGCATGGCTAAGGTTATTAAAAGATAAAATTAATAATGCAATTAGTATAAATCTTAGACACTTAAAAATTGAAAGGCTAAATAAACAAACAATGGTATTTTTCACGTATTTAATATTATATGATAGTGAAATCTTATTACTATAAGATTATTGATTTTTGATTGCTTCTTTAATCAAATAATCTAAACCCGTTAAACTAACTTCTTTTGTAATTATTTTGTTATTCATTATAAATGTTGGAGTTCCATAAATACTCCTTTGAGAGATTTTTTTGAAATTTTCTTTAATATCTTTTTCAAGGTCTGGGCTATTCATATCTTTTTTTAATATGTCTAAGTCAATACCTGTTTGAGAAAGAAGATTATAATAATAAGTTGTATCACTAGAAATTGGATTTTCCATAATCAATTGATGGCATTCCCAAAACCGATCTTGTCTACTTGCAGCCTCTTGAACCAAACCTAACAAACTAATGTTATCAGAAAAATAAGAGTACCCAATTTGCATTTCATCCTTATTATTATCTACAATCTTTTTAATATCATTATATGTTTCTCTACAAGCTGTACAATTAGGATCTGATATAATTAAGAAGGTTGTATTTCTTTAAGGAAGAAATTAACGCTCATCGAAATAGTTTATGTTACGAAGTAAAGATATAAAAAAGGGAACGATGGGGAACGTTTTGGGGAACGTTTAAGTTACTTCAAGTGTGTTTTTTTATGAAACGCACTTCAAACACCCTATAAAACCTACCATTTTTACTGGCACTTCAAAAATTAGCATAAAAATGCATAGTCCCGCTCCGGGTACGGAAGAAAGCTTCAATCGAAAGATTGGAGCTTTTTTTATGCCCCAAACTTTCTACTTTTCCTTAAAATTGATGATGGCTTTAAAATCACAATTTCGGCATCGAATCGTTACTTCCTTAATAGGCCTCGACCTTAGCACCTCAAAAGCCAGGTACGTGAAAGCAAAGCCCGCTAAAAACGTGCCCCAGAAAAATGATTCATCTTCAATATAGATAATAGTTGAGAGTGAATCGTAAAAGCAGGTTATGGCTAAGATCGATAAAATAAGACCGATGCCATTCCTTATAATGGGACGAATACCAATACAGCATTCATTTGTGTGCTCCCAGTCTGATTCTTTCCCCTCTTCACATCTACACTTCGGATATATTACAGGTCGGTTAGTTTTTTTCATTATATCCAATTAACACACCAATTTACAAAAAAGCGAGATGCATTGACTCAGATATTTGATGAATGGTTTTTAGCCCCTACACTTTTATCTTTCATTTTTTTTATCAGAGCCTAATATATAAAACACTTAAAACTCTATATATTAACTCTCTGCACATGTAAACATAGCAACTTCAAGCAAGTCCTTCCATTTGTTTTGTATGTTGTTTCTCCTCCTTAGTTTAAGGAGAAGTACTCGAACTTGTTCGAGGGAGGTGGTCAGAAAGAAGCTATGTTTTTTTTGTTTTCGAGGTGAAATATTTTGTGCAATCTAATTGCTTCAATAATCTCTTCAAGAAATTCATAAACATATCTGTTTTCAAATCTTATGATAGTGCAATTGTGCTCCTCCAGTTTTCTATCACGAATTGGATCTTTCTCCTCAGATAGGTAGTTGTCGTGTGAAGCGCCATCTAATTCTATTATTAATCTAATTTCAGGACAGTAAAAATCGACAATATAATTTCCGATAGAATGTTGCCTTTGGAATTTCAGATTTTCAACTTGTTTATTTTTGATACTTTTCCATAAAGTAGACTCAGCAGCAGTAGAACGTCTTCTGAGTTTTTTTCTATATTCAAGAAGATTGGGTTTGTTGTGAATCTTTTTCATTTTGGTGTATTTGAGCAATACAATTTACATAAAATATTGATTAGATTTTAAACCACCCCGTCTTGCTTCGCAAGCCACCCCTCCTTAAAAATAAGGAGGGGAAATAGTTGGTTGGTAGAATTGGACTTGCTAGATTTTTGTTGCAAGTCCAAACACACAACTCCAGACTCACCATTGAAATAAAAATGAGAAAGTAATAGGTTATAATAAAAAGATGAGACCCCCAGTATGATCATCTGGAAATCTCATCACTCAACTGATGACTCAAACATAGTCGAGAAGTTTATTGGAATGCCGTGATTTAAACCACAGCACCAAGTTCAATTTTTATAATATTAGAACGCTTACCCACGATTTTATCCTTTATCACATAATAGGCGTAATATTCCCGTGTTTCAGGCTTAGAAGGGTCGATACGAGCTCGTGTATCCTTAAATTTGGTTTGGGTAATAATTTGCCCATTATCAAAATTCGCCTCATCGCCCACTCGTGTAAAAATTCGTATCCCATCGAAAACACTTTTGTCGTAACGAATTTGAGGAACACCAACAACTTGAGAATCTTTTAAAGTAGGCGATTGTTTATCGGTATCAATATATTTCACACGTGGTTTTAATCAATAGAAAATAGTAAAGCTAATTTATAATTTGAAAATGAGACTTTTCAATCAAATCTTCAAACAATTGATTATAACTTTGATAAAATATTAGCTGAAATTATAGTCCTTTTTTATTCAAATGAAATAAGTTCTGAAAATACAGTTGCCAAATTCACTAAAAAAGTATCAATAAGAAATTCGATTGGTTATAACCTTGCCATTAATTCTAAGATGTATGAATTAATAGTTAAGAAATTTTTAACTGATTACGCTTTGGGTATGCGTGCAGCTGAAGTTTGGACTCGCAATTATCAAGCAACTGGCGGATATTTAATTGTCAAAGATGATGGAGACTTAATTTGTTATCATTTCTATTTTCAAAGAATTTTGAGGATTATTTGTTTCAAAATACCAAACTGGAAACCCCTTCCGTGACAAAGCATAGGTTTGGTAAAGTTTATACAGAAAATGGAGTTCAGAAAATGAAACTTAACCTACAAATAAGATTTATAAAATAGTCATCCTTTCGCAACCATACAGGTGGACTACTGAGAATAAAGCACGAAGACCTAACAATAGATACAAGTCATTGGGCGGATAGTGCTAAATTTGGAATGAGTCCGAGAAATAAAACCTATAGTAGTTTGAAAAGGGATGGTTCTTCAAATCGCCCAAGCAACTTAGCAAGACCGTTAAAAAACCAAACCAATATAAGAACAATGAAAAACACACTAAGCATCCTAGCATTCTTCATGCTATTCACATTCTCGTCATTTGCGCAAAGTGATAAGGCTTATGAAAATACACTGTCTGAAATGTTTGACGTTTCAGGATCGGAAGCCACCTTCCAAGCAGCCATCAACCAAATGTTAGCAGCCTATAAGGGCCAATACCCACAGGTTTCTGCTGATGTATGGAAAGAGTTTGAGGCAGAGTTTCAAAAAACATCTATGAATGAGCTTGTGGTGATGTTGGCTCCTGCCTACAAAAAACATTTAAGCCAAACCGATTTGCAAGAGCTAATCAAGTTTTACAAAACACCTATAGGAATTAAATTTGCGGAGAAAACACCCCTACTCACTCGCGAGGCCATGCAGGTTGGTCAGCAGTGGGGCATGAAAATTGGGCAGAATTTTGCGGCGAAGATGAAGGCAAAAGGTTATTAATTCCATTCAACACCTTATGCAATTTGCTGCTTAGTTTCGTTACTTTGCAGCAAATTCTTTTTTAACACAAATCAAACTCATTTATATCCTCTCAAAACTATGAGCATTATTCGATTAATGACCTGTGAAACAGCTATTGAGGCAAACCTCATAAAAGGTCGTCTGAAAAATGAAGGTATCGAAGTTTTTATTACCAATGAGAATTTCTCAAATTTAATGCCGCATTACAATCACATTCTAAATTCTGGCATACAAATTATGCTGCATGAGACTGACTACGATAATGCCCGTACCCTTTTAGGGTTAAATGCTAAGACCGAGTTGATTTGCCCCAACTGTCAATCAAAAAACATAAAGATGGGATTGGGAAAAAATAAAATAAGGAAGATCATCGCAATTATCATGTCACTTCTCATTTTTACGCCATTCAATAATCTAAACAGTGTATATTATTGCAAGGATTGCAAATCTGAATTTTAAAAAATAGCAGGTTAAGATCCTTCACATAGCATGCAAATAGAAATTATGGAAACAAAAATCACCATACTTTGCGAAAACGACACAAGCAAAAGAGCCGCTCGATTTTGTCGATCGGAATGGGGCTTTTCAGCTTTTGTGGAAACAAATCAGGTCAAAATTCTCTTCGACACAGGACATACCAGCTTATACAAGCAGAATGCTAATGCCCTGGACATCGATCTAAATCAAACTGATTTTGTTGTCCTATCACATCACCATTGGGATCATACCAGTGGTATGCTTAGTCATGAGTTTAAGGAGAAGAAAAAATTGATTCTACACCCGCATATTCTTGAGAAAGTTTCGGAAGAGAAGGCACATTTATTTAATCGCGACTTTGAGCTTATTGCCTCAGAAACAAGTCTGGAATTCGCTCCTGGTATTTTCTATTTGGGCCAGATACCAAGAGTAATGAGTTTCGAAAAGGGAGAGCACAAGGGTGACAGCATGCTCGACGATTCGGCCATAGCCATAAAAACCGCCAAAGGCGTAATTGTATTAACGGGTTGTTCGCATGCTGGCATTTGCAATATATGCGAGTATGCCAAAGAAGTAACAGATCAAGATCTTTATGCTGTGGTGGGTGGTTTTCATCTCACACAAAAAATTCAAGCTACTGTAAGAAAAACCATTGAGTATTTTAAAGCGGAAAATGTAGAACACATCTACCCTATGCATTGTGTCGATTTCCCGACTCTGGTTCGTTTTTACGATGAGTTTAAGACCATTAAGTATGCCACGGGCGATGTCATTAATCTATAGATAAACTTATATCGAATACTTATATAACCGTTAGCAGACTTGCTAGCGGTTTTTTTTATTCTTTCGCTCAAGCCGCTGGGCTCATGAGCGCATTTGAAAATTTAGTTCGCGAATCAAAAATCAAGCCAGTCTGATCCTTGCCTCTTCCTCTTTCTACAAGAGTAGCAAGCCTCACGGCAGACTGACAAAGTGCGCTCAGAAGCACATCATTAAAATAAATGGCCTCTTTTTAAAGATATTTCGCTTAACGAAAGCTTTAGAAAGACCGGGAAGTTGAGAACTTTGTTCGAAAATCACCCGGCCGCACTTAAGCTTAAGGCAAATAAGAAAAATCTTTTAAAAGCAGCCTTGATCTTTTTTGCTTCGTTTTTTGGATCAAGCCAAAAAATGAAGTTTAATTTATACCAAGCTCGAATTCCACGCAAAGGTTTCAACCCATCTCTTTGCGCCCCGAAAACTTTCGGGGATTGCGCTTAAATTCTCTGCGCACTTTGCGTGAAATAGTCAGTTTTCCTAACTTCGCTTCATCAGATTGAAAAACGATTATGGGCAAGACGATTAAGACAAACGCATTACGAATACTGGATAAAAACAAGATTAGCTACGAGGCTAAAGACTCAATTGACTTGAGTGATTCAAATAATCCCGATGTAGATGCCTCACTCATTCACAAAACACTTGTGGCTCGTGGTGTAAGCAACGAACTCTACGTCTTTATTATTCCCCTTAACAACGAACTGGATCTCAAAAAAGCTGCAAGTGCAGCCCAAGAAAAAAAGATTTTGATGCTTCCTGAAAAGGAACTATTGCCAAACACGGGTTATATCAAAGGGGGCTGTTCGCCTATCGGCATGAAGAAACTCTACAAAACTTTTCTTGAACTTAGCTCAAGCAAAATGGAACAAGTCATTGTGAGTGGAGGGAAAGTCAAATTCAGAGTTAAACTAAAGCCTGGTGACCTCATGCAGGTTGTGAATGCAGAAGCTGTTGATCTTATAAAGTAGTTCCTTGATTCCCGCAGATTACAATGATGAACGCAGATAAAAACGTGTTCCTTTACGTTTAAAAAGAGAAAATGAAACTGTCCACAAATTACACAGATGAACACTAACATGTTAACGAGCTTGCGAGTAAATTAGAATTTTTCTCTTTGAGGGCCTGGCGTGAAAAACTTAGCGTCCCGAGTTTTTTCGGGATTAGCGGTAAAAAAAGAAGAGCAAATAATCAAAACCAAAATATCAATAACAACAAAATTCTTTTTTAGTTTTGCAACTTCAAACTTGGAAACAGAATCTCATGAAAGATTTCAATAACAGATTATTAATGTGTGTGAAACAGGCTTTACCTGTGGGTTTAAAAACCTCACTGTGGCTCATCAAACTTACCCTTCCCGTTTCATTCGCGGTTCTTTTATTGGATTACTTTGGTTTGCTGGTCATTATGGCCGAATACACCAGCCCTATCTTTCAAATCATTGGTCTGCCTGGGGTTGCGGCACTGGTTTTAATCACCAGCATCTTCACCAACATTTATTCGGTTGTGGCTGTTCTCACCACCTTGGCACTACCTGTTCGTGATGGTACCATATTGGCTGTGATGTGCCTTATCTCACATGGCTTCCTCATCGAAACAGCCATTCTTAAGAAAACAGGCTCTTCGGCAACACGCATGCTCTTGCTGCGCTTAGTCTCTAGTTTTATTGTTGGAGCAGTGCTCAATTTTATTCTCCCGGGCAGCCCTTCTGATGGAACATTCTCTTATCAGACTCAGAATGGAGATTTGACACAAGCCATCATCGAATGGCTACCTCAAATTGGTGTCACTCTACTTAAAATTGTTATTCTGGTTAATGCGCTTCTTATTGTACAGCGCTGCCTGGAGGAGTTTGGCATTTTAAAATATCTGACCAAGCCTCTATCCCCATTGATGAAACTAATGGGCTTACCCAAGGAGTCTTCTTTCCTATGGGTGGTAGGTAACACTATTGGCTTAGCTTATGGTTCTGCCGTCATGCTTCAGAAAGTTGAAGAAGGTCAACTTAAACAGAAAGAATGCGACCTTCTGAATCACCATCTAGCCATATCTCACTCACAACTGGAAGATCCTCTTCTGTTTTTAAGTTTGGGCTACTCTATTCCTGTTCTGATTATCCCTCGGTTTTTGTTTGCTATCATCCTAGTTTGGCTTAGGCGTTTGGAGAATTATTTAATAGAAAAACACCGACAACGAAAATTTACCGAAACACATCCCCAAGTCCTTCAGACATCTCCTCTAAAAGTGAAGAAATAAAAAACAACTGGCCTATTTTTGACAAGTAATCAAATTATGCTTAGGCATATCTGATTCAAATTGTTAATTTCAAGCTAGATAAACTAAAAATATAAAGTAATAAGCGTCATGAACCATCGATTTCTATTCATTTTTCTCTTTGTTTTCTCCTTCTCTTCACAAGCTCAGAAAGTTGATTTACTTTATTTTACTGATGCACATCAAATTTATCCTTTGGATGATGTAGAAGGGGGACGCGGAGGAATGGCTCGGTTAAAAACAATAGTCGACCAGATGAAGGAAACAAATCCCAATACAATCGTTTTGCATGGTGGTGATTTATGTGGTGGTGTTCTCTTTGGAGGAATCTACAAAGGATTTCCAATGATTGAAGCTTTTAATCAGATACCGGTGGATCTTTGCAATTTCGGCCAGCACGAATTCGATTATGGAGCCGCACACTGCATCCATTTAATATCAAAATCAAACGCACAATGGTTCAGCTCAAACCTTAAAAATAGAGATGGTGACAGCTTTGCAAATTTACCCACCTATATTATTAAGGAGGTCAATGATCTTAAGATTGCATTTTTGGGCCTAACCGATGCAATGAACACGAGTGCAAAGGATAATCATGTTCTGCAGGAAGATCTAATCGTAGCCCTTACAGAGGTGATGACGAATGAAGATTTAAAAAAAGTTGATTTCATCGTTGTACTGAGCCAAACCAATCTGGAAAATAACAGACAAATTCTGAATCAGTTTCCTGAGATTGATTTAATCCTTAGCGAAGAACAATTCGAACACGAGAGTAATATCTTTTATAAAGGAAGTACGCCAATTGTTTCGACTGCTGGTAATATGAGTTCTGTTGCCCGAATTAGCCTCTCTAAAAACGAGAATCCTAAAATTGATATCATCCCTTTGGATCACAAAGTTGCATCTGATTCTACTTTATTGACGCTAGAACAGTATTACCAAAAGGACATGGAACAACAACTATCGAGAACACTGAGCATACTTGAGGTTCCCTTAAGTTTTAGAAATGGTATCGAAAAAGAAAGTTTAGCTGGTAATCTCATTACGGATGCCTTTAGAGAATATCACCAATCGGACGTCGCCATTATCAATGGTTCTGGCATTCGTACTGATATCCCTGCTGGAAATTTCACGGTAAAATCCGCTCGTTCACTGCTCCCTTTTGGAAATAAAATTTGTCAAATCGCTTTAACCGTCTCCGAACTAAAAGAAATACTAATGAGCAGCGTTGAAGATAAAAATGGGAAACTACTCCACGTTTCAGGGATATCCTATATCTATTCAGCCAAAACCAAGGAGATTATAATCAAACACGAAAATGAAGAACTCAAGGATGAAGAGTGGCTCACTTTAAGTCTAAACAGCTATCTTCTGAATAAACTAGAAGGCGATTACGAAATTCTAATCGATGAATCCCAAGCTGAAACCGATTACAAAATCTTGTACGCCTACTGCGAAAAAAGAAAAACCTTGCATCCTAAACTAGAAAACAGACTCATTATCACTGAGGAATAATAACAAGATGAATTTCCTCACGTCTTAGGTTTCAAAACCAGAATAAGAGAACTGCAAAACAGATATTCAATCAGAATCGCCCCTAATTAACAGTACGGAATCAGCTTAAGGATAAAAAAGAATAAAATACAGGGGTGCGTTTTATTTTTATGCCTTTTTAGAGTAGAATTATTCAATTATTTTGCGACAAAGATCAAAAAAATGACGTTTTGCATGGGGTGTGATCAAAATGAGGGTGTTTTCAACAATTACTAACTTATAAAAGAAGACTACCATATCCCCAATAGGGATCAAGTATAGTAAAAACACATCCTTTTTAGTCACCCTACCATTAGAAAGGGGGGCTGTTCTTCAAATTCACTTTTTTAGGCTTGGAAAGCTCAAAAACAAAGTGCTGTACAACAGAAAAAAACTCTTCCTACAAGTAGTCATAAAACAGACAGAAACCCAATAAAGACAACACTTACAAGGCTTTTTTCATCAATATCCGAATTCTACTGTTCTGCTTGGAAAGCAAGGGGTAACTCCTCTATTTTAGCAATTGAAAGAAAACAAAGATGTAAGCATGCAATCGTTATAAGTCATATCTATTTATAATGAGTCAATAATAAAAATATGCCCGCATCAGATAAAAGCTAAAAAACACAAACATTAAATAAATAATTGCATCATGACAAATGCTTCAGTTGCTTTGAACCCAAACAAGTTGGTTCAGTACTTACAGAAAATGCCAAATGAATTCACTAAAGAGGATTTGATTCGTTACATCGAAGAAAATGGCATTCAGATGATTAACTTCCGTTACATTGCTAACGATGGTAAATTAAAAACATTAAACTTTATTATAACTGACCGTAACCACCTTGACAGTATCTTGAGTACAGGTGAGCGTGTTGACGGATCAAGTCTATTCCCATTTATCGAAGCCGGTTCTAGTGACTTATACGTGATTCCACGTTTCAAGACAGCTTTCTTAAATCCATTCTCAGAGATTCCAACTTTAGATATCCTTTGTTCTTTCTATACAGCTCAAGGTGAGCCTTTAGAGAGTGCACCAGAGCATATCCTTAAAAAAGCGCATAACTGCTTTAAGGAAAAAACAGGGATGACTTTCAAGGCTATGGGTGAGTTGGAGTACTATATTAAAAGTACAAAATCTGAGCTTTATCCTGGCGAAGACCAAAAAGGATATCATGATTCTCAACCTTTTACTCAGTGGGAGAACCTACGTCGCGAAGCAATGGTACTTATTGCTCAGTGTGGTGGTAAAATTAAATATGGTCACTCAGAAGTAGGTAACTTCATTATTCGTGAAGATGGTTACGAGCAGCACGAGATTGAATTTATCCCAGTTGAAGCAGAAGATGCCGTTGATCAATTATTGATTGGTAAATGGATCGTTCGTATGTTGGCAGCTCGCGAAGGAGCGCTAGTAAGCTGGGCTCCAAAAATTACAGTAGGTAAAGCCGGATCAGGTCTTCACATTCACATGATGCTTGAGAAAGATGGTAAAAACCTATGTGTTGAGAATGGTAAACTAAGCGATATTGCTAAAAAAGGTATTGCTGGTATCATGGATCTTGCTGGTCCTTTAACGGCTTTTGGAAATACAATCCCAACATCATACTTACGTCTAGTTCCTCATCAGGAAGCACCAACTTACGTATGTTGGGGAGATCGTAACCGTTCTGTTTTGGTACGTGTACCTCTTGGATGGTTAGGTTCTAAAGACATGATTAAAGAGGTGAATCCTCAGCAACAAGCTGATACTCGTGACTTCTCAAGCAAGCAAACTTTTGAGTTCCGCGTGCCAGATGGATCCGCAGACATTTATATGCTGGTTGCTGGTTTGATCGTAGCTGTACAACACGGTTTAAATGATGAAAAAGCATTAGAAAGAGCTGAAGCTTTATATGCTGATATGGATATCTTTAGTTCAAACTTCTCTGAGAGACTTGAGAAACTAGAGCAATTGCCAACTTGTTGTTTCGAGAGTGCTGACAGCCTATTGGCTAAGCGTGAAGTTTTCGAAAACAACAACATCTTCCCTCCTGGAAGCATCGATGCTGTTGCTGCTGGCCTTAAGGCATACAACGACAATGGTCTTAACGATCGTATCTTAGGTCATCATCAGGAAATTATGGCTATCGTGGAAAAATACATTCACTGCATGTAATCAAATTAATTATAAATTTCTTGAAAAAGAAAACCGACTAAATAAGAGTACCTACTAACAATCAAAAAGGGATTACGGTCATTGGCTGTAATCCCTTTTCTTTTTATGACTTCCTCCTAAAATGTTTCCCACAGATAACGCTGATTATCGCAGAAATCATCTTCAGATGCCACATCATCACACCACCACATCATCACATCATCACATCAGCAAATCGTTTCATCAATTAGTCGTATCTTCGCATAAAACCGAATAAATTATGAATAAAAATATAAGTGATAGCTGGAAAGCGAATCTTGAAACTGAATTTGAAAAGCCTTACTTTAAACAATTAGAACATTTTGTTGATACTGAATATCAAGAGAATGAGATCTATCCTCCTCAGGAATTCATATTCAAGGCCTTTAACACATGCCCATTCGAGGATATAAAGGTTGTTATCCTGGGTCAGGATCCATATCATGGCCCTAAACAGGCTAATGGTTTGGCTTTCTCGGTAAATGATGAGATGAGATTTCCGCCAAGCTTGAGAAACATTTATAAGGAGATAAATAAAGACTTAAAAATTCCCATATCGAGTAAGGGCAATCTAGAAGATTGGGCCAAACAAGGTGTTCTTCTGATTAATGCAACGCTAACAGTTAGAGCAAATGAAGCAGGATCGCATCAGAAAAAAGGCTGGGAAGAATTTACCGATGCAGCCATCAAAGCTTTATCTGAGAAAAGAGAAAAACTTGTTTTTATCCTATGGGGATCCTATGCTCAAAAGAAAGGGATACAGATTGATAGCAGAAAGCATCACATCATAAAGTCGGCTCATCCTTCTCCACTATCGGCACACCGAGGATTCTTTGGCAGCAAGCCTTTTAGTCAGGCCAACAACTACCTAATCAAACAAGGATTGGAACCAATCGACTGGGAATTGAAAGATAACACTGCACAAAAAAGATTAGACTTGTAAATAAATTAGGGGCTATCAAATTATCGATAGCCCCTAATTTTATATCCTTCATTTAAATTCTATTCGAGTTCTAAACTCAATCGATGAATGACCACCTTATCCCCATCTCCCTTTAACAAGAAAGTGGTTCTATAGTTGCCATTATTGGTGAATAAGGTTCCAATAAAGTAAGGCGAGTTAGGTTTACCCCCAATATGCTTTTTCTTTAGACTCTTAGGTTTACATTGCGCAAAAAACTTAGCCATTATCTGCTTAGCTTGCGATCGACTATAAATCGCTTCCTTGTTTTGAATCTTCAACTCAATTCTATCACTAAAGAAATTGGCCAAACTAATACTGTTCCCTTGTTGGAAAGCAGTTACCAATCCCTCGGGCAAATCTTGGCTCTGCTGCGCAAAGGCTGTAATACTCAAAACCTGAATAGTAATGATAAGTATGTATTTTAAAAATCTCATAAAATGAATGTTTATCTTAAATTCAAACTCACTAGAACAAATACCATGCTGAATTTAAAACGCAAGGTAATAAGAAAGTACTAAAAATTTATCTTTTCACTTTATTATCCTGATTAAAGGACACTTTATATTTTATTTCAGATCTTCTGATCCTATCTTTGTCCTATCAAAAACTTTGTCACTTATCATAGACGAATGAAAGAGTAAATAGTTTAATCTAAACTCTGAAATTTGTTTAATAAATCAGCATATCAAATATGAAAACCACCTTACTTGTCATTGGAAAAACAGATAAAGACTTTGTGATAAAAGGCATTGAGGAATATCAAAAGAGATTGATACACTACATGCCTTACGAGATGAAGATTATTCCTGATATCAAAAATACCAAGAATCTTTCGGAGCAGCAGCAAAAGCAAAAGGAAGGCGAATTGATTTTGGCACAAGTAAAAAGTGGTGATTTAATGATTCTATTGGACGAAGGTGGCAAAGAATTTTCGTCAACAGCTTTCTCGCAATTTATCGAGCAAAAAATGCTTAGCGGTATCAAGAACCTTATTTTTGTAATAGGTGGTCCCTATGGCTTCTCTCCAGAGGTCTACCAGCAAGCACAGGGTAAAATTTCCCTTTCCAAGATGACCTTTTCACATCAGATGATTCGCATGATATTTACAGAACAGCTTTACAGAGCAATGACAATCCTGCGCAACGAACCTTATCATCACGTTTGATCATCTCACTAAATTATGCTAATTTAAGAGCTGTATAAATTTCGATCTAAATCAGCTAAATAATTGATGTTTCAAAAGAATTGGCATCAAACTTGTTCAAAGGATCTGGATTGAATTCATCTATCATCACTTATATTCCAGGTCTTGAAAAAAAACAAACTCATCATCTTTCTAAGTATCCTCTTTTCTCTTTCAATCCTTATTGGAACAAGGATTGATAACCAGGCGAATACAGATAAGAATTCAGAAACTAAACTTTATCATTTTCAGAAAGTTTTCCTTGAAAAAGAAGCCTTACTTGATAAATATATAAGCTACCTGGCTGAGACTTTATCGAAACAAAATGAGTTTATTCCTGAAAATGATAACCTCAGTAAAGAAGAAGCTGAACTAAAAAATAAGGAACTATCATTATTTGCAGTTGAGAATGACAGCTTGATTTATTGGAGTAATAATTCAATCAACCTTCCGCTTTCCATTATCAATAAAGAATTCGAATCTCAAATTGAATTCATTGACAATGCCTGGTTTTACATCAAAAAAACGAAGCTTGCCCAAAAACAGCTTATAGGACTGATATTGATACAAAGGCAATATACTTATGAGAATAAATACCTAAAAAATCATTTTGCAAAAGCATTCAATTTATCCGATTCCTTCATTATACATATTCATGATAATGACCCGAATGCAATCAAAAATAGCAAAGGGAAAGCACTCTTCAGTTTAGAAAAAGAAAAGGACAATTTTCTATCTCAACCCGATTTTAATAAGGCGGTCTATTTCTACTTATTAAGTTTACTGTTTGGTGTTCTATTAGCTATTCAAATCATTAGGATGCGAAAAAAACTATGGTTCCGCAGCATCGGTATTCTAGCCTTTGGTTTTCTATTGATCTGGATCCGATATATCATGCTAAGCAAAGGTATTCCCAATATTTTTTCAAGTATGGAGCTCTTCTCACCGGTCCTTTTCGCATCTTCATTCTACTTTCCTTCCTTGGGAGACTTTGCCATAAACAGCTTCTTCATATTCAGTTTTATTTATGCCTACACTAAGTATTTCCCTTATCAGGTTATGCTAAGAAATAGAGCTCTGACATACAACTATATTTTCTTATTCATAAATCTGATATTCTTTTATCTTCTATATGCGACCATCAGCATTCTCTTTAAAAACCTGGTTTTAGATTCGAGTTTATCCTTCCAGATGTTTGAGATTAAAAGCAATTGGATCTATTCCATATTAGGTTTAGTGGTATTGATTCAACTATTTTATGGCCTTATTCTTCTTGGTAAACTCACCAATAGAAGTATTAAAGATAAGATCTCAATACCCTTTAGGTTTTTAGTAATCACCCTTTTCTTTGGCATCATATTCCTTTTAAAAAAAATAATGGGTATGCCTATTGATCGGTTGGAATTAGCTTTCGAATTCTCTTTATTATCAGCAATTATTCTCATCGATAAGTTTGTTAGGCCTAATTACTTTCACACCTTTTTCATCAGCTTACTACTTTGTGTTTCTATTTTTATTGGCAATCGAATAAACACATTTTCGGATCAAAAGGAAAAACAGGTGCGTGTTCTCGAAACACTTAACTTATATTCTGAATACAGTCCTACATCAGAAGCTTTACTTATAGAACTAGAAAAACAAATAACCTCTGATCCCAATTTAAAGCAGCTTTGTAAAAGTCTTGTTTCCAACGAGATTAAAATCACAGACTACCTGATAACCAATTTCCTAGTTGGCTACTGGGAACAATTCCACATACAAATCACAATTTGTGGTGAAAAAGATGAACTAAATGTAGAACCTGATAATCAAATTCGAAACTGCTATGAATTCTTCGAGGAAATGATTCTTAAGAACGGTGAAATTATCGTTGGCAGTAACTTCTACAACTTAAACGAATACGATGGGATGGTTTCCTATTTGGGGAAGATTGAAATTGAGTCATCAGGAAAGGATAGCCACCGTATTTTTATTCGTCTCGATTCTAAATCAAGATCGCAAGGTCTGGGTTATCCTGATCTTCTTCTCGATGAAAAACTTAGAGTTCTGGCAATGGGAAAAGATTATTCCTATGGAAAATACCGTAAGGGTAAACTAATTGCTTCGTCTGGCGAATTCAACTATTACCTAAACGATGCTGGTTTTGGCAACTCAAAAGACAGCCATGCCTTAAAAAAACTGGATCATTATTCACATCTGATCTACCGTTTCGGAGAGAATTCTCTTGTTCTCAGTTCGCCTGAAATTACCTGGTTTAAAAAATTCATTAGCATACCCTACATCTTTATTCTTTTCTATATTTTCACTATAATCATTGGCTTTATAGAGCGATTCCCATGGCGACTGAGATTAAAATATAGTTTTAAGTATCGAATACAATATTCGATAATTGCCGTTTTAATGCTTTTTTTCCTTCTACTAGGAGGAGGTAGTATTTATTATAATATTGAACAGTTCAACCATAAGCACAATAAAGAATTAGGTGAGAAATTACAGATTATAAAGCAGGAAATAATTCCGGAGCTCCAATTCAATCCTGATAAGAATAGCATTACCGAAAGATTACAACAAATATCTAATTTGATCTTTGCCGATATACATCTTTACAATATCAAAGGAGAATTAATTGCCTCATCGCGGCAAGAAATTTTTGATAAAAAACTGCAAGGCGAACAGATGAATTTTTCCGCGTTTTATCAACTCTTCTATAAAGAACGAACTCACTTTATACATAAAGAACAGATTGGTAATATGGAATATCTCTCAGCATATGAAAGCCTCGTTGATGCCGACAATCAGCGCTTGGCTTTTATCAATCTCCCTTACTTCATAAAAAGTCAGGATCTAAAATCAGAACTTTTTAATTTAATCCTTACAGGAATCAATCTGCACCTCTTTATGATTTTGATTGCCATTTTTGTTTCAGTCATCATCTCTAATAAGATTACTCAACCATTAAGGTTGATCGAAAACAAATTGCAAAGTACACGCTTGGGCACACACAGCACAGCCATTGAATACACTAAAAATGACGAAATAGGGAGTTTGGTAAGAGTATATAATAAGATGTTGGTTGATTTGGAACAGTCGGCAGAACTCTTAGCCCAATCAGAACGAGAATCAGCTTGGAGAGAAATGGCTCGACAGGTAGCGCATGAAATTAAGAATCCACTTACACCCATGAAATTGAGTATTCAATTTTTGCAACGTCGTTACGATGATCAGTCACCAGATTGGGGTAAGCACTTAAAGCAAGTCAGCGAAACACTTATCCATCAAATAGACACACTTTCGTCCATTGCTACGGCATTCTCAAACTTTGCTAAAATGCCTGAATTAAAATCAGAGGATTTGAATTTGGTCGAGATATTAAAACATGCATTTTCACTTTATCAAAACGACAAGCATGAAATTGAGTTAAACTTAAATGGAATTGAAAAGGCCATGGCTAGCCTTGACAGGGAGCAATTTGTTCGAATCTACGTCAATCTTTTAAATAATGCGATTGAATCTATTCCAAGCGATCAGGAAGGAATAATCTTAGTGGAATTGAAAGAAGAAAATGAGTATTGGATGACTTCTGTTAAAGACAATGGCAAAGGAGTTGACCCCAAAATAAAGGGAAGACTTTTCTATCCAAACTTCACTACAAAGTCAAGTGGAATGGGCTTAGGCCTTGCTATTGTGAAAAATAGCGTGGTACAAGCTGGAGGAGAAATATGGGTCGAATCAGAACTAGGTAAAGGAAGTTGCTTTTACATCAAAATACCAAAAAAAATAATTTAGTGAATGAGGACATGAGTTAATGAGTAAAAACACTTCTCAAATAAAGATAGCCTATAGATAATAAGATTAGAGTTTCTCGTTGTCAGGGATTAAACTTGGCAGAATAAGAACGTATAATTGATCAAAAGAAAAGTAAATCGGAAATAATTGGGAGTATCCTATAATCTCATTAACTCTTTCACTTACTTAACCTCATCCATGGCAATCAAATTATTCAGAATAGCATAAACCGTCAAACCTGAAACTGATTTTATACCTAATTTCTGAGTAATATTTTTTCGATGTGTAACTACGGTGTGGATGCTAATAAACAATTGATCAGCAATTTCTTTATTGGTTAAACCGAGAGCAATGTGTTTTAAAATATTTTTCTCACGAGCACTAATTGGCTCATCTGATTTTACATTTTTATTCTTCTTATCAATATCATCTTTCAAACTTTCTAAACAAGCTAATATCTTGTTTTGGTCATCATTATAATGGATAAATGCATCAGCAGAATACTTATTCTCGGCCTCATCATCATTAGAGATAATCACAAGCTTGCAGGCCTTTAATTTACCACACTCCTCATTAATCAGCTTGGCATTGGCGTCCAACAAATCAGGGTTTAAAATCAATATATTGGGCTTAAGCGTACTTAAACTTTCAAACAAACCTTCAGCCTTATCCATTTTCTGAATAACCTGATTATCACCTAGATTTTTAAGAATAGTATCCAACCCTTTTTGAATCAGGTATGAAGCTTCAGCAACTACAATCGTAATATTATTCATAGCTTCAAATTAAATCAGTTCAGTAATAATCTTTTCCATGGAAATCATCTTCGGTAGCAAAACCTTATCCTCAATTCGGGAATGGTAATTCAAATCCTGTTCCAGCATAAAGAGTAACTGAATAATTTTATGATATAGACTTGTATTCAAAGGTGGAGTCAAATATTTTATCATGATGGTCTTTAAGTCCATCAACTTTTCCTCCACATCATCATGAGCATCCTGGTATCTAGAAATTGAAAATGATTCATAAATCTTTTTATTGGAATCAGAAATAAAACCCGTACTGCAAATTTCCTCAACCGCCAATACATAAGGAAAAACAACTTCTTCCTCGTGCAAAATATGCTCTGTTAATTCATTTTTATATCCTTCGTAAAAATTTCTTATCAGGAGTATATACTTCTCATCTTCAGCTTCAGCATGCTGCAATGATTCGATTAAATCTTCAATCTCGGTAAGCTTCTCGTTCAAATAACTCGAGTGGGTCATTTTCAAATAAGCTACAATATCCTTTGATGGGATTGACTGCAATTCTTCCTTAGGAAAATAATCTTTATCATGGTATGTGTTAACCAATTGTAGAAAGAAATTAAGATCAATCTCAGTCTCATCACAAATCTCCTTCACCGTTTTATCACCGAAACCTAAATTGATTCCAAAACGATAAATTACAGGAATCAACATGTAATTCATTTGAATAACACTGGCCATTTTCATATCCTTCGTAATGCGCATATGATCGTTTTTTATTGATTGAAGATTTAAATTACACAATATTCTGTAGATAACAAGATGAGAGCTCAAAAACAGACATTTTAGTCTGAAAGGAGCTCTCAAATATGAAATAGAAAAACGGAAATCGAATGAAATATTAACACTAAAAAAGAAATATTATGGCAAAAGATTTCTCGATCTTCATTTGATTACGGCTTCTATAGCTTTGTTTTATTATGACAAAAATAACTTCAGTAAAACTGAACTGCAATACCAATATGTAGGTATATATAAAAACCAATAGACGGAAAAAACGTGTATTCGTATCCCTATCGATACCAATACACGTTTACTATTTTATTACAATAAAGCTTATAAAAGCAACAATTGCATTATTTCTTTCTCATTAAGACCTGAATTGGTACACCTGAAAAGTTCCAATTGTCACGAATCTGATTCTCAAGATAACGTCTATATGAATCCTGGATATATTGAGGCAGGTTACAATAGAACACAAAAGTTGGTGCGTAAGTCGGCAATTGAGAAACAAACTTGATTTGGATAAATTTCCCTTTCACAGCTGCTGGTCTATAGTGTTCTATAGCCTTAAGCATAATCTTATTCAACTCTGAAGTTTTAATTTTACGAACACGATTTTCGTAAACCTCAATAGCTGATTCCAAAACCTTAATCAGACGTACTTTTTCAACTGCTGAGGTAAAGATGATTGGCACATCGGTAAAAGGAGCCATTTTATTACGAATCTCGGCTTCAAACTCTTTCATGGTATTGGTTTCTTTCTGAAGTAAGTCCCACTTGTTAACCATGATCACACAACCTTTACGGTTTTTGATAATAATGTCTAAAACTGCCAAGTCCTGAGCTTCTAAACCACGAACAGCATCTAAAATCAAAACACAAACGTCAGAACTTTCAATAGTACGAATAGAACGCATTACCGAATAAAACTCAAGGTCTTCATTAACCTTTGGTTTCTTACGAACTCCAGCTGTATCTACCATGATAAAATCATGACCGAAACCTTGGAAACGTGTATGAATAGAGTCACGAGTTGTACCTGCTATTTCAGTAACAATATTTCTTTCAACACCCAATAAGGCATTCACAGTTGATGATTTCCCAACATTAGGACGACCAACAAAAGCAATACGAGGCAAATCCAATTCTTCTTCTTCTTCTGGCTTCTCAATAAAATCTCCAACCAAAGCATCAAGCATTTCTCCCGTTCCAGATCCATTTACCGATGAAACTGGATAAACCATATCGCCTATTCCTAAAGAATAAAACTCATTGGCAGTATAAATCAATTCATTATTGTCAGCCTTATTGGCAATAACATAAACCTTTTTCTTGGTACGACGAAGAATCTTCGCTACCGCCTCATCGAAATCGGTTATTCCATGTCTTACATCTAGCACAAATAAAATAGCATCTGACTCATCAATGGCTAACATGACCTGCTTACGGATTTCATCCTCGAAGATATCGTCTGAATTGACAGAAAACCCACCTGTATCAATTAATGAAAACTCGATTCCATTCCAATCTGCCTTACCATAATTTCTATCACGAGTTACACCCGCTGTTTCGTTTACAATCGCCTTACGAGTGCCTGTTAAACGATTAAAAAGTGTAGATTTCCCAACGTTTGGACGACCTACAATTGCAACTATATTGCCCATTTCTTAATTATTTTTCATTCTTACTTTCAAAAGAAAGCCAAGAATCCTTATTCAAATTTATTTGAGCGAATACATCGTCTCTCTAAGACTATTCAATCACTCATCCCTAAAGGATACTAATCAACTTTATTATTTCTGGTAACCAAAGCCCTTAAGCTGAGAATCTTTACTTCTCCAATCTTTAGCAACCTTAACATAAAGCTGCAAGAATACTTTTTTACCAAAAAATGCTTCTATATCTTTTCGAGCATCGGTTCCTACTTTTTTCAAAGCAAAACCTTTGTGCCCAATAATAATTCCTTTTTGCGAAGTTCTCTCAACATTTATAACGGCCATGATTCTAATGATCTTGGGTTCGTCCTTATATTCCTCAACTTCAACCTCAACACTATAAGGCACTTCCTTATCGTAGTTCACCAAGATTTTTTCTCTGATAATTTCTGTCACAAAGAAACGAGCTGGTAAATCTGTCACCTCATCTTTTGCAAAATATGGAGGTCCTTCAGGAAGTAATTCTAAAATACGGTTGAATAAGTTCTCAACGTTAAAATTCTCCTTAGCCGACATAGGGAAGATCTCTGCTTGAGGGATTTTCTCTTTCCAACGATCAAACAACTTAACCAATTTAGCCTGATCAGTTAGGTCAATCTTATTAATAATCAACAAAACAGGAACAGTAGCTCCTTGTACCTTCTTCAAAAACTCTTCGTTCTTGTCAATGGTCTCAACCACATCGGTTACGTAAAGAATAATGTCTGCATCAACTAAAGCCGATGTAGAAAATTTCATCATCGATTCTTGAAGCTTATAATTTGGCTTCAATACACCAGGAGTATCCGAATATACTATCTGGAAATCATCTCCATTTACAATCCCTTTAATTCTATGGCGAGTTGTTTGAGATTTCGACGTAATAATCGAAATACGTTCTCCAACCAAATTATTCATTAGGGTTGATTTACCTACATTGGGATTTCCAATGATGTTTACAAAACCTGATTTATGAGGTGTTTTTTCTGTCATGTTGTAATTATGAGGTTCCGTGACTTTAAAACTTAGGTTTCTTGTTTTTCATAAACAGCAACAAACCAAAAACTTATAGGCAAAATCTCGAAACATTTTGAATCTGCAAATATAAGTCTTTTTCTTGTAAGGCAAGAACAAGTGTTTGATTTAATTGTGTTTGAGTTTTACACCTTCATCAAATAAAATCAGACTGGAGGTTTTCAATAGAAAAAGCACCCTCAAAATTAATCGAGAGTGCTTAAATATTGCTTAAACTAAAAAATGAGTTTTAATTTGCTACAGCTTCAAACTTAAGAGTTTCAACGTCTGTAACTTCTCCTACAGTCACATCAACATTATCAAGAGTCACTTTTGTCAAACCACTCTCAACAGTAGGAATGCCAACAACTCTATATGTTCCTTGCTCTAATGCTCGAATTAGAAATTTTCCTTCTTCATTTGGATAGGTCGAAATACTATCTGTTCCAAGGATGGCATACACAACACAATCAGTCTCAATAGGATTAATCATACCTTTAATAGCTCCTGTTTGGGCTTCCATTTCAGCTCGAATGACAGGTTTCAGAATATATTTACCTGAATTACCTGCTTTAACGATCGATTTAGCTGCATCAAAATCTAAAACCAACTTGTAAGTAACACCAGCCTCAAGCATCGTGTTGAGTTTAATCTTAAGACCACTCTGAGATGCGGAAGGTGTATCTAAATCGACCTCTACATCATCTATACCAAGCTTGTTATTATCACCCAATATCAATCGTATCTCTTGCAATTCTCCTTCTGGCAATTCAATTTCACCTAGAATAGCTTCTTCTCCATTGGTTAATTTCAGTAGATCGTAAACTTTCTGCTCAACATTATCAAGTGAATGCCAACCTCCAGAATTAACTTTTACATCAGCTACATCAATTAGAACCGATTTATAATCTGCTGGAGCATCAACCAGACTTACCTTAATTTTTGCCATTTTACTATCATCACTCTCACAGGCTGAAAAAATTGACGCTGCCAGTAAACAGAAGCCAATCATTCGAAATAACTTTCTCATATCATTAGATTTTAAAATGTGTATATCGCAAGTATACGACTTTATCTATTACTGGACAAATGAAATTCCACATCTAATCACCTGAACACTACACATAATAACCCAACGATCTAATCGATCAAAACCTCTTTTTTTTCTTAATAATTTCAAAACTATTTCTCAGGATTGTAATAATCAGATCATTATTACACACGACTTAACTTTTGAGAGAAACTTATTATTCGAGTATCGTCGTTAGTGTATTTAACTAAGGATGAATTAAGCTATAAGCTTATTTATTCCTATTATTTTTTTACTCTTTACACAATAAAATTGAGGTCAAAAAAAAAAGCACCCTCAAAATTAATTGAGAGTGCTTTCTATTTTAGATATGAGTTTTGAGATCTGAGAATTGATAAATGTGATTAAATCAAACTCTCCTATCTCAAATCTTACTTTTTCATTAATTCAGCATAGTGCTTGTAGAACAATGGAATCGTATTAATTCCATTGAAGAATTGCTCCAATGGGAAGTTCTCATTTGGTGAGTGAATCGCATCACTTTCTAAACCGAATCCCATTAATACTGATTTGGTTCCTAGAATCTCTTCGAAAGTCGAGATAATTGGAATAGATCCACCCGAACGAACAGGAACAGGGCGCTTACCATAAACTTCGGTGTAAGCTTTATCTGCTGCCTGGTATGCAGGAATATCAATTGGACAAACATAGCCTTGACCACCATGAAGAGGTGTAACGACTACTTTTACTGAATCAGGTGCAATTGACTCAAAGTGATCCTTGAAAAGAACAGAGATCTTTTCCCAATCCTGATTAGGAACCAAACGAGTAGAAATCTTAGCATGTGCTTTTGAAGGCAATACGGTTTTAGCACCTTCGCCAATATAACCACCCCAAATACCACAAATATCGAATGATGGACGAATTCCTGTGTGCTCTGAAGGTGTATAACCTTTTTCGCCAGCCAATTCTTTTACATCAATTGCTTTCTTGTATTCTTCTACATCAAAAGGAGCTTTAGCCATCATAGCACGCTCTTCTTTTGATACCTCAATCACATCATCGTAGAATCCAGGAATAGTAATATGACCATTCTCGTCAACCATTTGAGTGATCATTTTAGCCAATACATTGATTGGATTTGCTACTGCACCACCAAACAATCCTGAGTGAAGATCACGATTAGGACCAGTCACTTCAACTTCCCAATACATCAAACCACGAAGACCTGTAGTGATAGATGGTATATCCGGAGCAATCATACCTGTATCTGAAACCAAAATGATATCAGCCTTCAGCATTTCTTTATGCTCTTGGCAGAATTTAGGAAGATTAGGTGAACCGACTTCTTCTTCACCTTCAATCATAAACTTTACATTACAAGGCAAGCAATCATTCTTAACCATGTATTCAAAAGCCTTAGCATGCATAAAAGCTTGCCCTTTATCATCATCAGCACCACGTGCCCAAATCTTACCGTCTTTTACTACTGGCTCGAAAGGATTGGTATCCCAAAGTTCGATAGGATCAACTGGCATGACATCCATATGTCCGTAAACCAAAACAGTTGGTAGAGCTGGGTCAATAATCTTTTCACCATAAGTTACTGGATTTCCCTCTGTTTCAAGAACCACCGCTTTATCAGCACCAGCATCTAGCATCAACTGCTTCCAATATTCAGCAGCTTTATACATTTCTGGTTTGTTAGCTTCAATCGAGCTAATCGATGGAATGCGAATCAATCCAAATAATTCATCAAGAAATCTATCTTTATTCTCGTCAATATACCCTTTAATGTTGTCCATGTAGTATGTGTTTAAATTGAGTTTAAATTTTAGAGTGGTAAATATACAAATCCGAAATTCAAAATTCAATTAAAGATCGTTAATTAAGCTTCAGTAAAGTTATTAAATAAGGTGATTCATCATTGGAAAGCCAAACTTCAGCTTATTTTTAAAATTAACAAATCATAATATTGTAATCTTTAAGTCTTATCTTGAAATTCTAAATATGAGAGAAACATGAACAATTCAAAAACTGGTATTGAAATATTAATCTTCAGATTAAGTATTCTTTGTCTAATTTATTTCGCGCTATTATTTCTAAACAGCTATCTATTTCATTATGACGCAACAATAATTGGGGTATTCCAGGAATTATTAACCATTCCCTTTTTATTTGGCACACTAATTCTTTTAGTTATTTCTGCGAGATCCATTTATTTAAAGAAGTTTGCCCTTAAAAACATTTCAAGCTGGTCTCTTATTATCTTAACGATTCTCTCAATCGTTGTTTTAGGCAGTTTCTTAATCAGTTAATAATTCGATTATTCAATAAAAATAAAATAGCCATAAATCTGGACATTCATCCAATTTACGGCTATTCATTAATCTTTATGAATCAGTCTGTTTAAACAACTAGTTTATCGTCTTATCTGATAGATTTCCTCTAGATTTTCAGCTGCATATTCCAATTCATTATACCAATCCTCGCCATATTTACGGATCAAAGGATCTTTTAAGAATTTATAAACAGGTGTTCCCATCTTAAAACCTAACTCACGAGCAGGTCCACAAATACTCCACTTGTTATAATTCACAGCATCGAATTCTGGGTATTTTTCAATTCTAATAGGATATAAAGAACATGAAATTGGTTTACGGTAGGTAATTTTTCCATCAAGAAAAGCCTTCTCTATACCACACAAAGCCAATCCATTTTCAAAAACGGTATAAACACATTCTTTATCATTAATGATTGGCGTCACCAAATCTCCATCAGCATCAATCACCGAAGTGCCTTGTTTCTCAATCTCCTCAATACCTTTCTCTGTCAGGTATTCTTTAATATCTGGATAAATTTCTTCAAGAATTGCCTTCTCATCCTCATCTAATGGAGCACCAGAATCTCCTTCAACACAACAAGCACCTTTACATTTGCCAAAATCACAAATAAATTTCTTCTCAATCACATCGAGACTTACTATGGCATTTCCTATCTGTAACACTATATAATATATTTAGAATTTGAGGTTTCTGATTTTAGATGAGCTATTTACAACAAACCCATCAGCTAAAAAAAAGAATCCGTACTATCGGCAAAGATAATACGGATTTTTATATTGCAGTAAACTTTTAGATATAAAGCCTGAGACTGATTTTGAGAATCTATATTCTCAGGCCTCACATCTAAATATTTTATAATCTATTTTACGATCAAAGACTTACCTGTCATATCAGCAGGCTGCTCAAGTCCCATAATATCAATAATAGTTGGAGCCACATCAGCTAAAATACCATCTTCTAATTTCTTAGGATTTTCAGTCACCCAGATACATGGAACTGGATTCAGTGAATGAGCAGTATTTGGTGATCCATCAGGATTAACAGCAAAATCAGCATTACCGTGATCAGCAATGATGATGACATCGTAACCATTCGCTTTAGCAGCTTCAACAACTTGCTTAGCACAATTATCAACTGCCTGAACGGCTTTTGAAATCGCTTCGTAAACACCCGTGTGTCCTACCATATCGCCATTAGCGAAATTCAAACAAACAAAGTCTGCTGATTGAGCGTTCAATTCTGCTGTAATCTTATCTGCAACCTCTGGAGCAGACATTTCTGGCTGTAAATCGTAAGTTGCTACCTTTGGTGAGGCAACCATCAAACGCGTTTCTCCTTCGAATTCAGCCTCACGACCACCTGAGAAGAAGAAGGTTACGTGAGCATACTTCTCTGTTTCAGCAATACGGATTTGTTTTTTACCAGCTTTAGATACAACCTCACCCAAAGTATTCTGAACATTATCCTTATCGTAAATAACATTCACCCCTTTAAAGTTAGCATTGTAGCAAGTCATGGTATACCAATCAACTTTCATGGTATGCATACCAAATTCCTGCTTATCTTCTTGAGAGAAAACAGTGGTCATCTGGCGCAAACGGTCGGTGCGATAATTGAAACAAATCACCACATCGCCTTCTTCAATTATTGCTAAAGGATTACCGTCAGCATCAACTGCAAAAACAGGCTTGATAAACTCATCAGATATCCCATCAGCATATGAATCCTCAACAGCTTTAACCATGTCAATAGCTGATTGACCTTCAGCCTTTGTATATAAATCGTAAGCTAACTTTACTCGCTCCCAATTATTATCACGATCCATACCATAATAACGCCCAATTAGTGATGCCAATTTAGCAGAACCTTCAATCTCGCTCATAAAGTTTTTAACAAACTCCAAGCCTGATTTAGGGTCGGTATCACGTCCATCAGTTAAACCATGAACGAAAACATCTTCTAATCCAGAATCTTTAGCAGCCTTACAGATTGCAACAGCGTGCGAGCTTAAAGAATGAACACCGCCGTCACCAATTAGACCAATTAAGTGAAGCTTGCTATTATTTTTCTTAGCAGTAGCAAAAGCTTTTACCAACTGCTCGTTTTCTTTAATCGTATCATTTTTAACAGCAAGGTTAATCTTCACTAAATCCTGATACACAACACGTCCAGCACCAATATTTAGGTGACCAACTTCTGAATTACCCATCTGTCCTACAGGTAAACCAACAAAATTACCCGCAGCTTGTAGAGCTGAGTTTGGATACTTTGCTAACAAACTATCAATATATGGTGTTTCTACTGTTGAAATAACATCCGAACTGGATTTATCCCCTATTCCCCATCCATCAAGGATCATCAATAAAGCTTTCTTATTATCAGCCATTTGTAGTATTTTGATTATTCAGTATTTGTATATTCCTTTTGCAAAACTACCTTAATATTCCCAATAATAAAAGAACTTACCATCCTGAAAACCTTTATTTTACATCGAAAACGTTTGCTTAAATAGAAATATTCAAAACCCCTTCAGATTCAAGGAAGGTATCTTTAACAACTTGTTTTTAAAATTCTACGTATTAATATTAACTTTGAAATTTAAATCAATATTCTAATCCAAAATTTCCCCAATGATCAAATTCAATAAATCGTGGCTATTCGCCATTTTACTTCTTTTTATTCTTACTGCTTGTAAAAAAGATGATGATAACGATAAACAAGAAGAAACAACAGTAGTTGAAGTTCTTGATGAAATTATGAAAGAATGGTATTTATGGAATGATGAACTTCCTTCGTTGGATGTCAGCAATTACAATGACTTAAACACCTATTTCAATGATTTATTGGTTGATCAGGATAAATGGAGTTTCATTGCCAATCTAGATGCGCTTTTGGCATTCCTAAACAACGGAACTTACACGGGTTATGGTTTCGATTTACAATTTGAAGAAGGAAATAATACGCCTCGAGTTAGCCTTGTTTACGATCAATCTCAACTCTATGATGCTGGTATTACGCGATCTTGGAAACTTTTAGAAATCAACAATCAGACTACCAGCTCGATGAATGAAGATCAAATTAGAGATAAACTTAGAGATAATTCTGTTTCATTACTTTTTGAAAACAATTCTGGTGAGCAAAAAACACTCGATCTTATAAAAAAAGAGATGAATCAAAATACGGTGATTAATAGTACCATGATTCCTGGTCAGAGCAAAAAAGTGGCTTACCTTGTATTTGACAGCTTTTTAGGAAGTTCTAAAGCAGAACTAAATGAAGCTTTCAACTATTTTAACGCTGAAGGGGCTGAAGAATTGGTGCTGGATATGAGATATAATGGCGGTGGAAGTACAGAAATTGCGAACCAACTTGCAGGCCTAATTTCAGGTAATACCTACCAAGGTGAAATTTTCTCAAAATACATTTTCAATGAATCTAAATCTTCAGAAAACTTTAATGAAGCCTTCTCAAATCAAGCTTCTGCATATGGTTTCAATCGAGTATTTGTAATCACAACGGCTGCAACTGCATCTGCCAGCGAATTGGTTATTAATTCTCTTAAACCCTATATGGGAGCCGAAAACATCAAGCTTATTGGTAGTAAAACCCATGGAAAACCGGTTGGAATGAACGTCTTCGAAGTTGAAAAATTCAACCTTGCCGTTTTGCCAATAACCTTCCATATTACTGATAAAAATAATATGGGGTATTATTTTAATGGTATTCCTGTGGATCATGCAGTAGAGGATGATACCACTCACGATTGGGGAGATATTGACGAAAGCAATTTAAAAGCAGCTCTCGATTACATCAACAATAACGCATTCCCAGCCGTGACTGCCAGAGCAAAAAAAGGATATAAACGTGAATTCGTTCGCAAAGGTTTAGACGAATTGATTAGTGCTTTTTAATCTATAGAGCAAACAAAATTAAAGATAAAGAGGTAGCCATTCTAGTTACCTCTTTTATTTTGTTGCTGATCAAAATACCATGCAAACAAAAAAGCCCTACCTTTGCGCCCTAATATTATCAGTAAGAATATAATAAGATTCACTTTCGATGGAAACTAAGAAGTTAACGCAATTCAGTCCGGGAGCCGGTTGTGGATGTAAAATATCGCCAAAAGATTTAGAAATTATTTTAAAATCGAGTGCGCCTCATATAAAAGATCCAAATTTATTAGTTGGTAACGATAGTAAGGATGACGCCGCTGTTTTCGATTTAGGAAACGGTACAGCTGTAATTAGTACGACTGATTTTTTCACTCCCATTGTTGATGATCCATACGACTTTGGTCGAATTGCAGCAACCAATGCCATTAGCGATGTTTATGCTATGGGGGGTAAACCCATTATGGCTCTTGCTATTTTGGCTTGGCCATTAGATAAATTGCCAACCGAATTGGCTCAACAAGTTATTGAAGGTGCTCGTGATGTCTGTGCTGATGCTGGCATCCAATTGGCAGGTGGTCATTCTATTGATATTTCCGATCCTGTTTTTGGTCTATCGGTAAACGGTATTGTATCAACTGACCGAATCAAACAAAATAATACGGCAACACCAAACTGTAGCCTTTTCCTAACAAAACCTCTTGGAATTGGTGTATTCACGACTGCTGAAAAGAAACAATTAATCGCTCACGAAGACAACCAGATTGTGGTTGATTTAATGTGTAGTTTAAATAAGGTTGGTCAGGTTTTTGGTAAACTTGATTACATTAAATCAATGACTGATGTCACAGGTTTTGGTTTATTAGGTCACTTAAGTGAAATTTGTGAAGGATCAAATGTTAATGCTACAATCAACTATGCAGATGTTCCAAAAATGAAAGGCGTAGAAGCTCTGATTGAACAAGGATCGACTCCGGGAGGAACGCGAAGAAACTGGGCTTCATACGGTCACTTAGTGGGTGAAATTACCGAAATGCAAAAGGCTTTACTTTGCGATCCTCAAACCAGTGGAGGACTGCTTGTTGCTGTTGAAAATGAGCACATTGCTGAATTTAAAGAAATAGCCAAATCAGAAGGATTCATTTTGGAATCAATTGGAGAGCTTTCAGCGCGAACAAATAATACAGAAGCTTACATCAACATAAAATAAGCCTAAATAAATATGAACAATTCAAATACTTTAGTTCAGATTGATAAAAACGGAATGGGAACTGGCAACGAAGAGTTAGGCCTTATCCTTATTTCGAACTATCTAAAACTAAGCCTAAGTAACGAACAACTGCCCAAAATTATCACATTCTATAATGCTGGCGTTCAATTAACCTGCACAGATTCTCCAGTTCTCGACACATTAAGAGAAATGGAAAAAGCAGGCGTAAAGATGATTATCTGCAAAACCTGTTTAAACTTTTATCAACTTGCAGATAAAGTAGAAGTCGGAATCCAAGGAACTATGCAGGATATTATCACTCTGCAAGCAGATGCCTCAAAAGTGATTAATCTTTAGGCTATCTTAATTATATAAAGAACAAGCCCATTTGACAATGTCAAATGGGCTTGTTTTATATCTATCTCTCAAGACTAATAATGTGTCAAGATATTGATCTCTTTTTGAGTTAAGAATCTAAATTTTCCTCGTGGTAAATTTTTCTTAGTCAATCCTGCAAAATAAACACGGTCCAGTTTCTCAACCTTATACCCTAAGTGTTCGAAGATACGACGAACAATTCTATTTTTACCTGAGTGAATCTCGATACCCACTTGCGACTTATCCTTAGGATCAACATAGCTAACTTCATCAGCCTGAATAAAACCATCTTCCAACTCTAAACCATCAGCAATCTTAAGCAATTCATCTCTGGAAATGTTACGATCCAAATGAACATGATAAATCTTCTTTCTCTCATAGCTCGGATGCGTCAATTTCTTAGTCAAATTACCATCATTGGTAAATAACAGTACACCTGTGGTGTCTCTATCCAATCTCCCAACTGGATAAATACGTTCCTCACAAGCATCTCCAATCAAATCCATTACAGTTTTTCTACCTGTAGGATCATCTAGAGTTGTAACAAAATCTTTAGGCTTATTCATCAAAAGGTAAACCTTAGCCTCAGCCATCAAACGAACTCCATCCAAACGAACATCATCATCTTTACTCACCTTAGTTCCAACCTCGGTGACCGTAATGCCATTTACCATGATCTGTTTATCAACAATTAATTTATCTGCCTCACGACGCGAACAAACGCCAGAATTTGCAATAAATTTATTCAAACGCAACATACCATCAGCAGGACCATTCAAGCGGTTATACTCCAATTGCTTCTTCTTCGAATAACGACTCTTAACCTGGAAAGTATCCTCTCCCTCTTCAGCCACTTTCTTTTTCTCAAAAGTTTCTTCTGAGCGATCAACATTATCTCTATGTTGAAATCTCTTCCTATCCTTATAGCTTCTTTCTGTCCCCTTATGAGAAAATTCATCCTTCTCTTGGCGAACAACTGATTTCCCAACACGCAAACCAGAAGGTCGTTTTTCTTCTCTTCTAGGAGTTGGTTGATTTTTACCTCTATAAGCTTTCTTATTTTTCTTATGTGTCGATTCAGAACTGTCAGACGATCTTGGAGCTCTATTCACTCGAGATTCGCTAGAACCATCCTCATTTCTTTTTGCACGATTATCATTATTTCTCCCCTGATAAGCTCGGTCACTTTTAGCAGCTCTATCAGCTTTCTTATGAGAAAACTCAGAATCAGATCTCTCTCCTTTTTCCGATGATTTTGGTCCTCTATTGAATTTTGATTCGTCAAAACGACCTTCTTCATTTCTTGATGAACGGAACGATTGCTTTCCTCTTTGCTTGTTTCCGTATTTCTTATCTTCCATTATTTTAACAACTTTTCGTTATTCTTCAGCCTACAAAGTTATTAAATATCAGCAAATATCTACTCTATATCAGGGAAAAAGGAAAAAGCAGAGATCTAGAAGAAAAAAGATGAAACTTTTTAATTTTTATTAAGCAGATAAGACTAGATCTGATGAAGGTATCAAGCAATAAATTGATAATCTACTTACATTCTTATGTTTTCAAACTAATAGTTTATTATTTTTACATGATTTTATAAAAAAATCCAGAGGAGATAACACGAAATACACTTCTCAATAAAAATTACAATTCAAAAAATACAAAATATGGCATTAATTAAATCAATATCAGGAATTAGAGGTACCATTGGTGGCCAAGTTGGAGACGGACTAAGTCCTCTCGACATTGTAAAATTCACGGCAGCATACGGTACATGGGCTATCAGACGTCATGCAGGTAAACGTGTAAAAGTTGTGGTAGGTCGCGATGCTCGTATTTCAGGTGAAATGGTCGATAGAATTGTTGTAGGTACTCTTATGGGATTAGGTATTGATGTGGTTGAAATTGGATTAGCAACAACGCCTACTACAGAGATCGCCGTAACCAGTGAACAAGCTCATGGTGGAATTATCCTGACGGCAAGTCACAACCCCAAACAATGGAATGCCCTTAAATTATTAAATGAAAAAGGGGAATTCCTTAACGACGAAGATGGTAAATTGGTTTTATCCATTGCTGACAATGAAGATTTCCTTTTTGCTGATGTTGATGATTTAGGTCAAGTTACCCACGTAACTGATTACAACGAAAGACATATTCAAGAAGTACTTGACTTAAAACTGGTTGATGTTGAAGCTATTCGAAAAGCAAACTTCTCTGTCGCTATCGATGCTGTTAATTCAGTTGGTGGAGTCGTACTTCCTCAACTTTTAAAAGCATTAGGCGTCGAGAATGTGATAGAACTTTATTGCGAGCCTAACGGTCACTTTCCACATAATCCAGAGCCACTACCTGAGCATTTAACTGCCATTGCTGATGTAATGAGAGAAGGTAAGGCTGATGTGGGTTTTGTTGTAGATCCAGACGTCGATCGTTTAGCTATGGTTTGTGAAGACGGTAGCATGTTTGGTGAAGAATATACACTTGTAGCAGTTGCTGACTATGTATTATCAAACACACCAGGAAACACGGTATCTAATATGTCTTCCACTCGTGCTTTAGCTGATGTAACAATCTCTCATAATGGAGAATATACAGCTTCAGCAGTTGGTGAAGTTAATGTTGTTACTGAGATGAAAGCAAAGAATTCTATTATTGGTGGCGAAGGTAATGGTGGTATCATCTACCCAGAATCGCATTATGGTCGTGATGCTTTGGTTGGGATCGCATTATTCCTAACGCATCTGGCTAAGAAAGGGAAAAAAGTATCGGAACTTCGTGCAGAGTACCCAAGCTACTTTATCTCGAAGAACAAAATTCAGTTGACTCCTGAAATTGATGTCGATGCTATTTTGGTAGCCATGAAAGAAAAATACAAGAACGAAAAGGTAAACGATATCGATGGGGTAAAAATTGACTTTGCTGAAGAGTGGGTTCACCTTCGTAAATCAAATACTGAACCTATCATTCGTATCTATTCTGAAAGTAAGGATGAAGCCAAAGCAAATGCCTTAGCTGAAAAGATCATCTCTGAAATTAAGGAGATTATAGCTTAACACAAGCAACGAATAATAAACTATAAAGGTGCTGAAATATTAATTTCAGCACCTTTTCTACAAACAACCCTATTGGTATCTAATTTTCATTAGAGTGGGAACTCCTTTGATACCAATTTTATTAACCACAACTACTTTTAATTCATTTATACCTTCTGGCAAAACAATGTCGCAACCATTATTTTTAACCTCAATCTCTTTATCATTCAAATAAACCTCATACTTATCAAACCAAGGCATATTATTCAAGAGTGATAGTTTAAAGTTTGGTCTTGCTGCAAAAAGACACATGTTCTCTTTAAAAGCTTCTGCTGTTTTAATATCACAGGCTTTCATTTTATTTCTTGAGCGTTTAAGCTCATTTTCGGGATAATTAATGATGACCATGCAACGATTTATGTCATGATAAATTAACTCCTTGTTTTTAGTAAATACATTCCTCCCACTGGGCATACTCTGAAATGTCAAATACTCATCTTTACCCTCCATTTGGAGAACAAGACCATAAGTATTGTTTTTTGCAATTTGATATACACCTATATACCCCAGATACCTTGTGATGAACTTTGGGTATGTTTCAGTCAATTCATTAATGCTGACATTAAGAAATTCAATATTTTTAAACTCAGCCTTTTCTTTCAATTTGAAAATATCGTAGATGTTTAAAATCTCATTTTGATATTTGGCATAAACATTGAATTGAGGATCTAGAAAAATCCATTTCTGCAGATTGTTTGACCATACTTCGGTAGCAACATGTCCCATACCACCACCACCATAAGCCACATCAACAGATCGTAAATTGACTGCTCTGGAAATATATCCAAAAGAAAGTAAAACATCTTTTAATACCTTTCCATATTCAACACACCTATATTGCTCGCCAGCCTTTGCATTTTTAAGGATATCAAGAGCTGTTAAACTTTTGTCAGCAGCATTCCATCCATTATGTTTCCACTGACTACTTACCCATGTCATTAGTTCAAAAAACATTTCTGGTTCACTCGTATTCTTAAGTTTTAAATCATCCAACACATATTTCTTCAGTTCTTCATAATCCGATGTCGAAAGAGAATCTGTTATTTTTTGGTATGTGTGATCAAATACCAGCTGAGTGTTATTACTACTTAAAACTTCAATTTTTTTCAGCTCACTTTGTGCTCTCAAAGAGTTACACAATAACAGTGTTAGGCCAAATAATATTATTCTTTTCATATCTTGTTTCCTAACCTCCTATTGTTTTTTCTTAATCAAATCAAGAACATATTTTATTTCAGAATGCTTATCAAAACTGTATTTTTTATAATCTTCCCAATTCATCATGTGTTCAGGATAGAAAGTTTTAGCACATCTATGAGTAGACGGCAAAAACTCTTGTAAATGATTTGATATAGAACCATTCAATTTTGTTAAAGGCAGAGTAAATGGCGTTGTTTCCATATATGTATTTGGCGCCTGACAAGAGGGTACTCCTACTACGGTTGCTCCCATTTTCCATAGATAATAAGCATAATGAAAGGCTGCACTAAAAGTTCGATCATTAGTAAGTACATAGATATTTTTGGGCTCATACAAGGGTTTACCATCATTCTCGTTTATAACAGGAGATAAATATGATTTTCCTTCAATAAAATTCTTACGCTTCACCTCTATTTTTTCTTTTTTATTACTTTTTTCTTTAAAAGCATAGTCACCAAATTTAAAATCAGACTCATTCTTTTTATTATACTCATCAAGTGTAGTACCAATTTTTTTCATATATAATGGCGAAATCAATCTATAATAATTAGTACTCATATCGGTTTCTAGATATCTATCTCCAAACATTTGGTAAAGCGAAGGACTTGTAATCGCTGTAAATCCACCTGTGTTATCACGAAGATCGATAATTAAGTTTTTCGAGTTATTTTTTTTCATCTCAATAAGCATATTATAAAATATCTCAATAAACGAAGGCATTTTATTTATCGCTTCAGCTTTATCCTTTGGTCTTTCACATTTCATTATTGTTTTATAAAAATAGTCGGTATACATCTCAAAATTAGAAAAGCCTCTCTCATCCATAAGAATAAACGCCCCTCTTGCCATCACCGAGGTCATACGGAGATGCATTGTCTCTCTCTTTTTATCAACAAATTGATATGATATATAATCATCCGAAATTTTATTCCAACTATCGGTCTCTACGATCTTTACCTCTTTATATTTATCGGAAGTCAAATAACTTATTAATATATTTTCTGTATCACCCGAAATAGTCTTTAACTCAAGATTAATTTCAGGTTCGATATTTGGAATTAATTTACCTGCATATATATAATCTGAAAATTTTCTACGGAAATAATGACATTTGCCATAATAGTTTTCTGTAGGATTTATCTCCCCTGCCTTTTCTAAAAGATCTTTTAGAGGAATGTTATTGACCGAAACTATACGACTTCCAAGTAAATGCTCATACTCTATTGGCAAAGCGGTAATAAACAAATTATCGGTTGCAGTAGATAAGCTTATTGGTAATTTCAGAGCATTGGGATCATTTTTTGGTCTAGCTACTCTCATGCCAGTATGACTATCGCCAAGCGTTGCAATAAACTCAGATATTATTGAAACAAATTCGTCTTTAGTATAATCGTTATTCTTTAATTTAGTTTCAACATCAAAAGCTCCTTTTTTAAAATAGACTCTTCCCCCATATGCCGAATAAGGATCAGGATGAGTCTCTTCAATTGCTGAAATAAAATACTTGAAATCGGACACTAATGTGTCTCTATTAAGTGTTTGTTGTGATTTTGCTGAACTTGCAATTATTAATAGTAGAACAATTGTGATAAATTTGATGTTTGGCATGGATTATTTTCTTTAAAATTTAATTATTACTGTAAAGATTAAATATTTTCTTCATAGGGTATTATTTTAATAGTTAGCACCTGTTTTTTCTTTTAGCCAACAATGGATTTCAACGATATCTGATTTCCAAACTTTTGCTTTATCGTTTTAACAGAATAAAAACGGTGATCAGCACCCATCAAAAAAATCAACTTCTTTCCGGGATGACGTTCAATTATTTTAATATGATATTTATGGTAAAGACAATTACTAACCCTACTGTCTTAGAGTTGACATAACATTTGACGCATTTATTATCTTTCAGGTTACAAGGAACTTTAAAACGAACTGCAAAACATGAATACAGTATAAATCTGTTTCGTTTTATATCATTTTATAAGGCTTTAATTCTCAACATCTACAAACTGAATATTATTTGAAATAAAATTCGGAATGCATAGTATCTGCTTATCCTTAATGATGAAGATATCCGCAGGCCCATCGTGTCCTTCCGAAATTAAAACTGGCGGATTCTTAAATGATGGATCGAAGCGATAAACAGAATTGCTCCCCCATGAGGAAACGTAGATATTTCCAGCATTATCTCTTGCTAAACCATCCAAATTACTCAGTTCAGTCGTAACTAACTCACATAAGGTAGAATCAGAAAGCTTAAAAGATTGGATTTTTGCATTAGCTCCCCAATTACAAATGAGAATAGAGTTTGTTCTTGAATCATACAATAAACCATTGGGACTTTTTATGGAGTCTACTAAAGTTGAATATTCTCCTGTTTTGATTGATATCTGAAAGATCACTCCTGTGCTCGTATCAGAAACCTAAAGCTTTCCCTTATTATCACTCGTAACGTCATTCATAAATACAGCACCTTCAATTACAACATTAAAGACTCTACTGGCATCGCACAATAAAAAGCCTTGAACGGAAGTATTATTAACAGATATTAATGTATCCCCAACAATCAACAGTCCTTTTGGAGCATTTAAATCGGTAGTTACGAAATCAGTCATCTTATTATCCGAGCCTAACTGAACAATTGTATTGCCAGCTTTATTTGATATAAAATACCGATCAGCAGCCTGATCGTATACAATACTTTCAGGATTATTATATGATTGCGACATAGAGATGCCACTTACCAGAAGAAGTAAACAAAGAGTAACAAAATATTTAATCATAATCATTTCTTTTAATTGGGTTGGGTTAGTTAACATTAATTAAGAGTACTGAAACAGCATATACCCTATCCATAAAAAGCTTATTTAATTTAAACGATTACCTCATTTACTATAAGGTAAAGCAAGCCTAGCGAATTATATTATTATACATATATATTTCTTTATCCTAAAGCACACCTTATTTTGTTAATTAATTCTTGGGTCTCTCTTTTAAGAACTAGGAATTGAATATTTCCAGATAAACATTAAAAGGATCCCTATACCAATTCGCTATCTGATACTTTAAAGAAAAAAAAGACAATATTATGGAAAACAAACACAATGGAATTTCAAACGATTTAAACCGGACATCAAAGTGCTTGTTTTCGTTTCTATTTCAAGACCTTAGGGTCTTTTTATAAAACAAGTCAAAAAGCATTTTTTTTACTTAGATTTTTATTTACTTTTGGCGCAAATGAAGTTCTAAACAAAACTCAATTTTAGTGCTTGGATGCAAGTCATCGTTTAAGAGATTCTTGAACATTGAAAAGCGATCTGACTGCTATAAAAAACACATAACAAATGCCAAAAATTTCGGATAAAGGCCGCTTAATGCCCGAATCACCAATTCGTAAATTGGTTCCTTACGCAGAAGCAGCAAGAGCTGCAGGTAGAACTGTATACCCATTGAACATTGGTCAGCCAGACATTAAAACCCCTGAGGTTGCAATGGAAGCGATTAGAAATTGTACTGAAAAGGTGATTGAGTATTCTCACTCAGCGGGTAATATTTCTTATCGTAAGAAATTGGCTAAGTACTATCAGAACATCGGAATTAATGTTGACGAAAATGAGATGTTAATTACAACTGGTGGTTCAGAAGCAATTACTTTCTCGTTGATGTCTTGTATGAATCCGGGTGATGAAGTTTTAATTCCAGAGCCATTCTACGCAAACTACAATGGTTTTGCTGTAGCTGCTGGTGTTGTGGTTAAGCCAATTACTTCTAGCATCGAGAACGATTTTGCTTTACCTTCAATCGAGGAGTTTGAAAAATTAATGACACCTAAAACTAAGGGTATCGTTATTTGTAACCCAAATAATCCTACTGGATATCTTTATTCAAAAGAAGAGTTGAATCAATTGCGTGAATTGGTTCTTAAGCATGATTTGTATTTATTCTCTGATGAAGTTTATCGTGAGTTCTGTTACGATGGAGAAGAGCATTTCTCAGCAATGAATCTTGAAGGCTTAGAGCAGAATGTCATTCTTATGGACTCAGTATCGAAGCGTTACTCTGAGTGTGGTGTTCGTATTGGAGCATTGATTACTAAGAACAAAGACGTGATCAATACAGCCTTAAAATTTGCTCAGGCGCGTTTGTGTCCTCCTGCTTTCGGTCAGATTGCTGCAGAAGCTTCTCTTGAAACTCCTGCTGAATATTTCACTGAAGTTTACAACGAGTATATCGATCGTCGTAACTTTACGGTTGAAGCTCTAAATAATATGGATGGTGTTTATTGCCCAACTCCTAAAGGTGCTTTTTATACGGTAGTAAAGCTTCCTATTGACGATTCAGATAAATTTGCTCAGTGGATTCTTGAAAACTTTGAATATAAAAACCAAACTGTAATGGTTGCTCCTGCTACAGGATTCTATGCAACTCCAGGTTTAGGTAAAAATGAGGTTCGTATTGCTTACGTTCTTAAAAAAGAAGATTTAGCAAACGCGATGGAAACATTAGCCGAAGCACTTAAGGTTTATCCAGGAAGAACAATCTAAATAGATATATCAGAAAAGGCTCCAAAATTATTTGGAGCCTTTTTTTATTCTATACGATATACGAACTATTTAACCAGTTCAAAATTCTTAATGTATTGATGCATGTTCCACAAGCCGTCCATGCCTTCAGGGATATGATAGATATAATGAACCTCCGTTGGAAAATGGTAATCCTTATCGTATTTCACTTTTATTTCCTTCAAGGAAGAATCGGCTAAACCATCATCAGGGTACCTATTCAAAATTTCTTCAAACAAGTCATCAATAAGGTATTTATCCGCATCTTGAATGCCATTCTCAACAAGAGCTGTAATATTTTCTGTTTCTCCATTCAATATCTCAACACTTATATGCGAAGTAATTCCTGAATAAGAATAGCCAGAATTAGAATACTCATATGTAAAATTCTGAAGATTCAATTCTTCCCACTTTGCTCTATTGGTCCGGAACTCTTCCTGATTAAATTCAACTTTTCTACTTGGATCATCATCACAAGCACAATAGGCTATAGTTAGAATTAGCAATATTATTGAATATTTAATTTTCATAGCATATCGATTTAAATTAACATACAATTTAACTCTAAGATGTTAAAAAACAAATCCAGTCGCGTCTTAAACAAAGAAAATTTAAGATTAAACAATTAATAGAGATCAAATTGCATAACTACACCCCTGGATTACATACTCAAAGCCACAAACATTCATATTTAACCTCTAGATCAAATCGCAAGCATCTGCTGGTATCCAATGTTTGTCTTTTCCATCCCATTTTACATTACAACCAATCGGGTTAGTTATAGGTACTGAGATAGGCTTCCCTGCCAGGTATTCATCAATCGCTCTTTCCAAATCACGAACTTCAGCCTTTGAAGTATCCTTAGGATTATCAACAGCTCGCCCCGTGTAAATCAGCTTTCTCCCTTCATCAAAAAGATAAAAATGAGGCGTTTTTAATGCGCCATATGCTTTTGCAACCTCTTGTGTTTCGTCGTATAAATACACCCATGGGAAATCATATTCTTCCATTCGATCTATCATATGATCGTAATCATCCTCAACATAGGTATTGGCTGAATTTGAATTTATGGCAACAAACTCAACACCATTAGGAATGTATTTTTCAGCTATTGCACGCGTATCTTCATCTGAACCGATCACATAAGGACAATGATTGCAAGTGAAAAAAACAACAAGCAATTTAGATGATTTAAAATCTGAAAGTTTATATGATATACCGTCGGTTGCTAGTAAATTGAACTTAGGAGCTTTGTCAGTTAATTTTAAGGTAAATGCCATTTTCTTAAATTTTTAAATAAATAAGATCCAAGTTATAGATTATTCTTAAATTTTCTAAATAAAATATTCAGAAAATAATCAACCAATAACATTCATTCTTTCCTTTTTGAATCAGGATAGATCAAATAATTCTTTCTGATTGACTTAAACTCATCTAGGTTCTTTTGCCACGTCTTTCTTATTTCATCTTCCGATTGACCTTGAATAATTTGTTGGCGCAAAAGCTTTGTGCCAGCCAACTTCTCAAAAAAGGAATTGAAGAACTCTGTTTGAGCATTTAACTCTGAGTAAGCTTTTAGTAAAAAAGATAAGTCAAGTTGTTTTTGTTCCCTTAAACGTTCAATATCAATTAAGCTCAAATCTTCACCTTTACATATTTGCCCTTTAAACTTGGGATTCTTGCTTGCACCTACAATACTTCTGGGTTTAAACTCAAACTTCCCTTTTTTCAATAGCGGATGTCCATAAACTTGAAAAGGGTAATCAGTGCCTCTACCAGCACTAACCACTGTTCCTTCAAAAAAACACAGAGATGGATAAAGTTGTATCGATCGATAATTAGGCAAGTTTGGAGAAGGTTTTACGGGTAATTTATAAACTGAATTTCGTGCCCAATTTTCACAAGGAATTACAGTCAAATCACATTTAATGCCATTATTTAACCACTTTTCACCATTTATCATTTGTGCATATTCACCTATTGTCATGCCGTAAACAATAGGAACAGGATGTAAGCCAACAAAAGATTTACAATCCTTTTCCAAAACAGGTCCATCAATATAATGAGCATTCGGATTGGGCCTATCCAAAACCATTAAAGGAATATCATTCTCAGCACAGGCTTCCATCATATAGTGCAAAGTCGATAGATAGGTATAGAAACGAACCCCCACATCCTGCAAATCGAAAACAACCAGATCTACTTTTGATAAATCTTCGGGATAGGGTTTCTTATGTTTTCCATATAATGAAACAATAGGCAATTTCGTCTTAGAATCTATAGCATCTTTTATTTTTTCTCCTGCATCAGCTTTACCCCGAAAACCATGTTCTGGACTGAATATTTTTATCAGGCTAACTTCCTTTGACAAAAGAAAATCTACCAAATGATCGTTCTCCACAAGTGAAGCCTGATTTGCAACAAGCGCAATCTTTTTGCCTTGCAAGATTGACTGATACTCAGAAAAACGCTCAGCAGCAGGAACAATTTTATTTGATGTCGTTTGGGAACAAGCCATTTGAAAAATCAAAAAACACAAAAGAAATGTGAAGAGATAGATTTTGTTTCGTAGCATTCTTCTAATTTTAGATTTACTAAGTGTGAAATTACTATTTTTGTATCTAACACCTGTTAGGAATTGAATTATTATTAACACTTAACTGTAGTTGATTTTAAAGTTAACTTTGATAAAAAATATCGATTTGAATTTAGAACTCTTCATTGCCAAGAAAATCACTTATAAGAATAAATCTGACCGTCAGATTTCTCGCCCTATCATTAGCATTGCTACTCTTGGAATTGCTTTAGGTTTATCTGTTATGATTCTTGCTATAGCTATTGTTACGGGTTTTAAAGCTGGCATTACTGAGAAAATTACTGGTTTTGGTTCTCATATTCAAATTAGCAACTACGACAATAACAATTCATTCGAAACCTACCCAATTGATATAAACCTGGTTCCTTTTGATCGTTTGTCCCAAATTGAGGGGATAAAACACATACAGAGTTTTGCCACCAAACCAGGTATTATAAAAACAAAGGAAGAAATTCAAGGTATCGTTCTTAGTGGAGCTGCCTTAGATTACGACTGGTCATTCTTTAAAGATAAATTAGTTGAAGGTGATACCATAAGCATGGTTCCTTCAAAAAAGAGCAATCAAGTTCTCATCTCTGAAAAATTAGCGAAACTTCTTCATTTAAATGTAGGTGAAAAACTAATTATGTACTTTGTACAACAACCTATACGCCAACGAGCCTTTACTATTTCAGGTATCTACAATTCGGGTATGGATGAATTTGATAAACTTTTCGTAATTTGTGACATGCGCCATATTCAAAAATTGAATAATTGGGACGACAATCAGGTTAGTGGCATAGAAATAACATTGGATGATTTTAAAAATCTGGATGAAACAAAGGATCTTATTCGTGATAATGTTACCGGTATATTTACTAACGATGGATCAACATTTAAAGTCAGAAGTATCAAACAGAGGCACCCTCAAATATTTAACTGGCTTGAGATGCTCGATCTTAATGTTTGGATAATCCTGGGTTTAATGATCCTAGTAGCAGGGTTTAATATGATTTCAGGTTTACTTATTATTATTCTTGAGAAAACCAACATGATTGGTATTCTTAAAGCTCTCGGTACAGATAATTGGTCCGTTCGAAAAATATTCCTCTATCAATCATCCATGATTATTGGCAAAGGAATGCTTTGGGGCAATCTTATCGGTATCGGAATCTGTTTGATGCAATATCAATTACAAATTATAAGTCTCGATCCTGTCAATTATTATTTGGACACTGTACCCATTAATCTAAATGTATTTCACCTTGTCTTATTAAATATTGGAACACTTATCGCTACGGTGAGTATGCTTCTTGTTCCTTCTTATTGGATTACTCGTATTACACCAAGCAAGGCAATAAAATTTGACTAAGCTAAAATACAAGGACATAGACTCATACCAATTATTGCACATTATAAGGCATAAATTATTCTAAACTCTTGGAAGATTGAATCGAGGTTTTCCTTATATTTAGTGGTAGTTTAATACACTATCGAAATGATACATCCCAATTCAATAAATAATATAGATCAGTTTGTAGAAGATTTTATTACAGCGTTTCAGAAGGGCTTACCTGGTTCTGAAGCTCAACAAAAGATGTCGCCATCAATTCGTAACCATTCTAATAAAATAAATGATCCCAGATTAGCAAGGGATAGTAGTGTTCTAATTCTATTCTATCAAAAAGGAGAACAATTATACTTCCCACTCATAGAAAGAAGCAATGGAGATCATAAGCATAGTGGTCAAATTAGTTTACCTGGAGGTAAATTTGAACTTAGCGATAGAAATCTTGTTGAAACAGCTATAAGGGAAACCGAAGAAGAGTTAGGCTTATTGGGAGAAAGAATACACATTATTGGGCCGATCACAGGTCTGTACATCCCAATCAGTAATTTCCAAGTTCAACCTATAGTTGCCTATTATGAAGGCTTACCTCAGTTCAAGGCAGATTCTTTTGAAGTCAATCAAATCATCGAAACGAATATTCAAGAGCTATTTAAAGCTGAGAATAAGCATGAAGAAATGATCTATAAAAATGGATTTGAAATAAAAGCTCCCTATTATGAGATAAAAGGACATAAACTGTGGGGAGCTACAGCAATGATTATATCGGAACTCGAGGAATTACTCAAGAGAGCTAGTCTCATCGAGTAAAACCGTATTTTGGTAATGCTCATAAACTAACAGAATATTTTTCACATAATTGTAAGGTTCTTTTCCTCTACAATAACCATATTTCACAACTGGATCTTTATAGAATTCCGGCTTTGATTTATTTAGGAGATAATAATCAACACTACCTTGCCATAAATCGGGATTCTGACCATTCTTTTTGGCCAAGCGTCTTGCATCAAGAATATGGCCTAAACCAACATTATAGGAACCCAATAGGAATTTCAATTTATCTGTTTTATCTATAAGTATTTTATCTAATCGACGACTTAAATACATCAAGTGTTTTGTCCCAGCCTTAAGATTTTCTTCAGGTTTAGAGTCTTCATCAACATCATAACGAAATGCAGTTTCAGGCATTAATTGCATCAAACCAAAAGCACCAACCCATGATTTAGCATTAGGATCGAAATGAGATTCTTGAGAAATTAAAGCTGATAATAATCTCCAATCCCAATCAATTAACTTAGAATTTTTCTTAATGAGATCATCATATTCCGAAATCTTACCACTCTTGAGTGTAAAATACTCGCTATTGTGACGATTTAAAATTCTTGAACTCAAAAAATACTTACTATATATTTGGTTGTATCTAGCTGTCCCTTTAAAATTTTCAAGCCAAGTATTAATCGCCTTAGTTAGCTCATCACTCCCTTTTCTCAATGCCCAAGCCATGTCTTGTGGAAAACTAATCTCAGTATCAATATCGATATTAGGGTAGTAGTTTTTATTGACAATAGCCACGTTTTGATCCGCTATTGTATAATCAATTTCACCTCTGGAAACCTGCTCAATAAGTTCTTCAACTTCGATTCTTTCTAACTTTTCTATATGGATAGAACGTCCAATTTCTTTAGATAGATTCTCCAATCTCTCGACATAAGCTGAAGCTTTCTGAACATGTATCAACTTATCACCAAGTTCCAATTGGTTTCTGATAATAGGCATAGAATCATTTACAGAAGACATTCGTTGAATTAAAACTTGCTTCGACTGACTATGAGGTAAAGTAAAATTAAACCGTTCTTGCCTATCTTGAGTAATAGCCAGGTTCATTCCAATAAGATCAATATCACCATTCTCTAAACTAGAAAAAGCTGAATGAAGATCATTTTCAACGCTCAACACTAATTTCACATCTAATTCTTCAGCAAGAGCACTCAGTAATTCATACTGAAAGCCCATAGCTCGTCCCTTGTAAATGAAATAATTGGTAGAATTATAATCAGTACTTACTCTCAATTTACCACGCAACTTAATGTGCTTTAATCCAAGCACAGTCTTGTCTGCCTGACGTAATCTTATCGTTTTTCGATGTTGATTACATGTCTGCAGGAAGATCATGAGTATTAGGGGGATGATTAACTTTATATATTTAAATTTAAACATATGCGATTTCTTACCGTTATTTAAATTAATTAAAAACGGACACCTAACCAAAAAACAGACAGTTCATTGGTCAAATTAATTTGATATTTTTTAATCGTAAAATGTCCATCGCAATCCATATTTAAGCATACCTGGATTGATTGGATAATGAAGAGAGCTGAAGTAGTTTTGACTACCCATTTTAGCATTTAAGTGTTCGTACATGATAAAAATACGAGTTCTCTTAATTCTAAAATTGAAATACAAATCAACTTTAGGATAATCCCCTAACTCTTGCTCATTCTGCAAGAAGAATTGTCCTGTTGATGGCATGTAATTCGGAGCGTAAAAAGAAGTATTGTAATAAACAGAAAAACCTGCTTGTATGTCTAAGGCACCATTAAAAAATGTGTTTGAATAATAATTATTACTATAGACTGATAGATCTGGTAAGGGCAGAATTTTTTCATTAGAACTCTTCTGACCTACAATTTTCTGACTTAAAGTAAACTTACCTAATCTAAAGTCCTTCTCAATATAAGCCGTTGCAACCTGGATAGATTTACTCGTTTGAGAAAGAATTGTATCGTATCCAAAATAGGTGTAATTCTCCAAGTTATTTATTTGTCCACCAATCTTAAATCCGTATTTATTTACTTGATATTCTAATCCTAAAGATAATTCTTTGCTTTTATCTAAATTTAACGACCATTGCTGATGGTTTCCATGATATTCAGTCATCAAGAAATCTGGCGTATTTGATTTAATCTGTGAGGTAATTTCAAGACTTTGTCTGTTTATTGAATCTCCAAACTGATAAACCAAATCCCCATCAAGTTGGTAATCATTTTGATTATAGCCCTCAAAAACATAAGAACCTGAGAATTTCCAATTCCAATCCTTTCCAGTTTGACGAAAGATACTTGTCATCAACTTGGTGTTGTGAATATTTTTATCCTTTTGAGAATATAAATTCTCACCAACTGGTCTACGCAGATTATAAGTTGAAAATTGATTCAATAATCCTAAACGTGCACCAAAACTCAACTTTTTATTCTGATTTTCATTGAAGACGATATGAAAACCGTTACTAAGCATCTTAAGCGTTGTTTCATCAGCACTCTTGTCATTATTCAAATAAGTACTCTTGAAAAAATCTTTATTGACTACACCTTCCTTAAATTCTCGACTATCTGATTCAAAATTAGAATCATGAATCAATTTAACTGGATAAATTTGACTGGTATCACCATCAATAATCAGATCTTTTCCTTTACCTAGATTGTAATATTGGTTTGCAGCAAAATTAAAATTCGACAGTTTATTTTTAGTTTCTGATAATTTCACCTGTACATTTTCAGGATCAATTACTGTGTCTCGAATCTGCCCATCATCATTGACTCCACCATTTTCATTTACCAAGATTCTATTCTGATTCAATATAAAATGAGCTCCATATCGTCCCTTCTCGTAATTCGAAAACAAATTAAAATCATACAACCTAGTTTTCTGATTTTGGTATTGCCCTTCGCTTGAAATCAAGTTAAAACTGATACCTACGTTCCAGAAAGGATTAATGTTCTGAGTATGTAAAACTCGAAGATTATTCTCAGCTCTGTCTTTAGAACCAGCTGTCTCATAAAAGAAACTTGTAAAAGGTGTCGTAGTATTAAAAAACAGGACTTCTTTGGGCATATTCATATAAGCCTCAAAAGTATTGAAGAACATAAAAGACTCCTCACGAACACGATCTTTGAAAATTAGGCTCTGATAAGGTGATCCTAGATTCCCAAGATATGAATTAGCAATAGTTCTTTGATAAATAGGATTAAAGTTGTGGATATTGCCCAACAAAGTATCCACATGAAGATTAAATTTTCGGGTACCATAATCTGAAAGTCGCCAAGTTTTAATGTGCGACTCAACACTATTATAGCCTAGACTATCCATTTCACTTTTTTCGCCATCACGCTTTAGTCCATCAGGCTTCAAACCACGATCTCCTTTGCTTCCTAACCTAAGAGATTTAGTTTCAGTTTGTGCTGCCAAAGACAAGCTTAGGCAGAAAGTAAATATGATTAATATGAAAATTTGTTTCATAGCCTGCAAATATAAGGAAAGTGTCAATAAGAAAATTATTTTTCAAGTATTAATCGGTTAAAAAACATTAATACTTGACGAAAAGATATTGCAAAATGACGAACGATACCAATATTAACTATACTACTAGTCAGAATATTAAACACTACACCCATTTAATAATAAGTTAAAGACATTAGATATAAATTCCATATCATATCGTAACTCTAAAGTCAAAATGATCAGCCCGATCTGCGGGAGAAGCAATTGGGAATTTATAACGCCTCTTTGTTTTTCAGAGATTAGGGCATAAAAAAAGCGTCTTGCTTCCATTGGAAACAAGACGCTTAAAGGTTGGCATCGACCTACTCTCCCACCTTTCGGCAGTACCATCGGCGCTAATGGGCTTAACTTCTCTGTTCGGGATGGGAAGAGGTGGAACCCCATTGCTATAGATACCTGAAATCTTCAGTTATCAGCATT
>NZ_QQWG01000015.1 GCF_003863355.1 Ancylomarina euxina | reverse complement strand
TCTGAAGAGCACTTTTACTTACTCCTAAGAATTTCGCTAACTGATTACGTTCTTTAAATTTATTTTCCTTAGTAAGAATTAAACTCTGAATACGAAGTTTTAAACGATAACTGTCAGTTATGCGTAACGCATCTTCTAATTCTAAAAAACTCTCTTTGATATCTACGTTTCTTGTTTTGGGCATAAAACAAAAATAATAAAACATTATTTGATTTTAAAATGGTATAACATTAGAGATAAAAGACTTGACACATCGCAGTCATGGGTGAGTTGTATCATATTTGTCCTTAATTTGCTTCGATTGAAGCAAATTTTTATGCCTCTTGCTCAAATGAGTATAAGTTCGATAAATATGTACTCAATATGGAAAATGATGCTCATAAAAATGTTCGGATATGAAAAACGGACAAAGTTTGCTTTCTCCGTTTTTCAGTAGACCCTAAATAGCCTAATTTTTTTCTATCAATCTAATTAGATGACTATTGTGTTAGATTATTTTTGTGAAAATGGCAGGATAAATATTATTTATACAGCTATTAGGTTACAAAGTTTGTTACGACTATCTGATTGGTTATTAAACCTGAGCAAGAGAAACTTTATTTAGGTAAAATCTATGTTCCGTTTTGAATAGATAGATTTTTTCAGTTCGGAAGCATTTTTGAGTTTATTTTTTTTGTTTGAATCTAATCGAGTGAATTAATAATTACTTCTAGCTGCAATTGTTAACTCCTTGTTAAAAGAACGACTGTTCGATTAAAAAACGAGTAAATTAGGCTCAGTTTTGATCTGAATTTGTCAAATTTACCTCAGATTAAGCTATTCGTGAAGGTCAAGGGGAAAAAAAATCTTGAAATTTAGATTTTTTTTAAAGGAACTTACTTTTTAATCCTTATCTAATCTAGATTACAAAAGAGTTTGTAAGTTTAAGTATGATAAGCTTTTTATATGATTCTAGATTAACAAAAACTTTACGATGATTGTTTAGTTGATTTTGCCCTATCTAATTGGTTTTAACAATTATTGACAAAAAAAATGAAATCTGATTCACCCATTTTACCTGATTGCGGGTCTTATGAGTGTAAGAAAATTGAAAATAATTAAAAAACAGAATATCTCTCAGGAGATAAAAATCAATATTGAATTCGTGGTAAAATGATTTACTGCACACAACAACTAACAAAAACAAAGACCAATGAAATTGAATTTTAAATTTGCTCTCGTTTTTATTTTGAGCAGCATGATTACTTTAAGTGCATTTAGTCAGATTGTTCAGCCAGCCAAGTGGAAGATTGAATTTTCGAAGAAGGATGTGAAGGTAGGAGAAACTCTTGAAGTATTAATTAAAGGAGACCTTGAGGATACATGGCATGTGTATTCAAATGACTTTGATCCTGATTTAGGTCCTATTGTTGCGAGTTTCAACTTTGCAAAAAATGATTCTTATGAATTAGTTGGTAAAGTGATGCCAATAAACGCTCATAAACACTACGATGAAGTTTGGGAAGGTGAAGTTAGCTACTTTGAAAAGAAAGCTGAATTCCGTCAAACAATAAAAGCTCTTAAAGCAAACGTAAAAGTTTCAGGTTCGTTCGAGTATCAGGCATGTACTGATGTTTCTGGACGTTGTGTAACAGGAGAAGAAGATTTTGATCTTGCTTTAACTGCACAGACAGATGTAGTAAAAGTGGCTGCTAAAGAATTAGTCAAAGAAACTGTGGCTAAGAAAGAAGAGACAAAAGGAATTGTTGCAGTTGTTAAAGAAGATGTTAAAACTGAAACTTTAGAAACAACTCCAATTCAAAAGAAAAAGGATTCGAAAAAGGGTCTTTGGGCAATTTTCATTGCGGCCTTTGTAGGCGGATTAATCGCAATCGTTACTCCTTGTGTATTCCCGATGATTCCTATGACAGTGAGTTATTTCATGCATAGTGGAGGTGGTAATAAAGCCAAGGGAAGAATGAATGCTTTCTTCTATGGTTTTTCAATTATTGCTATCTATACAATTATCGGTACTATTCTTGCTGTTGTTATGGGACCAGATTTTGCTAACTTCTTAAGTACTCATTGGGTTCCAAACGTGCTGTTCTTCATCATATTCGTTGTATTTGCCTTCTCATTTTTTGGAATGTTCGAAATTACAATGCCAAGTTGGATGGTAAACAAGTCTGTTGCAAATGAAGATAAAGGTGGTTTTATGGGTTCATTCTTTATGGCTTTCACGCTTGTGTTAGTTTCATTCTCATGTACAGGACCTATTGTAGGTTCTATTTTAGTTGCTTCGGCAGGAGGTGAAGTTTTGATGCCAATTATCGGTATGTTAGGATTCTCATTAGCTTTTGCACTTCCATTTACATTATTTGCAATCTTCCCAGGATGGTTGAATAATATGCCTAAGTCGGGTGGATGGTTGAATTCTGTGAAAGTTGTTCTGGGATTCCTGGAACTTGCTTTAGGATTGAAATTCTTAAGTATTGCTGATCAGACTTACCATTGGGGAATCTTAGATAGAGAAGTTTACTTAGCTATTTGGATCGTGATCTTCACATTAATGGGATTCTATTTGTTAGGAAAACTAATGTTCTCACACGATAGTCCAGTGAAACATGTTAGTGTACCAAGATTATTGTTGGCAATTGCTTCATTCTCTTTCGTTGTATATATGATACCTGGTATGTTTGGAGCACCTCTTAAAGCCTTATCAGGATTTACACCTCCAAAATCAAGTTTAGATTTTGATATTCCAACATTAATTGTAGAAAATGCTGGCTCAGGCGGTGTAAAGCACGAGAAAATTAATGCTAAGTATAGCGATTTCCTTCACTTGCCACATGGGCTGCAAGGTTACTTCGATATGGATGAGGCCAAAGCAGCAGCTAAGGCTCAGAATAAACCTTTGTTTATCGATTTTACGGGTCATGGTTGTGTAAACTGTCGTGAGATGGAGTCAAATGTATGGTCTAATACTGAAGTGTTGAGACGTTTAAGAGACGATTACATCATCGTAGCTATGTATGTTGACGATAAGAAACAATTACCAAAGGAAGAGTGGATCGTATCTAACTACGATGGTAAGACTAAAAAGACATTGGGTAAAAAGAATGCCAATTATCAAATCGAGCATTATAACGTAAATGCTCAACCCTATTATGTGCTTTTAGATAACGAAGATCAAGCTTTGCATACACCTAGAGCTTATGATTTAGATGTAGATGCATTTGTTAAGTTCCTTGATGAAGGTTTAAAGAATTTTAAGAACGGGACAAGCGTTGCGCTCTAGTTTTCATGTGTAAGTATAGCGATATGTTTGCAGCGCCCTTGTTCTTAGATGTTTGCAAATAGTTTTTTAATTATTTTTTTAGTTAGTCGGTAGAGGGGCAGGATCCGTATAGAATCGTTTGGTGTCTTAGAGACACAACCTTCTTTAAAATCATCTTTGGTCGGATCTGATTTTATAGAAATTGAAAGCGAACTCTTGGGTTCTGTCCTTTCTTATTGAGAATAATTTGTAAATAGTTGAATAATTTCAAAGTCAAAAGAAACCAGTTAAACATCTAGTATGTTTTCTTTTTAAATCAAATTCAGTTGAAATAGGCAAGTGTGCTTTATACACCACTTTTAATAAGGCTCGGAGCTCTTGTAAAGACTGGATTAAAAATTTTAAATATGACTTCTAATTTTAAATTTTCACTTCTAGTGTGTTTTAGCATTCTAGGACTGAACACTTTTGCTCAGTATACAACTACTGTACCCACCAACGAGGAGATAAAGACGGGTAAGCTTGAGAATGGCATGACTTATTATATCATGCATAATGAGGAACCTAAGGATAGAGCAAGTTTTTACTTTGTTCAAAACGTAGGTGCAATTCTTGAAGATGATGCCCAGAATGGTTTGGCTCACTTCTTAGAGCATATGGCTTTCAATGGCCTAAAGAACTTCCCTGGTAAAAACATGCTTGATTACCTGGAGAAGAATGGTATCCTTTTTGGTCGTGATATCAATGCATACACAGCTCAGGACGAAACGGTTTATAATTTAAGTAATATTCCTGTTGCAAGCGAGAATTTATTGGATTCCGCTTTACTGGTATTACATGATTGGTCTGGAGGACTATTGTTAGAAGATAAAGAAATTGAGTCGGAGCGTGGTGTCATTCACGAAGAGTGGCGTACAAGAAGAAATGTTCGTAAGCGTTTAGGTGATCAAACTTCTCCTGTAATGTATAATAACTCAAAATATGCTGATCGTGATGTGATTGGATCTTTAGATGTGATTGACAATTTTGAACACTCCGCATTACGTGATTATTATGAGAAATGGTATCGTCCAGATCTACAAGCTGTTGTTATTGTAGGAGATATTGATGCTGAGAAAATGGAAGCTAAAGTAAAAGCTTTATTCTCAAAAATTCCTATGCCTAAGAATGCTGCTGAACGCACATACTGTCAGGTTGAGGATTCAAAAGAATTGGCCTATGTAGCAGCTAAGGATAAGGAAGCAGGTAGCTTGAGTATCATGTGGTTGTTCCGTCGCGACTTAGATACTGTTAAGACTGAAGCCACACTTAGAAAAGGGATGGTTAAGTCTATGTTCTCTCAGATGCTTAAGTCTCGTATTGCTGAAAAAATGAAGGAATTGGAATGTTCAGCTGTTGGCATGGAGCTTGGTGGCTTCGATATGGCTAGAACTAAAGGTGCTGATTATATTTATGTATCTCCAAAAATTGGTAAAGAACTTGAAGCTTTTGCTGAAGTTTTAACTGAATTAGAACGAGTAAAGCGTCATGGGTTTACTCAATCAGAATTGGACCGTGTAAAAATTCAAACTCAAAGATCATACGAGTCCTACTATGCAAACCGTGCTAAAATTAGTAATGATACTTGGGCAAAGCAATTAGGCGATTTATACCTAAAGTCAGAGTCTTTCCCATCTATAGAGTGGGAGATGGCCTTTGCTGCTAAAACAATCCCTGCAATTACACTTGAAGATGTGAATGCTATGGTCAATAATTATTCAAATGAGAATAACTCAGCACTCATCTTAAAAGGCCCTGAAAATCAGACGCAGTATTACCCAACTAAAGAAGAGCTATTAGCCGTTTCGGCTAAAGTGAAGGCTTCTGAAATCGAGGCTTATGTGGATGAAGCGGGTGATGAGCCTCTTGTTGCTAAGGAATTAAACCCGGCTAAAATTACAGATACATTCAAGATTGAAGGAACGGATGCAAAAGGCTATGTTCTTGAAAATGGTGCAAGAGTTATTGTTCTTCCAACAGAATACAGCAAGGATAACATTTCAATGTCATCATTCAGTTTTGGTGGAACATCATTAATTTCTGAAAAGGATTTAGCTTCAGCAGATATGGCTACTGGAATTGTTGGCATGTCGGGTGTTGGAGAATTCAATGCAACTCAACTAAAAAAGAAGTTAACGGGTAAAATTGTTGCCTTAAGTGCAAGCCTGGGTGAGTTAACTGAAGGCTTTTCAGGATCTGCATCACCTCAGGATTTTGAAACATTGATGCAATTGCTTTATTTGAACTTTGAGGCACCACGTTTCGAAGAGGCGCCCTTTAATGCACAAATGGCTCGTATTAAAAACTACCTTGCAAATATTGGTGTTGATAATATGAAAGCACTACAGGATACCATTTCATTAGCAAGCACAAATTATTCTTCTCGTACCCTATTGTTCGGAGAAGAGTTTGTAAATCAGATTGATTTCAATAGAGCAAGCGAAATTTATAAAGAGCGTTTCTCTGACGCAAGTGATTTTACTTTCATCTTTGTAGGTAACATTAATGAAGAAGTACACTTGGCAATGATCCAAAAATATATTGGTAACATTAGCTCTATTAACAGAAAAGAATCTTTCGTAGATCATAAAGTTGGTCCTGCTAAAGGAAAAACGAGCAAGATTTTTAATCGTAAGATGGCAGTGCCTAAAACAACTGTATCATACTCTTTAAGTGGTGATTTTGATTACACACTTAAGAACAGATTAATGCTTAATGTTGTTTCTCAGCTTTTATCTAAGCGTTATATGACAACGATTCGTGAAGAAGAAGGTGGTTCATATGGTGTTGGTTGTAGTCCTTCTTCATTAAAACTACCTACACCGAAATTTGCTATAAATATCAATTTTGATACGGATCCTGCTAAATGCGATCGTCTTGTTGAAATTGTAGAAGAAGAAATTGTAAGAATTCAGAAAGAAGCATGTAATGCAGCGGATTTAACTGAGATTAAGAACAACTTTATCAAGAGTAGAGAAGAGTCTGAGTTGAAAAATGACTTTTGGATGAGTGTTATTAAAAATAACATGATGTTAGGTTCTGAGTTTACTTCTAAGGAAGACTATAAAAAAATGGTTGAAGGTATCGATGCATCAGCTGTGAAGAAGTTTGCTAAGAAACTGTTCAAGAAAACAAATACAGTAGAAGTGATTATGAATCCTTCTGCAGAATAATTTTGATTGTTAGTTTGTGTTAGTTGTGGATCGATCGGTTTTAAATCGGTCGATCTACTCTTTTAATAACACAGATGAATTTGGAAAAAAGAATGCATGTTTTAGGGGCATTAGATTCTTTTTTTTATAGAGTTACCTTGTTTAAAGGTAGCATCGCTTAGACCAGAGAGGGATTAAATTTAGCTATGCAATTTTAATATATCGAAGTCTAAATTACATTGTTTTATATCCCTATTGGGACCTATTTTTGAACTTTTCACTATGGTGAAAAAGATTAATACTTAACCTAATTTAAGAGTGACTATTTGCTTTTAACAAACAACAACAATGAAGGACGTTTACTTAAACAAATTAAAGAAGGAGTTTGTGCCAGCTGCTGGCTGTACAGAACCTGCTTCTATTGCTTTGGCAGCTGCTAAGGCTAGTGAAATATTGAATGCTAAACCTGAGAGAATAGAAATTAAGGTTAGCGGAAATGTTTTTAAGAATGTGATGGGAGTAGGGATACCTGGCTCCAATATGGTAGGCTTGCCAATTTCAGCTGCTTTGGGAGCATTAGGAGGTGAGTCGAAAAAAGGCTTGGAGATTTTTACAAACATTAACGAAGACCTTATTGATCAGGCTAAAAGTTTTGTTAGCGATGGTCATGTTGAGGTTTATATGTTACACGATGTTCCTAAGCTTCACGTTGAATGCCTTAGTTATAATGGCGATGATGTTAGCCGTGTTGTTATTCAAGATAGACATGAGAATATCGTATTGGTAGAACGTAACGGAGAAGTTATTTTTACCAAGGAAGTAAATAAGTTGTTAGAAGTTTCTGAGGAACAGGAAGATTGGAGTATAGAATCAATCTATAATTTTATAAAAGATGTCGAAATTTCTGAGCTTCAATTTCTTCACCAAGGGATTGAATTGAATAGAAAAATTGCTGAGGAAGGTCTTAAAGGTTCTTATGGTCTGCAAGTAGGTAAATCGATGTTGATGAATATCGAAAAAGGGATTCTTTCTGAAGATATTATCAATAAGTCCGTTATGATGGCTGCTGCAGGTTCTGATGCTAGAATGGCTGGATGTTCATTGCCTGTCATGTCTAATTGTGGCAGTGGTAACCAGGGTATGAGTTTGACTTTACCGATTATGGTAGCTGCAGAAAAATTAAATATTGAAGAAGATACGATGCTAAGAGCATTGGGATTAGGCTTATTAGTTTCAATACATATGAAATCTTTCGTTGGACAGTTGTCAGCACTTTGTGGTGTTCTATTGTCTACTTCAGGAGCAGCTTGTGGCATTACTTATATGATGGGGGGCGAATTGAATCATTTGAATTCAACTCTGAAGAATATGACTGGATCCGTTACAGGCATGATTTGTGATGGTGCAAATAGTTCTTGTGCTCAGAAGATTTCGGCAAGTGTATGTGCAGGTATTCAATCGTCTCTACTAGCAATAAACAGTCAATGTTTGAAGAATATGGACGGTATTGTAGACGAAGATGTTGAAGCTACTATTCGAAATATTGGTTTATTAGCGACTGAAGGCATGCAGATAACAGATGATGTTATTCTTAAAACCATGCTTGGTAAGATGAATAGAGCTTGTTAAGAAAGCTACTTAAAATAAAAAAAGGTCAATGGGATTATTCCTATTGACCTTTTTTTATAATTAAGATCTAATTATTCGAGGCTATTTGAGATTTGCCTTATGAATAAACAATTCAGATTTTTTTGGTTCAGCTTTACTCACTAAGCTAGCAATTAAATAAACTAAGGCTGATCCAAGCATACCAATCAAAACATGTTTGGCTGTGCCAATTTCCCAGGGAAGAGGGAGTTTGGCTCCTAGTGCAACTGCTAAATTATAGAGAGAAAAGAGGGTTCCGAAAATCATAGATGACATGGCCCCAATTGTTGTGCCTCGTTTCCAGATAAAGCCCAGCATTAAAGGAACAAAAGCACCCGTTGATAAAAGATCCGCAGCTAGCCATGAAACCTTAAGAATGGATCGTATCTCAAGTCCGATGACCAGGGCAATAAGCGTGACAACAATTGTTCCTAGCTTTCCAATGATCAGAAGTTGGTCTTGTTTGGCATCAGGCTTAAATTTGTTTTTATAGATATCCACACAGAGTACCATCGCTCCTGTGTTGATTAAAGAATCCATGGTTGACATAATAGCTGAACAAATCCCTACAAAGATTAAGGCTCCCAGAAATGGAGGCATATAATCATTGATAATACCCGAAATGACACCACCTTGAGGCATCTCTTCAAATAAGCCTAAAGCGAGCATCCCCGTGAAAGTCACCATCAGGTAAAGAGGGATGTAGACTAGAAAGCTTAAGCCTATCATCTTACGAGCATCTTGAGGCGAACGGGCTGCTGAAATGCGTTGCCAGACATTGGCCTGAATCATCCAGGCAGAGCCAAAGGTGATGATGTAAACCATATTGCTTGACAACTGATGGCTGAATGAAAAATAATCTTTCATATTCTTTGCTTCGGCTATGCTTTTTATAGCTGATAGGCCTCCTGAATAATAGTAGGCGTAGGCAAAGACCAATATTGAGGCTGATAGGAGAAAGACAAATTGGATGATATCGGTGCGAACAACAGCTTTAAATCCGCCAAAAAATGAATAGAGTAAGACAATACCTGTTCCAATAATGGCTGACATCTTATAATCCAGGTGTAGAAACTTTTCGAAGAATATACCAATTCCCACAATCTGTGAGGCAGCTGTAATCGTCATGAATAAGAAAATCAGCACTGAAAGCATTAGTGCTGGAGCTTTTCCGTAGCGTTCTTCCAATAATTGGGGTTGTGTGATGCTGCCCACTTTTCGGATGGCCCTCGCAAACACAAATAGCAGTCCGGTTGAGAACAAGACTGGCATCCCATATATCCAGAAGGCAGAAATTCCATTTTGATAGGAATGATCAGCTGTTTCAATAGCTGAACCAGCTCCCCACCACGAAGCAATAAATGTGATTGCCAGTGCTATAAAAGAAAGGGATCGGTTGGCCAGGAAATAGCCTTCAACAGAATCACTTTTCTTAGAAAATAGTGACGATCCAACAATAAGGATAACATAGATTGCTAAAAGGGTAATGGAAAATATTTGAAGAGGTGCCATGCTTTATTATAATGCTTAAAAATTCGTTTGTGATACATAGATACAGTTTTTTTGATGGAATAGAATGATAAAAAAAGAATAATTAGTCTGAATTAGAACCTGTGATTGCCTTATCAGAAGTTTATGATCTTGATATTTAACACTTGTTTAGGATATTGATGTTTTATAACAAATCTAAAAAAGAACAAAACGTCTTTCAATTGTTTTGGAGAGAATAAAAAACACTTACATTTGACGCAGTTTTGGTGAAAGCTTAATCGTCGATTGAGCTTTAAAAGGGAATTCGGTTAAAATCCGAGACAGCCCCCGCTACTGTAAGTTTTTTATGGTTTTTACTAAATCCACTGTTCCAACACTCGGGATGGGAAGGAATAAAACCGATCTATTGATCTACGAAACAAGTCAGGAAACCTGCCAAAATAGTAATCAAACTTAAGACTCTTGGGGAAGGGAGTTGTTTGTAGATATACATATCTTCAATTCATCGCACATACCCCAATTCTGTTTTATAGTTGCTTACTAATAAATTGATTCGTTAAGAGTCAGAGTGTTAATGTAAACTAAAATGCGATGAGCTGGTATCCAGTAAGTTTAAATTTAAAGGGCCGTAACTGTTTAATTGTAGGCGGTGGGAAAGTGGCAGAACGCAAGCTGAAATCTTTGATCAAGGCTGAAGCGAATGTGACACTTATTGCACCTAAGATAAATGCGATATTACAAGAAATGCGTGAGGCGGGTGCCTACCATTATCTTAATAGCACCTATCAAGCCAATGATGTGAATGGCTTTTTTCTTGTTATAGCTGCAACGGATTGTTCCGATACAAACTCTCGAGTAGGAGCAGATGCAGAGTCGCAAGCTATTCTATTCAATTCAGCCAATTCATCTGAGTATTCTAATTTTTATCCTGCAGCTGCAAGCCAGTGTGGTGATATTCAATTGGCTGTTTCCTCAAACGGTCAAAATCCTTATTTAGCAAAGAAAATCCGAAAATATCTCGATCAGAAATTTGATAAGTCTTTGCAAGACGAGGTTCTGGAATTGGGACGTTTGAGAAATCAGATGGTGAAGGATACGCTTGGACTTGGCGAAAAGGAAAAGAAGGCATTTATGAAGGACAACTTACTTGAAAAGGTAGAAGCATTATTAGATAAGATTGATAAAAACACTTGGGAATTATAAGGTCGATAGCATGATCGATTTATTAAGATACTTGATATAAAAAGAACGAATGAACGGAAAAGTATATATAACCGGAGCAGGTCCTGGAGATAAAGGTTTAATTACGGTTAAGGCTGCTGAAGCTTTGAAAATTGCCGATGTGGTATTCTATGACTACCTGGTTAATATTGAACTTTTGGACTATTGTAAGGATGGTTGTGAAAGCATTTATGTTGGGAAAAAGCATAAGAATCATACTTGTCCTCAGGAAGATATCAACCAAATGATTGTGGATTATGCCAAGATGGGAAAAACCGTTGTTCGTTTAAAAGGAGGCGATCCGTATGTATTTGGAAGAGGGAGCGAAGAAGCGATTAAATTGCTTGAGAATGGGATTGAATTTGAAGAGATTCCAGGTATAACCTCGGGTATTGCTGCACCTGCTTATGCTGGTATTCCTGTTACCGCTCGCAATGTTTCTTCTTCAGTGGCATTCTTTACTGGTCACCCTCCCGTAAGCCGCGAAAGAGATTTGCAATGGGACAAAATCTCTACGGGCATTGATACCCTTGTTTTTTATATGGGCATAACCAATGCGCCAACTATCATTAATAATTTGATGGAACATGGTCGTTCAAAAGAAACTCCGGTTGCTTTGATCCGTTGGGGAACTTGTCCTGAACAGGAGGTTGTAAAAGGCGAGTTGCATAATATCATTGCAAAAATGGAAGCTCTGGACTTTCGTCCACCAGCCATTATGGTTGTGGGCGAAGTGGTTTCTATATCAGATAAACTGATGGCTGTAGCTGAAGAAGCTCATATGGCTTATTAATTAGTGATTAGTGATTAGTGATTAGTGATTAGTGATTGCAAAATAATCCGAGTTCTTAAATCTGAAATCAAAAATTATGAAAGGAATATTACTGTGTGGACACGGTACTCGTGTTCAAGTTGGAGAATTAGCTTTTAAAGCATTTGCAGAGAAATTTGCTAGTACCATTACCGATTACGAAGTTGAGTATGGTTTTCTGGAACTTTCGGAGCCTAATTTTGAGCAAGGCATAAGCAATCTTAAAGCTAAAGGTGTGGAAGAAATTATTGCGGTACCAGTGTTCTTATTTAATGGTGTGCATATTGTTTCTGACATTCCGAATATGCTTCACAAGCTTCAGGAAAAATACGAGCTGAGTATCAAACTAGCGAACTATATTGGCGTTTGTCAGGAAATGGTTGATCTTTCATTGGATTTAATTAAGAAGAGTATCTCTGATGAAGATATGAGCGATACGGCTTTCTTTCCAATTGGAATTGGTGCTTCTATGGCCGATTCTAATGGGGATATGTTGAAACTATCTCGATTGGCTCAGGAAGAGTTGAAGATACCATTCATGATCAATGCCTTTACTTCTCGAATGACTTTCCCTTCAGTAGATAAGGCTTTATCTGTTTTAGATCAGTTGTCATACCAGCGAATTATCGCTTTACCCTATATTTTCTTTCCTGGCATTTATCTGGACAATGCAATCAGAAGCATAGAAGAATTCAAACTAAAGCATCCTGAAAAGGAGTTTATTCTATGCCCTAAAATTGGCGAGAGTGATATGTTGATTGATATTCTGATGTTGAGATTGAAGGCCGTAGAAGAAGGCCAGGTGGATTTGATTGAAAGCAGAGATCCTTCTGCCTGTTCACATCACCACCATCACCATGGGCACGATCATTCTCATGGGCACGATCACGGACATCATCATCATTAATACGTCCGACCCGTCATATACGTAGATATGCACGGACGTGCGTATTTTAGACAACAGTTATCAATTGTCAGTTTTCTGGCAACAAACCGACAACCAATAAACACATGTCAAAAACAAGAGGTAAAGTATATGGGGTTTCTTTAGGACCAGGTGACCCCGAATTGATTACAATAAAAGCACTCAAAACACTTCAGCATTCCGATAAGATTTATTATCCGGCGAGTGTTTCTGAGAAAAAGGGAAATTCAAGTTTCTCATTACCTATTTTGAAAGAATTAGGTTTAAACGATTTGCAACTACATCCTATTCCCCTGAAAATGTCTTACGACAGATCAGATGCGGAGGGAGCGTATTATGCATTGTACGAGAAAATTCAGGAAGATATCAATCAGGATCTTCATGTTTCAGTGGTGAGTGAAGGTGATATCTCTTTCTTTAGCACTTTCGCCTATCTCTTAAAGCACCTTAAAGCGAATGCAATTCCATATGAAATGATTCCAGGTGTACCAGCCTTTATTTTGGCAGGAGCTAAATCAAAATTGCCAATTTGCACTTTGAGTGATAAGGTATTGGTTGATCCGAATGTGGATAGCCGCGAAGACTTATTAAAGCGTTTGGAAGAAAATGATACTATCGTCTTGATGAAGGTTTCTAAGATAAAGACATGGATCGCAGACTTTATTTTAGAGCACAAACCCGAATTATTCTACGGAGAATATTTAGGCACTGATAAAGAGTTTGTCACTGACGATGCAGAAGCGCTTCGTGACAGAAGCATTCCTTATTTCACCATTATCATCCTGAAGAAAGTTAAAAAGGATAAAGGTTAAAGTAAAAAGGATAAAGAGTATAAAAGGCTGAAGGTCAATGTAATCCATAAACCACGAAGTGGTTAAACTTGAATAACTGCGGGTGAAACCCGTGGTGGATATAGTCTCCTCGATAGAAACCTGAAGGGGTTCAACTTTGGAGTATTCATATTTAGAAAAAAAGAGAACAAGATGCAAGGAAAAATATATATCGTTGGTTTAGGTCCTGGTGATCCAAACATGTTTTTAAATCCAGCTATCAATGCCATCAAAGAGGCAGATGTAGTGATCGGTTATAAGTACTATTTCAAATTCATTCAAACCTTCCTTCAGGAAGGAACGGAGTGTTTGGATACAGGAATGAAGCAGGAAACTAAACGAGCTGAGATTGCTTTTGAGTATGCTGAACAAGGCAAAAAAGTCGCTGTGATCAGTTCAGGTGATGCGGGCATTTATGGTATGTCGCCACTGATTTATGAGATGGCTGAAAAACGTGAATCGCAAGTTGAAATCGAATTGATTCCAGGTATTTCTGCTTTTCAGGCTGCAGCTGCAAAACTAGGCGCTCCAATTGGTCATGATACAGTTATTCTTTCTTTATCAGATTTGTTAACCCCTTGGGAATTGATTGAAAGACGTATTAAAGCAGCTGCTTTTGGTGATTTTGTGACTGTTTTGTATAACCCTAAAAGTAAAGGACGTTACTGGCAAATTTACCGTCTACAGGAAATTTTTCTTGAGGAACGTAGCCCAGAAACACCAGTTGCCATTGTGCGACAAGTAGGACGTGACGAAGAGCATATTGAGCTTAGTACGCTAGCTGAAGTTGATCTTGAAAAAGTGGATATGTTTTCATTGGTTGTGATTGGAAACTCTCAATCTTATATCTCTAAGAATAAGAAATTCATAACCCCACGTGGTTATTACGGTAAATACAGTGAGAATGGTAAGCCAGGACCGCTGATTATGCAGAAAAGTTTTGCGACCATTGCTGAAGAACTGAAAGGGAAAGATATTCCTTTGGAGACCAAGTGGGCTCTACTGCATTTAATTCATACTTCAGCAGATTTCCAGATGGTTGATTTGTTGAAGGTGCGCAACGATGCTTTGAATGTCTGGCATCAGAAATTGAAAAATGGCGGTGTAATTATTACTGATGTCACCATGATCACTTCTGGAATTCGTAAGGCAGCCTGCGAGCGAATGGGAATCGAAGTAAAATGTTATTTACACGATCCTCGTGTAGCCGAATTGGCTGAAAAGCATAAAATCACCCGTACTCAGGCTGGTATCCGTTTGGCGGTTGAAGATCATCCCGACGCGCTTTACGTCTTTGGAAATGCACCAACTGCCCTTATTGAACTAACAGCTCTAATGCGTTCTAAGAATTTCTTCCCAATGGGAATTATTGCATCCCCAGTCGGTTTTGTGAATGTAGAAGAGTCAAAGCATAGAGTGAAGAGTTTTGCGAAACTACCAGCTGTTATTATCGAAGGACGAAAAGGTGGCTCAACATTAGCTGCAACCATCGTGAATTCGGTATTAAGCTTAGATGATGCTAAAGAATTAAAACCAGGTCGAGATGTCTAAATTTGTGATCATAGGAATTACTGATATGCCGCATCCCAACCTGAATAGAGAAGCGATTCAGCATATTGCCGGGGCTCGTTTTTTCTCGGGAGGAATCCGTCACAAAGAGTTGATTCAGGATTATTTACCTGAGGATGCCGAGTGGATCAATATTACAGTGCCCTTGACTGATGTTTTTGATCAGTACAAGCAAATTGACGACACCATTGTTGTTATTGCTTCGGGAGATCCTCTTTTCTATGGGATTGGGAACACCATTAAACGTGAGTTCCCGGATGCTGAACTCTTGGTCTTTCCAGCTCACAATAGCCTTCAGCTTTTAGCGCATCGCTATCAGTTGGAATATGGTAAAATGCATATTGCAACGCTTACAGGTCGCGATTGGCCTGAGCTTGATTTGCCACTCATCAGAGGTGAACAAATGATCGGGGTTTTAACGGATAGACAGAAAACGCCAAAGACCATTGCTCAGTATTTGCTTGATTACGGTTTTGATAATTACGATTGCTATCTGGGTGAAAAACTAGGGGGGCCGAATCAGAAATGTCAGAAGTTAAGCATAGCAGAACTTTTAGAAGTTGATTTCGTTCACCCTAATTGCATGATATTGGTTCAGAAAGAGCCAATTGTTCGTCAGTTTGGTATTTCTGATGAGGCTTTTCAAACTTTAGAAGGACGCCCTAAGATGATGACCAAGAGTCTGATTCGCCTGGCAAGTTTGTCGAGTCTGCAATTGGATTCAGCTTCTCTTCTATGGGATGTTGGCTATTGTACAGGTTCGGTTTCGATAGAAGCCAAACAAGCTTTTCCAAAGCTAAAGGTGATTGCTTTTGAAAAGAGAAGTGAATCAGATGCCATCATTCGTAACAATATGAAAACCTTTCATGTTCCGGGAATCGATATTCACAATGGTGATTTCTTTGAACAGGATATAGAGGCTTTACCAGCTCCCGATCGCATTTTTATTGGTGGACATGGAGGTAAACTTTCTGAAATGATGGCGAAACTTCATGCTCTTTTAAAGCCCAATGGATGTATCGTATTCAATGCTGTAAGTGATGAAACCATAGCAACATTTAAAGAATCAGCCCATGAGTTAGGGATGAAATTGGAAAAACCAAGTCGTATACAATTGGATGATTTTAATCCAATTGAAATATTAAAGGCAACAAAAATAATGTAGATACGCACGATCGTGCGTCTATGATGTGATGATATGTTGATTTGGAAATGTGTTAATGTGATGATGCATATTTTTTATCAGTAAGAAACCACGATGTGGTTAAATATGAAAAACTGCGGGTGAAACCCGTGGTATATCTATGGAAATGGAATAGAACCCTGAAGGGGTTCAACAAAAATAGATCTCTGTAATTATGCAGATGTAAACAGATACAGAATGGATAAAATAGCCATAATCATAAATAATAAGCAATCGCTTGAAGTAGCTGATACGCTTAGAAAAGAGTTGGATCATGTTGAGATTTTTTCAGTAGGAGCCTATGATGGGACGACGAAAATTGAATCAATAAACAACTTCCTTGAAAAAGATTTTAATCATTATAATGCTTTTGTCTTTATTGGAGCTTTAGGTATTTGTGTACGTTCGATTGCACCTTTTATTCAGAATAAACAGATCGATCCAGCCATCATTAACATGGATGTGAAAGGTCAATTTGTACAATCTGTTTTGTCTGGACATAAAGGTGGCGCCAACCATTTGGCTAAAACGATAGCTAACATTTCAGGGGGAACAGCTTTGATTACTACTGCAAGCGATACGCTGAACCTTTGGGCCTTGGATATCATCGGTAGAAAATACAAGTGGACAAACGAGTATTTCAATACAACTGAAAATGACTTTATTGCTGCTTTTGTAAACGGTAAAAGAACGGCTTTATTACTTGATATAAAAGATGAAGGTAGCGAGCAATTGGAAAGAACGCTTCCTGATTTTGTAGAGGTGTTCTATGAATTCTCAGCAATCAATCCTAAGGATTTTGACTTGATTATTGCTTTGACACCAAAGCTTTATGAAACGACACTTCCTGTTTTATTCTTCCGTCCTAAATGCCTGCATTTGGGAACAGGTGCTCAAAAGAATATCAATGCAGAAGAGTACGAAGCACAAGTTTTGAATTTCCTTGAAGAACAAAATTATTCCAGGTATTCATTGGTGGCGATCAATACAGTCGATCTGAAAAAGGATGAAGCGGCTTATAAAGCGATGAGCGATAAGCATAATTTAGCATTCAACTATTATGAAGCTGAAGCACTCAATGAGATTGATGCCGACCTATTGTTTTCTGAAGCTGCACATGCGTCTACAGGGGCAAATAATGTGAGTGAGGCAGCAGCCTTATTGACATCGGGAGCCAAAAGTCTCTTGGTTGAAAAATCGAAGCATGTCGATTCTTTCGGTAAGCATTTTACTTTAGCCTTGGCTATGGACGTCCGTCAGGAAAGAAAAGCAGGTTTTGTAACCATTGTTGGTGCTGGTCCTGGAGATCCGGAATTGGTATCGGTTAAAGGGAAAAAATTACTTCAAAATGCAGACCTGATTCTTTATGCAGGAAGTTTGGTTCCACGTCGATTGACAGAATACGCTAAAGAGGGGTGTGTGGTTCGTAACTCAGCATCAATGACCCTTGAGGAGCAATTTGATATGATGCATGAGCATTATAAAATGGGACATTCAGTTGTTCGCTTGCATACAGGTGATCCATGTATTTATGGTGCTATTCAGGAGCAAATGAATTTCTTCGATCACAACCAGATGTCATATGAAATTGTTCCAGGAATCTCTTCATTTCAGGCAGCAGCAGCTCGTCTGAAATCACAGTTTACGATTCCTGATCGTATTCAAACCATTATTCTAACTCGTGGGGAAGGCCGTACAGCTATGCCAGAGAGAGAGAAATTGACGGAGTTGGCTAAGTTTCAATCGACCATTTGTTTGTTCTTAAGTGCAACCTTGGTTGATCAGGTTCAAGCTGATTTATTAGCAGCTTATCCTCCTGAAACACCAATTGCTGTTTGTTACAAACTGACTTGGCAGGAAGAAAAAATCTGGAGAGGAAAGCTGAAGGATTTGGCTAAAATCGTCAAAGAAAACGAATTGACTTTAACGACCATGATTGTGGTTGGAGAAGCCATTGACAATAGAAAGAACCGATCGAAATTATACGATCCAACTTTCAGACATATTTTTAGAGAAAAAAGTTAATTCGATGATATGAGGATTTGGTGATGTGATGATTTGAAATACCTTAATTTCAAATCGTTCATCACTAATTGTTAATCATTAATTACTAATTATACTTGAATGAAAAGGCAGATTTTAATATTTGGAGGGACGACAGAAGGACGCAAAACAGCCAATTGGTTGAGCGACCTGAAGCAGCTGTTCTACTATTCGACCAAAACTAATAGTCATCCTCTTATTTCGGAGATGGGCGAGTGTTTGTCGGGTGGTATGAATGAGGAAGAGATGATTGAATTCTGCCGTATTCAGGAGATTAAATTAATTGTAGATGCAGCCCATCCCTTTGCAGCTGACTTACATTTCAATCTGCATCGTGTTGCGAGTGAATTGGATATTGCAATTGTTCGTATAGAACGTGAGTTTGTTGAGAGGGTTGAAAATGAACATATTCATTATTTGCCATCGATGGATGACTGTATTGAGTCGATTCAGAATAAAGGTATTGAACGAGTGCTTTCTTTGGTAGGTGTTAAAAATCTTCCGAAAATAAGGAAGGCCTTACCCGACTGTGATATTTGGTTTCGTATTCTCAATTTTCCCGATTCCATTCGTATTGCTAATGATGCGAATGTGAAGGTAGATCGATTGATTGTGTCTTCTCGTTTTGAAAATCTGCTTTTAGAGGAAGCTTTGATCAAAGAGAATGCTATTCAAGCTATCATGACCAAGGAGAGTGGTTATTCGGGTTTACTCGATAAGAAAATGGATCTAGCGATTAAGCTTGAGATTCCACTTTTTATTGTGAAGCGTCCTGATTTACCAGAATACGATAAGATTATTAAAACCCGATCAGAGTTTCAATCCTATTTGGATGAAGTTTTTGGAATAAAACGCCTGGAGTTAGCTCATGGTTATACGACTGGGACTTGTGCCTCTATTTCAGCGAAAGCTGCTTTAATCGCTTTAATCAATCAGGAGAAAAGGGCTTGGGAACGTGTTGATTTACCTAAGGGTAAGGAAGCGATAATACCCATTCATTATACAGAGTTTACTAAAGAATATGGAATCTGTACGGTGATAAAAAATTCGGGTGATGATCCGGATGTGACTGACGGAACAGAGATTGGTTGTAGAATAAGCTTTAATGATACAGGCGAAATTCGATTTGTTAAGGGTGAAGGAGTAGGTATAGTGACTAAGGCAGGTTTGGAAATGCCAATTGGTGATCCTGCAGTAAATCCAACGCCTCGAAAGATAATTGAACGAGAACTAAATCAGATATTGAATAAATATCAATTAATAAATGGTGTTGATGTTTCAATCTTTGTGCCCATGGGTGCTAAGCTAGCTAAGAAAACCTTTAACCCACGTCTGGGAATTGAAGGTGGAATTTCTATCATTGGAACAACGGGTATATTGAAACCCTTTTCGGCTGAGGCATATGTGCAAACCATTAAGAAACATGTGAGGTTTGCCGTAGAGAATGGTAGTTCGCAGGTATTTATAAACTCGGGAGGTCGATCTGAGCGCTATCTGAAGCTAAAATTCCCTGAAATGCCGCAGCAGGCTTATATCCAATACGGCAACTTTATCGGAGATACCATTCATGCTATAAATGGGAGTGGTGTTGAAAAGGTAAGTATGGGTATCATGATGGGTAAGGCCGTAAAGTTAGCCGAAGGTCATTTAGATACACACAGTAAAAAGGTCGTTTTTAATAAGGATTTTTTGATTGAGCTTGCAAAGGAAGCTAATTACGATCCGTCATATGTCAATCAGATAAAAGAGGTGAATATGGCGCGGGATTTAGAAGGTATTTTCCCTTTTAATGAGGATGAAGTTTTCTACAAGCATCTGAAAAGCAAATGTTGCCAAGTACTGGAGAAAGAGATTGAAGATTATGAAATCGAATTACTCCTGATGAATATCAAAGGGGAGATAATCTGACTTGCATTGAGCGCAGTCGAAATGTGATGCGTCGATATGACGATGTGTTAATGTTGATTCCATACATCAAGCTACATCTTAAATATTAAGCTGAAATATAATTTAAAACCTGATAGAGAACTCGTATCTGTCAGCGTTTAGAAAAAGGAAACGAAAATGAAGAAACTATTTGTCCTATTAGCCATACTATCACCTATTCCTGCATTTAGTATGCACATTATGGAAGGCTTTTTGCCAGCTTTCTGGTCCATGTTTTGGTCTTTGGTTTACTTGCCTATTTTTATTCTGGGTTTTAGAAAAATTAAGCATTTGCTCGTTGAGAAGCCTGAACTAAAACTGCTTTTAGCTTTAGCCACCGCTTTTGCCTTTGTTTTATCTGCACTTAAGTTGCCATCGGTGAGTGGTTCTTGTTCGCATCCAACAGGAGTTGGTTTAGGCGCTCTGCTTTTTGGTCCTTGGGTGATGTCCGTCATTGGTGTTTTGGTGCTTTTGTTTCAGGTTTTGTTGTTGGCACATGGTGGTGTTACAACGCTTGGAGCGAACGCTTTTTCAATGGCTTTTATTGGCCCTGTGTTTACCTGGTTAGTTTTCTCGCTGAGCAATAAGTTGGGTCTTAATAAGAAAGTGGCTGTGTTTTTAGCTGTTTTTGTAGGGAATATGGCAACCTATATTTGTACATCTGCACAACTGGCTTTTGCACACCCCGATGTGGTAAATGGCGTGACGACAGCATTTTATAAATTCGTTGGCATTTTTGGTCTGACTCAGATCCCTATTGCAATAATCGAAGGCTTATTAACCGTTGTGGTAGTGAATTTATTGTCAGATCACGTGCCTATGCGATTCGATTTTCTGAGTCAATATAAAAAGAGAAGTTGATGTGGTAATGATTTAATGTGGTGATATGACTTGCATTGAGCGCAGTCGAAATGTGATGATAATAATAATAAGATATGATGAGTAATAAAACAAGTAACCTGCTTTTGATAAGCGCTATTATCTTAATTGTAGTGCTAACCCTATATTATTATCCTAATGCTGAATTTGCTGGCGCAGATGGTTTGGCTGAAGATTATATAACACAATCACAACCGAATTATAAACCCTGGTTTTCGAATATTTGGGAACCACCAAGTGGCGAAATTGAAAGCCTATTGTTTTCTTTGCAAGCCGCTATCGGAACAGGAGTCGTAGCCTACGTGATTGGCTACTATAAAGGCAAGAAGAAAGCATTGAAATGATGAGTTGTGATTTCAGATTTGCGATTAAAATCTAGACCAAAATTCTTAAATCATAATTACTAACTCATAATTCAATATTGAGCGTGTTTATAAGCGAAAAATACAATTTCCTGCAGGCTAAGATCACCCAGCATCCTTTCGAAAAGTTTACTTTTTTTGTAGCTTTTCTTTTGGGTAGTTTGTTGACGCAAAATATTCTGTCCCCCTTTCTTGTTGTGACTTGCATTTCTACCTTCTTCCTTTATCATGCTTTGTCTGTAAAAGCCTTATTTCAAATTGCTGCACTACCCATGAGTTTTATGCTGGTAGCCGTTTTGAGTATCATTTGTATTATCAGTCAAGAAAGTTTTGAAGCGATTTATATCACTCAAATTGGCGACTATTATATTGGTTTTTCTCAAATCAGTTTAGATATAGGAATATTCATTATAGTAAAGGCTATGGGAGCCATGTTTGCTTTCTATTTTCTGATTCTCACCAGCCCCATCGATGAGATTGAATATCTGTTAAGGAAAATGAAATTGCCTGATTTACTGGTTGAACTCTTTGTATTGTCTTTTCGATTTATTACCATTTTGCTCCTTTTTTCGAGGCAATGTTATTTGTCACAGAAAAAGCGAATGGCTTACCGATCATTCTCATCATCTATTCGATCCTTAGGCATGCTAATTTCATCGGTCTTGATAAAATCTCTTATTCATGCTGATTTTTCACAACAAGCCTTATTGAACAGAGGTTATAGAGGCGAAATGAGATTTATTGAAATTCATGAGCCCTTTGTATTAAAACGAAGCATTATAGCTCTTTTATTAATGATAGCCTTAGTGGCTATTGGTCAGCTGCGGCTTTAATTCTTTAAATACTTATCATCACATCACCATATTATCAGATCATCAAATCAACTCATCACTATATAAAAATGTCTTATATACAACTTGAACATATCAGCTTTGAATACCCTAATCAGACTTTGGCTCTCGATGAAGTGAACCTGAATATTGATAAAGGCCAAAAGGTGGCAGTTGTTGGAGAAAATGGCTCGGGGAAATCATCCCTGTTTTTATGTCTTTGTGGTATTCATCACGCACAAACAGGGCGTTATATTCTTGATGGAGAAGAACAAAAATGCAAGCGTAAGGATAGAAATAAGCTTTTTAGAAAGGTGGGCTATGTGTTTCAGGATCCCGAGGTGCAATTGTTTGCTTCGACGGTAGAGAAGGATATTTCTTTTGGAGCGATTAATGCCGGGATGAAGGGTGAAGCCTTACAAGCTTGTATGGATGAGGTGATGGAGATGACTCAAACACACGACTTAAGAAAGAAACCACCTCACCAGCTGAGTTATGGCCAGAAGAAGCGTGTCGCAATAGCAGGTGTATTGGCTTGTAAGCCCGAAGTTTTGCTTTTAGATGAGCCTTTTGCCTGGTTGGATAATCAGCAGAAGAAAAATACCATTCAGGTGCTGGATCATTTACATGAGCAGAATAAAACCATCATTATCTCTACCCATGACATCAACTTTGCTTATGAATGGGCCGATAAACTTGTGGTGATGAAAGAGGGGCGGGTTTTGGCAACGGGGCACCCACAAGGCTTATTAGATAATGAAGATTTACTTGAAAAGGCTGGTTTGGAAATGCCTCTAATTCTGAAACTAACTAAGAAATTAGATTTAGATATAAGGCCGAATACGATGGAAGAGTTTTTAAGGGTTTAAAACTTCTAAAGGTCAAAAAGTCGAAATGTCCAGACTTGCTGACGATTCGACTTTTAAGACTGTTTGACTTTCCAGATTTTTATAGTGCTATTAGGCCTTCAATATGTTTGGCTTGTTCATAAATGGCGATAACAGCATCGGCATCTTTCATTATAATTTTCACGGTAATACTGATAAAACGAATATCCTTTGATGTTTTAAAGGCAAATTGGGTTTCTGCTGGAAAAAGAGCTTTCACTGCTTCTAGTTTATCTTCTTTATTAGGGATGATGAATTTGAACATATATAGTGCAGGCCATTGAGCAGATTCAATAAGTTGTTCACGTAATTGGTTATATTTTTCTGGATCCATTTTTAAGCTTCATTAATTTTTTGCAAAAGTCGAAAAGATTTTTCAAAATACCACAATTGATAGGAAGTTATTATACCAATTTACCGATTATTCATTCTTTAGCTTATACTATTGTTTTCATAATAAAAATGCTGATTAAACTCAGTATTTTCAGCATAAATTACATTGGGTTTTTAATGATCAAATTATAAGAATCAATCATCCTTTTTTTAAGTAATTATTCCCTATATTAAGTGATATTATCAACAATCCCCCACAGCAATATTTGTTGATTTTAATCGTGTTTAACCCAAACTTTAACTTATGAAAAGAATGGTCTTCATTTCCGCCTTATGTCTTATTTTTCAAACAGCTTTTGCACAAAAACAAGACACTAAACTTACCCCTTTTTTTGAGATGAATTTTCAGACTTCTCTCAAGTCTTCTAATAATGATCTGGCGTTTGCATTTAAGTTTGTAAAAACCGATTGTATGTGTTTGAATACAAACATTGGTAAACAAATCTGCAAGCCAGAGACTGTTAATATTGCAAGAAATAGTAGCGGAAAGCATGGTGAGGGCAGATTTCCAGATGCTTATAGCGAAAGTCTGTGTAAACCTATAGTTATAAAAGAGTTTATAGGTAGTGACAGGAATAGTACTGGCAAACAGGGTGATGGGATATTTCCGGGCGCATACTCCAAGAATTTGAGAAAAAGTCTTCCAAACGTTCTTATAGATGATGTCGCAAGAAACAGTGGCGGTCGTAATAGCAATTAAGAAAGATCTTCAATTTCTTTTAAATTCAAATTTATGATCGATTAGGAATAAGTGGCTGCTTGTTTTAATTAAATAGGTTTTTAAATAATGAAGCTATTTTTTGAGTTATATTTGAAATAAGGAAATGTCTGATTATTATCTTTTCTGATAATTGTTTATAGCTCTTTATAGTGTATTGTAAATTAGGAATGCTTGGTTTGGGCATGATTACTGATAGGCATGTTTTTATAAGACTATTCGTTTGATTTTGTATAAAGTTTTTTATTTTTTTGCTTGCCTACTATTTAGTATCTTAAGATGTATGTCAGTATCCCCCAGCTTTATAAAGCTATGTTCTGACTGAATTCATTCTAAATCTTGTGCTATGAGAAAGGTGTTTTTAATCCTAGTATTAGTCTCGATTGTTTTATTTGCCTTGGGGCAAGATCAATATATTAATCGAGATATAAAGCCCAATATGAGCTTGCAAAATCCCAGGGCTTATACGCTCGATTTCTTCAATGGAATGAGTTTTCCTCAAGGAGATTTAAATAATTTTTTGAAGGATGGGTTTAATAGCGGGATTCTCTTACACAAAAAATTCTCAAAAAAAATATCAATAGGTCTGAGTGCCAATTATAGTCAATTTAATCATCGAGAAGCTTTGGGACTTGAGCAAAATTCAAAGCGACATGAATTAAATACAACTTCTTTTGAAATAGGCCCTCAGTACAATCTAAAATTTGGGCGATTCGCTCTCGAGTTTTATGGTCGATCGGGTTTGTCTATCGTCAATTCACCACAGACCTCTATGATGTATCCGGAAACGGATATAACCATTACGACCTTGGAGGCCTATAACAGTACAGCACTCATGACGCGTTTGGGTGCTAATATGACGGCTAATATCTTTCAAGGACTTAATTTTTATTTCAGCTCGGAATATCTGACCAGTTTAAATAAAGATATGAATTATCAAGTTCGTGATATTTCTGAAGCAATCAGGGAAGATGGAACGCTCGATTCGGATGCAGCTAATCAATTACCTTACAGAAATGAGAGGCTTTCATTATCTATGCTGAATGTGAATATTGGTGTTCGAATTTTCATAGGAGGTAATACCAATAAGCGAAAACATAAATCTCTTTATCAAGACAATGATTTATTGGGTGATTTTTTGATGTCTGAGAGGCCAATTTTCTCTAATAATGATATGGAAACTCGAACAGAAAACAATCATTCAAGTCAAGGTAATAAGGCTTCGATTGTAGCATCTGATTCTGATCAATATGATGAGTCTCGTGACCAGGACTTTCATTCAAATCGTCCAATCAATACTTCCATCATAGCTCCTGAGCATGAGGAGAAAGAAAGCCGATTAGATTCTCAAACAGTGCCAGCTGATGAGGCTACTTTAGCTGATATTCCAGAGGAGAAATTGAGATTTAAAAGCAAAGCGCAATTAGCTAAGGAAGAACGACAAAAGAAAAGAACTGAGCGTCGGCTTAAAAGGTTAAAGGCTAAATTGTAAAAGAATTAAGTTTGGGGTCTGGATGTAAAGCCTCTTGAAATAACAAATGAAATACCCCTCCCTAATTCCGATATGTATCGGGAGGGAGGGGTGTTTTATATTTATTAAATTAGTCTGTGGAGTTGCTACATTTACTTGGACAGTGAGTTAAGGTATAATTATCTTAATAATTTATATCTTAGAAAATGGAAAAAGAGAGACGAAAATTTAGTAGAGAGTTTAAATTAAATGCTGTTGAGTTAAGCTATTCTAGAGCAAATATAAAAGAACTAGCTCATGAGCTCGATGTACGTCCAGAACTTATTTATCGCATCGGGGTAGGTGGGTTTATGATCTCTAACTTTAACACTCTCGAAATTATCCTTATAATGCTTTATATAGCTTGCGGTTCTTTCTTTTGAAGAATTAACCATTACCCCATTTATGAACATTTTAATTGTATCCGATAAAAAACTTAAAAAGGTATCGGCATCTCCGGCTTCAAAATCTAAATTTCATTGGTGGTGATCAGTCGTTTGATCCCGAAAACTCTTGGGATAGTTCAAATAATACAATCCAGCAAACCAACTAAAATGGCATCTTAAATTATAAATATGTAAATTTAATAAGCTTGCTTTTATATCAGATTGATAAGATCACCCTTTAATTCCGACAATTGTAGGGAGCTCAATAAACAGAATAAGATTGTTATAAAGAGGTGCAAAAAAGAGAACACTAGGAGAGAAATAAGCTCAGGCTAAATTTTGAGCCAATAGAATTAAACTGGAAACAATGATCATGAAAAAGAAGACTTTTGGGACATTGGCAGGTGTTTTTACCCCAACTACCCTAACCATTCTCGGTGTCATTATGTACATCCGTCAACCTTGGGTTGTTGGTAATGCAGGAGTTATAGGAGCCTTGGCAATTGTTTTATTATCTGTTGCCATTACTTTTACAACGGCACTTAGCTTATCTTCTATCACAACCAATGTAAGAATTGGTAGTGGTGGAGCTTTTAGTTTGATTTCGCAATCTCTAGGTCTGGAGATTGGAGGAGCAATCGGAATTCCCTTTTATTTTGCTCAGGCCATTGCCGTTGCAATGTATATTTTTGGTTTCCGAGAAGGTATTCAGACGCTTACTCCCGATATTAATCCATTTATCCTCGATATCAGTATTTTTGCTCTGGTAATGATTATTGCCTTTATTAGTACCAGTTTTGCGTTTAAGATTCAATATGTGATTCTAGGAATTATTATTTTGTCCTTAGTGTCTATTTACGGAGCATTATTTGTTAATGATTTAAATTTTGACATCGCATGGTTTGGTACCTATCCCGGTTCGGTAGAGAACAACTTTAGTGGATCTTCGTTTTGGATAGTTTTCGCAGTATTTTTTCCCGCTGTCACTGGTGTTATGGCTGGAGCCAATATGTCTGGAGACCTTACTAACCCGAGAAAGAGCATTCCTTTAGGAACAATATCCTCTGTAATTATTACAACAATTATATATGTCAGCTTAATTTTTGTAGCTGCAGTTATTGCAACGCCCGAAGAGTTGTCAAAGAATTATAGTGTATTTATTGATAAGTCGTTGTTTAAGCCTATTGTATTAGCTGGGTTGTTAGGTGCAACTCTATCATCGGCACTTGGTTCATTTGTTGGTGCACCAAGAATATTATTGGCATTGGGTGAAAAACGCATTTTACCTAAAAGCCAATTATTGGCTAAACTCTCAAATAGAGGCGAACCGGTGAATGCTATGTTAATCACCGCGATAATTGTTTTGGTAGGTATTTCCTTACGTAATTTAAATACCATTGCACCAATACTTACCATGTTTTTTATGATTACTTATGCTATGGTGAATATAGTTGTCTTGGTGGAGCAAACATTAGGTTTGCCAAGTTACAGACCAACCCTAAAAATCCCAAGGATTATTCCCGCTTTTGGTGCTTTGGCATCAATTTCTATCATGTTTGTGATAAGCGTATTGGTTGCTTTGTTTTCCTTGGTTTTTATCGTACTTTTTTATCTGTATTTGGTGAGAATGAATATTAAATCTGCTGCAGGAGATTCAAGAAGTGGTTTATTTACGGCTTTGGCAGAGTGGGCAACAAAAAAGACAAATAATCTAAGACAAGAAAAAGAAGTAAGGTCATGGCGTCCGGATTTGCTAATGCCTGTCATCATGCCAAAAGAACTTAGAAGTTCTTTTAAACTGATTCATTCAATTATTTTTCCCAAAGGGTCAATAAAAATATTGGCTTTACGAAATGAAAATGAAAAAGAGCAGAAAAATCTGGAAAGCTTTCTTAAAAATTCAATAGAAAAATTTAAGGAAAGTGACTTGTCAGCCTCATACACAATGATTGATAATGCTGATTTTAATACCACGGTGAATGTGAGTATGCAATCGTTAAATGCTGCTTTTTTTAAACCCAATATTATATTTACAAGTATTGACTCTGAAACGGATAATTTATCGTACTATGATAAACTTACGATGGATGCCAAGAAGAATAACTTCGGGTTAATTATTTACATTCCTTTTTCATCAGCAGGTCTGGCAATTGAAAAAAATATCAATTTGTGGATGACAAATATTCCCGTAGATTGGAAGGAGAAATTTAATATCATGAATAATGATCTATCAACTCTGGTTTCATTGTTAATTTGCCGAAATTGGAAAGGAATTATTGATGTGCATATTCTTAATAATAATGAGAAATTAAATTTTTCAGAAGTCGACCTCGAAGATTTACATACTATGATCCGACTTCCCAAAAACTCAACCATGACTTTAAAGCAAGGCACTTTAATTGAAAATGTCAATTTGGAACGAAACACAGATGTAAATATCTTGAATATTGAGCAAGGAATGGGAGTTGATGATATGGTGAAAATTGTAAACCAATCCAGGGTATCGGCCATTTTTTGTGCTGATTCTGAATTTGAAAATGTTTTGGTATAAAAAAAATAATTAGTATTTGAATTTCTTAATGTGTTGATTTTTTAGAGATAAAAGATGAATGCTTATTGAGACTGAAATTCAATAAGTTGCGGTTCTCTTTAATTTTTCAATTGAATTAAGTATAATTAATTCAAAAAAGAATATTGGGTTTTATAAAGAGCATATTTCGATATTAACTTATCTTCGAATTTTGTAGGGCGTGAATGCAATGCAGAGGGGTTTAAATAAATAGAATATAAACAATAATAAATGGAATACCTAAAGTGCAATAAGTGTGGTCATTTAAATAAACTGAAAACAGAATATCAGGTTTTTTGTGCCGACTGCAATCAGAAACTGGATAATAACTATTCCGATTGGATAAGGAAACATTCTGATAAGTCTTTTGAAGACTTTAAAAGAATAGAATGCATCTCAGAAGAAGATATTAATAGGGTAAAACTCGAAAAACAAAAAAATGCCAAGCGCAAAGGGGCAAAATATTGGATTGGGCTTATTGCAACGGTTGCTATCGTTACCATAACAACAAACCTGGTTAACTTTTCGGTTACGGATTTTTTTAAAGAAGCGACCTTCGATAAAGCCATGATGGCAGCAGCAAGTCAGGTTAATGAATCTTGTCCCATAATGATTGATTCGGAGACAAGGCTCGATAATGCAATTGCCTTACCCAATAAAGTATTTCAGTACAATTACAGCTTGATAAATTATTTTAAAGAGGATTTGAATCTGGAAGAAGTAAAAGAGCAGATTGAACCTGGCATTATCAATTTTGTAAAGACCAATCCGGATATGAAGATTCAAAGGGATTTTAAATCGACAATAAGATATACATACAAGGATAAAGCCGGGATTCATTTGTTTACCATTGAGGTGAGCCCGGAAATGTATAAAGAGAAATCGTAAATTCTAAATAGCAGCATACAACAATGAAAATATTAGAACTTGAAAGAAGAGCGAATATAGAAGAAGATAAAAAGTTGCTATCCCATTATGATGTTTTTGAAAACCTATTAAAGGAATTGAGAACAAGAGATCTGCCATCGGCAATTATAGATACCATTAATAAAGATATTGAAGTGCTTAACTCATTTTCAGGGGCGAATAAGGACTTCTTGAAACTGCTAATAAAGAAGCAAACCAAGATTCTTCAATTATTGGAGAAAGAACTCAAACTGGTAAGGAAAAACCACTATATGACTTTATGGATGTCTATTGGAATGGCTGCCTTTGGACTTCCAATGGGTGCGGCATTCGGAGTCAGTTTAGGCAATATGGCCTTTATAGGTGTTGGCTTACCCTTGGGCATTGCACTGGGCATGGCCTATGGAACTACATTGGACAAAAAAGCATGTGAAGAGGGCAAACAGCTCAACGTAGATATTACATTCTAAACACACAAATCTAGATTACGTAAATGACAAAGAAACTATTCCCTGAAATAATTGAAAAGCATCCCAATGCCGATATTCCTATTGCTGGATTAGTGTCTAAATTAATACAAGCTGGCAATCAGCAGTTTGTTTTCATGGAGTTCGATGAGGACATTGAAGTGGCTGATCATTTCCACAATGCACAATGGGGAGTTGTACTTGAAGGAGAAATGGTGCTTAGTATTGATGGTATTCCGAGAACCTTAAGCAAAGGAGATACATACTATATTGAAAAGGATGTTGTGCATTCAGCCAAAATCAAGAAAGGTTATAAAGACTTAACTCTGTTTGACCAAGTAGATAGGTATAAAATAAAATGATTATATGGAAAAAATACAATTGTATAAAGTAAAAAAGGTTAATGTAAGATTCTTTATGTGGTTTAGTCTTTTTTTTGTGATTTTTGGATTAGTAGACCTAATTAATGCATCCATAAATGGATTTAACTCAAAATTTCCTGGAGGAGATTGGCTTTCTGTTATTTATATTCTACAGGGGATCACTTTTGCATTAATGGGTTATCAGCAAATGAAGAGAGGTCAATATTTTATCGAATGTGATGATAAGGAATTTAAGTATCTGATACCAAAATCGAAGACAGTTAAATGTCTTGCCATAGCTGATATGGAAGAATTAATAATGGATGGAATTGATATCCGATTTCAGGTTAAAGAAATAGAGCATCACATACGTTTGGAGCATATTGAATGGAAAGAATTAAATAGCGTGAAAGAGCTAATTTGGGACTTATCATTAAGATTAAGTCAGAATAATGCATAAGTTTGAGTGAAAATAATTTTCGGCTTACTTTTTTATTTCATTAATAAGCAAACTTGATCATGATAAAAATAAAAACAATTATTGTTACGACTGCTTTAGGCTTAGTTATTTTTTGTGGATGTAAAAATACAGTTCAAAAGACTGGAAATGACAAGCCCGAAAACCAGCTTGATAAGGAGTTGAGCTTAAATATTTACGGAAACTACGTTTCGGATGCTTATGCCAATAGAAATGAAGGTTACGATTGGGTTGCCGTTTCGATAAAAAAAGCCGGAGAAAACAAAATTAGCTTATCGGTTCGTTCACGAGCAGATAAAAAAAAGCCCAGCTGTACCTTTGATGCTATCTTTTACAAGCAAAACGATACTCTCTATCAAACTCGTATTGATGGAAAAGAGGTACTGCTCGCTATTCAGGATAAAACCATAAGCCTGAAAACAAAAAATGCGGCTGATAGTGGTATCTTATCCTTTTATTGCTCAGGTGGAGCAAGCCTGCTAGGAGAATACACCCAAATAGATGGAGAGCTGGATCCTAACCAAGTTGATAAAACCTTGTTTGCAAAATTTCTGCAATTACAAGGGATTGGATTTAGAATCACATCCGTAAAAAATGATTCATGCCAGCTGCTTAGCATCGCCCCTTTGGGATTGGAAATTGACAACAGACTTGAAAATGTAGAAATTGATGGGAGAGTGCTTGATGCCGAGATTGAAGATTTAAATTCAGACGGTTCGCCGGAAGTGGTAATTTATATCAGTTCAGAGGGGAGTGGTAGTTATGGCGATGTGATTGCTTTTTCGGTGAATAATAAAAAATCGATGAGTCGAATCTATTTTGAAGCTGTTGCTCAGAATACGAAAATCAAGCAAGGCTATATGGGGCACGATGAGTTTGCGTTGGTAGAACGCTCATTGGTACAGCGTTTCCCAATCTATAAGGATGGCGATTCCAATGCCAATCCGACTGGCGGGACTAGACAAATTGCTTACGAACTTGTAGATGGTGAGGCATGCAGACGATTTGTTGTTAAGCAAATACAAGAATTTGAATAAGTTAATCTTTGGTTAACCTATTTTAGATCAAAAAATGTAAAATTAAAGCTATGGTTGAAGAGCCATAGCTTTAATTTTTTTTTAGCCTGTTTGATAGAAGTTTTTGTTTCGGTTTTTAGTTTTCATAAATTTGAGATTCTGAAAGCGGGATTGATCTTTGGATCTCTATTTGTTCAGGCTTTCACAAAAGGAGAGTTTAAAATATTAATCATAAATTGATGTTCAAAAATAGTTTTTACTTTTTTATACTCTTGTTGCTTTCCATTTCTTGCTCAAAAGAAGATGTCAGGAAAGATGAGATTGCCTTTTATCACTGGAAAGCAAAAGCAGATTTTACAAGATCCTATAGTGAGGCTATCAAAACGACAGATGCGAATACGGTTTATATGCATTATTTTGACATTGAGCCTTTAAAAGAACCTTCATGGAGAAATGATGGGATTTATCCAACCTATGTTTTGAAATCGGTCGACAAAGCCTATCAAAATCTGAATATTGTACCCGTTGTATACATTGCCAATCAGGTTTTTAAAACAAAAGAATTGGATGTGCCAGATCTTGCTAATAGGATTACAAAACTGGTTGATCAAATCAGTAGTAAACATTTTAAAAAGAAGATTGAGCAGGTTCAGATTGATTGTGACTGGACTGTGACTACGAGATCGCATTACTTCGCTTTGCTAGAAGCTTTAAAATGCAAATATGACATTGATGTTACGATTAGACTCCATCAGATTAAGTTCCAGGATAAAACAGGCGTACCTCCAGTGAACAAGGGAACGCTAATGCTTTATAATATGGGGGATTTAAGAAATAATGAGCAGAATTCTATTCTTGAAAGTGCTATTGTTGGGCAATATATCGACGAGGGAAGTACTTTCCCCTTAAAACTGAAAATTGCTTTGCCTTTATTTGCTCAAACCGTAGTGACCAATAACACTAAGAAGATTAAGCTAATTAAGGATGCGAATAGAACGGTTCTTGAAAAAGATTCGCATTTCAAGCAAATCAATTCAACTAATTTTGAAGTTGTGAAGGATACGCTATATAAAGGCTTTTATCTGGCTAAAGGCTACAATTTAAAACTTGAAAATGTTGAGCAGTCAGAAATCACTGCTTCCTACGACTTAATAAAGCAGAGTAAACTGCATACTGATGGTATCATTTTTTATCATTTGGATGATCGTAGCCTATTAAATTATGACTTAAAAAATACAATTGAAAAATTATGAGAAAGCTCTTAACCTATATATTCGTATTGATTTCATCCAGTGTTTTTGCCTGCGGAGGTGGCTATTGGGAGGGAATGAATTTTTATAATTTATTTAAGCAAACCAATATCGCTGCTGAAGAATTCTATCCCTTCTTAAGAAGTGAATACAATGCTTTTTACGGGGAAGATTTTTATGGACAAACTAAGCCTCTTGTATATCCCAAAGGGAATGTGGCCCTTTGGCATGAATTGCTGATCGGTTGGGATACTCAAGACATTGAGAAAGCAGTCTACGAATTCGATAAATTCGATTGGTCGGGGAAAGATTCTGCCATAGAGCAATCTGCGAAGACTTATCTTGCTTTTGCCAATCGTTGTTCTAATGCCTTTTCTTACAGAACTCGTTTAAATTCCTGGGATTACGATGAGGTATTGGAGAAAGAAACGGTTGATGAAGAAGCCTTGCTCAAGGAAGCGAATTTGCTCTTGAGTCAAGTGAGTAATCAGCAGTTGCAAATGCGATATTATTACCAGATGATTCGAATTATGCATTATTCGAAGGATTGGACAGCTGCCCTTCGTTTTTATGAATCGAAAGTTGAAGATCAATTTCCTAAGAATGAAATGTATTATTACATAAGTGATCAGGTAGCAGGTTGTTATTATTCTCTTGAGAATTATGAAAAAGCAGCCTACTTGTTCACCAAAGTCCTAAATAAGAGTCTGGATAGAAAGAAAACAGCTTTCTCGAGTTATAACTTTTGTACGTATAAGAATGCCGAGGGAAAATCTCTTTTTAAAGGCTTAGACGATGAGAAGGACCTTTTGTTGATAAGGAGTTTGCGCAATTTTACTGATGAAGTAAGTAATATAAACCGTTTTATTGAATTGGATGCACAAGACGAAAGAGTGGAGCTTCTATTTATGCGTGCCTTAAATAATGTGGAACGAGAGGTGTGGCCCAAAGATATTGGCGTAGGAAATAAAAGCTTGCCCTTTTACGATAACAATAACACCTATAAGGATCTGTTAAGGATTGCAGAACAACAGGTTGTTCATTCAACTGTTACGAATAAGGCCTTTTGGAAACTATCAAGTTCCTATTTGTCATTTATTAAGCAAGATATTGCAAGTGCTAAAGCCAAGCTAGCTAAAGTTGAAGGCTATCCTGAGCAAAAGAAGAAATTAGCCATTATTTATGAGGTCTTTAGTTGGGAAAACTTGACGGTAGAGAATGAAAACTATCTGGCTAAAATATTAGCTGACAATCCTAAAAATACGGCTTGGATATCTGAAAATGAAAATGACTGGCGTCGTATAATTTTAGCTAAAGTTGCGCATACCTATTATAAAAATAACAAGCTAGCTAAAGCATTTTTGGTTCATAACACACTCGAAAATGTGAATCAGATTAATTCGATAGAATTACTTGAAGCTCTTGAGGCCTTTTATCTTCAAACCGATAAGAGTGAGTATGAGAAGGTTTTATTAAGTCATAAATCAAATGCATCACTCAATTTTATGGATTACATCAACGATCAAAAAGGGATCTATTATCTATATCAAAAAGATCCGGAATCTGCACTCGAATTTTTCAATAAAAACGAGACTTATGAAGGGCAATTACTGATTCCTGCCAGTATTTTTAGTAATAATCTTAAAGAATGCTTTAGTTGTTCTGTCGAAGAAGTTATGGACGATGAGGTTTATAAAGCTGATATCTTTTCTTTTATACAAGCCAGCTTTTCAAGAAAGAATCTGGCCAGGAATTTAATTGAACTGGAAAAACTGACTCAGAACGAAAAGAAATGGAAGGCAAAGCTAGCCAATTACCTTTTGGGGAATTATTATTTCAATATTTCAAACACGGGTTATTACAGGGGTTTATTAAGAAATAAGGGGAATTGCTGTGAGTATAGCTACATGCATTATGCCTACTATTCTAAAAGAAAAATCAGTAAGGATATTATTACAGAAAAGAAAGGTTATAATCTACTGGATATTAGTAATTATGGAGAGAGATATTTCGATTTAAGCAGCACAGCCATGCAGTACTATCAGAATGTGATGGAGATGTCTACCGACAAGGAGTTAAACGCAAGGTGTTTGTACCTGATGGCCAAGTGTGAGTTAAATACCTATTATAATCTGGGTAGCAAGGATGAGCTAAGCTTTCAAATATCGAAGTACTATGATTTGAAATTACCTAATTATAAAAGTTTCAAGATTCTAAAAGAGTCCTATGCCGATACCAAGTTTCATGAAATGATTATTAAAGAGTGTAGCTATTTTAGACTTTACAGTTCTCATTATTAACGAACAGAATTCGTTTTATATGTAAGTAATCTGTAAATTAAGGGAGCTTTTTAATACAAAATCTTCAACCTTAATTTATGCCTGATGAATACAATTTTAAGGAACATACTTGCAGTAGTAGCTGGTCTTATAGTAGGTAGTCTTGTTAATATGGGACTTGTCATGATTAGTGGTTCTATCATTCCACTGCCTACTGGGGCTGATACTTCAACAACTGAAGGCTTAAAAGAGGCTATGCATTTGTTCGAAGCCAAACATTTTATTTTCCCATTCCTGGCTCATGCTTGTGGAACTTTAGTGGGGGCTTTTGTTGCCTATTTATTGGCAGGCAATCATCGGTTAAAGTTTGCCTTGGGAATTGGATGCTTTTTCTTTTTGGGTGGACTTACTAGCGTTCTAACGCTGCCTTCACCTTTATGGTTTAGTCTTCTCGATTTAATTGGAGCTTATTTGCCTATGGCTTGGTTTGGCGCACAATTGGCTAAGTCTTTCTCTAAAAACTAGCCTTTTGTTGATGCTGATTAAATATCAAGCAATCCTTTTTTATTAAGACGCTTATGACCCCGTTAGTGCGCGATTAGCTTCGCTGAGCTCCCTGCGGTCGGTTGTATCGCGTTCCTTGATAAAATATCGAATTCTTTCGTGCGGCATCGGGGGCTTGCTTCCGTGAGTTTTGAAAGGTTAACTCTTTTGAATCGCCCACGCAACTTAGTGTGCCAAGAAACAGCACATCGGCATAAATAGTGCTGCATGCTTTATTTAGCTCCGCTGATCTTCCTTTACCATAGATCAAATTTTAAAGCAAGCTTACAATCAAAGAAATTATAAATCAGGTTCGACCATCAAGTTAATTGAAAATACGCTTCCTCCAATATTACAAAATTGGAGGGAGCGTTTCTTTATAAGCAGAGGCTTACTAGAGGACTTGAATTCTGGCAGATAGCTTTTATCTGCCAGAATTTTCGTAGAACGAGCTTTCTATTAGTTTTGTGAGGTCAATACTAGTTCTTTTAGAGTTTCATTACCCGGATGATCAAAGGCTTTAACAACAACTTTATCCCCGCCATATTCTGCATTAGCAACACTGGCAGCATAGTGCCATTCAAAAGGATTCCCATTGGTGCTGGCCATGCCTTTTTCCACTAGGCTGCCATCGGTATGGTAAATTTCAACAGAAACTTTCTCTACCTCAAGATCATCATAAGCTTCTATAATTATCTCATCACCAATCTCACCATGATAAGCATTGGCATTAAGTGTTTCGATAACAGGCGGTCGCAGATAATCTTGAACGGCTAAATTATTGGGAGTCCGTATCCCTTTGGCCTTTGCCGCCATACGATACTTTTCACCAAATACGGGATCGGCCATCTGAGTTTGGGCATAATGGGCAGCTTTAGTAAATAATTTACGCTGGTCTACCTGTTTTTCACTACTGATACCCGTTGGAGTGGGGCTGCTTGAGACAACCGTTTTTCCATTACTTTGTCTAAAAACTAAATTTTTACCGAGCTTACCACTTAAGCCATCGGTTACGATATTCTTTTTAACGAATGCCATAATAAATTAATTTAAAAGTGAATAATATAAACGCAGTTTAGTCTTAAATTTCAAAACCGTTAAAATCCTGTAAACAGATCGAAATCTATGACTAAGTTCCAACTATTTTATTTGAATGGCAAAATGTCTCATCTTCGATATCGAAGGTAAGCAGGTCAGAAACAAAATATTAAGTTTGTTTCTATTGAATAATAAAAAGTTCAATTTGGCTTTCTTGTAGCTTCGGGCTTCCTTCACTCTTCCTTCGGGTAAGCTTCGTATAAGCCATATTCGGGTTTTGGAAACATAATAATTGAGTTGAGAATGCTTTTTTATGTAAATCAACTTTAATGTAGATTTTTTTCTCTAATACGCTTGTTTAGTTGTGTTCTAAATAACAGGGGCCCATATTTGAGTGGTTTGCCCTAGATAAAGAGGTCAGATTTCGAGAAGATCAATAGGGAAATCTTTGCTGTTGTATCTGAGATTGGCCTCGGCAATGGCAGCTGGGGCCCCATAGGTGAGGAAGGCGTTAAAAACGAAATGCTGTCTGAGCGTAGCGAGTTTATTTCGTTTAGCCTTTAAGCCGTAATGGGTCAGCGAATGCCGGAGCCTTGAATTTTTGGTTCTTTTGTTTCAAGACAAAAGAACAAGTGAAAAATGCTTTAAAAATAATTCACTAAGCCAAAACAACATAGCATCAGTTTATTTAGGAAGCTATTGGTTTTAAGTAAAGTTTAAATCTTTAGTTGATAATAAAGTAGTTTGTAGATTAATCTTACATCTCATGATTTATGTAAAAATAATACTTAAATAAAAAAAGGCAGCCCCTTTCAGAACTGCCTTGATCTATTTCGTTTGAGAAATACTATTTCTCTAGCTTTTCAATTTCAATAGCCAATTGATCAACCAATTCATCCAGTTGCTTAATTACAGCTAAAATAGCCTCAGGTTTTGACAAGTCAACACCTGCTTTTTTCAATTGCTCCATTGGGAAATCGTTTCCACCCGATTGCAATAAAGTTGTGTAACGCTTTAAAGCCGCTTTCTTATCTTTCTTGCTACCTTCCGTTACATCTGTGTACAATTTAGCCGATGATGCAAAACAAGTCGCATATTGGTAAACGTAGTAAGGGGAGTTATAGAAGTGAGGAATACGAGTCCATGGGTAATTAGAATACTTTGTTTTCTCTGAAACATTTCCGTAATACTTTTGTGCAATATCACCCCAAAGCTTCGCGAAAATATCAGCATTTACAGGTTGGTCTTGCTCAACCATAGTGTGAGCCTGGTATTCGAAATCAGCAAACATCGATTGTGCATAGAACGTACCAATAATACCCTGAATGGCTTGATTCAATAAAGCAATACGCTCCTTAGGATCTTTAGTGATTTCCATCATGTGATCTAAAAGTAAACGCTCGTTGAAAGTAGAAGCAACCTCAGCAACAAAAATGGTATAGCCATGAGTAGCGAAAGGCTGAGTTTCGTTAGATAGGGTTGTGTGCATGGTATGACCTAGCTCGTGAGCTAAAGTAAACACATACTCTAGTGTCTCATCGTAGTTTAATAGCATGTATGGGTGAACACCATAAACACCAGCAGAAAATGCACCACCACGCTTTCCAGGGTTTTCATACACATCTAACCAACCGCTTGCCGTTGCATTTTTCAATTTAGCTTGATAGTCTTTTCCTAAAGGAAGAACTGATTTAGTCACGACCTCAACGGCCTCTTCGTATGGGTAAGTTTTTTCGAAATCAACCAAACTCATAGAACCATCAAATCCGTAGTATTTTTCAAGACCTAAAATCTTCTTACGAAGCTTGGTGTATTTTTGTACTGGCGCTGTGTTTTCTCTAACCGTGTTGATTAGGTTTAAGTAAACATCCTTAGGAATGTTGTTACCTTCCAATTTAGCATCTAAACAAGACTCATAGTTAGCAGCGCGAGCATTCGCCCATTCTGACTGAATGATACCTTGATAGATAGAAGCGTAAGTGTTTTTGTTTTTGTAGTAAACATCGTAAAGTGCTTCATAAGCTTTCTTACGATCTTCCTGATTCTTGTTTGTACTCGTAATATGAGAATACATACCAGGAGTCACTTTTACAGTTTCACCGTTAGATAATTCAATTTCTTGAAATTCAATGTCAGTTGTTGAAAGAGCGGTGAAAACATCACCTGCAGTACCTGATGATTGAGAAAAGAAAGAAACCAAACGACCCATTTCTTCATTCAAGACGTGCTTTTGCATACGGTACATATCCATCAAGTCGAAGGCATGAGGTTTCAATGCTGGTGTTTCAGCAATCCACTGTTTCATTGTTGCTTCAGGAATCTTGATCATCTCCGGAGAGATCCAGGTTGTCGTCATTCCCATATTTGCAAAAAACATACCCACTTGCTGAAGTTTAGCTTGTAGCTCCATGTTTTTTCCATCAACAGTCGATTGGAATGAAACGAACTGATAAACTTTATAAGCTTTCTTCATCATCGTTTCCTGAGCTGTAAGAAGTGTGACTAAATTATCAGCATTCTCACCAAGCTTCCCTTTTAGAGATTGCATCACTTCAATATCCTTAGACATTGACTTGAAATCAGCCTCCCAGGTTTCCCAGTTCTCATAAATATCAGAGAAGTTCCACTTGTACTTCGCTGGAATTTCTTCACGGGTCTTATAATTCACCTGTGCGGTAGCTTGCAAACACATGCTTGCAGCTAAAAGGGTCATGATGATACCCCCCTTAAATTGTTTAAACTTCATGATCATTTTATTTAAATATGTAGGTTCAACTTTTTTAGATTCTTAAGTTCAAAGATAGATTCATATGATGGTATTTTCATAACTCGGTATCCTATAAAAAGAGTAAAATCGATTATCGTCAAAAAGTACAGGATAAACAGTGGAACTTGCACTTTAAAAATATGACTCAGATCAGGGATGACTGGTAGAAAACTTGTAAATTTAGGAGTAGTCCAATAGATCAATAAATTGGACTTATGAGTTTGTTGATATAAACAAAGCCTTGTAACATGAAAAGAATTGGCCTTATTGGAGGAATGAGTTGGGAATCGTCAATCGTTTATTACGAACTGATTAATAAGAAAGTGAAAGCAGTTCTGGGTGGTTTTCACTCTTGTAAGAGTTTGATGGATACTGTTGACTTTGATCAAATTGTGAAACTTCAACATGAGGATAAATGGGAAGAACTAGATGAGATTATGATCGACTCCGCTAAGCGATTAGAAAAAGCTGGTGCAGATATTATTGTTTTGTGTACCAATACCATGCACCTATGTAGTCCAGCTATAAAGGCAAATATCTCAATTCCCTTTCTTCATATTGCTGAAGCGACGGGTATGGAAATTATAAGTAAAGGCATTAAAAAAGTGGCTTTGCTTGGCACCAAGTTCACCATGGAGAAAGATTTCTATAAGGAAGTGCTTGCTAAACAGTTTGGTATTGAGGTTCTTATTCCGACTGATGCCGAAAGAGCGCAAGTACATCAAATTATTTATGGCGAATTGGTTCAAGGCAAAATCAAGGATGAATCGAGACAGATTTATCAGACGATTATTCAGAATCTGGAGGATAGAGGGGCTGAAGGTGTGATTTTAGGATGTACAGAGATTCCTCTTTTGATCTCGGATTCGGATGTGAACATCCCAACCTTTGATACCACAACATTACATGCTGAAAAGGCGGTAGAGTGGGCTTTAAAGAAGGATTAGTTTGAATTAAGGTCGAACCTTTTTTCCTGTGAAATAAGACAAGAAAAGTAATATTAAAGATAGTGTTGGAATGGGATCAAACTCATTGATCATGAGATGGGCAAAAAAGGCCAATATGAGGTTGTAGAAGAAGCCCATATAAGCGAGTTCTTTTAGGAATTTGTTTTTGTTGCTAAGGATAATAAGTGAACCCATGATTTTAGCAAGAGCGAGGGGATAGATGAGATAAATGGGGTAGCCATAGCTTGTGAAATAGTCTACCACTGTATCGTAAAACACAAAATAGAGGACAGCTGTTACTAGCATCATGCCAAACAAGATGAGGGGCGATGCCCAATAAATTGTTTTGGTTTTAAATGTAGATTGAATTGATAATCAGCGAATTTAAGCGTAAAGGAGGAAAGTATGAATCAAGAAATAAAACCTGTTATAGTCCAGCAAAGCTTTCATGTATCTATTAGTCAACTTTGGAAAGCTATAAGTGAGTTGGAACAAATGAAGCATTGGTTTTTTGAGAATCTTGAAGCTTTCTCAGCTGAAGTTGGTTTTGAAACCCAATTTAATGTGAAATCTGGAGAAAGAAATTTCATGCACTTGTGGAAAATCTCCGAAGTTATTCCTTTGGAAAAACTTGTATATTCATGGAAATATGAGGGTTATGAAGGAGAGTCCTTCGTTAGTTTTGAAACCTTTATAACAGAGGGAGGATCAAGTATACGTGTTAGTCATGTCGTGACCCATAGTTTCCCTCAATCCATACCTGAATTCACACGGGAAAGCTGTCAGAGCGGATGGGAATATTTTATCAATAATCGACTAAAAAACTTTATGGATGATAAAATATAATAATAACTAGTCTTAAAAACATAAATCAAACTCCTTAGCTGAAACCCTGCCTCTTTCTCATTCGTATACATTAATATACCTTTTGTTATGGAAAGAGCTCAATATTATGAAACCCTGAGTGATCGGAGAGTACGATGTACGCTTTGTCCCCATTTTTGTTCCATATCTGATGGGCTTCGGGGTATTTGTCACGTCCGCATGAATCGGGATGGCATTCTTTTTACAGATGTCGACAGCAGGTATTCGGCCATTCATATGGATCCTATTGAGAAAAAGCCTCTATATCATTTTTTTCCTGCTAGCTCAATTTTGTCTCTTGGAACAAAAGGCTGTAATATGAGGTGTAAGTTTTGTCAGAATCATGAGATCTCGCAAGCTTTTCCTGGCGACTACCCCTATATGAGAGTGATATCTGATGAAGAAATTCAGGAAATCGCACAAGAAAGCAAATCTTGTATTGGTGTTGCATATACTTATAATGAGCCTACGGTTTTTTTTGAATCGATGATTACCTTGGCTCGTAAGATAAAGCTTGCTGATTTGAAGAATGTTATGGTGACCAATGGCTATATTAATGCTGATCCACTTGATGAGTTGTTGGAGTATATAGATGCCTTCAATATTGATATCAAAGCTTATAGAAGGGACTTTTATAAAAAATACACCCATTCACAATTAGATCCTGTATTGGAAAGTCTAAAGACGGTAAGGAAGAGTGGCAAGCATTTGGAAATAACTCATTTGGTAATTCCTGGTTTGAATAGTAAAGAGAAAGAGTTTGAAGAACTCTTAACTTGGGTAGCCGAAGAACTGGGCCCAGATACGGTTTTGCACCTGTCCCGATTTTTCCCTGCCTATCAATTGATTATAGATCCTACACCAGTAGACTTGTTATATCGTTTCTACGATATCGCCAAAGAATATCTGAATTATGTGTATTTGGGTAATGTGAACACCCGGTTTGGAAATGACACCTCTTGCCATCATTGTGGTCAGGAATTAGTGCGTCGTTTCAACTACATGGTTGAGGTAATAGGAATGGAAAATGGGCGTTGTGTTGCCTGCAAGAAACAGGTGTTTATTTGTTGAGATCGTGAAAATATAAATCTAGAAATTATGAAAGTAAGGAGGGCATCGGTTGCAGGAACTTTCTATCCTAAGCAGCCTGAAAGAATAAAGGGAATGGTTCAACATATTTTGAGTAAAGAATCTAAGCTGATTGACTATTCACTGGGGAAGAATCATATATTGGGAGGGGTTGTGCCACATGCAGGTTATATGTATTCAGGCTATGAAGCGATTCATTTATATGAATTAATCCGGTATTCTCAAATTCAATTTGATACGATTATTATTCTCAATCCCAATCATTCGGCTTATTTGGATGAGGAAGTAAGTGTGGCAGGAAGTGATGCCTGGGAAACGCCACTAGGAAAAGTTAAAGTGGATATTGAATTTGGCAAGATGTTGAATTTACCAATGAATACTGTGGCTCATCAAGCAGAGCATTCTGCAGAGGTACAGATTCCTTTTCTCCAATTGCTTTTGCGTGAGGGCTTCAAAATTCTGCCCATATGTATGAATCATCAAACTATAGAATGTGCACGGAATTTAGCTCTTTCTATAGTTGACGCGAATAAGATTCTTAAACGAAAGTTACTCGTTTTGGCATCTTCTGATTTTTCTCATTATGTCTCTCCCGATCTGGGGTTTAGACTCGATCACTTGGTTGTTCAGGGCATTCAAAAAATGAATACAGAGCAAATTTTTAATGAAATTACCCGACACCGTATCTCAGTTTGTGGTTTTGGACCTATCATGACTCTTGTGGAATATTTGCAATTACTTTATAAGGATGTTAAGGTGAAAGTTCTTCGTCAGGGGAATTCGGGAGACATCACATCGTCCAATTCTGTCGTGGATTATTTCTCTATTATGTTCTATCTACCAAGCTTCGTTTAATTAAATCTCATTGGTTGAGATCTTTTTGCTACAATCCAAAGTCTGAGAAAGCTATCTTCTGGCTAGTTAGGTTTTTACCACGGGCGAATTCATAAAATCAATTCCTTCATTCAAATCCAGTTTTCTTATCTGTATCTGGAAGCCAGATCTTTATGGTTTTCTTCTCCTTATCTTTTATTCCGTATATTTTGTATTAAGCGGGAAGGAGATTCTAGCTGCTAAGATAAGACGATGGTTTCAGGATAAAGCGTATTAAATTAAGTATTTATGAGAAAATAAATTATAAAATTTGTCTGGTTTGAATCATAGTTTGTAAATTACTTAAGGAATGGAACCCAGATGGGTCGTTCTTTTGTCTACTCCATCTCAGTTTCTCCCGTTCATTGTATTTCCTAATATTTAATATATGAAATTCACTATAGTCTTTAAATATAGTTTGTTTGTCGTATTAATAGCGGTTTTGTTTTGCTTATTGACTTTTCCGAGCTTGGCTCAGAAAGATCGTGTTACGGCAAAGGAGATTGTGAGGATTGCAGATGAAAAAATGCGAGGTCTTAGCAGTCAGGGCGAATATAGCATGACAATTGTCCGTCCCACCTGGTCGAGAACGGTAATCATGAAATCCTGGTCAAAAGGAACTGAGTATTCAATGATCTATATCATGTCTCCAGCAAGAGAGAAGGGGCAGGTTTTTCTAAAAAGGGAAAAAGATATGTGGAATTGGGTCCCTTCTATCGAACGCTTGATTAAAATACCACCATCCATGATGATGCAATCCTGGATGGGCTCCGATTTTACTAATGATGATTTATTAAAGGAATCTTCTATTCTGAAGGACTATCGCCATGAGCTATCCGGCAAGGAAGATATTCGGGGATACTCTTGTTATAAAATTTCAATGTACCCAAAGGAGGAGGCACCTGTAGTATGGGGTAAGCTGGTGATGTGGATTACCACTAAAGATTATCATCGCCTTAAAACCGAATACTACGATGAGGATTCATACCTAATTAATGTAGAGAACCTGTTCGATATTCGCAAAATGGATGATAGGGAAATTCCTACGCGAATGGAAATGGTTCCTGTGGATAAGGAGGGTAATAAAACCATTTTTGAGTTTAAGAATGTGAAATTTAATATTGATATCAAAGAGAGTTTTTTTAGTCAACAGAATATGAAACGGGTTCGGTAATCCAGATTAATCACATCAATAATTGTCAGTTATCATATGGGAATAACTTATATCATAATGGCTTGGCGTAACTTATGGCGTAACAAAAGAAGGACTTTTATCACGATAACCTCTATTCTGTTTGCCATGTTTTTTGCTCTGGTGATGCGATCCATGCAAAAGGGATCCTATGCCAATATGGTGGATAATGTTGTGGGTAGCTATACAGGTTATATTCAGATTCACGGTGCTGACTACTGGGATAAGAAAACGATTGACGAAAGTTTGGATGCCAGTGAATTTTCTGAGGAAGAGATAAGCGAACTAAAGAATGTAAAAGGACTGGTGCCAAGGTTAGAGTCTTTTGCTCTGGCATCCTCTGAGAATGTAACCAAAGGAACCCTTTTAACAGGTATTATTCCAGAAAAGGAGAATGTGTTTACTGGACTTTTCGAAAAAATTGTGGACGGAAAATATCTGGAAACCGGAGATGGTCAAGTGATGCTGGCTGAGAAATTGGCTTCCTACTTGAAACTAGGACTTGGCGATACGCTAGTTCTGATTAGTAAAGGCTACCATGGCGTGAGTGCCGCTGGAAAATATGCTGTGAAAGGAATTCTGCATTTTCCCTCTCCAGAATTGAATAAACAACTGGTGTATATGAATCTGGAAGATTGTCAGGCGTTTTTTGGAACCGAGAATCGCTTAACGTCCTATGTTGTGCTCTTGGGAAGACACGATCCCAAGATCATTGCCCAAACCAGGGATGCAATTAGAAAAACTTTGTCGCAATCTTATGAGGTGATGAGCTGGGAAGAAATGATGCCCGAGCTGGTCCAAATTATTGAATCGGATAATGCAAGTGGGAAGATTATGTTGGGCATCCTATACATGATTATTGCTTTTGGAATTATGGGAACCATCATGATGATGACCCTTGAGCGAATTCGTGAGTTTGGTGTGATGGTCGCTGTGGGCATGCAAAAATTCAAATTGGGTCTGGTTGTTTTATTTGAGACTCTGTTGATGGGTATCATAGGAATTATTTTAGGATCAGGTTTGAGTATGCCCTTTATCTACTATTATTATTTAAATCCTATTCGTCTTACCGGAGATGCTGCAGCTAGTATTGAAAGTTTTGGTGTGGAACCGATTATGCCTTTTGCTTGGGAAAGTTCTTTTTATCTTAATCAAGCGCTCGTAGTGTTGGTAATTACCCTGATAACGGGACTGTACCCTTTTTTTAAAGTGATAAAACTAGAACCTGTTGATGCTCTGAAAAGCAAATGATATCCAGTACTTACAATTAAAATTGAACCTTTAAATCGATAGATAGAATATGCTATTAATTATTGCCTGGAGAAACATTTGGCGTAACAAACTGCGAAGCTTTGTAGTAATTGTTTCGGTTAGTCTTGGATTGGTAGGTGGTATCTTTTCAATGGCAATGATGTATGGCATGATCAATCAAAGGGTACAAAACATCATTGAAAATGAGATCTCACACATACAGGTTCATCATCCGAAGTTTACCGAGAATTATGAGATGCAATATGTCGTGTCAAATGCAAGCGAATTACAGAAGAAACTCATGACTTCTTCCGAAGTGGAAGCTGTATGCAGCCGTTTGAGAATACCTGGCATGGCCAGTTCTGCACAGTCGGGAGCCGGGATCATGATTTTGGGTATCCATCCAGATGAGGAACGGGGGGTGACTCGAATTCATGAAAGCTTGGTGGAGGGCTCCTATTTGGAAGGGAGACGGAATCCTATCATTATAGGAGAGAAGTTGGCTCGGAAATTGAAAGTTCGGCTTCGTTCGAAAATAGTTCTTACTTTCCAGCCACGTGAGGGAGAGCTTGCTAGAGGAGCTTTCCGCATTGTAGGGATTTATAAAACCAACAATTCTGTGTTCGATCAGGGACAGGTATTTGTTAAGCGAACCGATTTGGTTAGAATTTCTGAATATAAGGATGACCATATTAACGAGTTAGCTTTATGGTTAAAGGAAATGGATTCTGCTCAAATGCTTAGTAAACAATTTCAAAAGAAACATCTGGAGCTCCAGTTTTTGACTTGGCGAAAGATACAGCCCGATCTGGCTATGGTAACCGATTTTATGGCGGAGTATTTCATCATTTTTATGAGTATCATATTGGCGGCCCTTGGTTTTGCCATTGTGAACACCATGCTGATGGTTGTGATGGAGCGAATCCGTGAGTTGGGTATGCTATTGGCCATAGGCATGAATCGAGGGAGGGTATTTCGAATGATCATCTTAGAAAGTGTATTCCTTTGTCTAGTGGGTGGTATTGCTGGTGTAGGAGTCAGCTTTGCTTTGATTGAATATTTTAATCAGGCAGGCATCGATTTGGGTCTTTTTGCAGAAGGTTTCGAATCGGTGGGCTATGCTTCACAGGTGTACCCTGAACTGGAATCGAAATTCTATTTTATTATCGGTTTCATGGTTGTCGGGATGGGAATAGGCGCAGCCGTTTATCCGGCATGGAAAGTTTTGCGTTATCAGCCGGCAAAAGCTTTGAGAATGGAATAGAAAATAGTTTGTAATTATCATTTTCTAACTGAATTAATAATGGCAGTTATCGAAGTAAAAGATATTCGGAAAGTGTACACTGAGACCAAAGTTCCTGTATATGCAGTGAATGGTATCGCTTTAAGTTTTGAAAAGGGTGAGTTTGCCGCCATTGTAGGACCCTCTGGTTCGGGGAAAACCACGCTGTTGAATATCTTGGGAGGGATTGATGTGCCTTCTGAAGGAGAGGTCATCATAGATAAGAAACATATTGCAAGCCTATCTTCTCGTCAGCTCATCGATTTTCGTTTAAAAAACATTGGTTTTGTATTTCAGTCCTATAACCTGATTCCAGTACTTACGGCCATCGAAAATGTAGAGTTTATCCTTCAACTGCAGGGCCAAAGTAAGAATGAAAGGCGAAAACGGGCTCAACAGCTTTTGAATGAAGTTGGTTTGGGAGATCGAGTGAATGATCGTCCAGCCCAGCTTTCCGGTGGACAACAACAGCGTGTGGCTGTGGCCAGAGCTTTGGCTTCCCGACCTCAATTTGTGCTGGCTGATGAACCTACTGCAAATCTGGATTCAAAATCGACGGAGAATTTGCTCAATATTATGGAAAAACTGAATAGAGAAGAGGGGATTACCTTTATCTTTTCGACTCATGATTCCCGAGTGGTAAAGAAAGCCAGGAGAGTAATTACCATTGAGGATGGTTGCGTGGTCAGTGATGAGCGTATTGCTCCGAACAACATATAAGTGTTTGCTGAAAATATTGAATTAACCTATTTGATAATTGTTTTCATTTACCACTAAGAACGCAATGAACACAAAGTCTATTTGCATTATTTATGAGTGTTTAAACGGGTTAATGTTATCGTACTAATTAGGGCTCTTAGTGCGTTAATAGATTTTAATCATGTCTTTGTGTTCTTAGTGGGCTTTGTGGTTTTATTTGTGATATCATTAAAAATCGATATAAACCGACTTCATTACTATGCGTAAATGCTTTGTTTTATTTTTTCTTATTTTCTTAAACCTGTTCTTGTTTGGACAGGATAAGAACTGGTTTCTGAACGGTTATCTGAAGGATATGCAAATGATTTACTATGTTGAACCCACGCATAGCTGGACGAATCAGAATCTCTTGCACAATCGACTTAATTTTAAATGGTATCCCTCATCTTATTGTGTTTTAGTGGCTGAAGTGCGGAATCGGTTTTTCACGGGCAAGTTGGTTCACGATATCCCAGGCTATAGCCAGTTCATCGATCGGGATAATGGTTTCTGGGATTTATCTAGCCTTGTGATAGATAGTGATGGAGCTGTATTTCATTCAATGATCGACCGTGTTTATCTGGATTACTCTTTGGGAGATTGGCAGATCCGTTTTGGACGGCAGAGAATCAACTGGGGAATTAATTTGGTTTGGAATCCCAATGATGTCTTTAATACCTATTCCTTTTTGAATTTTGATTATGAGGAACGCCCTGGAACAGATGCCCTAAAAGTGCAATATTATACCAGTGAGACTTCTTCGCTTGAGTTGGTTTATCAAATCGGAAAGAATGGTGATGAAAGGGCATTGGCAACCCGTTTTCGTTTTAATAAGTGGAATTACGACTTCCAATTATTAGGAGGTTGGATTGAAGAAGATCTGATGTTGGGAGCCGGATGGGCTGGTGATATTTATGGTGGTGGTTTTCGTGGGGAAGTCACCTGGTTTGTTCCAATGGAAAACAGAGGGGAGGAAGCTCTTCTTGCTTCAGTATCGGGTGACTACAGTTTTTCCAATAGTTTGATGCTACATGCAGGATTTTTATACAACAGTGTTGGAACAACCGGTCCCATTTTTCAAACGGGCTTATTTGAAGTTGGTGAAGCTTCTCCACGGGGATTGAGTAAAGGGAGATATGCCATTTTTGGGCAGATTTCCTATCCGCTTACCCCTTTGTTTACGACTTCATTCTCGCTTATTGCCAATCCTTCGGACGGCTCCTTTGTTTTGAATCCAAGTTTAAGCTATTCTCTCGTGACCAACTTGGATCTTTTGCTTGTGGGGCAGTATTTTTTTGGAGATGATTTTACAGAATACGGTGATAGTGGACAGTTTTTTTTTCTACGCCTGAAGTGGAGTTTATAGCACAAGGGATAATTATCAGTTATATGTCTGTTCTTCTAAGTTGTTATTTCTATCAATAAATATTACATAAGTCTTTGCTAACTCTTGAAATTTTAACAAGTCCTTAAGATATGTAGATGTGATTTAAAACAAAATTGAACTACTTTAGTATTTTAAATAATTGAAATTATAAAACATTATTAATAGATGAATCGAAAAGTCGTAATTGTCGTCTCAGTTGCTCTTATATTAACCTTAGCTTATGCGGGCATGGTGGGTTTAAAGAGCCTTAAAAAGCAGCCACAAAAAGATATAAACCGAAAGAAAGTGCCTTTTGTGAAAGTTGAACAAGTCAATTATCAGGCTATTGCAACGCCTATTGTTGAAAAAGGGCGCTTACTGTCGAACCTGGAAGTGAATTTGAGTTCAGAGGTTCCTGGACGAATTGTTGAGGTTGGTGTGCCATTGAAAGTGGGGCAGAGGTTTAAGAAAGGGGATTTACTCATTCAGATCTATGATACAGACGCACGCATGGATTTACAGGCAAAGAAAAGTCAATTCCTGAATAAGCTGGCTCAGTGTTTGCCTGATATTCGTATTGATTATACGGATAGATTTGATGCCTGGATGGATTTCTTTAATGCCATCGATTTGGAAAAAGCTTTACCAGAATTACCTGAAATCACTACGGGAAAGGAAAAAGTATTTCTAGCCAGTCGAAATATCTTAGGCGATTATTATGCGATAAAATCCAGTGAAGTTAAACTGTCGAAATATCGTATTTATGCACCATTTACGGGTTCGTATGTACAGGTGAGTACGCAAAAAGGGGCTGTTGCCGGCATGGGGGCAAAACTTGCAGGTCTAATTGAATCAAGTAAGCTAGAATTGCAAGTGCCAGTTGAATCAGAGGATATTAAGTGGTTGCGAATAGGTGATCAGGTTGATGTTTTAACTTCGGATGGAGAGAAAATAGCTTATGGAAAACTAATCAGAAAGTCAGAATTTGTTGATGAGGGCACTCAGTCTATAGCCGTTTTTGTGGGGCTTAAAACGAACAATAGCGAACTTTATCAAGGTCAGTATTTGACTGCCAAGTTTAATGGCAAGCTAATCGATCAGGTTATGGAGATTCCTCGTAATGCAGTATTCCGCTCAAATAGAGTATTTGTTGTTGAGGAAAATATGTTGAAAGAGAAGCAAATTAATGTGCTTAAGAGAAATGAAAATACCTTGATTTTTAATGGCCTTACTAAAGGTGAACTTTTGGTGACAACAGTTCCGGTAAAAGCTGCTGAAAATATGAAGGTTCAGATTCTGAAATAATCTTAAGTCTTAATTCTCAAATCTAATTTTATGAAGCATATTATATCTCATTTTGTCAGATATCCCTTTTACGGAAAGATGATTATTTCACTTTTTCTGATAGCAGGTATTTTCTCCCTGTTTAATATGAAGAAGTCGTTTTTTCCTGAAACAGAATCTAAAACGATTACTGTATCTATGGTGTATCCCGGAGCTTCTCCCAAAGAGGTTGAAGAGGGGATAACCTCCCGAATTGAAGATGCCATTCGAGGCATAGTGGGTATTAAAGAAATGAACTCGGTATCATCAGAAGGCTTTGCCCGAGTGACCATCACCACAACAGGTGATTTAAAGCTTGATGAAACCCTTGCAGATGTTAAGAACGCTGTTGATGGGATTCCTTCATTCCCCTCAGGAGCGGAAAAAGCCGTTATTGCTAAACTCCGGTCCACAACACCAGCTGTGAGAATGGCTGTAACAGGCGATGTGGATCTATTGACACTTAAGCGCTATTCCGATTTGATTTATGATGATTTGATGCGTTCGAAAAAAATGTCTCAGATCTCTATTTCTGGTTTACCTCGTTTGGAATTATCCGTTGAGGTTAAGGAGGATGATTTGCGTCGTCATCAGTTAACTTTTACCGAAATTTCAACAGCTATTGCCAGCAATAATATCGATATATCTGGAGGTGTCATTAAAAATGCCGAAGAAGAAATTCTGATTCGATCTCGTAACCGTTCGGTTGACCCGGATAAGATTGGAGAGATTATATTACGTGCGAATCCTGATGGCTCGTACATTCGATTGAGAGATGTTTGTGATATTCATTTTCAATTCGAAGATGTGCCACGTTCTTCTTATGTGAACTATAACCCAGCGGTTTCAATTGGAGTGAATAAGTTGAATAATGAGGATTTGGAGGAAATTTCAATCTTTTGTAATCAATATGCTAAGGAGTTTAATGCTGATCATACTGATGCTAAGTTAGAGATTACTTTCGACTATGTTAATATGTTGCAATCACGACTAAACCTATTGTACAAGAATGGTGGTTATGGTTTAGCTCTTGTCGTTCTTGCTTTAGCTTTGTTCCTTAGTTTTCGTTTATCCTTGTGGGTGGCTTGGGGAATTCCAGCCTCATTTTTAGGCATGTTCATTTTCGCTAATTTAATGGGAGTCACCATCAATATGATTTCACTCTTTGGCATGATTCTAATCATCGGTATACTTGTAGATGATGGAATTGTGATCGGTGAAAATATCTATACGCATTTCGAAAGAGGAAAGAGTCCTCGTCGAGCTGCTATTGATGGAACCATGGAGGTTGTACCAGCTGTTCTAACATCGGTAACAACGACTATGGTGGCCTTTACACCACTTCTACTCGTTACAGGTAATATGCAATTCCTTTACGAGATGGCTTTTGTTGTAGTCTTTTGTCTTGGGATTTCTCTTTTTGAGAGTCTCTTTGTACTGCCAAGTCATGTGGGGAACGAAAAGGTGCTGAATGTGAGAAAAAGCCATACCGCTTTTAACCGCTTACGTAATAAAATTGAAAAGGGCATTATTTATATGCGCGATCGCCTTTATATGAGCTTTTTAAGAAGAGCCATAAAATGGCGTTGGATTCTTATTTTTCTTCCAATAGCTTTTATTTTTATTACAGTTGGTTTATTTGGTGGTGGTTTTATTAAAAGCACCTTTTTCCCCAATGTAAGTTTCGATACTTTTAATATCAATGTAGCTTATAAACCTGGTACCAATAAGGAGATTACCATTAAGGCCCTTAAAGATTTTGAAGCGGTTGTTTGGGATGTGAATAAGGAGCTGAAAAAAGAATTTAATGAAGACACTGATTTTATAAAATATACGAATCTAACTGCAGGATCTGCTTTTAGTGGTCAGGAATCAGGTCCACATGCGGGTAATATTACGGTTACACTTCGAGATATGGAAGGTTCTCCTATTTCTAGCTTTGGTATTTCAAACCGAGTTAAGAAAAAAATTGGTGATGTTAATTCCGCTGAGAAGTTTACGATTGGAGCTTTTAATAGGTGGGGAGCAGCTGTTTCAGTTAGCCTTTTGGGTAACGATCTTGAAGAGCTTAATGCGGCTAATATCTATTTTCAGGATGAGTTGAGAAAAATGACGTCTCTTTATAATATCAATGACAACAACCCATTAGGAAGTCGTGAAGTTCGATTGAGCCTCAAAGACAAGGCCTATTATTTGGGAATGGACTTGCAAGCAATTACGGCTCAAGTACGTCAAGGATTCTTTGGAGGTCAGGCACAGCGTCTTCAAGAAGGTAAAGACGAGATCAAGGTTTGGGTGCGTTATCCTAAAAGTGATCGTGTATTTATCGGACAAATGGAAAGCATGAGAATTAGAACACCTAAAGGAGAATATCCTTTATCGGAACTGATCGATTATGAGATATTACGAGGCCCGGTTAGTATTCAGCGTTATAATGGTTCCCGAGAGATTCGTGTTGAAGCTGATTTGTTAGATCCGAATGAACCTGTACCTCCAATTTTGGAAGAAGTGACCAATAATATTCTTCCTGTACTTAAAGAGAAATTTCCAAGTGTAAGGCCTGAGTTTCAGGGGCAAGCAAAACGTTCTTCCGAAGACATTGCAGAAATGAAGACTTATTTCTCTATTGCTTTCATTGCGATCATTTTTATTGTCATGTTGCATTTTCGAAGTTTTACTCAAGGGATGATTGTGATTATGATGGTTCCTTTAGGTATTATTGGTTCAACCTGGGGACATGGCTTAGAAGGTGTTCAGGTTTCTATGCTTAGTGTTTGGGGAATGGTTGCTCTATCAGGTGTCATTATTAACGATGCCGTCGTCTTTCTCTCCAAATACAATTCGAATTTGAAGGAAGGCATGCATCCCGAGGCGGCAGTTCTTGGTGCTGGTAAAGCACGTTTTAGAGCCATTGTTCTGACAACTATTACCACTTCGGTTGGTTTGTATCCTTTGATTCTTGAGAATTCATTTCAAGCTCAATTCCTTATTCCAATGGCTATCGCTTTAGCTTATGGTGTATTGGTTGGAACTTTCTTTATTCTAACACTTTTCCCAATCATCATTCTTGTTTTGAATGATATTAGATGTAAGATTAAGGAAATATGGACAGGAGAGACCGTTGAAGCTATTGATGTAGAACCAGCAATTAAGGAAGCAAAAGTGACTTTAGACTAAGGAGGGAAATAAGGGTAAAGGTTAAAGTAAATAAGGATAAAGGAGCCTGTTGACTTTTTAGTCCTTTCAGACTTTTAAAATATAGAAATAATGAATAGATATATAATACTCGTACTCATGCTGTTTTGTGCTGGCTCATTATCTGCACAGAAAGATTTAAATCTTGCTCAAGCCATTGAGATAGGCTTAGAGAAGAATTACAATATTCAAATTATACGCCAATCAGAAAAGATTGCTGATCTGAATAATACATGGGGAAATGCAGGACAATACCCAAAGCTTGAGTTCAATTTTCGTTCTAGTAATAAAAAAGATTATAACGAAAGCGATGACTTCATACAAAATAGTCTAACGCCATCCATTGATTTAAGTTGGACTTTGTTCGATGGTTTTGCTGTTAGAATTCGTAAGGATAAATTTAATGATCTTGCTGCGCTTTCTAAGGGAAATACCATAGTTGCTGTTGAGAGTCAAATTCAGTTGATTATTCTAGCTTATTATAAAGCCTTAATGGAACAGGAACGCCTGGGAGTGAGCAAAACAATCAAGGAACTTTCTGAAGATAGATATGGAAACGAGAAAGTTGCCAGTGAACTGGGAACCAAAGGGAGTTATGAATTGCTTTTGGCTAAGAATGCTTTTCTTGAGGATAAGTCCAATTATCTGACTCAGCAGGTGAATTATAATAATGCTGTTCGTGATTTGAATTTTCTTTTAGGTGTTGAAGAAAGCACTAAGTACATTTTTACCGATGATTTTATGACTCAAGTCATGGATTATCGATTGGCTGATTTGCTTGACAAGATGTTTGCTAATAATAACAATCTGAAGAATCGCTATATGCAGGAGGCTATTCAGAAGCGAGATATTGAAATGGCACGATCAAATTATTATCCTCGAGTTTCATTGGGCGCTGGAGTACAAGGCAATCAATTTATACAGAAGCACGATGTGGCTCCTAAGATCGATACTAAATCTCACAATCTGTACGCTAATTTGAGCTTAAATTATTTAATATTCAATGGAAATGCTAATCGCAGAGCTTTGCAAATTGCTAAAATTGAAGAGGAAATTTCGAAGATACAAACGGATGATTTCAAACATAGTTTAACGAATACATTAGCTCAGAATTTTGAATTGTACCAGTTGCGTAAAGAGTTGCTGGATTTAGCAGAGGAGAACAAGTTGGCAACAGAAATCAATATGCAACTCTCTAAAGAGAAATACGAGTCAGGAAGCATCAATTCCTTTAACTATCGTGATGTGCAAATCTCTTATCAGAATGCCTCACTTGCAAGATTAAGTGCCATATTTAATCTGATTCAATCGAAAACTAACTTGGTAAGAATGACTGGAGGAATATTGAGTGAATTCTAGAATTTAGCATTCATTTTCAAGCATAAAAAAACCACCAAATCATTGGTGGTTTTTTTATGCTTGAAATAGATTTAGAATAAACGGAATCCCAAAGTCACATTTACCATCTTGTTTTTCTTCAAGAATTCAGAAGAAACATCTGTTAAACCAAATTCATAATCCACATCAAGAGTCAGTTTCCAAACATCAACACCAGCACCAACTTTTGCATTCCAAACGGCACTTTTAAAATTGCCATCTTCAACATCTCCAAGAGTAGTTTTAATCTTGTCGTCGATATTGAATGAAGCTACAGGACCAGCAAAAGCTCTCAGCTTAAATAGAGGTAATTTTACAATCTTATAACCTAATAAAACAGGTATATCAATACTCTTGGTTTCTACATCCATTTTGATATCAGCACCCATAAAAGATTGTTCTATTGATGATTTGCGTTTTACGTAATTCAATTCTGGTTGAATATACCATTTGTTGATATTAATTCTTGCAAATGCACCTAGCATCATTCCATTCTCAGCATTTTCTTTTATGCTAGAACTACTCATGTTAGTTTCAAGTTTAGTACTAACAAGGCCACCGTGAATACCAAGACTGATAGGTGAGGCTAATTGGGCAAACAATGCCGATGAGAATAAGCAGATGACTGCTACTAATAATAACTTTTTCATAGTGTAGGATTTTTGTATTTATAATCTAATGAGTTGCTTATTAAAAAAAAGATCTATAAAAGAATAAACTTTACAGATTGACGAATTTATATTAAATTTTTCAATTTCGGAAATAATCAAAAATCGGACCAATTATTAGAAATTGGTGATAAATGGCACAAAAAAAAAGCTCGATCGTCATGATCGAGCTTTTTCAGAATAGGATTGAGTTTGTTTTTTACAAGCCTAATTTTTTTCTCAATTTAGCAGGAACTGCATCCTTGTGTATCATGAAAGACATGGTCTTGTATGATACAAATGGGAATGAAGCGTAAAAATATCCTTCGTAAGGGTTGTTGTCAGTACCCCAAGAGTTCTTTACAATAAAGTATTTGTTACCTTTTTGATCTTTAGAAATACCAACAATGTGCATACCGTGATCATCAGTTGTTGTGTAGTTATCGAAAGCTTCTTGGCGCATTTCCTGAGTAATCACTTTTTCTTGACCAGGACCTTCGAAGCTATATAATTTAGCATTCTTTTTCTTGTCTGACATATCCTGCCATTTTGAAATCTCAGAATCGCTCATGTTCTTAGTATCCGCTTCAGGAACAATCGCAACACCCTTACGGTATGCAAAGCCTTTTTCGCTTACATCAGAAGCCCATCCAATGGTGTAACCATTCATGATAGCACTTTCCATAACTTCCATCATCTCGTTAATAGGTAAGTTATAAACCTCGTCCCATAACCAGTTGTCACCAACTTCGATAATGAATTTTTCGTAGAATGGGTGGTGAGTGTAAGATGAGATTTCGATATAATCATCAGCGTTAAGACCTGTATAGTCCTTTGCAAATGATTTAGGCGTGTACTCTTTTCCTTCGTAATCGAAAGTATCAGGTAATTTTCCTAAGTAAGCATCTAAAACACCATTGAAACCTTTGTGCCAGGTTGGCGTTAATTTTTTGTTTTTGTTAGCGATAACAGCATCAACATAGTTACTTAGGATAATATCCATTTCACCATGAGTGTGACCAGCTTCACCATAGTTTAATCCAGCGTATACTGACTCAGGAACGATACCATAGTTTTTCCATACGTAAGTTACATCGTGGAATGCTCCACCGCCACCAAAGTTGAATTTACCGCTCAAACGAACATCTTTAATAGCCTTATCTGAGTAACAGTTGTAAACCACAAACATTTCTGATAAATCGGCTTCAGGTTTGCCCATACGAAGCATTTCTGACTCCATGAATGAAAGTCCAGAAAAAGCCCAACAGGTACCAGAACGGTGCTGATCTTTTACAGAAGTTGCAGGCATACGTTTTACCTCAGTAAAAATATAACCTTCTTCTTTGTCCTTTTTTTTGTCTTTTTTTACTTCAGCTGATGAAGAAAATACAGTTCCTCCAATAAGTAAGGCTGTAGCAAGAATTCTAAAATTCATAGTATTGTTGTTTTAAGTAATAAATTGTTCTCTGTTTCTCAAAATAGATTTGTATACGACTTTTCTTTATATAGTCAGATAAAGTAGATTCCATTTAGAACCGCAAAAATAACAAAAACTTAAACCTAGCCAATTGAAATAAGGGCTTTGCTTAAGTTTTTAGATATAATTATGATTTGACTCGATAAGATTGGTTGAGACAATCATAGCATAATATTAATCATGCTTACTATATCGCCTCATCAAGATATACTTAAATGATTTTTTTTGCTTTTAAGATCTCAATTGTTGTATTAACCATTATTTCATCATCTAATTTCATGGCGTTGAATACTAGATCAAAATGACTCAGTTCCAATGGTCTTTTATTGAAAAAATTACGTAGAATCTCCCTTTTCTCATCTACTGTTCGAGCATAGGTTTTCATTTCTTCAAGGGTACCACCATGATTTTTTTGCAATTGAGTCGCACGCCATTCAAGAGGAGCTTGAAGTTTTAAATGCAAAGATCTTTCGATGTCTTGAGTCAGAATAACACCTCCACGCCCTATAATAACACAGTTGCCACGTTTGGCCATCGCTTGTACGACTTCGGCAATGGTTTTTTTTATTTGTTTATCGCTTTTATAATATTTGTTAGACATTGATGCAAAAACCTCATCCCAGGTTGATTTTTCTTTTGATTCGAAAACATATTCAATTTTCTTAGGATGTAGATTTAGTTTTTCTGCCGCTTCTACAAGTATTTCTTTGCTTAGAACTGTCCATTTCTCACCCGTAATTTTAGTGAGATTTTTAACCAGAGCATTAGCTATATTGATTGCATGACATCCACACTCTCTTGAAATAGTAATCACTGGTCCTGGAAATTTATATTTGGATGATTCATCTTCTTTATGCTGGTAGCGATTTTTCATGTATTGATGTAGGATATTTTTCATAGCTATAGGTTTAAGTCGGTATTAATCAAACAGAATGAATCGTATTATACACAAAACACAGTGTGTTCAAGTCAATGATCTTAAGATCGTAGCGAATTGTGTCTGTGCTTCTATCTTCAAGTTAAGACATTTAGTAAAATAATAAAAATTGAATGCATCTGTATTAGATGAAATGAAATTGAGAACTATAAGCCTATAGAAAGGATAATTTTATTGATTTAAAATCTGTTAATTTGATCTGATTACAAGCTAGATTTTTTAAGTTTGTAATTCAACACTCGAAATCATTGTCTCTATGCGTTTATACCGACTTCTCATATTACTGAGTTTTATTTTTTGTTTAAAAATAGCCAGTGCACAACTTAACACTGAAAATTTATTATCAAAAGGACGAAATGCCATTTACTTTGATGATTATACTGAGGCTATTATAAAATTCAATGAGATAATTAGAGTTAAGCCATATTTGCCAGAACCTTATCTGTTTAGAGCATTAGCAAAATATTACCTTGAGGATTTTGAGGGTGCTGAGATTGATTATACCAAGGCAATTTCAATTAATCCAAATTATACTTTGGCCTACCTTTATCGAGGCGTAGCTAATAATCATTTGAGCCGTTACAGGCAAGCTCTTAAGGATTTTGATATGGCTGAAGATTTGAATCCCAGCAATCCCGATATATTCGCCAATAGAGGAATTACATTGGCTGCTTTAAAACGTTTTAATGAGGCTGAAACAAACTATACAAAAGCCTTAAATTTGAAAAAGGATATGATTGGCGCCTATCTAAACAGAGCTGTTGTAAGAGAGCAACTGGAAGATATTGATGGAGCAATTGCGGACTGTAATAAAGCGGTTCAACTCAATAATTTTTCAGCTGACGCTTTCGGTCATCGAGCTTATTTAAAGTACAAGAATAAGCAATTTAAGGAATCGGTTGAGGATTATGAGCGCGCTTTAAAGATTAACCCCAAGGATTCACGCTTGATAATGGGAAGAGGTATTTCGAATTATGCCACAAAGAACCTAAAAGGAGCTTTGGCAGATTACGATAAGGTGATTGAACTGGATCCGAACAATGCCTATGGTTATTATAATAGAGCACTTCTAAAATCAGAGGTTGGTGATTTTAATTCAGCGATTGATGATTTTAATATGGTATTGGATATGAATCCTGATAATATGCTAATTTATTTCAATAGAGGTCTCGTAAAGGCTGATATTGGGGATAATTTGGGAGCTATTGCCGATTATACGACTGCAATTAAAATTTACCCAGATTTTGCTAAAGCTTATCTGGCCCGATCGTCAGCTAAACGCGATATCAATGATCTTGATGGTTCCATTGAAGATAGAAACCAAGGGCTTATTATCATTGATAAGTATAAGCGAATGAAAAATGAAGGATCTATGGCCGCCTTTGTTGACACCACAGAAAATTTTCAACGTTTAATTGACTTGAATTCACGTGAAAAAATCATTGAAGAAATTATCAAGGGACGTGTCCAAGATAAATTTGTGGCCATTCAGCTTGAGAAAGATTTTCATATCAGTCATCTATCCATCGATAGCCTTCGTGCAGGAAGAATGCAGTATTACGATCAGGAATTGATGAATTACAATCAAAAGCATAATTATTCTCCTGCTTTCACATTTAGTAATAAGCATTATCCATCCTCAAAGAACTTGGTCGATCAGCAAATCAAAAATGCTGAGCTTGAAATAAAATTAGGCAACAGCGAAGCCTATTTCTTTAAGGGATCTTATGAGTTAAGTAATAAGAAGTATAATAATGCTATTGCTTCGTTTAATGCATGTATCGAGAAAAATAGAAAATTTGCCTTTGCCTATTTTAATAGAGCCAATGCTATTGTCGATATGACTGATTATATCCAATCTATTGGTGTGAATATTGATACCAATTTGAGTTTGAACGATGATACTAAGAATAAGAATCATGAAATTATCGTTGATTACAGTTCGGCTATTATGGATTTTAATAAAGCTCTAGAGCTGAACTCTGATTTTATTTTCGCCTATTTTAATCGGGGTAATACCTATGCGAAATCGAAACAATTTGATAAAGCAATCTCTGATTATACCAGGGCTATCGAATTAGATAGTAGACTAAAAGAAGCCTATTTTAATAGAGGTTTGGTTTATCTGTACAACAATGATAAAACTTCGGCCTATGGCGATTTGAGTAAGGCCGGAGAACTTGGACTTCTTGATGCCTATAATGTTATTAAACGCTATTGCAATAAGGAGAAATAGACTGTCATTAGTCAGTAATGGATATACAGTGTCGCGAAGCATCATCTTAGCCTTTAATCTTTTTTCTTTTAACCTTTAAGTTTGTCTCATGACACCGAACCAACCTTTAGCAGAACGATTACGACCTAACAGTCTTGAAAATTATTTGGGACAAAAACATTTGGTGGGAGAGAAAGCTGTTCTTCGAAAGATGATTGAATCAGGGAATATTTCTTCTTTTATTCTTTGGGGGCCTCCAGGCGTTGGTAAAACAACTTTGGCGAAGATTATTGCCAATCAGTTAAATCGTCCATTTTACAATTTATCAGCAGTTAATTCTGGTGTGAAAGATGTGAGGGAGGTGATCGCAAAAGCTGAAAAACAGAAGTTTTTTTCTACACCCAATCCTATCTTATTTATTGATGAAATTCATCGATTCAGTAAATCGCAGCAGGATTCACTTCTGGGAGCTGTCGAAAATGGGACTGTCACGCTGATTGGTGCCACAACTGAGAATCCTTCTTTTGAGGTGATATCACCCTTGCTTTCGCGTTGTCAGGTTTACGTTCTGAAAGCTCAGGAGAAATCAGACTTGGAATATCTGATTGAACATGCTCTAACTAAAGACCTTTATTTAAAAGAAAAGGATGTTACTGTAAAAGAAAAGGACGCTCTGATTAAATTTTCAGGAGGTGATGCACGTAAACTTCTGAATATTTTAGAGTTGGTAGTTAATTCCCAAGCGACTGATAAAATAGTTTTGACCAATGAATTAGTCCTTAAAGAGCTGCAGGAAAATCCATCCATGTATGATAAGGATGGTGAACAACATTACGATATAGCATCTGCCTTAATTAAATCGATTCGTGGTAGCGATCCTGATGCTGCAGTCTATTGGTTAGCCCGAATGATTGAAGGGGGAGAAGATCCTAAATTTATTGCTCGGCGACTGGTTATATCTGCCAGTGAAGATATTGGTTTAGCAAATCCCAATGCCTTGCTTTTAGCCAATGCGGGTTTTCAATCGGTAAATTTGGTTGGCATGCCTGAATCTCGAATTATTCTTTCAGAAGTAGCAATTTACTTAGCAACTTCGGCAAAAAGTAATGCGTCTTATCTGGCAATTGGTAAGGCTCAAGCTTTGGTTAGAGAAACAGGTAACCTATCAGTGCCTCTACATTTGCGTAATGCACCAACTAAGCTGATGAAAGATCTGGGTTATAACAAAGAGTATAAATATTCTCATGATTATCCAGGGAACTTTGTTAATCAGGAGTACCTTCCTGAAGAAATAATGAATCAACGTTTATATATTCCACAAAACAATTCACTCGAGGTAAAAGTTTTAGAACGACTGAAATTTTGGTGGAAGAAAAGATTCTAGAGCCTATAGTCCTTTAATAAGATGAAAAAAGCGTAGATAAATCTTAAATCAAAAGATTCATCTACGCTTTCCTTTTGGAATACCCTTAAACTAGTCTTTATTCTTTCCTCCAAAAATCGATTTAATCTTATCGTAGATTGATTTTTTATTTTTCTTTCGTTTAGCTCGACGTTCCTCCAACTTTATTTTATCATCTTTTTTGTTGTCTAGCCCCAGCAGTCTTTCGAAGAAATTAGCTCTTGGAGGCATATAGTGTGGCATGTCTAGTTTAGCCAAGCTTGTATTATCTGGTTTGAAAAAAGGAGCAGAACAATAGTTGTCGTATTTACTGTTATTGTTGAGCTGATGCATGAATTTACCATAAATTGGTAAAGCCATTGTAGCACCTTGTCCTAGAGCTAAAGAACGAAAATGCACTCGCATATCAGCAGCACCAACCCAAGCTCCAGCAACCAGGTTTTGATTGTAACCAATATACCAACCATCAGCTTGTGATTGAGTTGTTCCTGTTTTACCTGCAAACTCACCTTTTAAGCCATATACCGTTCTCAAACTTTTAGCCGTACCACTATCGACAACGGCCGTCAGCATATGATTAATAATATCTGCATTCTCAGGAGATAAGCTAGTCTCAAATTCCGCACCTAGTGGGTTTAAATCGACAATAACCTCACCTTTGTTCGTTTCTATTCGTGAAATATAATAAGGATCTACTCTTTTCCCTCTGTTGGCAAGATTTGCATAAACCTGTATCATTTCTAAAAGCGAAATGTTGGCAGTTCCCAAAGCTAAAGATGGCACATTGGGTAATGGTGAAGAAACCCCCATTTCTTCAGCCAACTCGATGGTTGATTCAATGCCTGTTTCCATGATGAGATCCACAGCAATGGTATTGACTGATTCAGCCAAAGCACCTTCCATGCTATAACTGCCCTCGTAATTGTTATCAGCATTTCTTGGCGACCAGTCCTGATATTCTGCATAAACTTTACGCTCATTAGGATAATAATCAAATGGAGACATATTGGCTTCAAGAGCAGCAGCATAAACGATAGGTTTGAATATTGAACCCACTTGACGTCTACCAGTAACATGATCGTATTGAAAATGTTTGAAATCAATACCACCAACCCAAGCTTTGATTTTACCCGTGTTACTTTCCATTGCAACAAAGCCAGTGTTCAACAGTTTAATGTAATGCTTTATTGAGTCGAGAGGACTCATCTTTACATCTTTTTCACCATTCCAGGTGAAGATTTTGGATTCTCTTTTCGTCTTAAACAACTTATCAATCTCCTGCTTATTTTTTCCTTCATCCTTTAATTTTTTATAGTAAGGAGAACGCTCAATGGCTGAAGTTAGAATCGCTTTATTGTTATCCCATGGATTCTGATTTCCCCAGTGTTTGTAGAATAAACCCTGTAGGTTATTCATATGCGATTTAACAGCATCTTCCGCATATGTTTGCATGCTGTAATCCACTGTACTTAATATCCTTAAACCATCTCGGTATATATCGTAATAAGAACCATCAGCTTTTGTATATTTTTTCAGAATATTATCAGCCTCTACACGAATTCGCTCTCTTAAATAGGGTGCAAGTCCTGAATGTGTACTTTGTTTCTGATAGTTGATTTTTAACGGCTGTTGCTTTAATTGTTCTGCTTTATTTTCAGAAATAAAGTTGTTCTTAGTCATTTGTCCAAGAACTACATTCCTACGTTGTTTCGATCTCTCAGGGAAACGTCGAGGGTTGTAATAGGAAGGCGCTTTAAGCATTCCAATAAGAACGGCACTTTCATCAAGTTTAAGTTGGTGAGCTGGTTTGCTAAAGTATTGTCGTGAAGCACTTTCAATACCAAAAACTTGTTCTCCAAAGGGAACCGTATTGAGATAGAGTTGAAGGATTTTCTTTTTGGAATAAATTTTTTCCAATCTTGATGCAGTGATCGCTTCTTTAATTTTATTAACTGGCATCGAAAATTTACCAAAATCTCTTCTGGGGTAAAGGTTCTTGGCCAGCTGCTGGCTTAGTGTACTGCCTCCTCCAGAGTTTTTATTGCCGAGGATTAGTGTTTTTACAAGAACACGAACCAAACTGATTTCATCAATTCCTTCATGACTATAAAAGCGTGAATCCTCAGTTGCTACTAATGCGTTGATTACATTGATAGGAATAGCACTAAAGTCAATATTTGTGCGATTTTCTGCGTATATACGTCCTAATATTTTCCCATCTTCAGAGTAAACCTCCGAAGCATCAGCATTCTGGATGTTTTTTAAGGTATGATAATCGGGTAGTTTCCCCCAAGCCCCATAGTAGACGCTTACTAGAAATAAGCCAAATAGAGAACCAGCTATAAGCAGGCTAAAAAATAAAAATCGGAAAATTCGGTTTTTGAATGTTTTCTTAGTTTTTCCTTTTTTTGCTAGAGCAGAATTTCTTTTAGGAGTATTCTTTCTTATTGGTTTGATTGTTGTGTTCTTACCTTTTGTCATCTATTTCTTCTATTGTTATTTTCGGACTCAATTTATTTTGTGGACAAAAGTCTACCTAACTGAACCAATCCAGTTAACGGTTGAGAATTTCTTTTATTGCTTAAAGTTTAAATATTGAGTTTCAAGGTAAGGTCGCTGCAAATATAAGTAAAACTTGTGAATTTGATTTCTGAAATTTATAAATCGAACTGATGAAATTTAATTATGATTGAATTCTGTTTTTTCTTAAATATGAAAAAATGTTCTAGAGGTTATACAATTTTTTGTCTCTTCTTGGGTTTGTATATTTGGCGGCAGACTGGATGATTTTCTAATTTAGTTTTAGACAGAAATGGGCTCTAAAATGATGTTTCTAACGATAAATGTCTGATTTTTTGAAATTTAGAAAAAGTGCTTGTGTCTACTATTATTAGGCAAATATTTGCATTTTTATGTCATGTTTGTGATTGGAATGTCTTATCTTCATAGCTGCTTATTGAGAAAAAATAGTCACTTTTGTGGCGAATAACGAATAGAGAGATAAGTATCCTTAAAGCATCTTGTTATGAGATCTTTATAAGATAAAATGTGGAGAATGACAGTAAAACAAATCATAATATTGATATTAACCTTGGTAGTGGTATTATTAGATACACACACCAGTTCGTCGAAACGCGAAGAATTACATATACCTTACGATAGCAAGCTAGATCCAGTTTCGCACCGTATTTCAAACGAACTTTCATCATCTGAGGCAACTGAAAGGGCTGATTATAGAATTAATAGGTTTCTGGAATATTGGCGAATTAATGGTGCTTCAGTTGCTTTGGTAAAAGATCAAAAACTGGTTTTTGCTAAAGGGTATGGTTACGCCGATGTGGAAAATAAAGTGAAGGTTGAGCCTGATCATTTGTTCCGAATCGCTAGTGTTTCTAAGTTGATTACTGCTACGGCAATTATGAAACTAAAGGAAGAGGGGAAATTGCAATTAAGCGATCAAGTATTTGGAGAAGAAGGTATTCTTAATTCTGAGAACTACTTAAATATTAGAGATAAGCGTTCGAAGAGAATAACTGTAGAGCATTTGTTAAGACATACTGCTGGATTTACGAGTCGATATGGAGATCAGATGTTTTTGCCTTTAACTATCGCAGAAAAAATGAATGTTCCAGCTCCTGCAAGTGCTGAAACCATTATTGAATTTGCTCTTTCAAAACGTTTACATTTTACACCAGGCAGTCGTGGTAGCTATTCTAACCTTGGTTATGTCATTCTTGAAAAGATTATCGAGGCTTCATCTGGTAAGGATTATGAGGCATACGTACAGGAACATATTTTACAACCTGCTGGTATTTTTGATATGCATTTAGGTAAAAACCTACGTGAGGATAAGTTGCCTAATGAGGTCAATTACTACGAGCAATCGAATGCTATACTTGTGCCAGCCTTTGATGGTTCTGGAGGAAAAGTTTATCGTAGCAATGGAGGAAATAATATTGAAGAACTTGGTGGTGCGGGTGCGTGGATTGCTTCTGCAGCTGAACTAATGAAATTTTATGTTGCTATTGATGGTAAAGACAAACAAGCGGATATTCTTTCTAAGGAAAGTATTGAATATATGACAAAGCCTAGCCGTAGAGGATTTAGTCCGATTGGATGGAAAGGTACTCGATCAAACGGAACATGGTGGAGAACGGGTACTCTAGCGGGTAGTTCAGCCTTGATGAAACAAAATCCAGATGGATCAACATGGGTGATTATAACAAATACCTCTTCGTGGAAGGGATCTGATTTCCCAAAGGAGTTGAGTAAATTAATGAGTCGTGTGATGCGCTCTGTTAAGCAATGGCCCGAAACCGATTTATTTAATTATTTTGAAGCTCAGCCAAGTCTGCTTGTTTTTGATGATGTCTCTGATTTTTTTGATCGAAGCTAGGACTTTGCAATTATCAGAATTTATAATTAAGCACTGTTAAGGATGAATATTCTGATTGCTCCCAATGCTTTTAAAGGCAGTCTTTCTGCTTTGGAAGTTGCTGAAATTATTCAAAGCAATCTTTTAAAAATTAACCCCAAGCTCAACTGTAAATGCTTACCAATTGCAGATGGTGGTGATGGAACATTTGATGTTTTGTCGGATTATTACCTGGGGGCTGCACATACTTTTTCTACTACCGATCTTTTAAATAGAAAGATCAATGCCCCAATATTTCTTACCGAGAATAGTACTGCTATTATTGAATTGAGTCATGTTGCAGGTCTGTCTTTGCTTAAACCCTCGGAATATGATCCCTTAAACACACATACTTTTGGAGTCGGTGATTTAATTCGTTCAGCTCTTGATCTGAATTGTACCAAGATTATTCTTGCTATCGGAGGAAGTGGAACGCTTGATATGGGTTTTGGAGCTTTAAGAGCTTTAGGCTTTCGTTTTCTTGATAAAGATGGGAATGAACTCAGTGGAGGTGGAGGATTTCTGAAACGCATTGTTGATATCGATTCTGAAAAATTTGATGCTAGACTTCTTCAAGTCGATTTTCAAATAGCCTGTGACGTTGAAAATCCTTTACTTGGTGAATTTGGTGCTGCTCATATTTTTGGAAAACAAAAAGGGGCATCAGAAGAAGAAATTATTCAATTGCATCAAAATCATCAAGATTTTGCTCAATTAATAAAGAAACAATTCCATATTGACATTTCAAAAATAAAGCATGGTGGTGCGGCTGGTGGCATTGCTGCTGGATTTTATGCCCTGTGTGGAGCTAAGCTACGATCAGGTAGTGAATTGATTTTTGATTGCTTAAATATGGATGATGCTCTAGAGAGCTGTGATATCTTAATTACAGGTGAAGGGCGAATTGATTCTCAATCATCTTTTGGTAAAGCTCCCTATGTTTTAGCTCAAAAAGCGAAGCTAATGAGGAAACGAGTTATTGCTTTTTGTGGCAGTTACGAAAGTCTAATAAATTCCCCTTTCGATCAAGTGTTCCCCATAAAAAAAGACTGCCAAACGCTTAATGAAGCGATAACGTTTGCGAAAAATAATTTAGCAGATGCTATTTTATACAATTCTTTTCTCTTGTAAGATCTTGATATTCTGAATGAAAGTCTATTGTTTTTGATATGATATATAGCATGAAAAAAGATTTTAGTTTTATTGTTGATATCCTTGAGAGATTGGTATTTTTGCAGTCAAATACTAAATAAACAATAAACTACTATTTCGAATGGAAAATCGCAGAATTTTAGCCATCAATCCGGGATCTACCTCTACAAAGATTGCCGTGTATCAAGGCGATAAATCAGTATTTCTAAAAAATATTAAGCACTCTAATGAAGAGTTAGCTCAATTCAATAGCATTTCAGAACAATTTGAATTTCGTAAGGATATTATCCTAAAGGAATTGGTTGATGCAGAAATTCTTATAGACCTAATTGAAGCTGTTGTTGGTCGTGGTGGTTTGGTTAAGCCTATCGAGTCTGGAGTTTACTTGGTTGATGAGAAACTTAAAGCAGATTTACGTGTTGGTGTTCTTGGAGAGCACGCAAGTAACCTTGGTGGACTGATTGCTGATAATATTGCGCAGTCGTTACCAAATGCAAAAGCTTATATTGCTGACCCTGTTGTTGTAGACGAAATGATCGATGTTGCTCGAGTTTCTGGACATCCAGAGTTTGAACGTATGTCAATTTTTCATGCCCTAAACCAAAAAGCTGTCAGTAGATCATTCGCTTTATCGGTTGATAAAAATTACGAAGACTTAAATATTATTGTTGCTCACCTAGGTGGAGGTATTTCTGTTGGTGCTCACCTTAAGGGGCGTGTAATCGATGTGAACAATGCCTTAGATGGTGAAGGACCTTTCTCTCCTGAACGTTCTGGAACTCTTCCTGCTGGTGCATTAGCTAAGCTATGCTTTAGCGGTGATGTTACATTGGATGAAGTGAAGAAAATGATCAAAGGTGAAGGTGGATTAGTTGCTCATATGGGAACAAATGATGCTTACGAGATTGAGTTAAAAGCCAAAGATGGTGATGCAAAAGCTAAATTGATTCAAGATGCAATGGCATATCAAGTAGGTAAATCTATTGGTGCTTGTGCTGCCGCTTTAAAAGGTAAAGTCGATGGAATTATCTTAACAGGAGGTATTGCTCACAATGGTGATTTAGTGAGTTATGTGAAAGAAATGGTTTCATTTATTGCTCCAGTTGTTGTTTACCCTGGTGAGGACGAAATGAAAGCTCTTGCAATGAATGGTTATATGGTATTGAGAGGTGATGTTGAGCCTAAGAGATACGTGTAATCTCAATATATTATGAAACAAAGCTCTAGTTCATTTTTTATATAGAGTTCTAGATCGTTTAAAACCTTCGGTTAATTCCGAAGGTTTTTTTTATGCCTTAATTCTTTTATTTTAATGAGTCTAAATAGAAATTGATTAGGACTTTTCTTCTGTAATTTGTTTTCCTAATCTTTCGAAATGTCAATATTATTAGGCTTAGGCATTGATCATCAGGATACATACTCAAAGGTGAAATAGAAAGAATTTAATTGACTTGCTTTATTAGAGAAAAATTTCTCTAATATTTTTGTATCTTAAAGCTGAAAAATTGATAGTAAAACCTGTTGGATATGAGTTGATTTAGCCGCACTCATTAAAGTTTGAATCTGAAATTGTACTAGAACAATTAGCATAAAAACTAATCAATCTCACAATAATTAGATGATGAATGAACCTTAACTCTGATATGTTTTTATAAATGAGCTAGTGATACTAGCTCTGGATAAAGATGTGTATGGAATTAAGAATCATTTGTTGTATCAAAAAAAACATGAAACTATGAATGATCAGGCTGAACTCGTAAAAGATCTCGTAACAGAGTATGGCATAAAAAGGGAGAAATTGCTTCCTATTTTACAAACTGTTGTTGAAAAAGATCGTTTTTTATCCGCAAGTGCAATTCTTAAAATTGCTGAAGAAACTAAAATCCCCGCCGCTGACGTCTATGGAACGGCTAGTTTCTATTCATTTCTCGATATTGTCCCTCGAGGAAAATATGTGATTCGCGTATGTAAAACCATAACCTGTGCTATGAAAGGGAAGAACCAAATTCTTTTGGCACTGGAAGATTTTTTGAAAGTTAAGTTGGGAGAAACCACTCCTGATAAACTCTTTACAATACTTGAAACCAATTGCTTAGGATGGTGTCATAAAGCGCCTGCAATGTTGGTGAACGATGATGTCTATACTGAGTTGACTCCAAATATGGTAGTGGATATCCTTAGTTCTTATAAGGCGGAGGCTGATAAGAAGTAGATCTTATTTTCAAATTGTAAAAATCAAGAGTTATGACGACTAAAACAAAACAACTCAATAGAATAGATTTAATCTTCAAACATGAAGATGATTGTAAAGAGATTTTAAAGAAATCGTTCGATCGTTCCCATGAGGAGGTGATAAACGAAATGGTAAATTCTGGGCTAAAGGGCCGTGGAGGTGCTGGTTTCCCAACAGGACTTAAATGGAAACTAACATCCGAAGAAAAAGAGAAAACCAAATATGTTATTTGTAATGCTGATGAGGGGGAGCCTGGTACTTTTAAGGATAGAGAGATTCTAACACGTGTTCCACATAAGGTTTTAGCAGGTATGGCTATGTGTGCCAAGATTATTGGTGCGAAAGAAGGGTATATTTATCTACGTGGCGAATATAAATTTCTAGTGCCTCAACTTAGAGAAGAGCTTAAGAAGTTTCATCAAATTATGGATGAATTAAATCTTGATTTTGTAGTTGATATTTTCTTGGGAAGTGGGGCTTATATATGCGGAGAAGAGTCAGCTCTGTTCGAATCTATGGAAGGTAAGCGTGGCGAACCAAGAAATAAACCTCCTTATCCAACCCAATGTGGATACCTAAATAAACCAACGGTTATCAACAATGTTGAAACTCTAGCGCATTCTTATACTATCATGAAGTACGGAGCTAAGAAATTTCGTGAACTTGGAGTTAAAGATTCATGGGGTTCCAAAGTCTTTTCAGTTTCGGGAGATACACCTATACCTGGAATTTATGAATTGGAATTAGGAATGAGTGTTCAAGATTTCGTTGATGATTTTGGTGATGGTGATACTAAAGCTGTTCAGGTAGGCGGTGCATCTGGTTTTTTGGTGCCGCGTAAGCGTTTTCCAAAGTCTCACATTGGTTATCAGGGGAAATTAACAGGGGTATCATTACCTACTGGAGGTTCTATGATGATATTCAATAGTTCACGCTCAATGTATAATGTGTTGGACAACTATCTCGATTTTTTTCAGGAAGAATCCTGTGGGCAATGCACACCTTGTAGAGTGGGTTGTCAGCAACTACTTAAAGGTATAAAAGCTGTAAAACGAGGTGATAAGCCTGCCGCATATTTAGATAAACTTCTAAAGTTAACTGAAACAATGCGATTGACAGCAAAGTGTGGTTTGGGACAATCTGTCGCAAATTCTTTTTCCTCTATTGTAGAAAATTTCCGAGAGGAGATGATTTATTAATGGATTCTAAATAAATGAGTCTAATGTTCAATTTTTTAAGGCAAATGATATTTCGAAGCTTTAATTTCTAAAGAGAATGAAAATGACAAATATGATCAATTTATCAATAAATGGAATCGCGGTTAGTGTAGAGGAAGGAAAAACCATACTCGAAGCAGCTAAAAAATTACATATTCATATCCCAACCCTATGCTATCACAAAGACCTATGTGTAGCAGGTAATTGCAGGGTTTGTGTTGTTGAGCAAGCAGGGGTCGATCGTTTGGTCGCTTCTTGTGCCACACCTGTAAATGAAGGAATGGAAATTAATACGAACAGTTTGAAGGTAAGAAATTGCCGAAAGCATATTATTGAGCTTTTGTTGGCAGAGCATAACGAAGAATGTACCAAATGTTATCGAAATGGGCATTGTGAACTTCAAACCATAGCTGCCGACCTACAAATTACTAATCAAGATTTTATTGATTTAGTACCTGATAAGCAATACTCTGTGGATTCTTATTCACCATCAATCGAAAAAGATGATAGTAAGTGTATTCGTTGTCAACGATGCGTGAGAACCTGTGCCGAGATTCAAAGTGTGGGTGCAATTGCAGTGGCGCATAAGGGTGCTGATATGAAAATTTCAACATTTTTTAATTATTCATTAAATGAGGTGGTTTGTACTAATTGTGGACAGTGTATTGTGCATTGCCCAACTGGAGCTTTGGTTGAAAAATCGTATGTGGAACAAGTATGGGATGCTATAGCAGATCCTGAAAAGCATGTAGTTGTTCAAACTGCACCTGCTGTTCGTGTTGGTCTTGGTGAAGAATTGGGTTTTGAACCAGGGACCAGAGTAACGTCTCGCATGGTATCAGCTCTTCGACGTTTGGGCTTCGATTCAGTTCTTGATACTGATTTTACTGCTGACCTGACTATTATGGAGGAAGGAACAGAATTGTTGACACGTCTTAAGGGAGCATTGCTTGATGATAATCCTGAAGTTTCTCTACCTATGGCTACATCATGTTCACCAGGTTGGGTGAAATATATCGAGCACAAATACCCACAATATCTACCTAATTTATCGACTTGCAAATCACCACAACAGATGTTTGGGGCTTTGGCTAAAACATACTATGCTAAGAATATCGATGTGGATCCAGCTAATATTGTTTCCGTTTCTATTATGCCATGTACGGCTAAGAAATATGAAGCGAATCGACCGGAAATGAAAGATAGTGGTTATAAGGATGTTGACTTTGTCCTGACAACTCGTGAACTAGCAGTGATGATTAAACAAGCTGGTATTGAATTTGAGCAGTTGAACGAAGAGAATTTCGATTCTATTATGGGAATTGGCTCTGGAGCTGGTATCATATTTGGTGCAACAGGAGGGGTTATGGAAGCGGCATTAAGAACTGCTTACGAAATTGTAACAGGTCGTGAGGTACCTTTCGAGAATTTGGAGATAAAACCGGTTAGAGGACTAGCAGGAGTGAAGGAGGCCGTTGTACCAATTGTAGATGTTCTTCCAGAATGGTCATTCCTCGAGGGTGTTGAATTGAAATGTGCCATAACCAATGGTTTGGAAAATGCACATCAGCTAATGGAGGCTATTGATAGAGGAGATCGATTCTATCATTTCATAGAAATTATGGCTTGTCCTGGTGGTTGCTTAGGCGGTGGTGGTCAGCCATTCCCTGTAGATGATGAAATTCGTCAGAAAAGAATGGATGCTATATACTCTGAAGACTTATCCTTGGCACTTAGGAAATCTCATGAGAATCCTGAAATTGTGCAGATTTATAAAGATTTTCTGGAGAAACCGCTGAGTCATAAATCTCATAAATTATTGCACACCTCATATGTGAAACGCCAGCCATATTAATGACAAATCCGTTGCATCATTATTAGGGTGATGGTAATAACGGAAAATCCCTTGTAAGCTTTTTGCCTACAAGGGATTTCTATATATCTAAAAAAGAAGATTCTATTATTAGAACTGGTTTATAACTTTACGGATAGCAACCAGTTTAGTCAGTAAATCTTCAAGATGATCTAGGTGTAACATATTGGCTCCATCAGACTTTGCATTGGCTGGATCAGGATGCGTTTCAATGAAAATACCATCAACACCAACTGCAATACCAGCTTTGGCAACTGTTTCAATCAAATCAGGACGTCCACCTGTTACTCCAGAAGTTTGGTTTGGCTGTTGTAATGAATGCGTGATATCTAAAACAACTGGGCAGTTATTTTTTTGCATTGTAGGAATACCACGATAATCCACAATCATATCCTGATAACCAAACATATTTCCACGGTCGGTTAATATCACCTGATCATTTCCCATTTCTCTCACCTTATCAACAGCGAATTTCATCGATTCAGCAGATAAGAATTGACCTTTCTTAATATTCACAAATTTACCTGTTTTAGCAGCTGCAACTAATAAATCAGTTTGACGACAAAGGAAAGCAGGAATTTGTAAAACGTCAACATAAGCGGCAGCCATAGCAGCTTCTTCTGCAGAGTGAATATCTGTAACGGTTGGTACACCAAAAGTGTCACTTACCTTTTTTAGAATTTTCAATGCTTTTTCATCCCCAATACCTGAAAATGAATCTAAGCGAGAACGGTTGGCTTTACGGTATGAGCCTTTAAAAATGAAAGGAATCTCAAGTTTGTTTGTAATTTCAACAATACGTTCTGCAATGCGCATTGCAATTTCTTCACCTTCGATGGCACAAGGACCTGCTAAAAGGAAAAAGTTACCTGATTCGGTATGTTTTATATTTGGAATGTTTTTAATCATGATGTATTTGAGTTTTATTTCTTACAAAAATAAGAAAAGCTTTGATATATCTTGAATGCCTTGGTGAGATAATAGATAAAGACGTTTTAATTCTTGTCCATTTTTACCTTGTTAAGGCTAAGACCTTCTGATTGTATGGCACGTGGATAGCTAACAGCTGATTTTCCAAAAACCAGTCCATAACCCACAGTGTAATCTATTGGTATGCCTATTAATTCTGAAATGGCAGGGTCAATGTCATTCAATACCCATGTCAGCATGCCATTCCATAGAGTACCAATATCACGGCTATTGGCTAAAAGTTCAAAATAACTTAATGCAATTAGACAGTCGGGAAAAGGGGATGAATTTTTCTTAGGAGCCGAAGCTATTAAAAGATGGGGTGCATATCTAAAAATAACATCAACTCCATTGTTTTCCCAAACCTTTTGGATGGCATATAAGAATTGAAATTGAGGTAAAAGAGTTTTAGCTTCTCCAGCTTTTTTGATTGCCTCATACACCTTATCTCTAAATATTTCTAACTCTTCTCTTTTATCGATAAGGGTGAAGTGTACCGAGTTGTAGTTGTGACCCGTTGGAGCATACGCCGTTGTTTCCAAAAGTTCTTGAATAAGCTCTGGATCTATATCTTCATGGGTGTATTTTCGTATTGATCGTCGAGTTTTAATCAAACGAGTCATGGACTCATAAGTAGGCAGTTCGCCTTTTGATGATAGACTATCCTCTGGCTTTTTGCCTAAAATAGAGAGGGCAGCTGTCGGGCATATGGCTAAACAGTGTTGGCATTTAAGACATTGTTTTTCTTTTGACTTGCGAATACTAGGATTAGGAGTCATTTCAATTATTCCTACAGGACAATCCTGTGCACACAGTCCACAGCTTATGCACTTATCTTCGTCTATTTTGAAATCTATCATTCTTGATGGGTTTGCTTTTTACGAATACAAAGAAAAGGACAAACTAGATATAAACAAAAGACGACATGCTTAATTCATTTAAATGAAATACTGTTGCGGTCTTTATTTTTGAATAATTTATAGCTTTGCAAAATAATTACATGTAAAGTTTACCTATGAAATTGCGTAATAAATCTATCGTTCAAGTTGGTATTGTCATCATTGTGAGTTTTGTGATTGTCGCTTATTTAATAGGTGAGAAGATGTCACAAACGGCTCGTAATATGAGTGTTGATCTCGCAGTGTCTAAGGCTCAGAATAGTTTTTTGATTGTTAAGAATAAGCTTAAAGATAATTATCAATTTTCGACTGCCATAGGTAAGACCATTGAAGAGATTATTCAGAATCAAGGCGTTCGTATGTCCGTTATCAGTAATGAATTAGAAGGTGTTTTGGATGGCAGAAATGATTTGCATGCCTGCTGGTTTGTTAATATAGATAACAAAAGTGATGTTTTGAGTTTTGCTCAATCAGAAAATGGCGTGATAAAAAGTGAGCTGGAAAAGCATAAAAGAGACCTGGTTGATAAGTTAATATCAAAGAAGGATGAGTTCGTTTCGTCTCCTTATTTTTCCAGTGATAGTACTTTACTCGCGTCCATTATTCTCCCTGTTAGGGTGAATGATCGAATTGTGGGAGCTTTTGGATTAGATATCGATTTGTTCAATTTTCAGGAACATTTTTACGATGAGAGATCTTTAGGACGTGCTTACGTTTCAATTATATCCTCTGATGGGTATTGTATTATTCATCCCGATGAGAATAGGATAGGAGCGAGCATTAGTAGCATGAGTGATAGTAATAATATAAAGAAAATTCTTGGTTCCGGGGAACAATTTCAGGCTGAAGTCATTTCTGAATTTCTTCAAGTACCCGTCGTTCGTGTCTATCAGTCGATTAAATTAGGGGAGATAAATGCCAATTGGTTAATCACGGTAAGTGTGCCTTTATTTAATGTTGAAGAGGCCGTGCAAGAGGTGAGAAATTCAACGGCACTTATCGGTATCGCTTTGGCATTTCTATTGATGGTATTTCTTTATTATTCACAACGCAGATGGCTTTCTGAGTTTGAAGGACGACAAAAAGCCGAAATGAAACATCGCAATATTTTAAATAAACTCTCATCGATTATGGAGAGTACCGATCAGATTCGAATTTTTTCGGTGGACAAGAAATATCGTTACACAAGTTTCAATTCGGTATATCAAAAGGATGCTTTTGATAATGAAGGAATGGAAATAGAAGTGGGTATGAGTGCCTTAAATACTTATCATCATGATTTTGGAAAATTAATGAAGAAACATTTTGATCGAGCCTTGAGAGGTGAGCACTTTTTAACCGAATATAAAAGAAATAACAGACATTATCAGCAAGTGTTTAATGCCATTTTTGATGAAGGTGATAAGGTAATTGGATTTTCTAGTTTTCGATTTGATATTAGCGAAACGGTTGAATTAAGAAAGCGAGCACATCAGGAAGAAGAAGAAAAAGTGAAAGCTCAACTTAAAAATATTAAGAACCAGATTAATCCACATTTTTTATTCAATTCGTTGAATTCTTTATATGCCTTGGTTGAAACTGAGCCAAGATTGGCTCGAAAGTTTATACTTAAACTTTCGAAAGTCTATCGTTACCTTTTAGATCGAAACAACTCAAGTTTGGTCGATTTAAAGCAGGAACTGGATTTTATGAAACACTATATTTTTCTTCAGAAGATTCGATTTGGTAATCATTTAAGTTTAGAATATGATATTCCAGAAGCATATATGGGCTGCAAGTTACCATCAGTTAGTTTGCAGTCTCTTGTAGAAAATGCGATCAAACACAATATTGTGACTACAGAAAAACCTTTGCTTATATCGATGAGAATAGAGAATGGTAGACTATTAGTTGAAAATAATTTTCAATTACGTTCTGACTCTAAATCGACTTCTGGTACTGGCCTAAAAACGTTAAATACCTTATATGCATTTTTAGGTGAAGAGCAGGCAGAGTATGGTGTCGAAGGAGAAAAATTCGTCGTTCGATTGCCCTTATTATAATAACTTTCTTAAGTATTAGTCTATTGCTTTCTCTATTTTGAGATATCAATATGTAGAGCTGTGCCTAAAAGTTTACGAAACCAAGATGGCGTGATTATTGGTTCAAACTGTATTTTCTTGAGTTCACTCTTTATTTTTCCTGATTCACTCCCTTCCTTTTTATTGCTTCTTACAAAAAAATCATATTTGTTTCAGATTCTCCTTAAGGGATCGGAAATATTTTTTTGGTTAGTAAATGGTTAGATCCTGCAGGGTGATTGAAAATCAAAAAGTGAATTGCAAATAACTTTAGGTATCACTCTTGCAAAAGAACAAAACACTGAATGAACTTAAACACACACACACTTAAAAAGAATTTTGTAGTAGCATTTATGACAGTTTGTATTCTTGGAGGAATGCAAGAACAAGCATATGCTATTAACTCAAATCAACAGAAGTCTGAAGCAGGGATTTTTAAATTCTTAAAGAAAAAGGATAAGAAAGTCGAAAATGAAGATGTCAAGGATACTGAGAAGAAAAAAACAAAATTAAAGAATTACGATGAAGTTATCACGACTGAAGCAATCAGTAAACACGGCGTGATCGATATTCATAGAGTAAAGAAAGATTATTACTTCGAATTAGATAAAAATCTATTGGAACGTGATTTTTTGTTGGTGAATAAAATTTCAAAAGTACCAACAGAGATTAATGAGTTGGGTTTTAATAAGGGAATAAATTATCAGAATTTATTAATCAAATTCGAACTTGATACGATTCTTGAAAAGGTATGGGTGAAAACATACAAAGCAACTTATTCAAGTAAAGAAGGGGATGCAATTACAAAATCATTTGAGGATAACTATATCTCATCTATTCGAGAGAGTTTTGACCTAAGCTGTTTAGGGAAAGATTCTACCTCATATGTATTTAAGGTGAATAAGGTTTTTGATGGTTCAGAAAAAAGTTTGAATGATTTATTTGGAATTCTAGGAATGCCAGGTTCTGCTGTAACTAATTTATCTAAGATAAATGAAGTAAAATCTTTCCCCAAGAATGCACTTGTAAAATCATTATTGACAACAAAAGCTGAAGGTATTACGGTTTCTGTTGAGGTAACTACCAATATTGTTTTATTGGATGAGAAGCCAATGAAACCAAGATTTGCTGATAAAAGAGTTGGTTTCTTTTCAACTAAACAGTTTTATTTTAACGATGATCAGCAAGCTCTTGAGAATCGCGAATTAGTAACCAGGTGGAGATTGGAACCTAAAGAAGAAGATGTCAAGAGGTATTTAGCTGGTGAGTTAGTCGAGCCACAGAAACAGATTGTTTATTATGTGGATCCTGCAACACCTGCACAATGGCGACAAGCTATAAAGGATGGTATAAACGACTGGCAAGTTGCTTTCGAGCAAGCTGGTTTTAAGAATGCCATCATTGCTAAGGATGCCCCAGTAAATGATCCTGATTTTGATGGTGACGATGTGCGTTATTCCATGGTAACCTATGCCGCATCAAGTCAGGCAAATGCCATGGGACCTTCTGTTGTTGATCCTCGATCAGGAGAGATTATTGAAGCCGATATTATTTGGTGGCATAATGTGATGACTGCTCTACAATCCTGGATTAGAATTCAAACTGGAGTTATCGATTCTAGAGCAAGAGCTAACAAATTTGAAGATGAACATATGGCTCATGCCATTCGTTTTGTTTCTTCACACGAAGTTGGTCATACCTTAGGTTTAATGCACAATATGGGAGCATCTTATGCTTACCCGGTTGACTCATTAAGATCGAAAACGTACACGGATAAAATGGGAGGTACTGCGCCTTCGATTATGGATTATGCTCGTTTTAATTATGTCGCACAACCAGGTGACGGGGTTGAGAATATTACACCTCAAATTGGAATCTACGATATTTTCGCGATTGGTTGGGCATACAAATGGAATAATAAGACAAATCCATGGGATGAGTTGAATGATCAAACAGCTATGATTCGTAAGCACGAAACAGATCCTTTGTACCACTACGGTCCTCAGCAAGATGGTAAGAATACAATTGACCCATCAGCACAAAGTGAAGATTTAGGTGATAACTCCATGCATGCTAGTCGATATGGATTGAAAAATCTTAGGCGTATTGTTCCTCAGGTTGAAAGCTGGACTTACGAAGAAGGGCAGGATTATGAAAAAGCTGGGAAAATGATGATGGGTATCATCGGTCAATGGTTTACTTATGCCAATCACGTTGTTACAAATGTGGGTGGGGTTTATCTTGATCAGCCAGTATATGGGGAGAGAAAAGCGGCTTACAATCATGTCGAAAAAGCGAAGCAAAAGGATGCTATCAAATTCTTACTTGATGAAGTAATTGATATTCCTGAATGGTTGACCAAAGCTGACATCTACAATAAAACATATCCTATTAAGGAATCACCTATTGGCGATATTGAATATGCACCTACAACTTTATTTCGTGATTTACATGCTCGAATTTTCTATTCGCTTTTGCAAAAGGAACGTCTGCTAAGAATGCTTGAAAATGAAGCAAAAAATGGTGATGAAGCTTATACTGTTGCAAACATGATGAATGATTTGCATAAGGGGATATTTAAGAAAACGATCAAAGGTTTAAAACTGAATGTTTTCGATAGACAGAGCCAAAAGAATTTTATCGATGCCTTAATCATTACCCAAAATAAGGCCATGGAGAAAACAACTAAGAAAACTCTGCATGCCTCTTGCTCATGTTCTTTACACAAACATATGCCTGTTTTGTGTGACTATTCGGTGAGAAATGATAAGATGTTTGGAGAGAAAGTTGATTCAGATGATTCGAAAAACTTCCAACGTAACGTGTTTTATTCTACAATGAATCGTGTTTCGGATGCCGTATCGATGAAAAGAGGTGAACTTATGAAAATCAGAGACTTGTTAAAAAAGCGATTGGTGATAAAAGATGAGGCAACTCGTTATCATTATAATGATTTGATCATGAGGATTGAAGAGGCATTAAATTTGAAATAATATAAAACGACTTGGCAGGTAGGGTGAAGAAATTTACCCTATCTGTCTTTTTACTTACAAAAACCACTATTTTAATAACCTTTAAAAATTAAACTATGAAAAGACTGCTAACCTGGCTTTTGATCTGTTTGCCTGCCTTTGTTATGGCACAGGAGACGAAGCAAATTAAGGGGAGAGTACTCTCAGCAACCGATGGCGATGTGCTGATCGGGGCTTCGGTGTTTATTGACAAATCGACAATTGGAACCGAAACGGGAGTAAAAGGAGTGATTGAGAATATCACGATGGGAACGATTACCGATTTGGATGGAAATTTTGTACTTGAAGTACCTACAGCATTAAAAAACATTTCTTGTAGCTTTTTGGGTTTCGAAACTCAAGTTGTAGATATCGCAGGAAAGGATTTCGTGACAATTAAACTAAGTGATGCTAATAGTCAGTTGGGTGAGATTGTGGTTACAGGTTACCAGAAAATTGAAAAACGCAAGTTGACATCTGCAGTTGTAAAAGTTAATGCTGATAATATTCGCCAGGCTGGTATCGCAAGTGTCGATAATATGCTTGCTGGTCAATTAGCTGGTGTTACTTCTGTACCAACAAGTGGCGCTCCCGGGGCACCTGCAAAAATTCGTATTCGTGGTACCGCGTCATTAAATGGAACCCAAGATCCTCTATGGGTTGTTGACGGGGTGCCTTTGGAAGGTAATGATCTACCTGATTTTAATGACTCTGATAATATTGATCAATTATACAATTCTTCAATTGCTGGCTTGAATCCTCAAGATATTAATGATATTACTATTTTAAAAGATGCCGCTGCTACTGCTATTTATGGTGCTCGAGCTGCTAACGGTGTCATTGTTATTACCACAAAAAACGGTAAACAAGGTAAAATGAGAGTAAGCTTTAATAGTAATACTTCATTTACATCTCGCCCTGATTTGAGTAAATTGAATTTAATGAACTCAGATCAGAAAGTTGATTTAGAGCTAGCCTTGGCTGGACGTGAAGATTTGACGTACAGATCAGGTAAAGGTGGTGTTGCTCGTATTCTAAATAATTACGACCAGTTGAATACTTATAGAACAGATGGTTTTGGAGGCATTAGCAATGAAGCTCAAGCTGAGATTAATGTCTTAAAAAATACCAATACAAATTGGGAAGATTTATTGTATCAGACCTCTGTTAATCAGGATCATTCTTTGAGCATTTCTGGTGGTGACGATTTTGCGACTTACTATTTTTCAGGTGGATACTATAACGAAAAAGGAACGACTATCGGAACTTCAATGGATCGATATAATGTGACTTTAAAAACAGATTTTAAATTAAGAAGTAATTTAAAATTTGGCGTTGGTGTATTTGGATCAGAAGTCGAAAAGAATTCGTATTTGACTGGTACTGATTTCTTTACAAACCCATCTTATTATACTCGTACTGTCAATCCTTATCAAAAGGTATATGATGAGAAAGGTCAATATGTGTATGATAATGAAATTCAGGAATCTGATGATGCCTATGTGCCTTTTAATATTATCGAAGAGCGTGAAGGAACTTCTCATAAAATGAAGAGCCGTAAGCTAAATGTGAATTTTGACTTGGATTGGAAAATTACTGCTGATTTAACTTTGAGATCACAACTAGGTATCCAGTCAGATAACACTCAGACAACAAAGGAAGCCAAAGAAAATACCTATTATTCAAGACAGATAAGAGAGAGGTCTCGTCGTTGGGATCCAGTAGCTAAAGAGCGTTTACCTTTCATGCCTGAAGGCGGGGTATTGAGAAGTTGGAATGGTGAAAATCGTTCTTACAACTGGAAGAATATGCTTGAATGGAATAAGGTTCTTGATGATGTTCATGAGTTCGACGCTATGGTTGGTAATGAATTGAGAGAAACTGAAAGTACTCTTGTTCATTCAAGTATCTATGGTTGGAATCCTAATGGTTTGAATGGAACTGCTGTGATCTATCCTAATGAATCTGATGCCAAAGAATTTAATAAGGATTCAAAATCCTACATTAAAAATCGATATGCATCATTTTTCGGAACAGCATCTTATACCTATAACAGAAAGTATACGGTATTTGGTAGTGTGCGTTACGATGGATCTAACTTATTTGGAACGGCTTCAAAATACAAGTACACACCTCTTTGGGCATTGAGTGGTTCATGGACTGCTTCTGAAGAAGATTTTCTTAGAAATATCAATTGGTTGAGTAATTTGAAATTACGTGCATCATATGGTTTGCAAGGAAATATTGATAAGGAAACTTATCCTGTTGTTGTTGGGAAATACAGGCATAATTCAATCCTTCCAGGTTATAGCGAGCAAGGTATTGATGTTTTATCTCCTCCTAATGATAAATTACGTTGGGAAAAAACAAGAACCTACAATGCAGGTTTAGACTTAGCTCTTTTTCGTCATGCTGTTCGTATTAGTCTTGATGTGTATGACAGAAATAGTTCAGATTTGATTGGGATGAAATCTATTCCAATGGAGAATGGATTCGAATTTACCAATGTGAATTGGGCTGAGGTTTCGAACAAAGGATGGGAGTTTAGTATTGCAACAAGAAATATCCAAACGGATAATTTTGAGTGGAATACCAATTTTAATATCTCTCATAACAAAAGCAAAGTAAACAAAGTTCAGGTGCGTGATAACCAGGGTACACCTTCTTTAGAAGGTCATCCTGTTAATTCTGTTTTTGTTATTAAAACTGCAGGATTAGATGAGAATGGTTATCCAATTTATTTGAAAGATGGTAATAAACTTAACGGACAGGAATTCTTTAAGTTGTACGATGCTTATGCTGAGTGGTGGCCAGGTAATGTGTCTGCTTCATCTTTAACTTCAGAAGAAACCAGAGGATTATTCTCATATGCTGGTGATGCTGACCCTAAATATTCGGGAGGTATCATTAATAATTTCAAATACAAGAACTTTGATTTAACTGTATCTGCTAACTTTAATTTGAAGATGATGCGTATGGCGCGTCCTCCATACGATATTACAGATTACGATAGAGGTCGAAATGCACCCGTTGATATTTTAGACGTAATTGAAGGAAGAAATACTAAATATCCTAATTTGATGGGTAGTACTTCTGGTGATGGAAGTTATTGGATGGAGAAGAACTGGCATGCGGTTTCAGATCCTGTAAATACATATCAGGCTTTGGATATTTGGCTAAAGGAAGTGAATTATATGAGAATAAGTAGCATCCGTTTGGGTTATACTTTATCTCAGCAATTAGCTGATCAATTAAAATTGAATAGTGTTCGATTTAGTTTTGAAGCACGTAATCCTTTTGTAATATCAAATGGATACGACGGTTATTTTGATCCTGAATCATATGGAAATATTTACTCACAACCACAAGCTAAATCATTCACTATAGGTGTAAATGTGACTTTCTAAAATTGGAAATATGAAAAATATAAAAGTATATATCAGCATAATGCTAGCCCTATTGGTGTTACCATCATGCGATGAATATCTGGATGTAAAACCAGCAGGTACTGTAATACCTGAGACATTTGAGGAATTTAGAGCATTGATGAACCGAGCTTATTATTTGACCCCTGCAGAGAATTCCAAACTGACTATGCGTACTGATGAAGTTAAATTTTATAGATGGGCTTGGGAGAATGATATCGCTTCTTATAAGGATATTTATTTATGGGAAGATGAAACACCAGCTCCATCAACCTTATCTTTTGGATGGCAAAGTTTTTATAAAGCGATCTTTTATGCCAACCATATTATTGCTGAAGGTTCTGAAATTACAGACGGGACGAAAGAGGAAATTGAACAATTACAAGGTGAAGCTTATTTAATGCGCGCTCTGATGCACTTTAATTTAGTAAATCAATATGCTTCTCATTACGATTTAATTTCATCTGCTATTGATAAAGGAGTACCTGTTTCAACAGTCATAGATTTGGAAGCCAATTATGCACCTTCAACAGTTGCAGAAGTATATGAACTTGTAGAATCAGATTTAACTAAAGGTTTGGCTCTATTGAATGTTGAAGAATACGGATTGGGTAAAAACTACCGTTTTACTAGGACTGCTGCAAATGCTTTACAAGCAAGAGTTGCTTTGTATAAAAACGAGTGGGCGAATGCTTTAGCTTCTGCTAAAACAACTTTAGCTATAAAATCTGACTTGGAAGATTTAAACAATTCAGAGAATTTGATTCCTAGTGAATACAATTCTAAGGAAAGTATCATGGCTTTAGAAGAAGGTATTCATTCTGCAGTTGTAAATTCAGTATTTGTTTCTGACGAATTAATGGGAGTTTATGATATGGATAATGATTTGCGTTTTGCAAAATATTATTCAGATAATGGTTCAGGCTCATATGTCGTTTCTAAAGGAGGGGATGATAAATTTCGTTGTACTTTTCGTACAGCTGAATTGTATTTGATTGCTGCTGAAGCTTCTGCTCAATTGGATCAATTAGATGATGCTTGTGATTATTTAAATCAACTTAAAGTTACAAGATTAAAACCTGACTTTTACACTACTGAAGTCGCTCGTACGGCTGCGATGAATAAAGCTGAATTGATTAAGGAAATTCTAACTGAGCGTTTCCGTGAGTTGGCTTTTGAAGGTCATCGTTGGTTTGACTTAAGAAGAACAACGCAGTCTGAGATTGCTCATGTTTTTGGTGATGAGACAGTTGTGTTGCGACAAGGTGATCCTCGTTATACATTGCCTTATCCTCAGGAAGCGATTAATAATAATCCTAACTTGGCAAATTAATTGTAAGAGGTTAATAAAATTATCTGAATCAAAATGGGGCTTTATTTAATAGAAAGCCCCATTTATACTTTAACAGAATAAATAAAATAAGTTTATATAATAAATATTTGGGATAAGTATGTTTTGTTGTTAGTAGATACTATATTAGCCGCTTAAAAGCAAAAACAACATTTAATTTGAAGTATATGATTATGAGGGAAGTAAGATCTGGGTTGCTATATAAAATAGCTTTGGTTATTGTTTATCTTATTGGAGTTTCATGTCTTTATTATTTGTATGTTGAAAACAATTTTTTAAATAAGGCATTCCCTTTTATTCCCTTTTTAGTTTTTCTTTTATACAATATCATTTCGAGTTTATTAAAGAAAGTCATTTCAGATATGATATTGATAGTACTACTGTATTCTTTTGTGTTGTACTATTTTTTTTAATTCAATTTTATTGGGGCTTTCTATAAAATAAAGCTCCATTTCTTTTTAGCTTTGTAAGCTAAATATTTGAGGTATGATTGATGTTGCTATAGTAGAGGATGAGCGCCTTGCCGCTCGTGAGTTGGAGAAGAACTTATTGAGCTTGCGTCCGGGAGAAATAAATATCAAAGTGAAGCTTGAAAATGTCAGTCAGGCTGTAGCTTGGTTTTCTGAGAATCAGGTTGATCTTATTTTTATGGATGTGCATCTGGGTGATGGCAATAGTTTCTCTATATTTGAGCAAATCAAGCTAAAAACCCCCGTTATATTCACGACTGCTTACGATCAATACGCTATTCAGGCCTTTAAGCAATGCAGTATTGATTATTTATTGAAGCCCATAGATGAAGAAGACTTGGAACAGGCTCTTAATAAATACGACGAGATGTTTTCGAAAGCTAAGTCGCTTGATATCGAAGCTTTGCAGAATTCTTTACAATCAATCATTGGAGGTAATAAGTACCAAGAGCGTTTTATGGTCAGTCGTGGTGAGCGAATTTTATCGATGGATTTAGATCAAGTATCCTATTTTATGGCAGATGGTAAAGCCTGTTACCTTTTTAGTAAAGATGGAACCCGTTATTTGTTTGATGGAACTTTGGCCAACCTTGAAAAGAAACTGGACCCCAACATTTTCTTTCGTATTAACAGAAAATTTATCGTTAGTTATTCTTCCATAATAGATATGGTCTACTATTCGAAAACAAGAATCAAGTTGAATCTCAAGCCAAGTTGCGAAGAAGCAATGGATGCTATTGTCAGTCAGGATAAAAGTTCTGAATTCAAGAAGTGGTTGAATCAGTAAGAAATTTTTCCTTAATCCGATTATAAATGAAAAAAGGCTGGGGTTTCCCAGCCTTTTCCTGTATACAGAACTCGTGTATTAAATTTCTTTATATGAGAATGATTTTGTGTAAGCTCCGGCTTGACCATCACTTTCTACAATAGGGTAGACAAAGAAGTTGACTGGACCTTTCGAGTATCCCTCCAGAATTAAATCACGACCTTGAGTCATTTCAACACGATTAGCGTCTAATTTACCAAAATAGAATTCGGCTTTTTCAGGTGCTTTATCTGCTTCAGAGATATCTACAGGATGCCACTCATTGTTTTGATGATAATCAGCCCAACAATGGTAGCCACCAATTTTTCCTTCTTGTCCATCAGGGATAGAAAAGCCGATGTGAAAACGTGCAGGCACGTTCAAGCTACGAGCCAAAGACATAAAGTAGGAGTGGAAATCAGTACAGTTACCTACCGATATATCACAAGCATAGTTTGAGTTACCATTCCCAAAAGTAAACTCCCCGGCAATTTTTGTTGTATTTAGATAAAGAGACACAACACTATCTTTAGTAATGCCTTTTTTGATACTTGTTGGTAAGCTGGCATAGTATTGATCTGAAGGATTCTGAGCTTTTGGTTTGCCATAATACATCTCGCTCAAAACGAAATCGTAAACAGGTTTCATATTCTCAGGAGAAAAGCGGTTTGCTTTTGCGATTGAATCGAAACGTTCTCCAATCGGAACCAATCTATTTGCTTTTAGGTACAAGTTTGGATCTGTATCTTTAAACTTAGCATTTGCTCTTTGCTTTCGTTTCACATTAAAATGAATGTTTATATCAGCAGTTTGAGTTAATCCTTCTTTTAAATTAGCATAAAAGTAAGTATTACCATGCTGTTCTTCAGTTTTAATTTCATAAGGAATATCCGTATCAATAGATAGCTCACTAATCGTTTGTACTTCATTTGATTGAGGTACAGGAAGCCAAACCTTCATGTTTTTGCCTGAATTGGCTTGCAGGCTCACTTTATAATTGAATTCAAAATTTCTTTCTGGCACTTTACTGCAACTGCTTAATGCGATTGCAGCTATAAACAACATCCATCTCATCATCATCTTTTCTATTTTGTCTTAAATACCTTTTTTAAATAATCGTGCGAAAGTAGGCTAAAGCTTTTGTATTACAAAGGCTTGTGCCTAATAAAAAGACTTTTCTCTCTTATTTATAAAACAAGGGAGCTATCACCTCGTTTATTTTGCTCTAGCCATTTGTAATTCTCTTTAAATCTTTGTGTCCTTTGCGCTTAAATTTTGGACATCCATTCGTGCATATTTTCTGACTGAAGCAATTTTATTAAATTTGTCACTCATATTATAAAACCTTCAACTTGACTTTCGATCCTTTCAGCATAGATTTACCCGTAAGAGACATTATATCAGAAACCAGAGAACATCTGTCGAATAAGAATACGCTTATTATTTCAGCCCCTCCTGGTGCCGGGAAAAGTACCTTATTACCATTAGCCTTAATGGAAGAAATATGGCTGAAAGGTCAGAAGATTTTGATGTTGGAACCACGACGTTTGGCAGCTAAAAGTATCGCGATGCGTATGGCTTCTCTTTTGGGCGAAGAAGTAGGGCAGAGTATTGGTTACCGTATCCGTTTCGAAAAGCGAGTTTCAAAGTCAACTCGTATTGAGGTGTTAACCGAAGGAATCCTCACAAGAATGTTGCAATCTGATAATGCTCTTGAAGGGGTGGGGTTGGTCATTTTTGATGAGATACACGAACGAAGTTTGCATGCGGATTTGGCTTTGGCCTTATGTCGGGAAACTCAGGATATCTTGCGTCCTGATTTGCGTATTATGCTCATGTCTGCAACGATTAACAGCAGTGAATTAAGCGATTGTCTGAAAGCTGAAGTGCTTGAGAGCAAGGGAAGACAGTATCCTGTTGAATTAATTTATACTGAAGCTTGTGATTTAAGACTCTTACCTGAAATCACAGCACATACGGTTATAAAGGCGGTGAAAGAACAATCGGGCGATACGCTGGTCTTTTTACCAGGCGAGGGCGAGATCCGAAAATGTGAAGCCTTGCTCAAGGCACAACTTTCTGATTTTATGATCTATCCCTTATTTGGAATGTTGGCAGGCAACCAACAACAGGCTGCTATTATGCCTGATAAGCAGAGACGAAGAAAGATCGTATTGGCAACGGCTATTGCTGAAACCAGTCTCACTATAGAGGGCATTACAACGGTGGTTGATTGTGGTTTTAGTCGGGTGTCCCGATTCGATCCCAAGACAGGATTATCCCGTTTGGAAACCATAGAGATTTCAAATGATTCAGCTGATCAGCGGGCAGGACGTGCCGGGCGATTGGGTCCTGGTGTTTGTTACCGCATGTGGCCACTAGCAACGCATAATCGATTAAAAAAACACCGTGTGCCTGAAATACTGGAGGCAGACTTAAGTACCCTGGTTTTGGAGATGGCAGCTTGGGGAGTAGATGATATTCAGGAACTCACTTGGTTGAGCCAGCCACCAGTTTCAGCTGTGGCGCAGGCTAGTGAAAGCTTGCATGAGTTGGAAGCTTTGGAGCATGATTGCATTACTGCGCATGGACGTCAGATTCAAAAATTGCCCTGTCACCCGCGTATTGCTCATATGCTTTTAAAAGCTAAGGACGAAGATCTTTTGCCGCTGGCTACCGATTTGGCTGCACTCTTGGAAGAGCGGGATCCGCTACCACGCGAAACGGGGATTGATATTAACCTGAGAATAGAGGCTTTGCGTCGTCACCGCAAAGGAGATCGCACCTTAAAAACACTGAATAAGATTGAGAAAGTCGCTGCTTCATACCGACAGCTTTTCGATATAAAAGCAGAGAATGGACCGGTTGATCCTTATGAAACAGGCGTGATTCTGGTGCAGGCCTATCCGGAGCGGATTGCCCATGCCAGTCCGGGAACCAATGCCCGTTTTATGATGGCAAATGGTAAGCAAGCTATGGCCAGTCATAAGGATGATTTGTCATACGAGCCCTGGTTGGCTATCGCACATGTGGATGACAGGGAGCGAGGAGGTAAGATTTTTATGGCTTCGGCACTCAATCCCCAGGATCTGGCACCTATGGTTAAGGATCGGGAAAATATCGTTTGGGATACACGCAAGGGAGGACTGATTGCCAGTAAAGAGCTTCGCATTGGTCGTCTAGTTTTACAATCGAAACCGCTTCGTAGTCTTGATGAGAATTTGGTTATTGAAGCCATTTCGAAGGCTATTGAGAAGGAGGGAAGTACGCTGTTGAATTTTAGTCCTGAGTTTACTCAATGGCAAAATCGAGTTATGAGTTTACGTAAGTGGCAAGCTGATAATGAATGGCCAGATGTGAGCACCGAAAACCTGCTTAAAAGCAATATGGAATGGTTAAGTCCTTATTTATCACGTATACGCAAACCTGAGGATTTGGCGAAGATTGATCTTGAGGCGGTTTTACAAAACCATCTCCCATGGGAAAAGCAAACAGAATTAGATCAGCTTGCTCCTAAATATTTTATTGTACCCAGTGGTTCCAAATTAAAATTGCAATATCAAGCCAATGCTGATGCGCCTGTATTGGCCGTTCGTATTCAGGAAGTTTTTGGTATGCTCGAAAACCCCTGCGTGAATCAGGGGCTAGTAGCGGTGTTAATGCATCTTTTATCACCCGCATCACGCCCCATTCAAATCACTTCAGATCTGCCTAATTTTTGGGAGAATACCTATTTCGAAGTCCGGAAGGAGTTAAGAATTCGTTATGCCAAACACTATTGGCCAGAAGATCCTAAAAAAGCAGAAGCTGTGCGAGGCGTTAAACGAAAAGACTAATTTTAAAGTTATTACACGATATATTATTTTAATTAATTCTATATAAGCTTGTTTTTTTAATGGGTTTTTATGAATTCCATTTAATTTAATCTTAATGAAAAGAGATGTATAGCTGAGATGTTTAGCTGAGATGTTTCCGGCTGTTTCGAACTGTTAGTTTTATGATGTAATTGTTTTTGATTAATAAACAATTTTGTATTTAAGTGTTTGTAAATGTTTGGATTTAATCTTGTATTATATATATGATATATTTTATCCTATTCCTTTATTGATAACAAAATTGTTTTGATTTTAGAATTTGATTAAATTTTTGATTGTGAATAATAATAATTTTAATCTTTCGCTTAAAAGCTATTACTGTCTTTTTTAAGTCGTCTCTGAAAGAGAGGTCCTTTTGTTTAAGTCCACTTAAATAGTATATTTAATCAAGAATATTTTATAAAAATATTGCTGTTATTCCATTATGTAATATCCTCATATCTTTTTATCAATAAAGTAATATGAAGTCTCAATCGAAATCTAATGAAGATGAACTTGATATATTGGCTCAGGCTGATATAAATCAGTCTGTGGTAGATTCAATTGTGGAAAGACATAAAGATATTGAACAAACTCTCGAGCAAGAACGTCAATTGTATCTTGATCTGGCAAATGCTCAACCCACTGGAGTTTATAGACTTCGAGTATTTCGTTCAAATAAATATGATGAAACAAAATGGCGAAGTTCTTCGGATGCTCCCTATATTGTAGAATTCGCTAATACTCGTTTTTGCGAACTTCTAAATATGGGTCTAGAGAAATTTCAGGAAAACCCTGCTATTATTAATGACCTAATATTCGAACCTGATAAGGAAAGTTTTATTCAAAAAAATATTGAATCAAACAGAGATCTAATGCCTTTTGTATGGGAAGGTCGATTGTCTGTCCGAAATGAGATTATTTGGGGGCATTTTGAATCAACACCTAGACCAATACCTAACGGTGATGTGATTTGGACAGGAGCCTTCTTCGATATTACTAAGCGTAAAAAAGAGCAGCAGGAGATTCAAGCTAAAAACCGAGAACTCCAAATGGTAAACGCTGAAAAGGATAAGTTCTTTTCGATAATAGCTCACGATCTAAAAAGCCCTTTTAATGCCATAATTGGTTTTACTAAGCTTTTACTTGATGAAATAAGACTCAATAATATCGAAGGGATTGAAAAATACGCGGAGATTGTTTTAGACTCTTCCAATTCAGCTTTCGATTTATTAACTAATTTAATGAGTTGGGCACGTTCGCAAACAGGACGTTTGACATTTAAGCCAGAGTCATTTGATTTACTTGAACTGATTAACGAATCAAAAAATGTTTTTTCTCATATAGCTGAAGGGAAAAAAATTGATATTCGTGTTGATATTGATACAGAATTACCTGTATGTGCAGATATTTCTATGATTTCAACAGTTCTAAGAAACCTCATTTCTAATGCCATTAAGTTTACACATTCAGGTGGACAGATTATCATTCGATCAGAACAGCTTGCACATCATCTTAAAGTAGTTGTTAGTGATAATGGTATTGGTATAACGGAATCGGTTATTGATAAGCTTTTTAGAATTGATGAAAAGTACTCGACCTCTGGTACGCAAAATGAGCAAGGTACTGGTCTCGGATTAATTCTATGTAAAGATTTTGTTGAGAGGCATGAAGGTCAGATTTGGGCTGAAAGTTCAGAAGGTTTAGGTTCTAACTTCATTTTTACACTCAAAAATCCAAAACCTTAATTCTTTATGACTAACTAACATTATCATTATTTAATTTTTAATATGAGCCGCAGCCTTGTCTGCGGCTTTTTATATTAGTTTATTTTGATAGATTTGGTAATCTATGTTTTAAGAAAAATTTAGAATTGATTCTGATGCGCGATATGTTTGGGATTAATTTTATCTGAAGAGATAAACCACGTATTTCTAAACGAATTAAAAGCCGTACTTTTGTTTTCCGTAGCATGCTGAAAGATTGGCAGAGCACATTAAACAGCTTATCATTAGAATTGTGGAAAGAAAAATAGAATTACTTGCGCCAGGTGGAGATGTTGATGCCATAAAAGCAGCCATACTTGCCGGGGCAAACGCGATATATTGTGGATTGGATAAGTTTAATGCCAGAAACCGTGCTGCTAATATCAGTTTCAACGATTTACAAGGGATTTTAAGATTGGCACATCAACACGATTGTGAGATTTTCATTACCCTTAATATCATCATAATAGAAAGTGAAATTCCAGCCCTTATCAATCTTTTGAATAAGTTAGCGAATACCAGTATTGATGGGGTGATTGTTCAGGACTTGGGCATGCTTTATCTTTTGAATAAATATTATAAGAGTCTCGATGTTCATGCTTCGACTCAAATGACGACTCATAACCAAGGTCAGATTAAATTCCTATCGAATCTTGATGTATCACGAGTAAACCTATCCAGAGAATTAAACATTAATGAGATAAAGGAACTAAGTAATGTTGGTTATGAAAATCAGATCTTAACTGAGGTTTTTGTACATGGTTCCAATTGTATTTCTTTTTCAGGTCTTTGTTATATCAGTTCTGTTCAGACTGGTAATTCGGGTAACAGGGGCCGATGCAGTCAGCCTTGCCGCGATCGATATGTGAGAACCCCGGAAGGAAAAGATTATCCTCTAAATTTGAAAGACAATTCGGCTTATTTTGATATCAAAGAATTGTATGAAGCTGGGGTGTATTCTCTAAAGATTGAAGGGCGAATTAAGAAAGCTGATTACGTTTATACGGTTGTGGACAGCTGGAAGAAGAACATTCAGTCTTTATATACACAGCAAGAGGAAAAACCTGACAATAGTATCTTGTATAAGGTTTTTAATCGCGATTTCTCGAATACTTATTTAAAGGGAGAAATCAATAAGGACATGTTTATCGATAACCCCCGCGATCATTCTATAGAGCACTTGTCAGTGGTGAATAGCTTTGCCAGTCCTGAAAAGCTGGAAGAGGCACATTTGGCCCTGTATAAAGAAAAGGAGGCAATGATGCGGTTTGTGGAAACTAAAATTGAGGGTATTCGTGCAGAGAGAGCAGCGCTCAGCATCTGCTTTTCGGGTAGCTGTAACGAGCCATTGAAAGTTGAAATACAGACGCCTGATACTTTTTTTGAATTGTCTTCTGAAATGGTTCTTGTGAAAAAAGAGAGGGACTCTTTAAATGAGGCGATGATTCTGAAACGCTTCAAAACACTTAACGAAACGGAATACTTTATCGAACGGCTTGATTTGAAAGGACTGGGAGTAGGCCTCTTCATCCCTTTTAAGGAGCTGACTTCACTGAAGAATAAAGCACTGTTTTTGCTGAATGGATCGAAAGAGATGCTTAAACCGATTAAACTTCCCAAGCTAAAAACGGGAAGTCCACGCGTAGAGAAAGCTAAACTATCAATCTTAATTTCATCAGCAGACGATTTGTATTTGGGTGAAGTGAGTTCTGCAGATCTTTATTTTCAGTTGCCCAATCGTTTGACCAACTCTCTTGATTCCTATATTTCTTTATTCAAAGCAAACAAGTCTTTAATTCCTTACTTTCCTTCCGTTATTATTGGAGAAGACTTTGAGGCTGCACTTGAGTTTTTGACTCAAATTAAACCAAAGCTTATTGTGAGTAATAATACGGGAATAGCTTATGAAGCCTTTATAAGGGGGATTGCCTGGTTGGCAGGACCACAACTGAACCTGACAAATTCCTATAGTCTTTTAAATTTGAAAGAGAATTTGGCTTGTTCCGGTGCTTTTATTTCCAATGAGCTCAATTGCAATCAGCTTAAACAAATTAAATGTCCCGAGGATTTTGAATTGTATTACAGTATTTACCATCCTATTGTGTTGATGACCAGCAGGCAGTGTCTGTTTCATCAGGTGACGGGCTGTGAGAAGAATCAGTTTGATGCAACATGTATTCAGAATTGTGATCAGACGTCCTCGATCACCAATATGAAAAAGGAGCCTTTAATTATTGAGAAGAGCAAGGGGAATTATCACAAGATTTATAATGCCAGCAATTACCTGAATACAGATATTGTGAAGGATCTGCCTCATACGTTTTCTCATTTCTCAATTGATTTAAGAGATATTGAAACGGCAACAAAGCTAAAAGTGGATAAGGCAGAATTGATCCATTGTTTTGAAAGTTTGATAAAAGGGGAATCCGAATCAGCACAAGTTCTTCATAAACTGATCGATTCAACAACCTGTATTCAGTATAAAAAAGGAATTTAGATGTAGCAGTTTGTATTTTATAACAATTTTTAAGTTTAAAAGACTAAACATTTTATCTACTTTAGAAAATCATATCAAGGTTTAACGAAAGTGATTTTTTAAGATGAAGTATTCTGTTTGTAAATACATATTAGTTCTTCTCCTTGTCTTTTTTATGAGTGAGATGGTCAAAGCACAAGAAAAGGCGATCCAGATTAGCCCGGATCTTAAATTGATTCCTTTGAGTGAATCCTTTTATGTACATGTCTCATATTTCAATTACCCTGATTTTGGTCGTGTGGCTTCTAATGGTTTGATTTTTATTCAGAAGGGCAAGGCATTATTAATCGATACACCGGGAGATAACAAGCAAACCAAACAGCTTGTCAGTTTTTTAAGAGATTCCTTACAACTAGAGATTAAAAAGCTTATTGTCGGTCATTCTCATAATGATTGTATTGGCGGCTTAGACTACATACATAGCCTTGGAATAGAATCCGTATCGGGTTTGATGACTCAGGAGAAATGCAAGACAGAGAATTTACCTATTCCTAAAATTACATTCGATAAGATTTTGCACCTCGATTTTGAAGGAGAAAAGCTTGTTTGTCAGTATTTCGGGGGAGGACATACACAGGATAATATTGTGGTGTATTTTCCTGGAAAGAAGCTTCTTTTTGGAGGTTGCCTCATTAAAAGTCTTCAATCGAAAAGTTTGGGATATACGGGGGAAGCTGATATAGAAAACTGGGATAAAACGGTTGAACAGCTTATGAAAGCATATCTCGAAATTGACTTTGTTATTCCTGGACATGGCGCCTATGGAGATTCCAGACTTCTGACACATACGATTGATTTGGTGAAAAAGAATAAAGGAAAATAGAAAGCCAGATATAAGGAACAAGCTAAAAAAAATGCCAAATTTTTGTTGATATTGAATGCATCTTGATGTGCGATAGATTCAGATCAAAGAACGGCCTAATTTCCAAAAATAAGATTTGATGATTTTCGGAACCGATAAACAAACCAAGCAGGATTTAAATTTATTTTCAAGACATAAGGGAGAGCTCTCCGTATTTGATTATTTCGATCAGACAAGGACTAAAGGCGGTTCATTGGAATTGGAGAATTTAATGGAAAATCCTTCCTGTGATTTGAATGAAATAAATCAGCGAATTGAAACGATTCGGTTTATTAGTAATTATCAAATTAAATATGAATTTGATAAGGATGCTTTGGATTTTATAGAGCATTATCTCAATCAAAATACTGATATTCTTCGGAGCAATTTAATTGATTCTTCTCTTACTTGGCTTAAGAACAAAATTAAACCCACCAACGAGTATTATATCATTACGAGGGGGCTTGCATATCTGAAAACCTATATTCAAGGCCTTTCGGTTCTGGTTAATAGTTTTAAATCTGATGATGTTCCTGCATTTTTTGCAAATTTGATTCAGTGCGTTCGGTACTTTGAAACCTTACCTGGTATTAAAAGGATTGTCAGGTCTCAATCTGATGGGTTTTCAACCCGCGAATTGAGTCGTCTTGATCATTTGATAAGGCGCAAAGAGAAAGGACAGATGCTCAAGCTCTTGAGGCTCACTTATCAGTTTGATGCCTATATGTCGCTTGCAGAAACGGCTAGTGATAAGAATTTGGCATTCCCGGAATATAGTGAATCGGATACACCCTATTTAAAGCTTGAAGATTTTTATCATCCATTTTTAGAGTCTCCTGTTTCCAATGATATTGAAGTGGATAGTCATCAAAACCTTTGTTTTGTTTCAGGAGCCAATATGGCGGGGAAGTCTACCTTTTTAAAATCGATAGGTTTGTGTTTGTATCTGGCTCATGCTGGTTTCCCTGTTCCGGCAAAATCCATGACCAGTTCTGTTTTTAGAGGTCTGTATTCAACCATTAATATATCTGATGATATTGAAAAGGGGCATAGTCACTATTACAGCGAGGTGAAAAGGGTGAAGGAAATCGCTTTAAGGATAAGGGATCAAAAGAAGGTCTTTGTTATTTTTGATGAATTGTTTAGGGGGACTAATGTGAAGGATGCCTATGATGCCACTCTGTTGGTAACCAGTGGATTCGTTAAGATTAAGACTTCCTTGTTTTTTATATCGACCCATATTGTAGAAGTTGGTCATGAATTGGAAAAGTTGGCAGGGACTTGTTTTAAGTGTTTCAGATCACGTCTGAAAGAGGGGAAACCACAATACAACTATAAACTTGAAGAAGGCATTTCTTCGGAACGGCTTGGTTTAACCATTGTTGAGAACGAGGGGATTATGGAAGTGATAGATGAAATCGTGGCGGAGTCAGCTGTTGAGGTATAAGTCTACTCCCATGAAGATTTATGCCTATTTGTGGGCTTAGATATAGTGATCCGAATTTTCTGCGTAATTTTGTCTGCAAGTTCCTGTCAATACGAATTGGGGAGCATTTAAAAAAAACAACTAGCGCCAGTTTTAGAGTATAAGAATTGGCATCTGAATAAATATATAAGAGACATGCGAATCGGAATAATAGGAGGGGGAGCAGCAGGTTTCTTTTCAGCCATAGCCGCCAAGGAAAACGACCCAGAGGCTAAAGTTGTGATCATCGAAAAATCGAAACACGTTTTATCCAAGGTGAAAGTTTCGGGAGGTGGCAGATGCAACCTGACTAATGCTTGCGATCCGCAAGATTTATATCAGGCTTATCCCAGGGGAGGGCGAAGTTTAAAGAAAGCTTTTTATCTCTTTAATAATAAGGATTGTGTTGAGTGGTTTGAGTCCAGAGGGGTACCACTGGTCACTCAGGATGACAATTGTATCTTTCCTGTTTCTCAGGATTCACAGAGTATTATCGACTGTTTCCTAAAGGAGTGCAAACGCCTGGGTGTAGAGATTCAAAAGGGCTTAGCTGTAAAATCGATTAAGCCAGTTGGTGAGCAATTCGAATTGGATTTTGATACGGACAATGTGCTATCGGGGACCTTTGATAAGCTAATTGTTACAACTGGTGGTTCTCCAAAAAGAAATGGACTGGAATGGCTGGAAGTATTAGGCCATAAAATTGAAAATCCAGTCCCTTCATTATTCACCTTTAACATGCCAGATGAATCGGTGACCAAACTCATGGGTATTGTGGTTGAGGAGGCTTTGGTATCGCTTCCGGGTACGAAATTAAAATCAGAAGGGCCTTTATTGATTACCCATTGGGGTATGAGTGGTCCCGCTATTCTAAAACTATCAGCCTTTGGAGCCAGAATTTTAAGTGAGAAGGCATATGAGTTTAAAGTGCTGGTCAATTGGGTAAATGAAACGAATTACGATTTGGTCATAGAAGAATTAAAGGCCATTGAGAAAGAGCATGGGAATAAAATCCTGGCCAATTATCGCCCCTATTCTTTACCTGATAGACTTTGGCAGTTTCTTTTAGAGAAAGCCGATTTATCGCCTCAAAAGCGATGGAGCGAATTGGGAAAAAAAGGCATCAATAAATTGTTGAATTTGCTCACAAATGATGAATATGCCGTAAAAGGCAAGACGACCTTTAGAGATGAATTCGTAACCTGTGGCGGTGTGAGTCTGAAAAGTGTGGATATGGCAAGCATGCAATCCAAAAAGTGTAAGAACCTTTATTTTGCTGGCGAAGTACTCGATATTGATGCTATAACTGGAGGCTATAATTTGCAGGCTGCCTGGTCAACTGGATTTTTGGCGGGGCAATTGAAATAAGCGAAGCAAATCTGATCATTGTCGATGTGTTTTTGTTAGAAAACAAAAAAATATTAAACCACTAAGCGCACTAAGAACGCAAAGGAAAAAATGTTATAATTCAGCTATGAGCCCATTGTGCATTCATTAATAAGAGCATATGGCTCAGGCCAAACTCAATTTAGTATATCACACCCTTATGAATAAATATAACGTAAATCAACTTTGTGTTTGTTGCGTTCTTTGTGGTTAATAAAAAAGCTTGTCACATACGCCAAGGTAACTAAGCGCACTAAGAACGCAAAGGAAAAAATGTTATAATTCAGCTATGAGCCCATTGCGCATTCATTAATAAGAGCATATGGCTCAGTCCAAACTCAATTTAGTATATCACACCCTTATGAATAAATATAATGTAAATCAACTTTGTGTTTGTTGCGTTCTTTGTGGTTAATAAAAAAGCTTGTCACATACGCCAAGGTAACTAAGCGCACTAAGAACGCAAAGGAAAAAATGTTATAATTCAGCTATGAGCCCATTGCGCATTCATTAATAAGAGCATATGGCTCAGTCCAAACTCAATTTAGTATATCACACCCTTATGAATAAATATAATGTAAATCAACTTTGTGTTTGTTGCGTTCTTTGTGGTTAATAAAAAAGCTTGTCACATACGCCAAGGTAACTAAGCGCACTAAGAACGCAAAGGAAAAAATGTTATAATTCAGCTATGAGCCCATTGCGCATTCATTAAAAAGAGCATATGGCTCAGTCCAAACTCAATTTAGTATATCACACCCTTATGAATAAATATAATGTAAATCAACTTTGTGTTTGTTGCGTTCTTTGTGGTTAATAAAAAAAGCTTGTCACATACGCCAAGGTAACATTTACTTAAAAGCTCTGGAAAAGGAGAAATTAGCCATTCTTAATGATCAGCTCAAGGCTTTCTGGTTTCATGATTGTAATGGCGAGCATGCAATCCAAAAAGTGTAAGAACCTCTATTTTGCTGGTGAAGTACTCGATATCGATGCTATTACCGGAGGCTATAATTTACAGGCTGCCTGGTCTACAGGATTCCTCGCAGGGCAGTTGAAGTAGAGGATGTAATTTTTTGAATTAAGAATTATGAGTTCTGAATTATGACTTTTAATACTAGACATTCAAATCCAAAATCATAATTCAAAATTTATAACTTATAATTTTGAATTATGTGTTAGCCATTCTTAATGATCAGCTCAAGACTTTCGGGTTTTATGATTGTAATTTGTTTATCCTTCATTTGAATAATACCATCCTTATGAAATTTAGCTAGAGTGTGTATGGTGCTTTCTTTCGAACAGCCTGCCAATGAAGCTAGTCCCACACGTGTTACAGGTAAAGTAAAACTAGTGCTTTTGTAAATCTCTTTAAATTCGTTTAGAATCATAGCTAAAGAGCCTTCAACATTTTTACTAGCTATACGACTTGTTCGGTGCATAATCTCATTGGTGAGCGATGACATATGACGCATGAGTTTAAGCGCAAATTCACCATTTTCCTTAATCAGGCTTAAAAAGAGATCCATATTGATCATTCGTATGGTGGTAGCTTCCAATGCAACAGCGGAAAAGTCGAGGCTTTTGCATGCAAAACTGCACATAATACCTACGAACGAATCATTACTCAATAATTTCAATGTAGAAAGTTTTGAATCGTTTGTAACATCAAGTTTGGCTAAACCTTTTTCTATATATAGGATATGCGATGCCACAAAACCTTGTTTGATGATGGTTTCTCCCTTCGTAAATTGAAGTAGTGTGGTGGATTTTTCCACCAAGTCTTTTTGGTTTGGCGTAAGAGAATCAAAACAGTCTTTAGCGCTAATCGATTGACGATCGGAACAATATCCGTCAGTTTGATATTCTAAATTCATTATTGGGATTGATTTTATTTAAAATAGCCTCAATATTAGGTGTCAAATTGCATCAAATGTAATGAATCTATGCTTCTTTTAATCCTTTTATGGTTGATTTAGATATCACATTTTTGTCTGGTTATTTATTCAAACAACTAAAGCAATATAAAATGTCAGATTTAAAATTCAGAGTAAAAGCATATAGCGAAAACCCAACTAAGACGATTGTAAAAGCAAGAGGTTTCGAGATTATTATTGATGAGCCAGCTGATTTGGGTGGAACAGATGAGGGAGCAAACCCAGTTGAATATATCCTTGCAGCATTTTGCGGATGTATCAATGTGATGGCTCACGTTATTGCCAAAGAGATGAACATCGAATTGCGTTCGGTTAAAATTAAAATGGCTGGAGAGCTAAATCCAAACCGCCTATTCGGAACTTCATTTGATGATAGAGCAGGGTATAAGGGTATTGAGGTTTCCATTGAGCCTGATTGTGATGCTTCTCCTGAGGTTTTGGCTAAGTGGATGGAGGCAATCGAAGACAGATGTCCTGTTTCTGATAACTTGAGAAATATAACGCCTGTGAACTTGAAGCTTAAAAAGAAAAAGCTTGTTGAAGAAGCTATGGCTTAGTCAACTTCAAATAAGCTTCGAATTAAGATGCAAAGCTGTCACTCCATGGGTGGCAGCTTTTACTTTTGTATTCATATCGTTGTCTCGTCCTAAAATAAGTTGACACAAATCATTCTTCAATAGCTTTAGTATTATATTTCTCATGAGGACATCGGCAATGGCAGCTGGGCCCCCATAGATGAAGAAGGCGTTAAAAACGAAATGCTGTTTGAGCGTAGCGAGTTCATTTCGTTTAGCCTTTAAGTCGTAATGGGTCAGCGAATGCCGCTCCCGAAGGCTCGGGATGAATTTTTGGTACTTTTCTTTCAAGAAAAAAGTACAAGCCTGTCCGGCAAGGACATCAATACGTGTTTTATCTAAGAACCGAGTTTAAGAATGCCCCTTTAAATTATGAATGAATAAAAAAGTAAGATCCGCCTTAGGCGGATAGAGGGAATAATTTAAAATATTTAGACTAGTTTTGTACCAGAATAGCACAAAAGAACCAGAATCAGTCCAATAACACAAGCACACCAGTCAGCCTAGCTAAGCATCAAAACACCGAAACAAATGTCAGAGAAAGCATTAACGATTGAATTTTCAGTATCGAATAAATCCATAGCAATAGATCGACCAGAACCCATAATGGATGTGGATGTTTTGGCCTACAAACGTCGAATGGATCCTATGGATGCTGTGGATGCTTTAATTGAGGGAGAATATGTTTTAATAGTCGATTACTTTAGCAGTGGACTGACGGTTTTAAATGCATTGAAAGACCACCTCAAAAAGGAATATTCTGATCAATCTTTCCAGGGACAACGTGATTATCGTTCCAAATTTCGCGAACTCTCACATCGACTGGTATTGTTGGTTAGCAACAACAAACTGACGGTTAGAAAATCGCCGGAAATTGGCTGGCTCAAAAGCCTGTATCCTGACATGCCTGAGTTTTTATTGCCCTTCCCACAAGTGCAGGGCTTGAACAGTTCCTGGCAATGGCACGAAAAAGGAATCTTTATTCCTGTTTTAGGCCGCAAAATTCGTCCTTTTTTTGGTACCTATTTCCCAACACGATTCGAACATTTGATTCTTTTCGACAATTGGTTGAAACGCTACGATGGTGAAAAGAAATCAGCCATTGATGTTGGAATTGGAAGCGGTGTTCTTAGTCTGCAAATGCTAAAACATGGTTTTGCGAAATTAGTTGGAACGGATTCGAATCCTAATGCTATTGTAGGGATTCACGAAGAACTTAAAAGATCCAGAATTGATGCAAAGCTTGAGTTAATGCATGGGGATTTGTTTGCAGATTGTTCTGAAAAAACGGAACTGATTGTTTTCAATCCACCCTGGTTGCCAGCTTCACACAATTTGGAGGGCATCGATATGGCTATTTATTATGATGAGGATTTGTTCCCACGTTTTTTTGCCGAAGCAATTAAGCACTTGAAACCTGGAGGTCGTGTGGCTTTATTGTTCTCAAATTTGGGCGAAATTACTGGCGTAGCCGAAGAACATCCTATCAAAAAAGAACTGGCTGAAGGCGGTCGCTTTAAGGAGGAATTGTTTATTTACAAATCGGTGAAGGCAGCCTCTACTAAAACACAAAGAAATCAGAAATGGCGTGGTGAAGAGAAGGTGGAATTGTGGGTACTGAAAATGATTTAGTTCCATTACCCTATTTTTGTTGCAAGTTCAAAATGTACTGTCATGCTCTGACCATAAACAAACCGTCTATGTCAGGGTATGACTAATTATCAAGCCCCCTTTTTAAGTCTGCTAAAAGTTTACTCTCCCGGTTCCTGAGCCGTCGCATCGAGCGGTGTCGAGATGTAGTCGAAGGATAAGGAGGGGTGGCATCCCGATTCTTCCTTTAGGTATTATTGCTTGAGAAGCATCATACATTGTGATTCACCTTTAAATCTCTTGTTAAACAATACCGATTATTCGTTTTCGAATAGATCATTAAGCACTTGTTGATTAGTGTTTTTTATCTGTATTGATTAAGGGTGTCAAAAAAATAAGATGTTTTACAAAAAAAAATATCTTTTGCTGCCTTTATTCTGAATAGCTTGTAATATCAGACATTTTGTTTGATTTTGAATGACTTTTTTTTCCTGATGAATAGCGCTTATTTCAAGATTAATGAATTTTTATTTGGTGATTACTGAAATTATTCTCTATCTTAGTCTTATAGTTTAACCACAAGGATATCTTCGCTTACAGATCATAAGACTAAAAGTGAATCTGTATTTACGCTCTGAATACTTTTGAGACTTCTAAGTCAAAGTATTTCCTATTTGCTGAATCTCTCTACACGATTAAGTTCGTTGACAGCAATTTCCTTTAAAATTCCATTCATATTACTTAAAATGATTTATTCAGGATGCTTTCTATTCTTTTTTAGAAGCCAGCTGATTAATATTTTGAACCCAATGATTTGCTTTTGAGAGGAGTTGACGCAATTTTGGAAGCAAGTGATTCAAATTTTAAGACAGCTGATTAAGATTTTAGAGCAAGTGATTTCAATTTTAAGACAACAGATTAAAATTTTAGTGCAGGTGATTTCAATTTTAAAGCGACTGACTAATATTTTAAAGTGACTGATTTAAATTTTAAAGCAACAAATCTAAATTTTAGAGCAGCCAATTTGATTTTGAATGGAAGTGAAAATAAAACGTTAAACCAAAAATGTATAGAGAAAACTAAACGAAAACAGGTGTTAACACAAGCATTAGCTGATTTCAGACAGCTGACTTAAAATGATTATGCTCTGGCATAAGCAGATGTATTTATTATTAATCAAGCAGTGTGAACCAAATCGTGATACATCCTTTGATTTATTCGTACTGCATAAATTCAAAAAGATGATTAAAAAAGATAAATTAAAATTAGATTCTTATCAGGAGGTAGACCAGGTTCTTGTTTTGAACAGTAGTGTTTACGAATCGGATGCACCCACCAAAGAAGAGGTGACGAGGTTTACAGGATACAAAACCGGCCTCTTTGCCCTTTCCGAAAAGATGGATGCACCAGCCGAGTGGCTCATTGTGAATAAGCATGAGCTTAAAAACACGCTGATTGCCCGTTTGTTTCCTTTTTCAAACAACTTGGTTTGTTTTGCCAATAGTAAATCAGATACCTTAATTCTGGAACAAGTTGATATTTCGAAATCGGTACTGGTAAATTTGAGCGAGGTGAATTTGATACTCTACACAGAGGAAAATATTAAGATCGCTCAGGAAAATCTGGCTCAACTCACTGACTATGGTATTACTCAGGAGAGTATTACCAGCTTGCAAATCGACTTAACGGCCTTCCTTAAAAATCGTACCGATCGCTTACTTTTGATGGAGGATAAGAATAAGGCTAAAACAGCCTTTTATAATCTTAAGAAAGAAACCAATCATTTTTTAAGGACTGTGCTCGATCGAAGTATTGAAAGATATCGTCAGTCACATCCCGATTTCGTAAACCATTACTTTGCAGCACGACACACAGCCAAGGGCATCCAACATCCCTACGAACTATTGGGATACCTTAGCGATGAGGCCAACGGACAAGTGATTGGTGAGGGAAAAGTGTTCGCTGAAGAATTAGGCTTAAGTGCAGCCATCAGCCCAACAGGAACCTTCAGATTTAAATCATTCCCTACAGGCGATCACAGACTTCGAATTGAATCGATTGGCTACAAAACACTTTATGTGCCAGTTCGACGCTACGAATCGAGGCCATGTAAGCTCTATATAAATATGCAGGCCATACCCTTATTGGAACCCAAACATATTTAAAGAATAACTTGTCTCTTTCTATGACAAAAATTCTGTGGTAGAACTATAATTAGAAAGAGATAAACTAAGCTGTGGTTTGGAGTTGCTACATTTACTTGGACAGTGAGTTAAGGTATAATTATCTTAATAATTTATATCTTAGAAAATGGAAAAAGAGAGACGAAAATTTAGTAGAGAGTTTAAATTAAATGCTGTTGAGTTAAG
>NZ_QQWG01000014.1 GCF_003863355.1 Ancylomarina euxina | reverse complement strand
ATTATTTTGAGAAATATTTTCTCTCCCTTTTTCAACTCTCGCCGTTTTCCTTTACCAGACTTCTAAGAACTTTTTCGCTATTTAAGCGGCTGCAAATATAAGAACTTTAATTCCTAAACTGCAAATCTTTTTTCGTTTATTTTTTAATTGTTTTTTACCAAGATTACTCAGTGTTTACAAGCATTACAAACGGGTCAAAGATCAACGCCTCTCTCTTAAAGCGAGTGCAAATATAGACTTTATATTCCCAACTTTCCTAATGATTTTTTAACGTTCATCCAAAATAATACTTAATAAACTGAAAATCAAACCTACTTTTTTTTCAAAATAAAGAGTCAGACAAGCAATTTACAATATTTATCAGAGAAAACCCACCCTATTACAGAAGATTTCTTTCTAAATTACCAATAACTTCATCCATATTAATCGTAGGATTAACTCTTAAAAATCCATGAAGCTTTGCCAGACTTGATTTAATAAAGGTTTGATGAGATTCGGAGGTCACATTGAAAGGTCTATGATTAGCTGCTAAGATAAATTTCTCCACCTGCTTTTGAATTTGTTTAGACTCCTCAGAAAGATATGTTTCTAAAAATCTTTGCCATATATATTTAATTGCTGAATTACTTATATGCAACATATCGTCAGTATAAAAGCGGTAATCACGTAATTCGTCCATTACGATTTCATAGGAAGGAAAATAAGATACCTGATCGAACAATTCACTCAACTGCTCAACAGCTAACAATAAAGTAGCCTTACTTAGCTGATTCCCATTGGCACCATCTTTCCAGTGACGAATAGGACTCACGGTAAAAACAACTTTAATTTTAGGATTAAAAACCAAAAGTTCAACAAGCAAGTCTTTATATATAGATACAATCTCATCCACATCTAATCGATATCGATTAAAATCCTTAGCTGGAAGTTTGTGACAATTAGATACAATTTTACCAGAACTTAATAATTCATAAACCCAAGCTGTACCAAAAGTGATGAATAAGAAATCAGCCTCCTTTAATTCTTGTGAACTCTTCTTTATACTATCATTAATATCTGAAAGACATAAAGACAGATCAGAATTTGAGAACTTACTATGATGATAAAAACTAAACCAAAGGTCGTTGTGAAAGTTCAGGTCATCCTCAAGAAATTCCTTCTCCTCCATTAGCAATCGCAAACTACTACAAACACTAACTGGGTTGTAAATCACACCAAATGGATTAACATCGACTTGGTATTTATACGATTTCAATTGAGCTCCAATGTTTTCAACAAAACAGGAACCCATCATCACAGCATTCTTTTGATATCCAAAATCAAATTCTGATCTAGGAATGTTCACTTTTGTTCTAAACAAATCATCATTCATAGCGACACAAGTTATTATAAGGAAGGATTTACATTCTTATGAATCCAAGCTAAAATTAGATCAAAGACCTCATCTTTACAAGAATCGTTATGCAATTCATGAAAAGCATTATCAAATACATGAAACTCGCACAACTGACCTGCTTTTCCAGCAAATTGATGACTTGCTTGGTGAGATGTTATTTCATCAGCAGTGCCATGTAAAAGCAAAAGAGGTCTAGTAACAACAGATTTCTGATTTAATAGACTGCATCCCGCTTGATAAGCTTGATAAAATAGTCGGAATGAAACCCATGAATGCACTAAAGTATCATTCTTATAATTTTCCACAACTATTGGATCGTGAGAAAGGAGATTAGAATTCAGTTTTGTTTTCAAACTAAGTTTAGGGAACCATTGAGAAAACAACTTCACAATTGGAATAAGAAATTTTGGTGGCGATTGCTGAGCAATCAACCAAGGTGAGGTCGCAATAACAGCCTTATATCTGCCGTCTCTATTATATAAATGAGTTAAAACCTCACCTCCCCCCATACTATGTCCGTAAAGAACTATTGGAGTATTCGGAAAAAGTTTCTCACAATGGGATAAAAGTAAATCAATATCGTCGAGCAATACATTAAATGAAGGAATAACACCTCTTTTCCCTTCGGATTGACCATGACCTCTTTGGTCGAAAGTGACAAGAGCTATATTATTTGAAACAAATCTTATTGCCCAAGCATCATATCTTGAACTATGCTCCCCTATTCCATGAATCAAACAGATAACACAATCTGGCGATAGATCTGGCTTCCACATTTGAGAAAACAACTTTGTTCCATCGGCTGTTATAATATACTTTGAATCACGAGTCATAGCTAGCAGGTTTTATTCTTCAAGAAAATTTAAATTACGTTTTAAGCCCTTAAACTTCGTTCTTTTTACCGCAGAGTTCTTGAACAAACTTCCAAATTGATGTGCATCCATTTCAAACCAATCCTTTTTTGACAAGGACAAAATATCAGGGTTTGGCTTGAATGCTTCTACAGAATGTGGCTTAACCATTCTATTCCAAGGACAAACATCCTGGCAAATATCACAGCCAAACACCCTGTTTTCGAATTTCCCCTTCATCTCCTCAGGGATATCACCTTTCAATTCTATGGTAAAATAAGAAATACACTTGCTTCCATTCACGACATTAGGGGCAACAATAGCAGAGGTCGGACAAGAACGAATACAGCGATTGCAACCTCCACAAAAATCAGGATAACTTTCGGAATTGTATTCCAAAGGCATATCGATAAGCAATTCTCCCAAAAACATAAAAGACCCCAGTTTTCTATTTAGAAGAAGTGAATTTTTCCCAATCCAACCCAGACCAGCTTTACGAGCCCAGGCATGTTCTAATATTGGGGCTGAGTCTGCAAAGGCACGTCCTTGTGTTTCGCCAATCTCTTCGTTTATATATGCCAACAAAGCATTCAACTTTTCTTTGATCACAAAATGGTAATCTTTTCCATAGGCATATTTTGCCAAGACTGGTGCATCGGGATCTTTCTGAGTATGTTCGGGGAAATAATTAAGAGCAACAACAATAATCGACTTAGTATTTTCAACCAAAAGTCGAGGATCGAGACGCTTGTCTATATTATTGGCCATATAACCCATCTCTCCATAATAGTCCTTATCCAACCAATCCGTGAAACGATCTTTTTCTTCAGAGAGAAAATCGGCTTCAGCAATACCACAGAGGTCGAAACCAAGTTCTTTGGCCTTATCTATTATAAGTTGGGATTTTGTAGCTAGGCTTAAATTCATCATACGAAGATAGTGAATTCCGGTATCTGGTGAATAAGTACAATTATTATTTAACTATTTGTAAATTAAAGACCACACAAGCTCCTTCCCCTCGCACACTCGGGAACTCCTCCTTAAAATAAAGAGGAGAAATATTACAATTTATACTAATAAGAGGTGGTCATATAGATAGTATGCGCAAGGGATTATAGTGGAAAGCCCACAGCGAGGTACGAGCGAGGACTTGAAACGTAAAGCCCGACCTGAGGAACGAAGGTTGCGCCCTATAAATTTGGCATCTGGTTATCGACATTTTGAAATCGGATTACAAATCCGAAACTCAATACCTCAGATTACAAATCTACAGGAGCAAAAAAAAGGACCGTTTTAAAAAAACAGTCCTTTATATTTTATAGAAAACCCAATTCGAGTTTTGCTTCTTCAGTCATCATATCTTTATCCCAAGCTGGATCAAAAGTCAGAACGACCGTTACATCGTTAATTTGAGGCAAAGCTTTCACTTTTTCGTTCACCTCTTCAAGAATTTGATCAGCCATTGGGCAGTTTGGTGCAGTAAGAGTCATCAAAACTTTCACTTCATCATCTTCGTAAACGTCAATTTCGTATATCAATCCCAAATCGTAAATATTCACAGGGATTTCTGGATCGTAAATCGTTTTTAAAATCTCTACGATAATTTCTTCTGTTTGTTTTCTACTCATCTTTCTGAGATTTAAGGTTTGAGATTCGAGATTTGAGAATTATCTTTTCAAGTCTAAGCCCTCACAATCCATGATTACTAGTTATTCGCCTTATGGTTGAATGCCAAACCGTACATTTTAATTTGTTTCACCATAGAAACCAATCCATTTGAACGTGTTGGAGATAAATGCTGTTTCAATCCAATCTCATCGATGAATTTTAAGTCAGCATTCATAATTGCTTCAGGAGTTTGATTATTGAATACTCGTATTAATAAAGCAGCAATTCCTTTCACAATAATAGCATCGCTATCGGCTTCAAGTTTCACAACGCCATCTTCCAATTTGGCATTGAACCAAACTTTTGACTGACATCCTTTAATCAAATTCTGATCTGTTTGATATTGAGCTTCTAAACCAGAAAGGTCTGTTCCCAATTCAATTAAGTATGCATATTTATCCATCCAGTCCTCAAAACCAGCGAACTCCTCAATGATTCCTTCTTGTATTTCGTTTATGGTCATTTCTCCAATCATTTGTAATTTTCAAGAGTGACTCAGTAAATAGAGCCCGTTTATTCGGCTACAAAGTTATAATTATTTAAGAAACAATTTAAGCATGCTTGACCCCAAACATTTTACAAACTTTCTCGATTCCTGCAAGTAGTGCGTCAATTTCCTCTTTTGTATTATAAAAAGCAAAGGATGCACGTACGGTGCCTTCAATACCAAAATGCTGCATCACAGGTTCGGTACAGTGTGTTCCGGTTCTAACTGCAATCCCCATTTGATCTAGCAACATACCCATATCATAGAAATGAATCCCTTCGACTAAGAAAGAAATGACAGAGGTTTTATTCTTAGCTGTTCCGTATATTTTCAGGTTAGGAATCGCATTGAATTTCTCAGTTGCATAGGCTAATAACTCTTGTTCGTAGGCATCAATAGCATCCAAACCAATCGCCTCAACATAGTCGATAGCTGCTCCAAGTCCAATTATATCGATATAATTAGGAGTCCCTGCTTCAAATTTAAAAGGCAACTCGTTGTAAGTGGTTTTTTCAAAAGTCACCTCTTGAATCATCTCACCTCCGCCTTGCCATGGCGGCATTTCATTTAAGAACTTCTCTTTACCATATAATACCCCTACTCCTGTAGGACCGTATAATTTATGACCAGAAAAGGCTAAGAAATCTGCATCTAAGGCTTGAACATCAATTTTCTTATGCTGTATCGATTGTGCTGCATCGATAAGAACCGGCACATTTTTCGAGTGAGCAAAATCAATAATTTCCTTAATCGGATTGATTGTTCCTAGTGAGTTTGAGATATGATTGACTGCTAAAATTTTTGTTCGATCTGTAATTAGTTCGTCCAATTTCTCAATCATTAATTCACCATTATCGTTGAAAGGCAAAACTTTTAGACTTGCTTTCTTTCGCTGACAAAGCATTTGCCAAGGTACGATATTAGAATGATGCTCCATTTCTGAAACAATCACTTCATCGCCCTCAGAAATATAACATTCTCCAAATGAGTTGGCAACCAAGTTCACACTCTCGGTAGTACCTGCAGTGAAAATCACTTCGTGAGAGTGAGCTGCATTAATAAACTTCTGAACCTTAATACGAGCATTCTCTGCTCCTTCAGTCGATTTATTACTTAAATAATGAACACCACGATGAATATTAGAATTGTATTTATTGTAATATTCCACCATCACATCAGTTACCTGAGTAGGTGTTTGGGTCGTTGCTGCATTATCGAAATACACCAATGGTTTTCCATAAATTTTTTCAGATAAAATAGGAAAATCCTGACGTAGTTTAATTGGATCTAAACTCATTTTTTTCAATTAATGATTAGTGATTAGTAATTGATAATTATTAATCACTAATTGTCACATTGCTATTGGTTACAAGCTATCGCACAAGTATTACATTTAGAAATCTCGCCTCTCAATCGCTTCTCGACTAATTCGTCAATACGATCTTTAAGAGCATCAATTCTAATTTTTTCAATAATCTCGTGAGCAAAAGCAAACATCAACATCATGCGCGCCTCCTTTTCGTTAATTCCTCGAGCACGTAAGTAAAACAAGGCGTCGTCGTCCATCTGACCAACAGTGGCACCATGACTACATTTTACATCATCGGCATCGATGATCAACTGAGGCTTGGTATTAATTACAGCCGTATCAGACAATAATAAGTTGTTATTTTTCTGATAAGCTTCTGTTTTTTGTGCATCACGACGAACATGAATTTTTCCAGTAAATGCAGCGGTCGCTTCATCATCCATTACGCCTTTAAAGTGCTCGTTACTCACACAATTAGGTTTAGCATGGTCTGCAAAAGTGAAATTATCAACATGCTGATTACGATCCATCAAATACATACCATATGTATGATTTTCGCAATGCTCGCCATCGAATAAAGTGTAATGATTGTTACGAATCATTCCTCCATAAAGAGAAAGCGTGTTGCTCAATACATTTGAATTCGCTTCCTGACGGATAAATACCGAATTAAGAATCGTTGCATTCAGATGCTGATTTTGCAATGTATATAAATCGAATATTGCATTTTTAGCGACATTGATCTCACTTACTGTATTCGATAAGTATTTACTATGGGTTAAGGTATGATCACAGAAAATTAGTTTTGCCTGAGCATTTTCTTCAATCACAACCAGATTTCTCTGAGTCGCCATTAAATCGCGATCGGAACGTAATAGGTTAATCACCTGAATAGGTTTTTCAACAACTACATTTTTAGGCACGTAAATAAATACACCATCTTTAGCCAAAGCTGTATTTAGTGCAACAATACCTTCCTCATTTGGCTTGGCATATTTCCCATAGTGCTTATCAAAGATTTCGCTATGTTTTTCGGCTGCTTCTTGCAAGCTACAAACAATAACACCTTCAGGAATATCAAGTTTTCTATTCTGATTGTAATACCAACCATTCGAAAGCAAAACCAGATTGGTATCTAACTCAGGAACGTCGCAGTAGAACAACTCATTTAAGTCACCCATTACGGTTCTGTATTGCAAATCTACCGTATAAGGATGATCGAATGCAGGAACTAAATTTGTGTACTTGTAATTTTCGTTGGCAAGAGTTGGAACACCCAGCCTTTTGAATTGCTCAAAGGCTTCCTCTCTTTTTGTATTCATGAATTTTGAAGACTTGTCGTCAAGAAGAGATTTCCCCTGCTCAAACAAATCTGCAAAATCATTATTTATGGTATCTATAGACATAATGTACAATTAACGATTAGTGTTTGACAATTAGTGATTAACGATTAGTAATTAACGATTCTATCTTTCAGAGAAATTCATTACTAATTGTAAATTATTAATTACTTTACTAATTCTTCCTTAATCCAGTCGTATCCTTTTTCTTCCAATTCAAGAGCTAACTCTTTACCGGCAGTTTTTACGATACGTCCATCGAATAAAACATGAACTACGTCAGGTACAATATAATCAAGCAAACGCTGGTAGTGAGTAATCACAATCGTTGAATTCTCAGCTGTTTTCAATTTGTTTACCCCATTGGCAACAATACGAAGTGCATCAATATCCAAACCCGAATCTGTCTCATCCAATACGGCTAACTTAGGTTCAAGCATAGCCATTTGGAAAATTTCATTTTTCTTTTTCTCTCCACCTGAAAAACCTTCGTTCACAGAACGATTAGTTAGATTAGAGTCAATCTCAACCAAGGCTTTTTTATCGCGCATCAATTTCAAGAAGTCAGACGCTTTCAAAGGCTCTAGTCCTTTATATTTGCGATGCTCGTTAACAGCAGTCTTCATGAAATTAACAGTTGAAACACCTGGTATTTCAATAGGATATTGGAAGCCTAAGAAAATACCTTCTTTAGCACGATCTTCTGGAGAAAGGTCCAAAAGATCTTTTTGTTCAAAAATGACTTCACCTTCAGTTACCTCAAATAATTCGCGTCCTGCTAATACTGAAGCCAATGTACTTTTACCTGCGCCATTAGGGCCCATGATAGCATGAACTTCTCCTGGCTTTATTTCTAGGTTAATCCCTTTTAGGATTTCTTTACCGTTGATTGATGCGTGTAGATTCTTTATACTTAACATTGTCGTTTAAATTTCAGATTACTAATTGAAGGTCACGAATTCGCATACTTTAGATATTGCAAATTGTCCTCCATTTTTCATTAATAATTAATAATTATTAACTAACCAACAGAGCCTTCGAGGCTAATTGCTAAGAGTTTTTGCGCTTCAACAGCAAACTCCATAGGCATTTTATTTATCACCTCTTTAGCGTAACCATTTACAATTAAGCCAATAGCATCTTCAGTTGAGATACCTCGCTGGTTACAATAAAAGATCTGATCTTCACCAATTTTCGAGGTGGTTGCCTCGTGCTCGACTTTAGCCGATTTATTATGGACTTCCAAATAAGGATAAGTATGTGCTCCACACTTATCGCCCAATAGAAGCGAATCACATTGTGAGAAATTTCGAGCACCTTCACAGTTCTTAACCACTTTTACCAATCCTCGGTAAGAGTTATTCGATTTTCCTGCTGAAATACCTTTCGAAATGATAGTCGACTTGGTATGATTTCCAATATGAATCATCTTAGTACCTGTATCGGCTTGCTGATGATTATTGGTTACAGCTACCGAATAGAATTCACTAGATGAATAATCACCCAATAATATCGTAGAAGGGTATTTCCATGTCACTGCTGATCCGGTCTCAACCTGAGCCCACATCAACTTAGCATGAGCGCCCTGGCAAATACCACGCTTGGTTACAAAGTTATAAATACCACCAACACCCTCTTTATTTCCTGGGTACCAGTTTTGAACCGTTGAATATTTTACTTCAGCATTTTCCTTTACGATGATCTCAACAATTGCAGCGTGCAACTGGTTCTCATCGCGCATGGGTGCCGTACAACCTTCAAGGTAACTTACATATGAATCGTCTTCACATACAATTAAAGTACGTTCAAACTGACCTGTATTTTCCGCATTAATACGGAAGTAAGTTGATAACTCCATAGGGCAACGAACGCCTTTAGGAATGTAAACGAAAGATCCATCAGAGAATACAGCTGAATTCAAGGCCGCAAAAAAATTATCGCGATAAGGAACTACAGTTCCCATATACTCCTGAATCAAATCGGGATGTTCCTGAACGGCATCGCTAAATGAACAGAAGATAATACCCTTCTCTGCCAAAGCTTCTTTAAAGGTTGTTTTTACCGATGATGAGTCCATCACAACATCAACCGCAACATTTGATAAAAGCTTTTGCTCATCCAAAGGAATACCAAGCTTGTCGAAAGTGGCACGAATCTCAGGATCTACATCATCCATACTTTCCAACTTCGCTTTTTGAACGGGAGCTGCATAATAGATAATATCCTGATAGTTGATAGGTGGAATATCCAGATGAGCCCACTCGGGCATCTTCATAGTCAACCAATGACGGTAAGCTTTCAATCGGAATTCTAACATGAATTCCGGCTCGTTTTTCTTAGCCGAAATCAGACGAACCACATCTTCACTCAAACCCTTTGCAATAAAGTCTGTGTCGATGTCACTCGAAAAACCGTATTTATAATCACTTTGTGTGACTTCGTTCAATATTTTATCTTGTTCTTCTTTAGCCATATCTTAAAAAAAGTATCAAGTTGTAAGTATCCATATTCGAAAACGCGATCATCATTTTTCATGAAAGACTGCCTCTATCTATCGAAGCTAAAACGCTTGCTTTCGAAAAATCTGTTTCGCCGCACGTATAGTCCGACTGAAACCGTTTGAAATTCGCTGCAAATATAAAGAAAGTATTTATATATCTATCTGTAAGGCACTCAATAAAACACCACAATGTCTTTTTCTTTGAAAATATGTCATAAAGATGGTAAAAACGAATGAAAAACACAGATAATGAAAGCATCAAAGATTCACTTCAGACTTGCCATTCAACCATCCGATATATTATTGGCATAATTAAAAACTCACCCAATGACTTTTTATAAACTAAAACAAAGCAATTCACACCCAACAGCTTAACAATATTTAACAAATAAACTTGCTTTACTTGGGTTACTTTTTAACAATAAAGAGAATAAAGGGTAAACCCACTTATTTAACCCCAAAATATGACACAGATAGATTTTTTAGAAAAAAGAAAACTATTTATTGAACTTACTAAAAATAGAGCAACAGGTACTCCAAAGGAATTGGCTGCAAAACTAAACATACAAGAAAGAGTCCTCTACCGACTACTAGACAGTTTGAAAACAGATGGTTTAGAATTCAGGTATTGTAGAACTACCAAATCGTATTGCCTTGAAGAAAACGAAAAATCACACTCTAGTATACAGTAAAATGATTTTAATGTAAAACTTATCACTCTAAAAAACTACTTATTTAGAATAAAGCCTACAACTAATTAAAGAAAGGTAGCGATAAAGCTTACTTAACATCATTTATTAGACTTAATAAAAACAAGCCCACTGACGTATAATGTCAGTGAGCTTACATAATTTAGTAGTCGAGTTAAACAATTGCGCATTTAAACTCAGACGCCTAAAATCTCGTTCGAGGAGTCTATGGCAAAATTAAGTAATTTTTAATACTAACACTTAAATTTTGAAAAAATGAAAAAGAAAATTTTAAGCCTTATGGTTTTTGGAACACTATTAATTGCAGCTACACCAAAAGTTTCTAATGCTGCTTGTGTTACTGTAAAATTGTCATGTTATAGTGGATATGTTTCTTGTGGTTCTACCACTGAACAAATTGTTAAAAATGCTCTTGAAGCAGAATCCGCAATTTGTGACTAACCATTCTATTTTAGAGTTTGGATGCACTCAAATTCAAACTCTAAATATATTATTTAATAACTCTCTTTTATGAAAAAACTACTAACCACATTATCTATACTACTTACATTCAGTATGGCATATTGCCAATCAGAAGTGGAAAACCACGAAGCAATTGATATGGCAAAACTTCGATGCACTTATCAGTTTTCTTATCAAATGGACTCTACAAACTCTAAAAGGTTAAGACATGAGAAAATGGTCCTCTTAATAGGAGAGAAGTGTTCTAAATACAAATCTTACAACTCTATAATAACCGATTCGCTAATAAGAGATTTCGACAAAAGAGGCATTCCTCCTCAAATTGTAGTTTCAGACATGTCTATATTCCCAAAAACTAAATTTAATCATCAGATTTTTAAAAACGATCCTAAAGGTTCGATGAGTGTTTTTGATCGGGTATTTAAAGATAAGTTTGTTTATAATGAACCCCTGGACCTTTTTAAATGGGAGGTATCATCAGATACTGCAAAAATCTCTGGGTACAATTGCCAAAAAGCTACAACATCGTATAGAGGAAGAAATTATGAGGCCTGGTTTACGACTGAGATCCCTTTTAGTGAGGGCCCTTATAAATTCAACGGTTTACCAGGCTTAATTGTGAAAATTGCGGATACCAAAAAGCACTATGTGTTTGAATTAATATCAGCAACCAAACCTCCTGTGGGGACTTTAATCTACCTGCCTACTTACCCAAAAACAATTTGCTCCAGTCGTGAAGGCTTTAGAAAAGCAAAAAATGATGCGAAGCAAGATGTCATTCGCCGCCTTGAAGATATGGGTGGCCATTTTGAAAATCCCGAAGACAGAAAAAGAGCAAAAGAGCGTGCTATGGCTAAAGCCCGAAGAACTAATAATCCTATTGAATTGATGTAAACATTTCCCTAAAGATTACTAATGCATGTTAAGAATCAAATTATATGATATTCGGAAAATACTCTTCAAGTGTTTTCCGATTTTTCTTCTATTCATTTGTCAGATCTCATTAGCTGAAAATCAGATTACAGGTAAAATTGTCAGTAATGATGGAATCTGTTTAGAAAACATACATATTCTTCTTCAAAAAGAGAATAGTGGAGGGATTATTGCTTTCGGCATATCAAACAGTAAGGGTGAGTACACAATTCGTTTTGAAACTGGGAGAGATTCGATATTCTTAAAGACGCAATCCTTAAATTATGCAGTGCAACAACTGTGGCTCACAAATAAGAATCAGATACAAAATTTTACCTTATTCCCCGAAGTCAAAGAATTAAAAGAAGTTAGAATAAAAGCATCACCTATACGCCAACATGGCGATACGATATCCTATTCGGTAGGAGCCTTCGCAGGAAAAAATGATCAAGTTATTGCCGATGTGATCAATAAATTACCAGGTTTGGAGGTGGAGTCTGATGGACGAATTCTGTATCAAGGAACTCCTATTCGTAAATTTTATATTGAAGGGATGGATCTCCTGGAAGGCAAATACAATTTAGCCAATAATAATCTGCCTGCTGAATCGGTTGCTTCAGTGCAAGTATTAGAAAACCACGAACCCATAAAACTATTACGAAATATAACATCAACAGATAAGGCTTCATTAAATATTAAGCTCAAACGAAATATAGCCATGACGGGTAAAGCAAAACTGGGTATAGGAGCAAGTCCTATGCTATGGGATGCCAATATCACACCCATGTTGTTTAATAAAAAACAACAGCTTATTTGTTCCTATCAGGCCAATAATATGGGTAAGGATGTGGCTATGGATCTGAAAACTTTCAGCATTGAGGATTTAATGGATATGCTGGATAACAACACAGAAAAGGAGGAGTTGTTGGGCATACAGAATTTATCCACGCCCAACTTTAATACAAGCCGGTATCTTAATAACAACATCCATCTGCTATCAACAAATTATCTATTAATATTAAATCACGATTTACAACTAAGGGTAAACAGCTCTTATCTTAACGATTACCAGAAACACAATGGTGGAAGCAGAAGTGAATACCACTTGGGGAATGACACCATTATCCTACAGGAAAAAATTAATAACAGATTAACCAAACGTTCGCTAATAAACGAATTCACGCTGAGCCAAAACTCTGATCGAAACTATCTTAAGAACACCTTAAAAATACAAGCGTATTGGGATAAACAATTGGGACATGTTAGTCAAAACAACAGTCCTATAAGACAAGATTATCAAAATCCCTTTCAATCTTTTTCCAATAAATTAAAATGGATTAAACCCCTTGGTAAAAAAATGTGGCAGCTTGCCTCTTTTGTTTCATACAATAAGGCTCCACAAAGTTTACTTGTAAAGCCAGGTGTTTACGAAGATATTTTCAACTCAGGCAAAAGCTATGATGCCATTTTGCAAGAAGCTAACAATGAAGAATTGAATATTAATCATTCGATAAGTCTGATTAATAAAATTAAAAGGTGGAGTCTTACTCACAAAATAGGCTATCAACATCAGCAAAAGGATTTTGATTCCAGAATCTACCTAAACGATAATCTGATTGAAACAGATTTAGGTAAAGAGTTCCAAAATCAGTTAAACTTCAGAAAAAATAAAATCTATGGCAACGAAAGCATTCAGTACATAACAGAACGCTTTAAGCTATATGCCGATCTGCCCTTAAGCTATACCAATTATAATATATCGGATAAAATTTCTAATATATCCACACAAAAGAATACGTTTCTGTTCCAGCCAAAGTTGAGATTGAATTATGAATTTAATGCATTTTTCACCTGGAAAAATACTTGGAAAAAAATCCACAAAGTGGGTGACAGTAGAAGAATTAATTATGCCAATGTGTTGGAGAATTACCGTCGCTTGCAAAAACAAGAAGCTATTTTAGGAGAAACTAAAGGACAGAGCATGGGAACGACTTTGCATTATAAGAATCCTCTGTCATCTATTTTTGCCTATGCAGGTTATACATACATGCAAAGTGAAAAAGATCTCATTCTACACAATCAAATTCAGAATGATGGTTCCATGTTGTTACAAATGAAAAAGAACGATAATCGAGCGTACTCACACAATGTGTTTGCTCAAGCTAGCAAATATATCAGCAATTGGAAAACCAATTTTTCGCTGAAATCAAATTATATGCTAGATCAACAGAAAATGTTCTTAAACGAGAGCATGACACCAATACAGAATGAAAACTTCTCCCTTAATGGTAAGATCACAAGTGATGTTTTTTCATGGATGAATCTCGAATATAAAAATCAATTTTCATGGTTGATGTCGAAAGTAGACAAAGGAAATAACAATAAGGTTAAACAACAATCGCATATCATGAACCTCATGATTTACCCAAAGGATAATCACTACTTTGGATGCTCATCGGAATACCTTAAAAATGAAGGTTCAGAAAATATCTTTTTAGATTTAATATACAATTACACTTTAAAAAACAAACAGAGTAAAATTGAGATTCGTTGGACAAATATTTTCAACAAATCAAGCTATTCAAACTACTTCGTTGATGAATACTCAATAGTCAATAATTACTACGAACTACGTCCCTCACAAATTCAATTGAATTATTCATTTTCATTTTAAGAGCAAACGCCTGGTAAAAACAGGCCTTTCCGATGGCCTAAGAATAGAGATAACCGAAGGTTTAAGCTTGGGAGATCGTGTGAAGGTTCAGACTAACTAGATATCCCCTTCATTTTCGAAGAGTTAAAGAACACATTCTATACTGAACAGTGAATTGAAATTTTCGTTAAATTCATTCTTGATAAATAATTATTAACTAACCATTTAATAAAAGAATATGAAGAATAATGATTTAATACAGGTGGTGTTTACCCCAGAAGAGTTAACTGAAAACAACACACATTTAGATGCTTTGTTGGCCTCGGCAAATATAAATGCACCCGGCTTAACTCCAGAGCAGCGTTCTACTTTTGGTTCTATAAACGAGACCAATAAATTGTTGGTGAACAAAACCAAGCTGATTATGCGTGAGAATCCCAAATACATTCCAAACTTTGTGAATTTGGAAGAGTTTGAACGGGATTTTATTGCACGAGAACAGATTGAGAATATGCTTCGTAAACTAGAACAGCTTCGACAAAAACTGAGCGACACCAAAATATTATTGGATAACGATAACTATCAGGATTCGATGGCCTACTATCGTTCGGTTCGTTATTTTGCAAACGAACACGATCAGGAGGCTATGCCACTGTACAATGAACTGAAACAATTCTTCCCAAACCATAAAAACACAGACAAAGAAGAAGTATAAACGAAACTAGCGGAGTCCTTATTTATAGGATTCCGCTTTTTCCTTTAAACCAAAGCCCCATACTACGACTCTTTTAGGTTTAATCGAGTATCGACACTCGACTATCGAGTATGCAGACACGCTTGCGACTAAAAAAGTTAAGCCTAGCCTGCTTCGAGGCACAAAAATCGAGTATCGAACCACAGTTTAGCTTAAAAATATTAGCATCAATCGTATATCGAAGCACGATTTATCCTAAAAGTTTTACCCAAAAGCCCAAAAGATTAAAGTTAAATACAATCTCCATTTCACAACATACAAGATGATTGTTTAACTCAAATCCAATTTACCCAGCTCATAAGTATTCAAGCCTAAATGTACTCGATTAAAATAAATACAAATCCTCCGAACAAACAGGCTACTAAAATTCATCTAACCCATTCTTAAATTTTTCTATACCTTTGCCACCAAACTGAAACCAAGCGCCTAGTAGCGAGAATCTATTCGCTGATGGGGCTTAAAAAAGAGAAACCATGCAGGAAAACAACAATCAAGGAACCGATATATCGACATTGGGTGAGTTTGGTTTAATCAAACACCTAAACAAAAGCGTGAAACTAACACAGCCAAGCACTCTAAAAGGTATAGGTGATGATGCAGCGGTATTAAATCAATCTGGTAAGAAAACTATCGTTACAACCGATCTTTTGGTTGAAGGCATCCATTTCGATTTAATGTACACCCCACTTCGTCATTTGGGCTATAAGGCTATTGTGGTGAATGTTTCTGATGTTTACGCCATGAATGCTGAGCCTAAGCAGGTGACTGTTTCTTTAGCGATTTCGAAGCGTTTCACCTTAGAGGCTATTGATGAGATTTACGAAGGTATCCATATGGCTTGCGAGAAGTATAAGGTTGATTTGGTTGGTGGAGACACCACATCTTCACTTACTGGTCTTTGCATTTCGGTAACGGCCATTGGCGAAGCCGATGAAGATAAGATTGCTTATCGTAGCGGTGCTCAAGTAAATGATTTAATTTGTGTAACGGGTGATCTTGGTGCGGCTTATGCAGGTCTTCAACTTTTAGACAGAGAGAAGCGTATTTTTGAGAACAATCCTGAAATTCAGCCAGACCTAACAGGTCATGACTACATTCTGGAGCGTCAACTTAAGCCTGAGGCTAGAAAGGATATTTTCGAGAGCTTACAGGACGCTAAGATCGTTCCTACATCGATGATTGACATCTCGGATGGTTTATCATCGGAACTCTTCCATATTTGTGAAAATTCGAATGTAGGTTGTCAGATTTACGAAGAGAAAATTCCTATCGATTACGAGACACATAAGATGGCCGAGGAGTTGAATATGAACTATTCTATTTTCGCCCTTAACGGTGGTGAAGATTATGAATTACTTTTCACTGTGCCACTTGACAAACATGAGGAAATCGAAAAAATGCCTGATGTGAAAATTATTGGTCATATCTGCGAAGCAAGCAAAGGAAAGTATATGGTTGCTCGCGACAATACCGAGATTGCACTTCAAGCTCAAGGGTGGACTAACTTTACGGAATAGATCTGTTGATGTGATGATAGGGTGATGTGTTAATTTGCTGATGAAAAAAATGAATAGCATATTCCACTAAAATATATCAAACAATTAAAGCAGGCAGTTTCTTAGAAACTGCCTGTTTTGATTTTTAAGACATTCTAAACCTGACAGAGTTCGAAGAACCTGTAAGGGTTTATAAAAAAAACATTACACCATATCTACACAACTTTAAAGTCAATAAGCTACTAAACTCTCACGGGTAAAAAGACTCCGTCAGGTTTTATATCAGCAAAAAAGCGCTTGTTTCGAGATTGAAACAAGCGCTTTTTAATATCAAATATCATCAAAATATTACTCTGGGAAATACCCACGCATAATACCTCGTTTCGAATTCTTCACAAAAAGAATAATCTCATCACGCTCTGGTGAAGCAGGCATTTCAGCTTCAATGGCTTCAATCGCTGCATGATTATTCATCCCTTTTTGGTATAAGTAACGGTACACATCCTGAATCTCGCGAATCTTTTCGTTAGAATACTCACGACGACGTAAACCAATTGAGTTAACACCTACATAAGAAACTGGTTCACGAGCTGCTTTCACAAATGGAGGAATATCCTTACGAACAAGAGAACCACCTGAAACCATAACATGAGAACCAATATGAACAAATTGGTGAACGGCTACCAAACCACTAAGAATAGCATAGTCGTCAATCACAACCTCACCAGCAATCTGAGAAGCATTACCGATAATAATATTATTCCCTAGCACACTATCGTGAGCAATGTGAGAATAGGCCATCAACAAACAGTTATCACCAATAATGGTTTTACCTTTTGCAGATGTTCCTCGGTTAATGGTTACACATTCACGAATGGTTGTATTGTTTCCAATCTCTACCGTCGTTTTTTCACCACGAAATTTCAAATCCTGAGGTACAGCACCAATTACGGCACCAGGAAATACATTACAGTTTTTCCCAATTCGTGTTCCTTCAAGAATGGTTGCATTTGAACCAATACGTGTTCCTTCTTCAATCACAACATCCTTATCGATGGTTACGAAAGGCTCGATAACCACATTGTCGGCAATTTTTGCCTCGGGATGTACATAAGCTAAGGGCTGCTTCATTTTATATTTTTTATTTACACTTCGGAAGAATAAGCGCCTAAGCCTTAATCTTCTCTCCGATAGATGAAAATTTCTATACTAATCTATACAAGATTGAAATAACACAGATTATTTCTTCTTGGCAATCTGAGCCATAAATTCACCTTCGGCTACAATGGTATCACCCACATAAGCCAAACCTCTCATATTAGCAATTCCACGACGTATAGGCGATAAGAATTCTAATTTGAAAATTAAGGTATCCCCTGGCACAACCTTTTTTCTAAACTTGATATTGTTTTGAGTCAAAAAGTAAGTTCCATAATTATCTGGATCTTCAACCTGACTTAAAACTAAGATCCCTCCACATTGAGCCATAGCTTCAACCATTAAAACACCTGGCATTACGGGTTCTCCTGGGAAGTGACCTACGAAAAAAGGTTCATTCATTGAAACATTTTTCACCCCTACGATACTATCGCTTTGAATGTCAATAATCTTGTCAACCAACAAAAATGGAGGACGATGTGGTAATAATTTCATTACCCCATTAATGTCTAAAACAGGCTCTTTATTAGGATCGTAAGCCGGTACTGAATCTTTTCCCATCTCTTTTTTAATTCTATTGATTAATACTTTAGCCATTTCGGTATTAGGACCGTGCCCTGGGCAGGTTGCAATCACTCTACCCTTTATAAACTTACCACAAAGTGCTAAATCACCAATTACGTCAAGCAACTTGTGACGAGCACATTCGTTATCAAAATACAAATCTAAATTACTTAGAACACCTTCTTTTACTTCAACACTTTCGTGATCGAACAAAGCAGCAATACGATCTAACTCATTTTGCTCCATTGGCTGATCCATAATAACGATCGCGTTATCCAAATCACCCCCTTTTACAAGGTTGTTATTCAAAAGGAATTCTAACTCACGAACAAAAACGAAGGTACGACACATCGAGATTTCGTCTTTATATTCGCTTAAACTATTCATGCTCGCAAACTGATTTCTCAAAACTTTTGAATCGAAAGAAATCATCGCGTTTACACTAAACTCATCATCTGGGAGAATAATTAATTCCGATCCTTTTGCTTCGTCTTTATAAACGATTTTCTCCTTCACAACAAAATACTCACGGTTTGCTGCTTGCTCTACAATACCAACTTCCTCGATCCCTTCGACGTATAATTTGGCACTTCCATCCAAAATTGGTGGCTCCGACGAACTAAGCTCTATCATACAATTATCAACACCACAACCATACAAAGCTGAAAGTGCATGCTCAACAGTCTGAACCTTACATTCGCCTTTTTGCAAAACAGTACCTCGTGAAGTATCTCCAACATATTCAGCACTTGCTTTAATAGTAGGCTGTCCTTCAAGATCAACTCTTCTAAATTGATAACCGTGATTTTCCTCAGCAGGTAAAAATTTAATTGAAACCTCTAAGCCTGTATGCAAACCTTTTCCTGTCAGAGAAAATTCTTTTGCTATCGTTCTTTGTTTATCAGCCATTCTTATTCAATACTCTTATTCTTATTTAAGATTTAAATCGCAATGAAATTCTGCGCTTCAATTATTCTCAAACAATTTATTTTTTCAATTCATTTATCTCTTTCTCCAATGCCATAATTTGCTCACGCATTTTCGGAAGATTCTTGAATAATACATATGATTTTTGGTAAGGACCAAATTCAAAAGCTGGCGATCCTTGAAGAACCACACCCTCTTTTTTAATAGTTCTTCCAATACCTGATTGTGCTGCAATTTTTACTTCGTCAGCAATTGACAAATGACCAGCTAAACCAACCTGACCACCAATCATACAATTCTTACCAACTTTACTAGATCCTGCGATACCCGTTTGAGCAGCAATCACTGTATTCTCATCAATTTCAACATTATGAGCGACCTGAATCAAGTTATCAAGTTTTACACCCTTACGGATGATTGTTGATCCCATAGTTGCTCTATCCACACAAGTGTTTGCTCCAATTTCAACATGATCTTCGATAATCACATTTCCAACTTGAGGTACTTTTTTATAATCGTTTGCCGATGATGGAGCGAATCCAAAACCATCTCCTCCTATTACCACACCAGAGTGAAAAATACATTCCGCTCCAATCACGCAATTTTGGTATACTTTAACACCTGAATTTAAAATGGTATTGTCACCAATCGTTACATTGTCTCCAACATACACATGTGGATATAGTTTCACATTCTTACCTAATTTTACATTGCTACCAACATAGGCAAAAGCTCCAATATAAACTTGCTCACCCACAGTTGCCGTTTTACTAACAAAAGAAGGTTGCTCAATACCTACATGTTGAGGCTTGCTCTGCTCATACATCTCCAACAGTTGTGCTAAAGCCTGGTAAGCATCTTCGACACGTATTAAAGTTGCTGAAATTTCTTTATCTGCAACAAAATCTTTATTGACTAAAACGATTGACGATTTAGTTTCATAAATGTAATGTACGTATTTAGGATTCGCTAAAAACGATAAAGTTCCTGCTTCACCTTCTTCAATTCTGGATACATTGTTTACTGAAACTGTTCCGTCGCCATCAACCTCACCATTCAGAAACTCTGCAATATCATTTGCTGTAAAATTCATCTTTTTATTTTCTATATGCCTTATAAATAAGTAAACACAGAATGTTCACTTTGGAAACCACTGAAGTTCAATCCTTTTTAAATTTTGATATCATGAACAATCTTTCGACTTTATGCTAAAACATAAGCCTGAATTATAGACGGTTCCAGAACTCGGTTTCGATAGGCAAAATTTACGCAAATCTAATAAATATTTTAAGGCTATAAAAATTTAGATCATAAAGCATGAGCAATCATCTTAATATAGACCATCCCTTACTCTTCTCTTTTTAATAAAAACACAAGTATAACCGATCACTAATCAACTAAATAGAACAACAAACACACTAATCAAAAGACCTTTACATATATTTAAAACTTAGGATAACAGAGATAATACTTTTTGACAGTTTTAGATAATACTGAAATATTTAACATATCCGATGCCTCACCAATATCCTGCTGACTACCATCTTTAAAAAGAATATTTATCCTATCATCATCTCTATTATATGCATTATTCGAAATTGAGCCTTTAATCACCAAATAGTTTAAAGCATGGTTTGAGCAGCCCAATTGATCTTTAATTTTTTCTCGAATATCAGCCACATGATCTTTAGTAAAAGGCTTCTTTTCTATTTCGATTTTAAACAGCCGCCTATCCTTCATCGCTTTACAGAGATAGGCTAAAACTTTATCAGAATGATTGGCCCAAACCTTTATCGATACCATAATATCATTATCATCCAAATCCGAAAAAACCTCAAGCACGTCTTTACCTTCGGCAACTTTCTCCTTGCTCTTAAATTGTCTTAAGCCAGCTTTGTTGTAAAGAAAATAACGCAAGGCAGGTGTTCCAAACAAGTCTTCACCCTTATCAGCCAGATATTTTGCTCTTTTGAGTATTCTCACCAACATTTCTTCAGCCGCTAAACTTGTTTTATGCAAATACACTTGCCAGTACATCAATCTGCGAGCAATAAGAAATTTTTCGATAGAATAAATCCCTTTTGCTTCAACCGCTAAATTTCCATCTACCACATCAAGCATTTTGATAATTCGAGTCGATCCAATTGCCCCCTCGCTTACACCCGTAAAAAAACTATCCCGACGCAAATAATCCAAACGATCCATATCAAGCTGGCTGGATACCAATTGATTTAAGAAAGGCTTATGATATTCATTTTTAAAGATTTTTATTGCCAAACTCAATCGACCATCAAACTCAGAATTCAACCGATCCATAAATAATTCCGATAATCTTTCGTGAGTAATTCCATCAACAATGCTATATTCGAGGGCGTGAGAAAAAGGTCCATGACCAATATCGTGAAGAAGAATCGCTGTTTTTACTGCTTCAGATTCTTCAGGAGTAATTTCTACACCCTTAGATTGAAGAGACTCCAAAGCCATCTGAGTCAAATAAGTTGCACCTAAAACGTGCTGAAATCTACTATGATTAGCTCCAGGAAAAACCAGAAAAGTCATTCCGAGTTGCCTTATACGACGTAAACGTTGAAAAAAGGGATGTTCAACAAGCTCATGGAGGAGTCCTGATGGAATATGGATAAACCCATGAATTGGATCACTCAAAACCTTATGTTTCATCTCTTTAAATTGAAATTATTATTAATTAACACATACGCAACACGTTCGCTTAATCAAAATTCACTCTATCTTTAGAGCTTAGAGCCAAAAATAAAGCCATTCCTCCAAATTCTAATCTTATCTTAACAAATGTAACAAAAAGAGACACAAGCCATCACATACGACATGAAAACACCTTCATCTTAGGTCTAGGAAAACTCATTATCAATTAGAAAACAATAATTTAGACTCCTGTCATTTGCATATTAAAACAAATATATCTAATTTCGCAGCGAAAAGTAACAATTCACATGTGCTTTAGGGGACAACAAAGTCCCCTATTTTATTGAAAGAAACTCCTTTATGATTGACAAAAAAACAATACAAGGAATTATTGAAAAAGAGATCGAAAATAGCGATCTTTATTTAGTCGAAACTAAAGTCTCCTCTGGCAATATTATTTCTGTGATGATTGACAGCCTTGCTGGTGTTCCAATCATTACATGTATCGAATTAAGCCGCGCAATTGAAGGTCACTTAGATAGAGAGGTTGAAGATTTTGAATTATCGGTATCTTCAGCAGGAATTGGACAAACTTTTCAAGTGATACAGCAGTATCACAAAAATATAGGTAAAGATGTTGAGGTCCTTACAACGGATGGCAATAAATTCATCGGCAAATTATTAGTCGTTGGAGAAAATGAAATTGAAGTTGAGGTTGAGGAGTTAATCAAAGTAGAAGGAAAGAAAAAGAAACAAACAGTTTCTAAATCACTAACATTCAGCTTCGAGCAAATAAAATCAACAAAAGATATAATTACTTTTTAACAAGTGAATCACTGAGTCTTATGAATCTTATTGAAACTTTTTCAGAATTTAAAGAGTTAAAAAACATCGATCGTGCTACCATGATGAGTGTTTTGGAAGATGTTTTCCGAAACCTTATTTTGAAGAACTACGGTACAGATGAAAACTTTGACATCATCATTAACCCAGATAAGGGTGATTTGGAGATTTGGAGAAATCGTGAAGTTGTAAAGGATGGAGAGGTTGAAGATGATAATCTTCAGATTTCACTATCAGAAGCGAAAAAAATTGACGAAGACTATGAAGAGGGTGAAGAAGTAACGGATGAAGTTAAATTCTTGGATTTTGGACGTCGTTCAATTTTAACTCTTCGCCAGAACTTGTCAGCTCGTATCATGGAGCTTGAAAAAGATAATATCTTCAACATTTATAAAGATAGGATTGGTGAGATTATAACAGGTGAAGTTTATCAGATTTGGAAAAAAGAAATTCTTGTTATCGATGATGAAGGTAACGAATTGATCATGCCAAAAACCGAACAGATCCCTTCAGACTATTTCCGTAAAGGTGAAACCTTGAGAGCCGTTGTTGTTCGTGTTGAAGTGAAAAACAACAGTCCTCTTATTATTATATCAAGAACATCTTCAGTATTCCTTGAGCGTTTATTCGAACTTGAGGTTCCTGAAATTTTCGATGGTCTAATTACAATCAAAAATATTGTACGTGTTCCTGGTGAAAGAGCAAAGGTAGCCGTTGAATCATACGACGAACGTATTGATCCTGTCGGAGCTTGTGTTGGTATGAAAGGATCGAGAATTCACGGTATTGTTCGTGAGTTAAGAAACGAAAATATTGATGTCATTAATTACACAACAAACACCTCATTGTTTATTTCACGTGCACTTAACCCTGCAAAAGTAAACTCGGTTAAATTCAACGATGAAACCAAAAGAGCTGAAGTATACTTAAATCCAGAAGAAGTATCATTAGCTATTGGTAAAGGTGGTTTAAATATTAAACTTGCAGGACAACTGACGGGTTACGAAATCGACGTTTATCGTGAGAAAGTAGAAAACGAAGTTGAAGGTGAAGAAGATGTAAACTTGTCAGAATTTAGTGACGAGATTGAAGCTTGGATCATCGAAGAATTTAAGAAAATAGGTTGCGACACCGCCCGTTCTGTGTTGGAACTTACTGCAGAGGAATTAGAGAAAAGAACAGATCTTGAAATCGAGACAATTGAAGAAGTATTAAACATCTTGAAATCAGAATTTGAATAAAGCTATTCAAATCCTCAACATTTTTAGTTTAAGATACAGACATTTTAACAGTTAACTTCAGAATATGACACAAGTCAATAAAAATATAAGACTTAGTAAACTAGCACGAGAATTCAATGTAGGTATTACTACCATTGTGGAATTCTTAAATAAAAAAGGAATTGAAATGGATTCAAATCCTAATAATAAAGTGTCCGGAGAGGCTTATGATATTCTTGCAAAAGAGTACAGTTCAGATATTAATCTGAAGAAGGAATCCGAAAAAGTAAATCTGAAGAGCACTCGTGAGAAAAAAGACCCTGTATATTTAGAAGGTTCTGAACCAGTGCGAGAAGAAACTGTTGAAACACCTAAAGAAGTTGAACCTAAAAGCACCTTAAAAGTTGTTGGGAAGATTGATTTAGATGCAGTATCAAAACCAAAAAAGAAAGAAGAAGCAAAGGTAAAGGAATCGAAAGTTGAGGAGGAACCTGTGAAGAAAGACAAAATCCCCGTATCTGAAGAAAAAATTGCTAAAGCTAAATCTAAAGAAGAAGCTAAACAACCTTCGGAGGCTATTCCCGAAGAACAATCTGTTAAAATGGAAGTGCCTAAAAAAGAGGAAGCAAAATCTTCTGATAAAAAAGAAGAATTTAAAGTCATCGGGAAAATTGATTTGAATGCAATGAATCAAAGAACCCGTCCTGCTAAAAAAACTAAAGCAGAAAAGGATGTAGAGAGAAAAGAGAAACAAAAAACAGTTACTCCTCCAACTACAAAGCCTGTTGTTGAAACTAAAACAACTCCAGACGCTACAACTACACCTCCTGCTAAACCTGAGAAGAAAGAAGAAGAAATCTTCAAATCATCAACTCAAAGATTAACTGGTCCTACAGTTATTGGTAAAATTGAACTACCTGTTGAGAAGAAAACAACTCAGGCAGATAAAGATAAAGCCAAAAACCAGCGCAAAAAACGTAAGCGTATTAAGAAGGATGGCGAAAAAGTAAATGTTGAGGCTCAAAAAGGCGTTAATCGCCCTAAAGGAACTGGTGCTGGTGCGGCTAGAGCAGCTGCTACAGGTAGTACTTCGGGAAGACCAGCAAAAGACTCGAAATTTAATAAGCTGAAGAAAAAAGCTCCTGTCAAAAAAGAGGTGACAGAGGAAGATGTTCAAAAGCAAATTAAAGATACTTTAGCTAGATTGACATCTAAGGGTGGCAAATCAAAAGGAGCTAAACACCGTCGTGAAAAACGCGACATGGTAAGTGTTAGACAGCAAGAGATTGATAACAAAAAAGAAGCTGAAAAGAACACAATCAAACTTACTGAATTCGTAACTGTAAGTGAACTTGCTTCTATGATGGAGGTAACTGCAACCCAAATTATTGGAACTTGTATGGGACTTGGTCTTTTTGTATCAATCAATCAACGATTGGATGCAGAGACAATTTCTGTTGTTGCTGATGAGTTTGGTTTTGAAGCTGAATTTGTAAGTGTTGAAATTCAAGAATCAATCGTTGAAGAGGAAGATAAAGAAGAAGATTTAATTTCTAGACCTCCTATTGTAACCGTAATGGGTCACGTTGACCACGGTAAGACTTCATTACTTGATTACGTGCGTCATGCGAACGTAATTGAAGGTGAAGCCGGAGGTATCACCCAGCATATTGGTGCTTACAACGTAAAACTTGATGATGGTAGACGCGTTTCTTTCCTTGATACTCCAGGTCACGAAGCCTTTACGGCTATGCGTGCTCGTGGTGCTCAGGTAACTGATATCGCAATTATTATTATTTCTGCTGATGATAACGTGATGCCTCAAACAATCGAAGCAATCAATCACGCTAGTGCTGCAGGTGTACCTATCGTCTTTGCGATTAATAAGATCGATAAAGATGGTGCAGACCCAGAAAGAATTAAAAGTGAACTTGCTAATATGAACTACCTGGTTGAAGACTGGGGGGGGAAATATCAGTGTCAGGAAATTTCGGCTAAAAACGGAATAAACATTGAAGAATTACTTGAAAAAGTATTGCTAGAAGCTGAAATGCTAGAGCTTAAAGCAAATCCAAATAAACGTGCCATTGGTTCGGTTATTGAATCTTCACTAGATAAAGGTAGAGGTTACGTTACAACGCTATTAGTTCAAGCTGGAACTCTTAAAGTTGGTGACATTCTACTAGCGGGTAGTTATACAGGTCACGTTAAGGCTATGTTTAACGAGCGTGGACAGAAAATTGATACAGTTGGTCCTTCTGAACCAGCATTGATCCTTGGTTTGAACGGTGCACCACAAGCGGGTGATAACTTCAACGTTATGGAGAGTGAAAAAGAAGCCCGTGGAATTGCTAATAAGCGTGAGCAGTTGCAGCGTGAGCAGGGTCTAAGAACTCAGAAACATATTACTCTTGCTGAAATTGGTCGTCGTATTGCAATTGGAAACTTCCAGGAGCTTAACGTTATTGTTAAAGGTGACGTGGATGGTTCTATTGAGGCACTTTCTGACTCATTAATCAAACTATCAACCGAAGAAATTCAGGTAAATGTTATCCACAAAGCTGTTGGACAGATCTCTGAATCGGATGTTATGCTTGCAACCGCATCGAATGCTATTATTGTTGGTTTCCAGGTGAGACCATCAGTTGGAGCAAGAAAGATTGCTGAGAAAGAGGAAATCGATATCAGATTATACTCAATTATCTATGATGCTATCGCAGAATTGAAATCAGCAATGGAAGGTATGCTTTCTCCTGAGATTAAGGAAGAAATCGTGGCTACTGTTGAAGTGACCGAAACGTTCGAGATTACTAAAGTTGGTACTATTGCAGGTTGTATTGTACGTGATGGAAAGATCAAACGTAATTCTAAGATCCGACTAATCCGTGACGGTATTGTGATTTACTCGGGAACACTTGGTTCATTGAAACGATTCAAAGATGATGCTAAGGAAGTTGCTAAAGGTTATGAGTGTGGTTTGAATATCGATAAATTCAACGACATTAAGATTGGTGACATGGTAGAAGCTTTTGAAGAAGTAGAAGTTGCTAAGAAGCTAAAATAATAGCTCAAAACATATATTTAAAGAGAGGCTGTTTCATTCGAAACAGCCTCTCTTTTTTGGTTCCTATCAGAGTTTATTAAGCTCAGACTAGAATCTAGTTGTATTAGATATCTTTTAGCATTAGAATTAACAATTGTAAGAGTCTTTCTATTGAAAATAGAGGCATTATTCATCGTTGAGATAAAATGCTCCGACAGAAGAAATATGGACATAAAAAAAGCCCCGATAAATCGGAGCTTTGTATATCGTAAGAATACTATTAAAGTAATTCCTTGTACTGATCAGCAGTTAATAGATCTTCAAGTTCTGAAGATTCTGCAATACTAACTTTAATAATCCAACCTTCACCATATGGATCAGAGTTTACCAAGTCTGGAGCATCTTCCAACTTTTCGTTGAATTCCAAAACTTCACCACTTAGTGGCATGAACATATCAGAAACAGTTTTTACAGCTTCAATAGTTCCAAAAACTTCTTCTTTATCCAAAGTTTCACCTTCAGTTTCAACTTCGATAAAAACGATATCTCCTAATTCTCCTTGAGCAAAATCAGTAACACCAATAAAGGCAATATCACCTTCAACACGAATCCATTCGTGATCTTTTGTAAACTTTAAATTTTCAGGTACGTTCATGATTAATTCTTGTTTATATCTGGTTCATTATTTGCCCCAAATTTACATTTTTTTTTGAACTATTGAATAAACTCTTATTTCAAATTAAGCTTTTGTTTATGTTGTTGGACATAAGTCTATTGGGCCAATGTAAAACGCACACTTACTCCAAATTCAGTTGTTGTAGTTGGATATGATAGAGACACATAGGGTTCATTTACAATTCTATCGTAATACAATCTCAGATTAAAACGACTACTTAAAACGTAATCTGCAGACATCTTAATGGTCACAACCTTCTGCCCTGAAGTCAACTGATCCACTTCATCAACAATCTTTCTAATAATGGTATTATTCTTTCTGATAGATAAATCACCACGTAGATTTAAATTACTATCAAACTTCTTCTGCCCCGAACCAGATCCAATAATTAATCCTAAATTATCAAAACGATAACCTAATCCAAAGATGAATTCACTCGATGCAACCTCAGTCAATTGTGTATTTGCAAGACTTAAAATCAAGTTACGAGTTCGTTTCATTTCAAATGTCGTGGTGAAGTTATTTTTCCACATCATATCGATATTGATCAAGGGATTAAACTGCTCGTTCATCGAAACAGAATTAGCCTCGTACATTGGAAGATAATTATCGATTAAATCGAAATTATCATCTTCTCCAGTAAAATTAAGGTTGTTATTATAAGAACCAACGTTGTAGGTCGAAGTATATGAATGATTCATATTAATCGACTTAAAATAACGCTTAACTACAGGAATCTTTGATAAACCATCAAATGTAACTCGCCAGTTTGGCATCAACTTATCAATACCAGGAAAGAGCTTATTATACTTACTTCCACCTCCACCATAGGCTTTCAAGAAAGATGGAATAAGCACTTCTTGAGAAGTTGGACCGTAACCTTCATAATAACCTGTCTCTTTATCTTTAGCATCAAGAATTGAATGTCCTTCATACCCTTCGCCCCAACGCTGTTTTGCCAGGCGTAAAGATTCCGTTTTTCTTGTATCTAAAAATTCATCAAAATAAGTTGATGAATAATCACCTGTATTTCCGATGCTAAAGAAAGCTGATTTCAGACTCATAAAAGTCATGCTGAAATTACCCGTTAAGGTCTTGTTTTTAGCATCAAAAACGGGTTGATCTGCTGTTGATGTTGTTTCATTATAGATGTAAAACTCATTTGTATTCTTTGAATAAGTTCTATTGGCATTCAGATTAATCTTTAAACCATTAATTGGCTCAATGGTCGATCGGAATGTGAAGTTCTCAGTATGCGTCATTACAAAAGGTGCATTCAAAGTAGGATCAGTTGTTATCCAACCTTTACGAGCTGCATCTGCTGCAAAATTTCTATCCTGATTACCAATCAAGAAATTAAATCCTGGAGCCTTTGACCCATTATAACTTTCACCACCAAAGAAATTTGTTTGTGGTAAATAGCCAGGTAAAGTCGTTGAGTTAGTTTCAGAATATCCCAAAGAAATATTCCTAACACTCATTCCCAATCTAAGGATACCTTCACTTGCTTTCACAAATAAGTTATCCCTCTCCTCTATTTTACCACTAATTCTGACACGTGCATTTTTCAATGATTTTTTCGAAATCACCCGCACTCGATTACCTGAAAGAGGACGGTACTCAACTCGAACTTCTTTTCCCTCCAAATCATAAACTTTAAGCTGAATATCTTTCGTTCCCAATTTGTGATAAACAGACTTACCTACATTTGCTTTAAGTTCGTCTACTTCGCCCTCAAAACTTACTTTTTCGAATTTCTTACTCTTAGTTCTATATCGTTGTGTTCCACTATACTTCTGATTGATTCTCTTCAGGAATTTAGACTTATCATAGAGATTAACCATATTCATTTGACCATTCAACTGAATATTATTCGAATTACGAACCGTATTTCCATGATTGAGTGTTTCATCCTCCAAAATTGCGCCAGCATTCCAATCATAAGATCCAGTATATCGAGTCGTCAATGATGTCCAATTTAAGAATGGAATCTTATTGATCGGCACCTTATATGTGACATTAAAATTGTGATGATATTTCACATTACGTCCACCATCCATTATATTATTCCAGATCGAATCTTTCCAAATATTATACGCATCTCGATCTCTATCCTTATCTACAATTCCATCAGGTTCATCAATTCTTGAAGTATTCGTTGCTGAAAAATCAAATTTGAGATTCTTAGTTAGATTATATTTTAAATCGTAATAACGATACCAATTGAAATTCTTATCGTAGGTTGGTGTTATCAATAGATCTGGCTGCTCAATATTTCTAGTCTCAACCTCTCTGTAATACCTTTGAATATCTGAACGAACAGAAAGCTGGGTAGGCATCAAATAAAAGTTGAAATCACGTAACAAACGCAAATAGGGTGACTTTAAGGATTTAGATTTCGTAAATGGGGAATAATTCTTTGGTCGCGAACTATAAGTATAATTCAACACACCACGATAATTCTTCTCCAAATCGCGCACCTTGTTCACATTACGAGAAAACGTTTCGTTAAAAGAATAAGTCGCAGAAAGATTCGAAACATCTAAAAGCTTCGCTTTACCATCTTGCTTTTCAATACGAACATTAGTCAAATTAAAACTCTTACGTTTGGTATAATCCTGAGCGATATGCTTAATTGAATCGCGTTCTTTCTTATTTGCAGCTTGATCAAGTGCTACATCAAGAGGTATATCTGGGTCAAGAGGATTATACTCTGGATTTGCTGTTTCTTCAGAAATGGCATAGTACATTGGTATTCTTACACCTGATTTCTCAGGGAAAAATTTACCTAATTCTAAACTAGCCGAGAAATCATATTGGAAAATATCTTCTTTGTTTCTATTATTCACACCATCTTCGATACCACCAAAACCCGCAGTCATTCGACTACCAGCCCAGGTTAAAGTTCCCAAGTCAGCTAGCTTCGTTGTCACTCGCAAGTTAGCAGCCCAACCTCCATCTTCGTCAAAATCAGTCAATCGAAGTTCATTCAACCAAACTTCAACAGCTTTTCTTTCCCCATCATCCGCATTATCGCCTTCTTGCGGATATCGAATACCAATCATGACTGTACGGACATTGGCTAAATTCGGATTACCTTTAATACTAACCTGATTATCTTCACTTATTGCTTTTGCATTTTTGTCCAGTTCACTTACATTCCTACTAAAAACAGTTAATAAATCAATAGAAGCTCCTGCTTGACGCATTTCATTATTCCTAACTTGTTTTATCCCTGAAAATAATTTCAAATCAAAATCAAAACGGTTCGCATCAGGCCAAACAATCAATCTATCATCCAAATTATTATTTGTATATCGCCCATGCGGCGTAATCTTTAGTGGAATTTCATATTCGTAGTAGTTATTCTGATAATCGGATCCCATTCGAATAAAGACTCTCAAATCATCATCTTCCAAATTTAAATTATCAATCTTCTCAGCATGAACATCCATTTTTAATTTACCATACTTACGAATATCCATATTCAGAGTCTTGTAGGCTGCTTTAGCATCCCCTTCTTCTAAATCAGTGACTTTTAATTGAATCGCTTGCTCATTTAATTGTAACAACTGCGGATTACTAGGGTCGACAACACGATCAATACCAGGAGGCAAAACGTAATTGACGGGCTCTTTCTCTGCATTTTCTTCAATATTCACAGCTGATATCTCAAAGCGAGTATCTTCGCCTGATGGTACAAGATCAGGACGAAGTGTTTGATCATATTTTCTCCAATCATCGCGAATAAGATCTAAACTGGCAAAACGTAAAACCACTTGTTCTTCAAAATTCTTCATCATCATTCTCATGAAACGAATAGAAGTAAAGTCGTTGATATTACCCAATTTAGCGTCGTACTCCTCTACTGGAACCTTAAATTGAAACCAGTTAACAGTTCCTTTTGTTCCATTGGCAAGATCAACCGTACTCTCAACCTTATTCACAATAAAGTTTTGTCCGACCTTCATCTCATCTGGAGCAAGGTGAATTTTGTATTCGTAATACGCTTCTGTTTCACTTAAAGTATTATCATGATTGATATCCTCAACATCAGGTAAAGTTGTTGCTGATGTTGGGTAGGACTCAATTGACAAATCTGCCGTAGGCGAATTACCTTCGGGGCCATTAAAGTTTTTATATCTCTCAAGAATACTCGTTTCATTAGCATCATATTCACTCCCTCTAAAATAATGGAAGTTATCAGTCGATGGGTCATTAATCGCATCAAAGTATGCTTTAGAACCAGCACCTAAATTCGCTGAATTCTGGATATTTAAGATATACTTATCAAAGAAAGTTCTCTCATCTTCAGTAGCCAAACCATCCATCCCAACATCTTGGAATTTTCGAGATTCATTATCATTATCAAATGCATTAACCAAAGATTGCACCAATGGAACACGTCCCCAAGCAGTAGTATCAACTAGAACAATATTACTACTCGTTGGTAGACCATTCTCAAAACCTTTTCTTGAGTCCCTCAAAATATCTTCAGATACATTACCTAAATTTAGTAAGATATCCCCTCCCTTATGTGTCTTATCATACACAAATGGATCCATCATCCAGAATTCAACATAAGCAATATTAGCAGCCTCAAAATCATTGGTTTCAATCTTACGCATGATACCACCCCAGCGTGTTTCAGGATTTTTCAAAGTCCCATCGGTATTCAGACCCTCAGAAATTTCTCCATACTTATCAACATCATAATTATAGGGACCCTTTTCAGAAGGATAATAAGCTAAATTCAGGACAGAAATATTCGTTGGAATACCTGTAGCCGTTTCCTTATTTGGCCAAATCTCTTCCTCATAAACCTCACGAACGTAATGATTCGATAATTGTTCTTTATCAGAACGAATATGTTTAGGTGTTGTAGATGTATTTCTATTAAAAAGTGGGTCAATCACATACCAGGCCAATTTGGCACGGTTATACCCATAGGCCAAATCATTATTTAAGTTTCCTTCTGGAAAATCAGGGTGATTTTGTGGTGTACTAGCCAAAACCCATGAATTATAATTCTTCATGTCGATTGAGGTTTCTGTTCCCTCAAAATCGTCAATATAAGCAGTTCCTGAACTTCCAATAGCCTTATTATGCCCTGGAACCAATTGAGCAAATTCACCTTCGATCGATATTTGCGACGGCTCTTTCGTCTCGATAAATGGCAACTTATCAACCAAATTAGTTAAGAACATCGATTCTGTTCTATAACTACCATTTAAACCCCATATCGTGTTGGAAATTGGCTCATCACCAATATTCACTTTCTGGGTTAGCGGTTGTTCAGATAGATGCATTACAGTTGCACCCAAGTTAAAGTCATTATTAAATTGGTAGTCCATCTGAACACCAACCAACGTTTTGGTCTGTATATTAAATAATGAATTACTTTCAGATGAAATAGTAATAGGTTGTCCTGCTTCAAGAAGAGCTTGATTGATTATTTTAACCCTGCCTAAGGTATAATCTACAGTATAGTCGATATTCTCAATAAGAATACGACCTCCAGATTTAACTTCAACCGAGCCTGGTTGTACATTTAAAGCATTTAACGAAATTTCAGACCCTCCACTAGACTTGTAGCTCCCCTTTAAAACAAACTTATTTTTCTCAGCTATTTGCTGAGCTTCATTCTGTGTTTTTGTATACAAATCATCAAAAGCATATTTATCCGCAATTGCATTATTGCTAATTTTCGATCTCAAATAAGAACCAAAAGGTTCTTTAGATGGAAAAATAATACGCCCCTTATTGGGGTAAATTGTTAAAGCATCAATAAAGTCAAACATCCCATCGGGACTAGGATCTAGTTGAGAATTTAGATTATCGAGATTTAATAGGCTCAATAAAATTTCATTCTTACCCGTTCCATCCGTATCAATATAATTCAATTGCGAACCAGCCTGATCATTCTGATACAAGACATCTAAACGAAAATCCTCAGAATTAACCTGAAAAGCTCCAATGTTATAGATATTCTTCATCATCAGCTCCCATGTTGGAAGCGATGGATTCAAGTTTGTACCTTTTATCAACTTAAGAATTAAAGATTGAGGTGCACTAACACTTGTTCCCGATAATTCACCAACCTGATAAACTTCTCCATTAGCCGTATATTGATAAGCAACAGCCAAAACTTCATCTGCGTTTAGAGATTGATTTAACGAAATAAAACCTAGACGTCTATTTAAGGTATATTCAGCTTCTGATAAAAGACGAGCATTCTCAACTTTTTCGTAATCCTTGCCAGCCGCAAATCCAGGTGCCAAAGGAGATAATGTATTTGTTACCTGATTGATATCACGAATATTCCCGTAAGTAGTGGTCATATCAAGGTAGGCGTTATTTCTAGAATTCGCGGGGTACACACCTAGCTCTGTTTGAGAAAATAGAGTAGTATTATCAATATTTGCCTGATTCTCACCTAAATCTACAAAACCGATAAAGTTTCTTGAGTCTTCGAAATTTGAATTTTTGTTCGTGATCCAAACTTCAATTTTATTAATGGTAACAGCCGAACTAACAACAGGTAATTTGGCCATTGCTTGATCGTAGTTATCGTAAAAATATTTAGATAGAAAGAAGTGACGATTGGCTTCGTATTTATCTGCAGAAACTTCGAACTCACTCTTTTGAGCTCCATTCTCCATATTAACGACCTTGGTTTCCCCTTTCTGTTGAGAAAAAACTGAGGCCACTGAAAGCTTACCAAACTGCATCTCTGTTTTTACTCCAAATAGATTCTGACCTCCAGTAATTAAAGTATTCGAAATTGGCATCGACACATTACCTGCTTCAACCTTTCTGATGATATTATCTTCATCACCATTATACTCCAGCTTCATTTGATTTTCATAGTCGAAAGTAGCTTCAGTATTATAGTTCACCTCCATCGAGAGAATATCACCCACCTTACCCGATACACTCATTTGTATCTTCTCATTAAAATCGAAACTGGTGGTTTTTCTTAGTTCCTCAGGAATGGTTGGATTATCAACCTTAGTTGTACTGATACCAAAACTCAGTTCGGCAGCACCTTGTGGTTTAATAGAAATAGCTGTATTACCGAATAATTTCCCAAATACCTTCGACCCTAAAAAAGAACGCTGATCAACACCGCTAACATTCCTGTCAGATGAAATACGCTCCATCCAATAATCTCTTAGTGTGGTTTGATTTTGCTGTGCTTGAAATTCTGCTTTCGTCAGGGAAGTTGAATTTCGATAATCCATGCCTCCAATCCGCTTCTTCAGAATATAATTTCCAGTTACAGGATCATAAACAATCGTTGTTTCAATATTAGTAGGATTCTTTAGATACAAAGGCGATTTTGCTTGGTTGGTTTTTAGCTTAGTATCGTCTTCATCATCGAAAGCATAAGGTAAGGTTTCATCCTTAGCACTTTTCTTTTTAGCCTTATTAAAAGGTGATTTCGCATTAACAATTTGTTTCTCACTCTTCACAAGGGTACTATCCTGCTGCATATTCTCAAAGAAATAGGCATCTGCTTTCAAAGAACTATCATTAAATGACAGTCCTAAGATGAATAGAAACAAAAATGATAATATGTATTTTAGTAACTTTTTCAAGAACTGGGATTTTTTTGATTCAGGTATTACAATTGTTTCAGAGCGATTTTTATTAACTCCTCAACACTTGTTGGTGCATTTGCTTTAATAATTTTGTCAAGCACTTTAGTAATAGTGTTTTTCGCAAAACCAAGCATTACTAAAGCTGATAACGCTTCTTCTCGAATTGTATTGTCCTGAGACAACACAATTTCACCCATCTCATCTTCCTTCCCAATTTTATCTTTAAGCTCAATAATAATTCGTTGAGCTGTTTTAGTCCCAATGCCTTTTACATCTTGTAACGTTTTAGAATTATTAGAGAAAATAGCCTTTTTAACCTCTTCCGATGTCAATGATGAAAGCATCATGCGAGCCGTATTAGCTCCAACACCTGAAACAGAAATTAACAAACGAAATACTTCTCTTTCTTTCATATCTTTAAATCCGAACAACAAATGAGCATCATCCCGGATAACCTGATGCAAATACAATTGAGCAGATGTATGTCCGGAAAGTTGAGAGTAAGTATTTAGAGTAATATTTATAAAATACCCCATACCATGGTTTTCTAATATTACAGCCGTTGGTGTAAGGGCATTTATATCGCCTTTTATATATTCAAACATATAGGTAAGTTTGGATGAGTTTACTCACAGTCTATTTTGAATCAGAAAAATCAATTATTTAACTGACTGTCTTTTATTTTGATGATCGGTACTAGGTGCCTTTACTTTCATCGGATCTTTACTTAAGACTTCATATTCCATTCTATTTCTATAAACATCAATAGCCATATACAAAGCTTTCTGGAAAGATTCTGGTGAAGCAACATTTGTACCTGCAATTGCATAGGCAGTACCATGAGCAGGTGAAGTTCTCACCTTAGATAAACCTGCAGTAAAGTTAACTCCTGAATCGAAAGAAAGCGCTTTAAAAGCGGTTAAACCTTGATCGTGATACATGGCAAGAATAGCATCGAACTTTGAATAGTCGTTTGAACCGAAAAAGCCATCAGCAGGATATGGACCTAAAGCCATTATACCGCTTTTTCTAGCTTTTTCAATTGCTGGAATAATCACATCTTTTTCTTCTGAGCCAATTAATCCATCATCGCCAGCATGCGGGTTTAGACTTAGAACAGCCACTTTAGGCTTACGAATACCAAAATCTTGAATCAAAGACTTATTCAAAATATCCAATTTATCGATAATCTTCTCTTCAGTAATATTCTCCGAAACTTTAGAAATAGGAATATGACCTGTTACAACCCCAACTCTCAATTTCTCGCTAATTAATAACATCAAAGATTTTCCAGAATCGATTCTAGCTTCTAGGTATTCTGTATGCCCCGGGAATACAAAATTCTTAGATTGGATATTCTTTTTATTGATAGGCGCAGTTAATAAAACATCGATATCGCCTTCTTTAAGATCCTTAACTGCTGCTTCTAATGAAGCGAAAGATGCAATACCTGCACTTGATGTAGATTTACCTAACTCAACTTTTATATTCTCATCAGTACAATTTATAATATTAATTCTTTTAGGATGTGACTCCTGAGCTGTTTTGACATTATTTAAACTAAACTCTTCAATATCGAGTGCTTTTTTGTGGTAGGCAGCAACCTTTGGCGATCCATAAATAATGGGTGTACACAACTCCAAAATTCGGGGATCCATCAAAGTTTTTATAATCACTTCGTAACCAATCCCATTTATATCACCTTGAGTTATTCCAACTTTTATCTTAGTATCTTTCATCTGTATGTATTTTATATATCTCGATTGGATTATTCTCTTTTAGAATAGAATGTTAGCGCGTAATAAACAATACTTCACTTCCATACAATCTCTAACATCGTAACTAAAAGAACAATCCGAATATGCATTACAAAAGTAATAAGATTAAAGAAAAGATCTATTATAACCACCCCACTCTATTTCAGAGATTTACAAGGAGTCGGATTATAATTTATCTGGATTTTCTTTAAAATAGTTTCGGATAAGAACTTTTTTAAGCTCTCGTTGAATGATTAATTCAGACAAAAGCTGATCCTTATCCACATTTGGATATTTTAATTCATTTTTCAGGATTTCATTTTCGCTCAAATCAATTTGATACAAAAGCAAAACCAAGCGATGATAATCCTGACTCAACATAAATCCAACATGCTCAATTATCTGAGAAAACAATTCATTATAGGCATTTTCTGGTACACCTGTGAATGTAACTTCAAAACCAAATTGATAAAAATCCTTTTCAATTTGAGCCGCAACTTGTTTTAAAATTTCAACTTTATCGCGGTACTTTGAAACTTTAATGTGATTATAGTCAGGAAGATTCACTTCGTCTATTGTATTTATTCAAGTCAAATCTGGCAAAATTACAACCAGAAACTATTTCTTCTTTTTCTTAGCAACTTTATCAACTGGAGTGTATGTGTACATAACAGCTTCCAGTTCTCTCAACAACTCACGCTTATCTTTATTTGGACGATACACGTATGCATCCATGCAAATTATACGATTATTCACACTATCTAAAAAGGAAACATTAACGAAAGGACCACCCATAAAATCGTTCTGAACTTTCCACAAACCTCTCATCTCAACAGCATAATTTCCCAGGAACTCGAAGTGGTTAAATGTAATTGGGAAACTGTGTTCCGTAACCATATAGCTCCCTTTTGATGGACCAGGAACCAAATCCTTAAGCATCGCATTTCTCATTAATAAAATCGCATCCTTATCAAAGGCATCTTCAGAAAGATAATCGTAAGTATAAATAAACATACCCTGGCTTGATTCAGGTGTTTCTTTGCGAACCCAGAAAAAATCCGGTTCCTTTTTTCCAATCTCATAACCAGATGGAAATGCCAATGTGAATTTCTTTTCTTTTTTCAAATAATCAAATATCTCTTGAACTGGCGCTTTAGACATAACCCCAATTTTACGATTACGTTCACTTCTTAAGAAATAGCTCAGAATCTTTGTTCTATTTTCCTTCAAAACCTTCAATAATTCTTGATTACTCGCAGCCTCTATACGCATATAAGCCTGTGTACGAGCATACATATTATCTTTTACAACCAATTTGGTTTCCTTTACCGAAGATGAAACTTTAATTTCCAAGATACTTCGATGTGTTTTAAACATACTTGTGAAAGCTTCCTGATTCAAATGGAAAAGGTCCATTACAGCCTCATCCTGAGGCATACCAACCTGAATATCATTAAAAATTGCTTTAATAGAATCACCTACGATACCATCCCATAAAGCTTTACTACTTAAAACCACCATTTCTCCAGACTTTCCAGTAACCGTTGGCATCAAGCCTTTAGTTGTTTTCTTGCATGAGCTGACACTTGTGATAAGAATCAAACAAATGAAACTTAACTTAATTATAGATTTCATAATTGATATTTTTTAAAGATTTATCTTTTCTAGTATTTAATAGTCTTATTTTGGATTTTCAATAAGTAAGCATGCTAAATTCATCAACAGTCGATTTAAGACCAAGCTGTGAAGAGCTACTCGTTTCTGACACTGGCACCCAGACTTTAAGTTTCTGCCCAATGTGCAATACATCTCCATTAATCTTATTCCATTTCTTAAGATTATTGCTGGTACAAGCATACTTCATTGCTATTTTATGAAAAAACTCACCCGCCTTCACCACATGAATGATACACTTCTTCCCGCTCGTCAATGACATATTTCGTTCGATATCGTGGTACAAAACTTTAGTTTTGGGAGCAGCATATAATTCAGATTCCTTTTCAACGTAGGCGAGAGCGATATCAACTGGTAAAGTTAACTTAGCTGGCAATTCACTATTGGGGATAAAGTCAAGCTTATAAATAGGGTTCAAACGTCTTAAATCCGCAATTGAAATGTCCAATTCTTTAGAAACCGTCTGGAGAGACAAAGGCTCTTTCACAGTGACATCTGACAGTTTTAAGTAAGAAAACTTCATGTTCTCAGGAGCAATATTGTGCTCCTGATTGTAGTTCATTACATAGTTTACAGCTATAAAGGCAGGAACATATGTTCTGGTCTGATCTGGTAGGAAAGCAGCTATTTCCCAAAAGTTAGTTTTCCCTCCTGAAGCTTTAATCGCATCACGAACAACACCAGGACCTCCATTATAAGCCGCAATAGCTAATTGCCAATCTCCAAAAATTCGATATAAATATTGCAAATACTTGCAAGCAGCATCTGTTGATTTTACAGGATCCATACGCTCATCAACATATGAGGAAATTTTCAGATCAAACATTCGGCTAGCATGATACATGAATTGCCACAATCCTGTTGCGCCTGAACGTGATCTTGCTTTAGGATTTAAAGCTGATTCAATCACAGCAATATATTTTAACTCCAAAGGCAAATCATACTTATCGAGATACTCCTCAAAAATTGGGAAATAAATTTCGCTTAAGCCTAATATCCTTGCCGTTTTATCCCTATGTCTTACAGAATATACATCGATATATCGCTTCACAATATCATTAAAATCAAGCTGAACGGGACTCGCTTCATTCAATTTCTTGATTCGCCAAGAATAATCCTCATTGGTAAATACAGGAACAGCACTTACAGCCAGCACATCATTATTCAAAACTTCGGTCTCATTTTCATTCAACTGACACGGCGTATGTGTATGCTTTATATTTTTGCTTGACCTGTCCTCAGCCCACTTCTTATCTGCCTGACAGACAAAAGGTGCACTCAGCAGAATCACTATGAATAATAAGTTTTTTAGAGCTAATATAGTATCTCTCATCGGGTATAATCACTTCAATTATAAGCATGTATTTTGGCGGAATTAAGATAAGCATTTTATCTTTGCATCAGACCAAATTCAAACAATTATATTGTAATTATAACAATTCTTAAAAGCTAATAAAACGTGTTTATTATTTCTTTGAAAAATATAAGACATAAAAAAAGCAGGTTTTTAAAACCTGCTTTCGTATTATTTATTTTTTGATTCCTTTTCGTCAGTATCTTTTTCCTTTTCTTCGGAATCAGTCGCTTTTTTAAACTCTTTCATTCCCTGGCCCAGGCCTTTCATTAATTCAGGAATTTTTTTGCCCCCAAACAAAAGTACGAGTGCAAATACAATGATAACAACTTGCCATGGTCCAACCATTCCGGCTATTACAAAAAGGTTCATAAGTTTTTTTTTAAGAATTATACCTCACAAATATAACATTTTCACATAAAGTATCAATACATATACCTGAAACACATATCAATCAACTTAATTAAAAGCTTTCATGATATCATTAGCATTGGCAAAAATCAGAAGACCAAATAAAAGAACCATACCCCCAATTTGAGCATACTCCATGAATTTCTCACCAGGCTTGCGTCTAGTAATAATCTCATATAATAAAAACATCACATGCCCACCATCCAAAGCTGGTATGGGTAAAATATTCATAATCGCTAATATAATTGATAAGAAAGCCGTCAGATTCCAGAATGCGTGCCAATCCCAAAATCCTGGAAAAATACTCGCGATAGTACCAAACCCACCAATTGATTTATAGCCTTTTGTCTCTGATGAGAAAATCAACTTAAATTGCTTCAAATAGGACTGCAATTTATCAACACCCTTATTGATACCAGCTGGAATCGCTTCTAGAAAGCTATATTCAATGGCAGCAAATTCAAAATGATTATAAGGTTTCATTGAGATACCCAATAAAGCGTCATCTCCTAATGTAGCATTGAATTCATGGGTTGTATCATCACGTTTCACCTCAAGAGTAACAACCTTTCCTTTATTACTCTGAAGATAAGCCAGGTATTCATCAAAATACTGTATTTTCTTTCCATCTATTGAAAGCAATTCATCACCTTTTTTAAGGCCAGCAATTTTAGCCACGGACTCATCGGAAAAACCAGCTACTATAAAAGGATTCAATGGGATTCTTGGTGTTATAACCGGACTCATTGAAAAACCCTTACTACTCTTTGCTAACAGGTCTGGTACAAAAGTGGATGGAATAACAATATCTATGAGGCTACCATCACGATCAACCTGCATACTTTTAGGATTGTTCAGAAGAATATTGGTTAAAATATCTGTGTATCTCACTTGTTTCTGATGATCCAATTCAAGAATCTTATCCCCATTTTGCAAGCCAATACTCTGTGCTAATGAATCGCATACATAACCGTACTTCACATTCTCGGCAGGAAGATATTCGTCTCCCCAAGCAAATAGAACGGCTATATAAATTGCAAAAGCTAAAATAAAGTTCACCAATACACCACCTACCATGATTAATAAACGCTGGTAAGCTGGTTTCGAACGAAACTCATATGGCTCAGGTGGCAATGCCATTTGTTCCTTGTCCATCGATTCGTCTATCATACCCGATATCTTCACATAACCTCCCAATGGGATCCATCCAATACCGTATTCTGTATCCCCTTTTTTGTATTTAAACAGAGAGAATCCTGGGTTAAAAAACATATAGAATTTTTCTACACGAGCTTTAAAAAGCTTTGCAAAAACAAAGTGTCCTAATTCGTGAAGAACCACCAAAATAGACAGACTCAGAAGAAACTGAGAGACTTTAATTAATATTTCCATTAAATTTCAATTATCAGATACATTTGCCCAAACCATGTTAGGCATTTTCATTGATTAAAAAATCACAACAAGGTAAGGAATTTATAGCAAAGAGGCTGCCAATTGTCTTACTTCAATATCACTAGCAACATAATCCTCATAAACAGGATGAGAAATAAAGCTAGCTTTTTGCATACAAGTTTCAATAATATCACTCATTTGAAGAAAACCAACTTGATTTTTCAGGAAGGCCTCAACCATAATTTCGTTAGCCGCATTAATAATACAAGGCATATTCCCCCCCTTATTCATCGCCTCATAAGCCAAAGCTAGATTTCTAAAATTCTTAGTATCCGCTGGCTCAAAAGTCAGATTTGGATAATCCAGAAAACTGAACCTCTCAAAGCTTGTTTTCAGGCGATTAGGGTAAGTCAACGCGAACTGAATGGGTAACTTCATATCAGGTAATCCCATTTGAGCTTTCATCGAAGAATCTTCAAACTGAACCAAAGAATGAATAATAGATTGAGGATGTACAATCACATCAACCTGCTCGGGTTTTAAGTCAAAAAGCCACTTGGCTTCAATCACCTCAAAGCCCTTATTCATCATACTGGCAGAATCAATCGTAATCTTAGCGCCCATATCCCAATTAGGGTGTATCAGGGCTTGTTTAGAAGTAACATTTTCAAGGAATTTTCTATCTTTTCCTCTAAATGGACCTCCTGATGCAGTAAGGTATATCTTCTCTATAGGATTTTCGAACTCACCAATCAAACACTGAAAAATAGCAGAGTGCTCTGAATCAACAGGATATATACTTACTCCATTTTCTATGGCTAATCTCTGAATAATTTCACCTGCAACAACCAAAGTTTCCTTATTAGCAAGAGCAATATTCTTTTTAGCTTCTATCGCTTTAATTGTAGGTAATAATCCAGAATATCCAACCATAGCTGTCACAACAACATCAATCGATGACATGCTTACTACTTGTGATATCGCGTCTATACCTGCATACACCTTAATATCCTCATCCTTTAAGGCATCAGATAAGTATTGGTATTTATCTTCCCTTGCTATAACAACTACATTGGGTTGATATTTCTTTGCTTGGGCCACCAACAAGTCCACATTATTATTCGCTGTTAATACATCAACAACAAACAATTCTGGATTTGCGTCAACTACCTCTAAAGTTTGCGTTCCTATAGAACCTGTAGATCCTAAGATTGCAATATGTTTACTCATTTAGTCCCTTGCTTTTATATTTGATTATTCTATCAATGAAAATTTACTGATAGAATTTAAAATTTGATATAACTTTCAGGATTCAGCGCTTTACCGTTATGCCACAATTCAAAATGCAAATGAGGCCCAGAAGTCAATTCTCCCGAATTTCCAAGTATTGCAATTGCTTCACCAGCTCTTACGAATTCCCCTGGCTTCTTCAACAATTCCTGATTGTGCTTATAGATAGATACAAGATCTTTTCCATGCTGAATCTGGATCACATAACCCGTATTCAGAGTCCATTCGGCAAAAATTACGGTTCCATCCAGTACTGCTGAAATCCTCTCGTTCAATGGCCCAACCACATCGACACCATAATGACCAATTAGCCCATTATATGAATTAGATATCATACCCTTCAATGGTGTGAAAAAGTGAATGCTTGAAATCCCTCTGGCCTTATTTTCTCCTGAAATAGTCAAGTTAAATTTCTCTTCAGCTTCATGCTCTTTTCTGAATATGGAATCACTTTCAGACTGAGTGAATTGTAAACCTTTGTACTTAGGATCGACAATGGAATCAGCTTTGTCCTCAACCGTGTTTTCAAAATCATTACCAGAAATAACATTCTTTATTCCCCGAAAAAATCGGTCACGTTTCTCCAATTCTGCAGTTAATGAGTCAACCAGGGTCGAGTTCTGCTCAATATTTCGACGCATCTGACCATCGGGGTAGCCAGGAATATATTCGCGTAAAGGCGTAAAGGCAATCAGTATGGTTATAAGAGCAATCAGCACAATTGAAAATAAACCTGCTATAGTAAACACATTTAATCTAGATAATCGAAAAGACAATGCTTCCTCAAAAGTACTCTCGTTAGAGATTGTTAATCGGTACTTATTACGCAGTTTTTTTATAATTGCTTGTTTCTCTTTCACTTCACCCATACTTGTATAAATTTGATTGACTATCCTCAATAGACTCTGTCAAAACTTGAAAGGCAAAGTTATAAGAATTAAGCAAATTATGAGTGAAGCTATTCCGAAATAAAATAAGAAGTCTAAATAGATGTTTTTAAGCATTTTTATAAATATCATAAGATATAGGTATTGTAAGGAAAATGGAAAGCATCTATGTTTGCAGTGTCGAAAGATTTTAATTTTATAATGTTTGATGGAATTCTTTAGAAAAATAAAAATTGCTGTGCTGATAGCGCTAATCCCTACAATGCTTGCATTGACTGGTAATGCTATCTTCAACCTGCATATCCACAAACAAGCCAATGGGAGTTTGTATTCTCATGCTCACCCATTTAATACGCATAATTCAAACAACGGCAGTTCACATTCGCATTCGTGTAACGACTGTGTTTCTATTCATAACTTAACCAGTTTAATATTTGTTGCCATTACAGCTCTTATACTGAGCATGGTGTTCGAAAAACAACTTAGACGCGTTCAGTTTGAATCTTTACAAACAAGATTTGGCTATAAAGCCAGTCTTCTAAACAATAGGCCTCCTCCTTTCTTGGCCTAAACATCTCGGTTCTCCAGTTTATCTCTTTATCCGATTCATATTATTTGTGCATACCTATGGTCTTTAAATCGAGTCTATAAAATCAAATGCATATCCTAAATAATGTGAATCTTTTCTAAAGATTAACTGATTTCCAAACCATAATTCAATACCAATTTCATTTTTACGACCTAATTATCTGGTCTTAAAGCCACAAACTTTATAGAACACTCAACTCAAAATTGAACTGTTTATTCATATAAACTGATTGGGCTTATTTCATACAAACTCAAACAAAAACCACATAATGAAGATTATCGCTAAATTATGCCTTAGCTTAGTTCTAATAGCATCTATTTCTCTAATTTCACTTGCAAAAAACAATACAACTAATATAAAGGGGAAAGTTGTAAATATTGCTAGCAACGAACCCGTATCCTTTGCCAGCGTTGCTATTGAAGGAACCTCAATAGGAGCAGTAACTAATTTTGAAGGGGAATTTGAAATTTTGAATGTTCCTGCTGGACACTGTCATATTATTGCAAGTTGTGTTGGCTTTCGTTCTGACAAGAAACACTTCGATGTTAAACTGGGACAAGCAAACACTCTTACTTTTAAAATAAATGAAGACTTTATTGGTCTCGATCAGGTTGTCGTTACAGCTGATCGAAATCAGGTATCGCGTAAGGATGCACCAGTTGTTGTGAATTCAATAGGAACCAAATTACTTGAGAACACAGCTGCTTCTACCATGGCTGATGGTCTGATATTTTCACCTGGTTTGCGCGTTGAGAATGATTGTAATAATTGCGGGTTCTCTCAGGTAAGAATGAACGGACTTGAAGGCCCTTACACACAAATTCTGATCAATTCGCGCCCAATATTCAGCGGATTGGCTGGAGTATATGGTCTTGAGCATATCCCTCCTAGCATGATTCAGCGTATTGAAGTTGTTCGTGGTGGTGGATCGGCTCTATTCGGTGGTAATGCCATTGCAGGAACTATTAATGTCATCACTAAAGATCCGGTTAGTAACTCATTTAAAGTTGGTGCAAAATACAGCAGTGTAGGCACTGGTGTTAGCGCAAGTGAAAAACCAGCAGGCGATATCATGGTTGATTTCAACGCTTCTATTGTTTCAGATGATAACAAATCAGGCATCTTCCTTTTTGGAATGAAGCGAAACAAAGATGCCTGGGACGCTAATAAGGATGGCTTTTCGGATATTGTCGAATTAAAAAACTTAAGTGCAGGATTCAACGCTTTTCATCGCTTAAGTGATTTATCTAAATTAAACTTGGAATATCATGTTGTCGATGAATTTCGTAGAGGGGGCGACCAACTAGATTTGCCTGCCCACATGTCTCTAATTGCCGAACAAGTTAAGCACAACATTAACTCTGGAAGTATTACTCTCGATCAATTTTTCTCAAAGGAAAGAATCAGCAAACTTTCATTATATGCTTCGGCACAGCATATCGACAGAGCCTCTTATTATGGTGCTGCAACATTGAAAGATGAAAATGGTATTGATCTTCCAAAACCGATTTTCGACAACAGTGCATACGGTGCAACTAAAGATTTAGCTATATCTGCAGGTGTTCAATTCTTCAGTCATTCTGATAATTTACTTTTCGCACCTGCCGATATTACCTTAGGGTTCGAAAATGTGTACAATAAACTAAAGGATAAAAAACTGGCATATAATGATTACAAAAAAGACATTATTGTGCCAACAACCATTATTGCCAACCAAAACTCAAACACAATTGGCGCTTATGCTCAATCTAAATGGGATTTGGGTTTTGCAAGTTTCCTTCTTGGTGCAAGAATGGACTCTTATAAAATTAAAAACACGGTTGATAATTCTGAAATCAACAATACGGTTATCAGTCCACGTGCCAATATGCTATTTAAATTGGATGATGCTATGCAGTTGCGATTAAGTTACGCCAGAGGATTTCGTGCTCCACAAATATTCGATGAAGACTTACATATTGAAGCCTCTGCAGCACGTCGTGTTATTCATAAACTATCTGAGAATTTAAAAGCTGAATCCTCAAATTCCTACACGGTATCTTACGATGTAGACAAGAGCTTTGGAAAGGTACAAACCTACTTCCTAGCAGAAGGTTTTTATACCGATTTGAATGATTCATTTGTGAATGAATACAGTACAAACGACGAGGATGGTAATTTAGTTGCTTACCGTAAAAATTCTAAAGGCGCCATTGTAAAAGGGATAAACTTAGAATTTAAGATCGCACCATCGTACAAGCTCGATTTCCAAATGGGGATGACCCTTCAGTCGAGCAAATATAAAGAAAAAGTTGAACAGGGAGACTTGACAGAAATCATTACTGATAAGATGTTAAGAACACCCAATCATTACGGTTACTTCGCAATGAACTGGAAACCTCTTCACGAATTCACAACTACTCTATCAGGTAGCTACTCTGGATCGATGGATTTGATTCACTTCGGTGTTGAAAAAGATATCAATGGTGTGGCAACGGGCGATCAGCTTGTAAAAAGTGGTGAATTTATGGATGTGGGTATCAACTTTGCTTACCATTTCGATTTGGGTGGCGATGTGAAGTTAGAATTCGATCTTGGAATGAAAAATATCTTCAACTCTTTCCAAGATGATTTCGACAAAGGCGCTTATCGCGATGCCAGTTGGGTATATGGACCACTTAACCCTCGCACCATTTACTTCGGAATTAAACTTGGTAACCTTCTTTAATAGCTAAGGCGCACATTATATAAGTGATTCTATCGGTTAGAGTCGGCGGAGTACAAACTTTAGGCTTGTGCTCCGCTTTTTTTTATATTAATAGGATGGATATCTTTTCATAAATTGCAGGCATTACAAACCAACTAAAAGAAAATGTTTAGAAAATTTATCCTTCTATTAAGTGTTCTCTACCTGACATCCTGTGCGGAACTACAAACCATAGTGAATGAATACGCCGTGGAGCAAGACAGACCTTTAACTTCATTTGATGTGTCTCAAGGCTTAAAAGAAGCTTTACAAATCGGCAGTAAAAATGCCTCACAAATCTTATCGATTGAAGATGGCTTTTATAAAGATGAGCTCGTTAAAATTTTGCTTCCTCCCGAAGCACAAACCATTAGCAAACACATTAAAATGATTCCAGGAGGTGAAGATTTAGTTGATAAAGTGGTTCTAAGATTAAATCGTGCAGCTGAGGATGCTGTTGTTGAGGCTACTCCAATTTTTGTATCTGCCATTACAGAAATGACCATTCAGGATGCTTTTGGCATATTAAAAGGGGATCAGAATGCAGCAACTCTATATCTGAATAATAAAAGCTACTCAAAATTGAGAGATCTATTCCTACCAAAAGTCAAGACCTCTCTGGATAAAAAATTATTGGCCAATATATCAACCAACGAATCCTGGGATATGCTGACGGGAACCTACAACAAGGTCGCTGGAAGTTTTGCTGGTAAAATTGCCAGTCTTGAAACGGTAAACACTCAACTTGACGAATATGTAACCAACAAAGCTTTGGATGCACTCTTTTTGAAAGTTGCTGAAGAAGAATTACAAATAAGAAAAGATCCGATGAAACGTGTCAGCTCCATTCTGAAAAAAGTCTTTAGTCAACAAGACTGAATGAAGCCTTTAAAATCAATTTAAGAATCGCACCTCAAACCACAAGTTTGGGGTGTTTTTTTTATTTTTCCCTAATAAGTATATATATTAAAATGTTAAATTACAAACCCGACATATAGCTTTACAAAATATTTTATATATTTGAAATTCAAAACTACTAAGCTCAGTATAATAAGACATTACAAACCTTAATAAATCCATAATTATTTTCAAAAAACCATCAGAAAATGAAAAACATTTTAAGCATATTATTAATCACCTCTCTTCTATCATCTGTTTTTATAGCTTGTGAGAAAGATGATAACAAGCCTAATCCTCCTGAGATTTCAAATGTTAATATTACGGCTATGACCTATCAAAATGTTACTTTAATTTGGAATGTAACATTAGATAGTTCTGATGAAATATTAGAAAATGGCATTTGTTGGAGCAATAACTCAAATCCAACAATAGAGAACAATAAAATCATGTCTTCTGAAAAAATGGGAGAACAAAATCTCAAGATTGAAGATCTAGATAATAATGAGGAAATTTTCGTGCGAGCTTATTCTACAACTGAATATGAAACGACCTATAGTGATGAATTAAGCTTTACACTATGGCTGGGGGCACCTGGAGAACCCGTTACAGATATAGATGGTAACGCATATAAAACTGTAAAAATAGGAAACCAAGTATGGATGCTAGAAAATCTGCAAGTAAAACATTACAATAATGGTGATGAAATTCCTTTAGTAACATTAGACGAAGATCAGAAATGGTTAAATACTGAGAGTGGTATGTATTGCAAATATGAGGATAATGATAATTTCGGAGATTATTATGGTTTTCTTTACAATGGCTATGCTGTAACCGATGAAAGAAAAATCGCTCCTGAAGGCTACAATATCCCATCATATAAAGAATGGAATGAGCTTTATCATTATTTAGGGCATGATAAATTTCCTTACTACATGCTAATGGAATTCGTATATCAAGCTTGGGATTATAATAAGCCATATGATCCTGAATACCATTTAAGGTTTAAGGATCTCTCTAATTTTGGTGGATTACCTGGTGGATGGAGATTTTTTAAGGATGAGAACTCCAACAAGGCAACGGCATACTCGAAATTGATAACAAAAGCTATATGGTGGTCTAAATCTGGACAAGCTGCCCAAGAAGTATCCAGAATCTTTGAATATAGAATTTACAAAGGAAATCAATCGACTTTGATCACTCAGGTACCCGAAACGGCTGGTTTAAGCATTCGATGTATAAAAGATTCAGAATAAAAACAACTTTCAACATAACAGAAGGCAGATCCTAACTGATCTGCCTTTTCCATTATCGGAGAGTTTTTAATAATCTTCCTAAGTCGCTTAATCAAAGATTGGGTGGCTTTTTTTGCAATTTAAAGCCTCCTTTTGCGTTAAAACAGTAAAAACCATTAAATTTGGTCCCTGAATAACCTTAAACGCATTTTTAAATGAGCACAGATTTGAAGACAGAGAAGAAAGATCAGATTTATAAAATCGTATTAATTTCATTGGGTGTTATATTACTCACCGTTTCTATACTTTTCCTGAAGACATATAGAGAAAACCGACAATATATTGCCGAGATTAAAATTGAAAAAGCAGACCTGGAAACAGAACTTAGAGACCTTTCTCAAGATTACGACTCTCTACAAACTAGTAACGACACTCTAAATCAATTATTAGTAACCGAAAAGGGCAAAATTGATGAGTTATTGGAGAGAATGCGTGTTTTCAGAAACAATTCATATTTCGAAATCAACAAATACAAAAAGGAGATTGGAACACTTAAAGGTGTTCTTCGTAGTTATGTCGTTCAAATTGATTCTCTAAATAGCAAAAATAAAGAATTGAATGCTGAAAACATCCGAGTTAAGAAGCAAATCTCATATGTAAAAGAGCGAAACGAAAAATTGGAAAGCACTACGAAAAACATGGAGGAGCTTATATCAAAAGCTTCAGCTCTGGATGCTACAAATATCGAATGTTCTCCTATCAACAAAAAAGGTAAGTTCATAAAGAAGATCTCTAAAACTGAAAAGCTTAAAGCAAGTTTCACTCTTAGAAAAAATATTACCATCAAACCGGGGCTTAAAACAATTTATGTAAGAATTGTTCGTCCTGACGAGGTTGTTTTAAGTAATCCTGAAGGCTTATTATTCGAATACGAAAATACACAAATGGCTTTTTCAGCTAAGCGTGATATCGAATTTGAAGGCAATGAACTTGAAGTTTCTATTTTCTGGGATAACGATGGTAGCCTGATTCAAGGGGAATATACTTTAGATCTTTTTTCGGAAGGTGTTCATATAGGAAACTCAAGTTTCACCTTAAAATAATAACGAAAAGTATAAGAACTAAAAAATATCATATCCTTAAATCTTGATTTAGGGATATGACATTTTTTCTTTCCAAGACAATATAAATTAATACAAGAGTATAAGCAGTAGTTTAATCACCCAAGGTGCTAAAATAGCGGTTAACACTCCATTTAATGCCATCCCCAATCCTCCAAAAGCACTAAAATCTGGGCCTCTTTCACTAATACTTGCTGTTCCTAAAGCATGTGCTGTTGCACCCAAACTTAAACCAACAGACTTAGGATCATTTACGCCTATTAATTTCAAGTAAGTCTGGCCAAATATGGCTCCCAGAACCCCTACTACTATTACAAAAGCCACAGTCAAGGAAGGAATACCACCCATCTCCTTCGATACTTCAATAGCTATAGGTGTGGTCACCGATTTTGGAGCTAAAGAAATCATCGTTGCCTTTGATGCACCTAACAAATAAGCAGTTATAAATACAGATACGATACCTGTTAAACTTCCGACAATCATCGAGATGATGATTTTCTTAAAATCTGCTTTTATTTCACCTAAGAAACTATAGAGTGCATATCCCAAAGCAATAACCGATGGTGCCAACCAAAAACTGATTACTTGAGTATTTCGCTCATAATCTTGGTAAGATGTATCTGTAAGCAAGAGAAAACTAATCACAAGAACAATTGTGATTAAAATTGGATTCAATAGAGGTGACTTATACTTTGCTTGTAATTTTTTAGATAGGATAAACACAGCCAAAGTGAAGCAGACATGAGCCAATGGCGAATTAAGAAGTTCTTTCATCAAGATCTTTTTTTCATGATTAAACCTACGACAGTCATAACGACTATGGCACTTACAACAATAGCGACAGAAATAGGCAACCACTCCTGTTTAAGAACTCGATAATGACACATTAAACCAACTCCTGCCGGAATAAAAAACATAGCCATATTGTTGAGTAGAAAATTAGCTACATCTTTAACATCCTTTGTTTTAATCAACTTAGATTCCAGGCCAATTAATAATAGTAACATACCGATTATACTACCTGAAAGTGGCAGATGACTATAATAGGATATTATTTCTCCCAATAGCCATAAACCTAAAAATATTGCAACTTGCTTTATTAAAATCATACACAAAAGTAATCGTTAAAATTCTCACAAAACCACTAAAATAGAAAAATCCACCTCAATGGGTGGATTAATCATTTCTAAAAAAAAACCGTGTAATTTATTGTAATTTCATTTCTATTTGAAAAGGGTTCGTGAGCCAAAGGCTCTAAATCCGACTAGCATCGAAACACATCCACTTTCAGTATTCTCTGGATTCTTATTTTGATCGACAATTACTCTAACTATGAACTCGTCCGTACTTTCAACAGAAAAATCCCATGCAGTCGTAAAATCCTCATCTTTGTTATCATACAGAATATTGTATTCTACATCCAAAAGTTGAAATCGAATCTTGCCAAGTTGACCTTCCCCAGCAACCAGAACCCGATATTCCTGATCAGCGTAAAACGTTAATTGCAACTCAGCAGTTTCCCCTTCTGATAGTACAGTATTATTAAGCTGTCCGTTAAAAGTGTATGGGCTTAATAAAGGAATACAGTCTTTCTTCGTAAATTCATTACACTGAGAGAAGGCAAAACTCGAAATACAAGTTAATGCTATAATTAAAGTGATATATCTGTAAATTTTACTCATCCTTAAGATTATTATTTATCATTAAGACTCATTAAACAACTCTACATTTCCGTAATTCGCGTCCGAATTCTATCATTAATAGTCTTCACATCATTCAAGATATTATGAGGAATATTAAGTGTTACCTTATTCCCAATAACTGTCTTTCCTTTTTTAGAAATCAACTTAGCCTGTCCTGATTTCTCTTGTCCAATTTCCTGGAATTTTATATTTAATTCTTTCAGGTCCGGCAAAAAATCTTGAACCCTCTTCTCATTTGAGAACTGCTCCATAAGTGCCAATAAGTTTTTAACAGAATAGCGTTGTTCTACAATTAGTTTGACCATATCGTTTTGAGGAGAACTATTATCCAAGATATTGGTAGCTAAATATAGCGTTTCAATCCAACCGCCAAAAATGATAAGAGCTGCTGTACTTCCTCTTTGATTTTCCTTTAGATAACTATCCGAATCTGTAAATGTTTCAGTAATAATTCTTAATAAAGAATCCTGATTTTGTATATTTTCCTCAAGGCGTTTAGCAATCACTCGCTCTCCTTCTTCGGGAATACCTAACTCACGTGTAAATTTTTTAACAACCACTAAAAATTTAGCGGCATCCTGATATTGCTCATAAATACGAATATAACTTAGGTCTGCTCCATAAACTCCCATATTCAGGGCCTTATCAGCTTGAGTTAAGTAATTATCAGAATTTGTACTTGGGTTCAATAAATCTGGGTGGTAAGGCAAATTCATTCTCTGAATAATATTAGTCACCTCAACAGGTGATGGTACATTATAGAAAATATTCTTAACCTTCTTTAGACTTTGATGGTTGGCAACCAATTCGTCTTTTATATTAGAAGAATCAGGCTTTGTTTTATTTTGACAGGCTACCGAAACGAAAGAAAAGCCTAGCAATATTAAAAAGTAGGACAAACGAATGCTAAATTTGAGCATAGTAGATTAATTTATTGCTTAAAATATTTCAATTCAATAAAACTAAGCCATTTATCTCAATTTTTCAATTCCTGATCTGTATTTTTTAGTTATTGGTAATAAAAAAACAAAGTTAATTTTATCAGTTTCGGTAGCTTAAGCACTAATTTGTGTTGAAAAACCAGCATCCTCTACCATCTTTGCAATTCTCTCTAAATCTTCAAGTTCAACCCTCCTAAGAGTTTCTACTGGTGTATCTCTGGATATCGTATAAATCATCACTTCACGAGGTTGTATTTTTTTCAAATGCTCCAACCACAAATCAATCTCTTCCTGAGAAGTATTATCAATGCTTTCACCCTTATATTCACCTTTAATGAATAAAGTCTGAATAGTAAGATTTCCATTGAATTTTGACAACAGGTCGACCGTTTTTTCTAAGTTGAAAGTACCAACCGGTTGATCTAAAGCAATAATAGTTTCTTCTTTTCCGCCATCTAGTTTTAAGATATTATCCTCAACCTTATTCAAGGCATCAAAAACATCAGGCTTATGAATCATCGTGGCATTTGAAAGAACCGCAATTCTAGCCTCAGGAAAAATCAGGTTTCTAATTTCAATGGTATCATCAATAATACCCGCAAATTCAGGATGCATACATGGCTCGCCGTTTCCAGCAAAAGTAATCACATCAGGTGCTTCACCTTGGTTTTTCATCTCATTCAACTTTTGCTCTAGTTTTTCTTTAACCACTGCCCTAGGATGAAAATTAACCTTATAAGTTTCCTCAGGATTCCAACCACATTCACAATAGATACAATTGAAACTACATAACTTACTATCGTTAGGCAATAAGTTAATTCCCAAAGAAACACCCAAACGTCTGCTCTTTACTGGGCCAAATATGATTTTATCAAAAAGAAAAGTTGCCATATACTTTGAATTTTAGAGGGCAAAGCTATAGAAATATTGCCATTCGGCAAGACTCATGAGCTGATTTAAACTTAAATTACTCAAATAATCCCAATCACTCTTTAAACGAATTATTAATGATTTAACCATTCTTGAATGGATATAGATTTTCATTAGAAAGATTTAAAAACCAAACACCTCGACAGATATTTTATCTGTGAAAACATAAAGAGATAATCATCAAGAATTTCAAAATAGCTTATGTTTCCAATTATCTAAAAAAAAATCACTTTTTTTTACTTTTGATTACTAAGCTTTTAGTATATTTCTGCTGCTATTCAATTTTAATTAGAGTTTAGAATTTTTATCTTTGCTTTCATGCTAGAAATATCAAGATATATTAAGGATTTATTATTCATTCATGATTGTGTGATTCTTCCTGGATTAGGTGGCTTTGTGGCTAACTATTCTCCAGCTATAGAGAATCCATTGACTAATGAAATGCTTCCTCCATCAAAGGCTGTTAGTTTCAATCGAAATCTAAAACAGAATGATGGCTTACTTATAAATTGTTTAGCAGAATCTGAAAAATTAACTTATCCAGAAGCAGAACGAGCGGTTGAGCTTTATATAGAAGACATTAGTGTTCGTTTACGCAGAAGCGAAAGAGTTATTTTTAATGAACTTGGTGATTTGTTTTTCAACAAACGTCATAAATTACAATTCGAGCCAGCTAAAAACATTAATTTTCTAGCTGATCTCTTTGGAATGGAAAGTTTTGAACTACCAGATCTAATTATTGAGGAAAATCCTCAGATTCGATCACTAATTATCAAAGAGAACATCTGGAACCGTTTTAGCCTTAAACGTAAAGTTTATGCCGCCGTTACAATTCCATTCTTCATAGGACTAGCCCTAATCCCAGTAAATCTGAGCAATAATCAACATCAGTCAACGGCTTCGTTTAGCATAATGGAGAGTTTGCCAGATGTTCAGAAAACGAAGTCTGTTAAAGTAAACGAGAAGATCTCACCTAATAACGAATTGGTTAGTTTTGAGCCTAGAATTATTTATGCCAAGCCAAAGAATGCTATTAAGAACAAATCCGTCAAGGGAAAGTATTACTTGATTGCTGGAAGTTTCTCGAATATCGAAAATGCTAAAATTCTTAAAACAGTCATTGAAGCCAATTCATATCCCGCAACTATCATAAAGAACAAAAATTTGTTTGCTGTTGCCTTGAATAAATTCAGCTCAAAAAAAGAAGCTGATCGCTTCCGAAGAAAAGTATTACAAAAAAATCCCAATGCATCTTGTTGGGTTTTACAAAAATAAAAATCACCTCGGTTAAAAATATTTCAAGGAGTTTCCATAAATGGAGGCTCCTTTTTCATTTCTATCAAGATCTATGTCAAATATTTCTTTAATAGAAGCCTCATGTATAAAAGAAGCGAACACAGATGATGCAATAATTATTATCTTTGTCGAAATTTGAATGATCATCCCTGAGAGTCAGGAATTAAAATATTATAAGGATAAAATCATGAGCGATAATAAAGTCAGAGTTCGATTTGCCCCTAGTCCAACAGGACCTTTACATATGGGAGGTGTTAGAACAGCCCTTTTCAACTATTTGTTTGCCCGTAAGCACGGAGGAGATTTCCTATTGCGTATTGAAGATACCGATCAGACACGTTATGTACCGGGTGCTGAAGATTATATTGCTGAAGCCCTAAAGTGGTGTGGCATTACAATAGATGAAGGTGCTACAGTAGGTGGAGAGTATGGTCCTTACCGTCAATCTGAAAGAAAGCCTTTATATCGCGAGTATGCTGAGAAATTAATTGCCTCAGGTGATGCTTACTATGCTTTTGATACAGCGGAAGAACTGGATGCTATCCGTAACCAATACGAGGCTGAGAAAAAGACCTTTACTTACAATCCTGAAACACGCGGGAATTTAAATAACTCTTTAGCCTTATCTGCTGAAGAAGTTCAAGCAAAAATTGAAGCTGGAGAAGCTTATGTCGTTCGTTTTAAAATGCCAGTTAACGAAGAGCTTCATCTTAATGATGAAATTAGAAAGCATGTTGTGTTCAACTCTTCGGCTCTTGACGATAAAGTTCTTTTCAAGTCAGATGGGATGCCAACCTATCATTTAGCTAATGTGGTTGACGATTATTTGATGAAGATTTCTCACGTCATTCGTGGCGAAGAATGGTTACCATCTATGCCTCTTCATGTTTTATTATACCGCAAATTGGGCTGGGAAGCTGACATGCCAAAGTTTGCTCACTTACCACTTATTCTTAAACCAGTTGGAAAAGGAAAACTAAGCAAACGCGATGGTGACAAGCTTGGATTCCCAGTATTCCCACTTCTTTGGACAGATCCAAAAACACAGGATATCTCATCGGGTTACCGTGAAGATGGTTATTTCCCTGAAGCATTTGTGAACATGCTGGCTTTCTTAGGTTGGAACCCAGGAACTGAGCAGGAAATCTTCTCAATGGAAGAACTATCACAGGCTTTTTCTTTGGAAAGAGTTGGGAAATCGGGTTCTAAGTTCGATCCCGATAAAACTAAATGGTTCAATCGCCAATATCTGATGTCTAAATCAGACGATGAAATTGGTCAGCTATTCAACCGAGAAGTTTTAGCTAAAAAAGGAATTGAAGCAGATCAAAATAAAGCGAGTCGTGTATGTGGCATGGTTAAAGATCGTGTAGACTTTATCTCTGAGCTTTGGGAGCATGTGAATTTCTTTTTCGAAGCACCCAAAGAATTCGATGCCAAAACAGCTAAGAAAGCTTGGAAAGAAGATGCTCCAGAACTAATGCAAGAGCTTAAAACAATTTTAAGTGATATATCCGACTTCTCTTCAGCCAATACAGAAGCTATCGTAAAAGAATGGATTACGGCTAAAGAGATTGGCTTTGGGAAGGTAATGAACCCATTCAGATTGGCTATGGTTGGAGCTGGTAAAGGTCCACATATGTTCGATATTATAGAGCTATTGGGTAAAGAAGAAACTTTATCTCGTATCGATTATGCTTGCGAAAACCTATAAGCAGAATTAATAACATACAAAAATAGCCTTGGAATTTCCAAGGCTATTTCTATATCCACTTATTTGAATTTTTTTCTAATTTTTAGTTTTTTCTTCTACAAAATACTTCTTGTGAAACAGAAGAATAAAGATCACTCCAATTGTAATGTATGAATCTGCAACATTAAATACAGGACGGAAAAATACAAAGTGCTCACCTCCCCAAACTGGAACCCAAGATGGGAAATTACCATCAACCAAAGGGAAATAAAGCATATCAACGACTTTACCATGAAGAAATGACGAATAGCCTCCTGCCTCGGGCATAAAGCTTGCTACTTGATAATAACTATCGTTGAAAATCATCCCATAAAAGGCCGAATCGATAATATTACCCATTGCTCCAGCAAAGATTAAACCGATAGATAAAATCAAGCCCTTAGGGGCTTTCTTCTTACAGATATCATTTAGATACCACCCAATTCCACAAATAGCAACAATACGGAACAAGCTTAATAGAATCTTTCCCCACTTACCCTCTAACTCCATACCAAAAGCCATCCCATTGTTCTCGATAAAGTGAATGATAAACCAATCACCAAATATTGAAAACTCTTCTCCGAGCATCATATGGGTTTTAATCCAAATTTTAAAAATCTGGTCGAGTATTAAAAGCACAACAATAAAGAGTGCTGACTTTTTTATTAATGACATGCTATTGTTTTAATGTTAAAATCTTAATTGCAATTACTCCTGAGTTTTATACACACTCACGCAATTGAAAAACAAAATCACTGTTAACAAAACTGAATCCTATTTTTACTTACAGCACTAACAGCCTCCGAATATAAACAAAAATGATTGGAAGACTTCTCTTCCAATCATTTTCTGTATGTTATAATTTGTTATAAATCTTGCTTGTTCTTTGCTTCAATACTAAGTGTAGCATGAGGAACTGCACGCAATCTTTCTTTAGAAATCAAATTACCTGTATCACGACAAACTCCATAGTTCTTATTCTCTATTCTAATTAGAGCAGCTTCTAAATGAGTTATAAACTTAGCCTGACGCTGTGCCAATCTTCCCGCTTCTTCTTTCGACAAAACGGAAGCTCCTTCTTCAAGAACTTTAAAAGTTGGAGAAGTATCTTCGATGTCGTTTCCCGAGCTATTTGAAATAACAGCTTTCAACGTTTCATAATCCTTTTTAGCTTTTGCAAGTTTTTGAGAAATCAATTCTTTGAACTCCTGCAATTCTTCGTCTGTATAGCGTTTTTTTTCAGTCATAGATTTTGGATTTGATCCTAAAGATAACAAAAAAAGTATTACTTACTAAGCTTTTTAATTCGAATAAAAGTTTCAATTCCAGCCTCGATTTCAACGTCTTTAGCACCTTCCCCATCGATTTTTTCAACCAAACTTACTGATTCAGCGAGAGTTTGACTTCCAATATAATCTTTATGAGTTACAACTGCTTCGTTTATCGCATCGTGCATCACAATTTCCAATGCAATTTTATCTGTTACATCAAAATCACTATCCTTACGCAAATTTTGAATTCTATTGATAAATTCACGGGCAATACCTTCTTGACGTAATTCATCAGAAATGTTAACATCAAGCGCAACAGTTAATTTACCTTCGTTAGCAACTAACCAGCCTGGAATATCTTCCGAAATAATCTCAACATCCTGAAGTGTAAGAACAATATTTTCTTCATTTACAACAATTGTAAATTCTGCTGCTTTCTCAAAATTCATGATATCGTCCTGATTCATTTTGGCAATTTCACTAGCAATTTGCTTCATGATCTTACCATGCTTAGGTCCAAGAGTTTTGAAATTTGGCTTGATATTCTTAATCAATACACCTGATGTGTCGGTAATGAATTCCATTTCCTTCACATTAATCTCAGAAAGGATAATGCCTTTTACAGCTTCCAACTGAGGAATCATGCTTTCGTCAAGAATTGGCACCATAATCTTGCTCAATGGCTGACGTACACGAATCTTTACCTTACGACGTAGACCTAAAACCATAGAAGAAATCTTCTGAGCCATATCTTGTCTTTCCTCAAGAGATTTGTCAATTATAGACTCATCAGCTACAGGAAAATCAACTAGATGTACAGAATTCTCACTATAACGATTCGTTACTGAATTTAAATCTAAGAACAAACGATCCATAAAGAATGGAGCAATTGGTGATCCCAAAATAGAAATCGTTTCAAGACACTTATAAAGTGTTTGGTAAGCCGAAATCTTATCAGTCGAATAATCGCCACCCCAATATCTCTTACGACATAAACGTACGTACCAATTTGATAAGTTTTCGTTTACGAAATCCTGAATAGCACGACCAGCACGAGTTGGCTCGTAAGCATCGTAACATTCCTCAACTTCTTTCACTAAAGAGTTTAGAAGAGAAAGAATCCAACGATCAATTTCAGGACGTTTTTCCATTGGAACATCCGCTTCTGAATAAGTAAATCCATCAACATTAGCATACAATTGGAAGAAACTGTAGGTATTATATAGTGTTCCGAAGAATTTACGACGAACCTCTTCAACCCCTCCTAAATCAAATTTCAAGTTATCCCATGGCTGAGCATTGGTAATCATATACCAACGTAATGGGTCAGATCCATATTTCTCAATAGTAGAGAAAGGATCAACTGCATTACCCAAACGCTTCGACATCTTATTTCCAGATGCATCAAGAACCAATCCATTTGAGATAATATTTTCGAAAGCCACACCATCGAATACCATAGTAGCAATGGCATGTAGGGTAAAGAACCAACCTCGAGTTTGATCTACACCTTCCGCAATAAACTGTGCAGGGAACATCTCATCGAAATTTTCTTTGTTTTCGAATGGATAATGTTGCTGTGCATAAGGCATAGCTCCAGAATCGAACCAAACATCAATAAGGTCAAGCTCACGGAAAAGTTTTTGTCCCGACTCACTTACCAATACAATATCGTCAACATATGGACGGTGAAGATCAAACTTCTCGTAGTTTTCCTTTGTATTATCGCCTTCAACATATTTCTCGAGCATGTTTTCGCCCATGAAACCTGTCGCAATAGATTTCTCTATTTCACTCTTTAATTCTGCAACAGAACCAATACATTTCATTTCGTTACGGTCTTCACTCACCCAAATAGGTAGCGGTGTTCCCCAGTAGCGAGAACGAGAAAGATTCCAGTCCTGTAAATTCTCTAACCATTTTCCAAAACGACCTTCACCTGTTGATTTAGGTTTCCAGTTAATGGTTTTATTTAATTCGATCATACGATCGCGAACCTTTGTCGTCTTGATAAACCACGAATCCAATGGATAATATAAAATTGGCTTATCAGTTCTCCAACAATGTGGGTAGTTGTGAATATGCTTCTCAACCTTAAATGCCTGACTCCCCTTCTTCAATTCCACAGAAATATCAACATCCAAAGTAGGATCCTTCTCTGTTAAACTAGAATCGAATGCATTCTTCACGTAACGACCTGCATAAGGAGCATACAGCTCAACATTCACATAGTTCTTTACGAATTCCTCATCAAGTTCTTCAATTTTGAAGAATTTACCAGTGCGGTCAACCATTGGTTGCATCTTACCTTCCTTATCGCGGAAGATAAGTGGAGAAATACCAGCAGCCTTTGCTACTCTATCATCATCAGCACCAAAAGTAGGAGCAATATGAACGATACCTGTACCATCCTCAATGGTAACAAAATCAGCAAGAATTACACGGAAAGCATCACCTTCTGGCTTCACCCATGGCAACAATTGCTCATATTTGATTCCTTCAAGATCAGTTCCAGCACACTCAGAAAGTGGCTTATATGGAATTTTCTTATCTCCAATTTTATATTCGCTTAACTCTACGTCTTTAAGATTAGTATCGAAGAAATTATTAAATAACTCCTTAGCCAAAACCACAACACAATCCTTACCTGTGTATGGATTGAAAGTACGTACACGTACATAGTTGATTTTGGGCCCAACAGCTAAAGCGGTATTCGATGGCAAAGTCCAAGGTGTAGTTGTCCAAGCCATGAAATAGGCATCACAGTCGATCCCTTCGAAAAGGAAATTACTTTTCTCGTCTTTTTCAATCTTAAATAGACCAACTGCTGTTGTATCTTTTACATCCTTATAGCAACCAGGCTGATTCAACTCATGAGTTGATAATCCAGTACCTGCAGCCGGTGAAAATGGCTGAATAGTATAACCTTTATACAAGAATCCTTTCTCGAATAACTGTTTTAGCAACCACCATAGTGATTCAATATATCGGTTATCGTAGGTAATATATGGCTCATCCATATTCACCCAGTATCCCATTTTCGAAGTCAAATCTTCCCACTCACGTGTGTATTTCATCACGTTTGTTCTACAAGCCTCGTTATATTCGTCAACAGTAATTTTCTTACCAATATCTTCTTTAGTAATACCCAATTCTTTCTCAACACCCAACTCAACTGGAAGTCCGTGGGTATCCCAACCTGCTTTACGGTCAACTTTAAAACCCTTAAGCGTTTTATAACGACATACGATATCTTTTAACGCACGGGCCATCACATGGTGTATACCAGGCATTCCGTTTGCTGATGGGGGTCCTTCATAGAAAACAAACGATGGATTTCCGTCTCGAGTTTCTAAACTCTTGTCGAAAGTCTTGTTTTCTTCCCATTCTTTTAAGATATCTTTATTGATCTGCGAAAGATCTAAGGTCTTGTAATCTGGAAATTTTGTGCTCATATTTTTGTTTTGATACTTGACAATTTATCCCGTAAACCAACGGGTTGAAAAGAATGTAAATAACTGAAACAATTCAGCTTACACCAATCATAAATTATGGAGTGAACTAGATAGTTATCAATTAGGATACGATACTTCTTCTCAAAAGTTCACAAATATAGAAAAAATACAAGACATGATAACGATACTAAGCACTTAATCAAAGGAATATGAGTGTGCAGATTAGCATCGTAATGAACAAATATTAAGCTCAATTGGGAAAAAGCTTATAATCCGAAATTAATAAATATATTTAGCTTTGGATTCATTAAGAATTCAGTTAAAAACACTAACCACAGATTTTCTCAAATGATACTTAAACTTGAGTAAGTTGTGGATAATAATAAATGACAACTATTAATTTTTAATATCATGACAACAGTAAAAACAACTTACTTAGGCGACCTAAGAACTGAAAATATTCATTTACAATCAGGAAACAAGATCTACACTGATGCTCCTGTTGATAATCAGGGGAAAGGGGAAGCTTTTTCGCCTACCGATTTGATGGCAACTTCATTCGGATCATGTATTATGACCATAATGGGCATTGTAGCTCGCGATAACAATATTGATATTGTTGGTACAGAGTTAAACATTACTAAAATAATGGCTGCCGATCCTCGTCGTGTTTCTGAAGTGGTTGCCGAGTTTGTATTTCCTAACAAAGCCTATACGGATGATGAGAAAAAAATCATCGAGTCAGTAGCAGGAACAAGTCCAGTGCCTTTAAGTGTTAGTCCAAATATGACGCAAAGCATTAAATTGGTTTGGAAGAAATAGTGAATGAGATTTGAGTTAATGAGTTAAGTCCGACTCATTAACTCTTTCATTAATGCATTAACTCTTTCACACATTTACTCATTTACACATTCATTAAATCATGATTCTAGTTACTGGAGGTACCGGTCTGGTCGGTTCACATTTGCTTTTCGATTTGACTAAAAAAGGCGAAACCATTCGTGCTCTGAAAAGAGAGAACAGCTCTTTACAAGATGTGCGTGATTGCTTTGCGTATTATTCTGATAAGGCTGATGAACTCTTTGATAAAATTGAATGGGTAAATGGCGATATGCTTGATACCGATTCTCTGGATGATGCACTTAAGGGAATCACTAAGGTGTATCATTGTGCAGCTTTAGTTTCTTTCAAAAAAGCAGATAAGAAACAAATGAAGCAGATTAATGTTGAGGGCACAAGAAATATTGTTGACGCTTGCATTGAACACAAAATCCAGAAGCTATGCTTTGTTAGTTCGGTTGCTGCTTTAGGAACCCCCGAAGAGAAAGACGATATTGTATCAGAAACAACCCCATGGAGTCCTGAAGATAAAAGATCGGGATATTCAATAAGCAAATTTAATTCTGAACTTGAGGTTTGGCGAGGTATAGAAGAAGGCCTTGATGCGGTTATTGTTAACCCTTCAATTATTCTTGGTCCAGGATATTGGCATAAGGGTTCATCAATGCTTTTTACTACAGTGGCAAAAGGCATGAAATATTTCACCCTAGGCATTACGGGTTATGTAGATGTAAGAGATGTCAGCAAAGCGATGATTCAACTTATGGATTCTGATATCAAAAATGAACGCTTCCTTTTAAATGCTGATAATTACAGCTACGAATTTATCTTCAAAAGTATTGCAAAAGCGTTGAATTTACCTGAACCAAGCAAATATGCATCTCCATTATTAACCGGAATTGGATGGCGACTGGCTTATTTGAAGAAAATATTCTTATTCCAGGAACCTAGCTTCACACGTGCCACTGCTCGATCATCACACAATCGCACCTATTATTCTAATCAGAAAATTAAGGATAGATTGAACTTCGATTTCATTAAAATTGAAAATAGCATTAAGGATACAGCTAAGCATTATCCTCAGTAGTTAGCTTCAGTAAACCAAGCTTCATTCCATCCACTAACTCCCACTACCCAACAATTTTATCACCTCTTTCAAGGTTTTGTTTTCGGCTTTTAGGGCTTCTTTCTCTTCATCGATAAAGAGCTGTTCTGAATTGTCAATTTGCAACTGATTGGATAAAATATGAAAGAAGTTAATTTGCAGAACTTCACATATTTCCCAAAGCCTATCGATTTGAATGGTCGGTCGGCTTAAAAGATAATAGGTCGAAGAATTACTCAAATGTAATCTTCGGGCTAAATCAGGGCATCTAAACCCCTGCTTCTTCATTTCAAGATGAATCAACTCATTTATAGGTCTATGTTTTTTCATAATAGATCGATATTAAAAGATATTTGAACTAATCTTATCTAAAAATAGAAAATTAAACTTCAATTATTCAGCACTTTATCGGTTTTTTTAGTAATCCTTATGGTATCTTTCGGTAACTTACTGGTAAAATTCGGCTTTTAATAGAAAAATACCACTTACTAAGCGAAAAGTGCCGCTTAAAAATAGAATAATACTACTGACATGGCGTATTCTCCTGTAATATTTCCGAATTATTAGTAACAATATAGCATTGATCAAATTAAAACACCCTTTCAATTCGTTTATCGTATCATACAAATCTATTAATCTGGTAGATAAATAGGTTCTTTTAAGAGCCAAGGACGACTAACTAGCTTCCCTTAACCTTGGGGCAATAATTCATCACGCGAAACGGCTAAGTATATTTATTCTAAATACAAACAGCATATTCCGATGAAATTATCTTTATATCTTTTATTGTTCGCAAACGATTGAATTTCAACACATAGAAACACGTTCTTGAATTTAACATCCTTTAACACACCTCATGCACGAAACATAATCCATCGTGTAGAAGCCTAGTTTTTATATATTTAGTAATCAGTTGATAATAACGATTAAGCATAAATATATGAGCAAGGCTAATAAAAACGACAAGTCCAGAAGGAAATTCCTGCAAAATTTAGGTTTAGCAGGTGTAAGTGCTGTAGGCGGAACAGCATTGCTACTTCAAAGCTGTTCTGATTCAAAGGATTCAGCATCTGGTAAAAAAGTAAAAGTCCTCACACAAGACAATCAATTGGTCGAGGTTGATGTGGCGAATTTAAAGCCCAGCGACAAGATAAAAGACTTGGATTATCTACAAGACAGAGGTCGTGAGGGTATCCCTGGAAAGAAATTTGTGATGGTGGTAGACTTGGCCAAATGTAAGAATGCTCGCAAATGTATGAGCGCTTGTCAAAATGCCCATCAGCTAAAGCCAGAGATGCATCATATTAATGTACTCGAAATGAACGATCCTGTTCGTAAAACGAGTTACTATATGCCTAAAACTTGTCAGCATTGCGATAACCCGCCTTGTGTTTCGGTTTGTCCTGTTGATGCAACTTTCAAACGTCAGGATGGTATTGTTTTAATTGACAACGAGCGTTGCATTGGTTGTCGTTTCTGTGTGGCTGCCTGCCCATATTCAGCACGTACCTTCAACTGGACTGAACCTAAAGATGCCAAAGAGTTTGCCGAAGTAACCTACGATATGGAACTGAATGTTCCTCAGAAAAAAGGTACCGTAACAAAATGTGCTTTTTCTGCAGATCGCTTACGAGAAGGTAAACTGCCCTATTGTGTATCAGCTTGTCCCAATGGCGTCTACTATTTTGGTGATTCCAATGAAGATTTGGTGACGAATGGTACAACAAAGAAAACGGTTCGTTTAAGTGAATTACTTGAAGAAAATGCGGCTTATACTTTAATGCCTGAACTAGGAACTAAACCCAGCGTTTACTACTTGCCTCCACGTCAAAACAAAGGCTAATCTAAAAAGGAACACTTTCAAAAAAACTATTGACTATTTACTAGCACTTATTGACTTATGAACGATACCCTATCAAAAGAGATTCTGACTGATGACCAAATCGAGCAGGATCTTTTAAAGAATATAAACTGGGGAAATAAATTTAAGCTATGGTTAGCTTTCCTAGCTGTCTCCCTAATAATATGCTTGTACTTTTACTATCAACAAATTGAACATGGACTTGGAGTAACGGGTCTTCACGACTACGTTTCCTGGGGTATCTACATTTCCAACTTCGTCTTTTTTGTAGCGACCAGTTTAATTGGGATGCTCATTTCATCAGTTCTTGGCTTGATGAATGTGAGCTGGGTAAAACCACTTGCTCGAATTGCCGAACTTGTGGCTGTTGCCTTTGCCATGGTAGCTGGCCTTATTATTATTACCGATATGGGACGCCCCGATCGCCTTCTAAATGTATTTATGCATGGTAGAGTTCAGTCACCAATAGTCTGGGATATTGCAGTGGTTGTTACCTATGTTGCCATCAGTATTCTGTTACTATATATCCCTTTACTTCCGGATATTGCACTTTGTAGAGATAAACTGAAAAATGTGCCCAAATGGCAACAAAAAATGTATAAAATTTTAGCCTTGGGATGGAAAGGAAAAGCGAAACAATTTAAATTGATGAATAATTATACGCGCATTCTGCTGATCTTAATTATCCCTATTGCCCTTTCAATACATACAGTAACATCCTGGTTGTTTGCCATGACCCTCCGTTCTGGATGGGATTCTCCTATTTTCGGTCCTTATTTCGTATCCGGAGCTTTTGTTGCTGGTTGTGCTGCCGTAATTATTACCATGTATTTCTTCCAAAAGAATTATAAACTAGATAAATACATTACCATCGACCATTTCGATAGAATGGGAAGACTACTCGTTCTAGTTGCATTAGTTTACGTTTATTTCAATATCAACGAGATTATTGTACCTGCATATAAAACGAATACAGCAGATGCCAAGCACGTTCAAGAAATGTTATCAGGACACGAATCTATCATGTTTTGGATGGTTCAACTAGGTGGATTAATTATTCCATTCTTATTGATTCTTTTCAGACCTATGAGAAGACCCTTGCCACTAATGCTCATCTCTATTGTGATTTTGACAGGTGCATGGTTTAAGCGTGTTTTAATTGTAGTTCCTACTCAATTGGCACCTTACTATCCTATTCAAAACGTACCTGAAAAATGGACACATTATATGCCAACTGTACCTGAAATAGCAATTACTACGGGCTCATTTATATTGGTGCTGATTATTATGTCTGTATTAGCCAAGCTTTTCCCTGTTATTCCAATTTGGGAGATAAAAGAAGAAATTAACCACAACAAGAACTAGCATGATGAACTACTTTAAATACTACAAGTCGATTATTCTGATATGCCTTTGTTCGCTAGTTATGGCAAACGTTCAGGCGCAAAACGAGTGGGAAGTTACCACTGAGCAGGATAAAAACCTAAGTCCTTTCATGTTCGACGATGAAATGGTTTTGGAAGGCAAGATTTCTTACGAAAACTCATGTACCTCATGCCATGGTATGCCAGGACAAGCAGATTATACACCTATGGCCCCTCCACCAGGCGATCCAGGATCTAATCAGTTTCAATTGCAAAATGATGGCGCCTTATTCCATAAAATAAAATTGGGACGTGGAGCCATGCCTAAGTTTGAGGATGTATTTGCGGATGACGAAACTTGGAATATCATTGCCTACATCAGAAGTTTTAATGAAAACTACAAGCAACCTATTCCCGATTTAGGGGGCGTAGAAATACCTAAATATGATTTAAAGCTAGCCTTCGACGAAAATGTGGATAAATTGGTTGTAAAAGTATTCTCAAAAGAGATTCCTCAGCCTGAGGTTGAAGTTTCAGCTTTTGTAAAGGGCACATTTGGTAAACTGCTTCTAGGTAAAATACAAACCAATGAACTGGGAATTGCCTACTTAGATGTTGACCCCAAATTACCCGGTGATGCCGAAGGGAAACTGCATATAATGGTAAAAGCAACCAAAGGTTATGCTTTGGCTAAGTTGAATCAGAAGATGAAAATAGTGCAACCAACTATTAGAAAATCAGCGATTGAAGGTCGTCACATTTGGAGTACCGACAAAATGGCTCCCATCTGGCTAAAGGTGAGTTTCTTTATCACCATTTTTGGTGTTTGGGCCGTCCTATTTTTCATCGTGTTTGGCTTCCGAAATATTAAAAAAGCAGGTCGCGAAGACGATGTGATGATTGAGTGATATGTTGATGTGGAAATGAGATGAATACTGTGTGAAATAGAAATACAAGCACTCTAAGCTCTATCCTTTTTCACTTTATCCTTTATCCCTCCAGCTTTGCTGCCCCCCGAGAATCGGGATTACCCTTATAATAACCTTATCCTTGAATATTTTAACCTTACACATATGAAACTAGCTAGGCGTGATTTTTTGAAGAGTTCGGCAGCCATTGCTGCTGCTACAGCCGTTGGCGTTGCGATTCCCGAAACTTTAAAAGCAGAAGCTCGTGAAGCCGAAAAGGGATGGAAATGGGACAAAGCTGTTTGTCGTTTTTGTGGAACAGGTTGTGGTATCATGATTGCCACAAAAGATGATAAAATACTTGCCGTTAAAGGCGATCCTTTGGCACCCGTAAACCGTGGTTTGAATTGTATAAAAGGCTATTTCAATGCTAAAATCATGTACGGTGCTGACCGTTTGAAAAAACCATTGCTAAGAGTGGATGAGAATGGTAACTTCTCTAAGCAAGGAAAATTCAAAACGGTGAGCTGGAAACGAGCATTCGACGAGATGGAAACTCGAATGAAGGCTACCATGAAAGAATTGGGACCAACAGGAATTGGTATTTTCAGTTCCGGACAATACACCATTATGGAAGGTTATGCTGCTGCCAAGCTAATGAAAGCCGGTTTCCGCTCAAATAATATAGACCCCAATGCCCGTCATTGCATGGCTTCGGCTGTAGCCGGATTTATACAGACTTTTGGTATTGATGAGCCTGCAGGAAACTACGACGATATGGAAATTACCGATACGGTAGTTACCTGGGGAGCCAATATGGCCGAAATGCACCCCATTTTATGGTCGCGTATCACCGCAAATAAATTAAGTCATCCCAAAAGAACACAGATTGTTAACCTTACAACTTATACCAATAGAACATCCGACCTGGCTGATATCGAAATTGTTTTTAAACCCAATACGGACTTGGCAATCTGGAACTATATAGCCCATGAAATTGTTTATAATCAACCTCAATCTATCGATTGGGAGTTTGTTAAAAAATATACAGTATTTGCAACAGGTTTTGTCGATATCGGTTACGGTATGCGCAAGCCTGATCACCCTAAATTTACCGATAAGGAAAAAGAAATCGTACGTAACGAGGTCGCTAAAAAATTAAGCGGTGATGAAGGAGAGTCGTTGGCCTACCTAGGTTATAAAGAAGGTGATACCCTTGAGATGACGCATCGCGATAAAGCAGCAAATCATTGGATTATCGGTTACGAAGATTTCAAGAAAGCTCTAAAACCTTATAATCTGGATTTTGTTGCCAATATTGCAAAAGGAGATTCTGATGAGTCTATTGAAGATTTCAAGAAGAAGCTAAAATCTCTAGCTGATTTATATATTGAAAAAGGCAGAAAGATTTGTTCTTATTGGACCATGGGATTTAATCAGCATACTCGTGGAACTTGGGTCAACGAGCAGGCCTATATGGTTCATTTATTATTGGGTAAACAATCGAAGCCTGGTGATGGTGCCTTTAGTTTAACCGGACAGCCATCAGCTTGTGGGACTGCTCGTGAGGTGGGTACATTTGCTCATCGTTTACCTGCTGACCTATTGGTAGCTAATCCTAAGCATCGTGATTTTTCAGAGAAAATATGGAAGATTCCTCCAGGAACATTAAATCCTAAAGTAGGATCTCATGTCATGAAAATTCATCGTGATCTGGAGGATGGTAAGATCAAGTTTGCCTGGATTAATGTTTGTAACCCTTATCAGAATTCAGCCAATGCCAACCATTGGATAAAGGCGGCACGAACCATGGATAATTTCATTGTTTGCTCCGATGCTTACCCTGGTATTTCGGCTAAGGTTTCCGATTTGATTCTTCCATCATCAATGATTTACGAGAAGTGGGGTGCTTATGGAAATGCAGAGCGTCGTACGCAACATTGGATACAACAGGTAACACCTGTTGGTGATTCTATGCCTGATATTTGGCAATTTACGGAGCTTGCCAAACGATTTAAGTTAAGTGAGGTTTGGGGAGCACAAAAAATACCTGGCTTAGAAGGTGGTTTACCTGATGTACTGGAAGGTGCAAAGGCCATGGGATATTCTCCTGATGATACCCTTTTCGATGTGTTATTTGCGAACGAGCATGCTAAGAAATTTGCTTGGCCTGATCCTATTGGGGAAGGCAGATTAAATACTGAAGCAGCTGGAGATAAGCGAAAAGTCATAGATGGACAAGGCAAACCATTCAAAGGTTATGGCTTTTTCCTTCAGAAATATTTCTGGGAAGAATACCGCGAGTTCGGCTTAGGTCACGCTCATGACTTGGCTCCATTTGATGTCTATCACAAGTGCCGTGGCTTAAAATGGCCCGTAGTTGATGGCAAAGAAACCCTCTGGCGTTTCAATTCCGAATACGATATCTATGCTAAGAAAGCCAATATTGGCCCTTTTGCATTCTATGGCAAAGCACTAAAAAATATGCCTCAGGGTTCCTTATCTAAACCAGATATGTCGAAACCTAAGATTGACCTTAAAAATAAAGCAAAGATTTTCTTCCGCCCCTATATGGAAGCTCCAGAAATTCCTAATAAGGAATATCCATTCTGGCTTTGCACAGGTCGGGTTCTCGAGCATTGGCATTCTGGTACTATGACGATGAGAGTTCCTGAACTTTACCGAGCTGTTCCAGAAGCTTTATGCTATATGCATCCTAAAGATGCCTCGAAACAAGGTCTTGTTGAAGGCGATTTAGTTTGGATAGAATCACGTCGAGGCAAAGTGAAAGCTCATATCGAAACTCGTGGTAGAAACCGAGTACCACAAGGTCTGGTTTATGTGCCATGGTTCGACGAGAAGGTATTCATCAATAAACTTTGCTTGGATGCAACCTGTCCTATTTCGAAAGAAACAGATTTTAAAAAATGTGCAATTAAGATAACGAAAGCCTAAACGAATTATGAATGCAGAGTTATGAATTATTATAAATATTCTAAACCTTAATTCATAACTCATAATTCTTAACTTATAATTCATATGAAACCTATGGCGACAAGAAGAAAGGTTATTCAGAGAATGCTTGAAGGAGCTGTTTTTTTGGGCGGAGGTGGTTTAATATGGGGAAGTGCTATTAAGGCTAACTCCAAATCTGACTATGTACTTCGTCCTCCTGGTGCACTCAAAGAAAAGGATTTTCTTAAAGCTTGTATCAAATGTGGACAGTGCATAGAAGCTTGTCCTTACGATACACTTAAATTAGCCCAACCCGGTGATGGTATTACTAATGGTACACCTTATTTCGAACCCCGTACAATTCCTTGTTATTTGTGTACAGATATGCCGTGTACAGATTCGTGCCCATCCGGGGCATTGGATTTAAAACGATTATCTAAAGAGCTGGAGGTGCCCAATATTAACAATTCTAAAATGGGCTTAGCCGTGATTCACCAAGAATCATGCGTTGCTTATTGGGGGATTCAATGTGAGGCTTGTTACAGAGCTTGTCCACTCATCGATAAAGCAATTAGTTTAAAATATGAAGAAAATTCAGTTACTGGAAAACATGCCAAACTTTTACCTGTTGTGCATAGTGATGTGTGTACAGGCTGTGGCGTATGTGAACATGTCTGTATCGTTGAGAAAGCCGCTATTTTTGTCTTACCTATCGATAAATCAACTGGCAAAGTAGGCGATCATTATATCAAGAGCTGGGAAAAATCTGATGAAAAAAGAATTAAAGAAAATATCAAAAGTGCTGATGATGATAAGGATATTGAATCGGCCATTGATTATTTAAATGATGATGATCTGATAGATAATTAGATCATCTGAAGATGTGTTGATGTGAAAATATCAGCCTTTACCAGAGCTTTCGTCAGAGAAAATAATGACGTAATGGGCATTGAAAAAAAATTGTAAAATCTGTAGTTAAACATTTTAAGAGTGCGTTTAATAAGCCAGTCAGAATGAGAAAATATCAATTTATAATACCAAGGCGTGTTGTCCAACTAAGTATCCTTCTTCTCTTTACGGGAGGGAACTACTTCGGCTGGGAATTTCTGAGAGGAAATTACAGTTCCGCCATTATAGCTGACGTAATGAATTTGAGTGATCCTTATGCTCTTATGCAAATAATTGCGGCTGGTTTTCTGGCTTCAAGCTCAGTTCTAATTGGAGCCTTGGTTGTCTTTCTAATCTATGTGATTATTGGAGGGCGAATGTTTTGTTCCTGGATATGTCCATTAAATATCATTACTGATCTAGCCTTCCGGCTTCGAAAGACTTTTAAGATAGAGGCTGAAAATAAAATTAATATTTCTCGAAGTATTAGATTCTATATTCTTGGACTGAGTCTACTCGTTTCCTTTGTATTCGGTATGGCTGCTTTTGAAATTATAAGTCCCATATCAATGTTACATAGAGCAATAGTCTTTGGTTCCGGATCAGGATTGGCTATTGTTGCTTTGGTATTCTTAGTTGATCTGCTTGTTCTAAAAGCAGGTTGGTGTGGTCACATTTGTCCTCTCGGTGCTTTTTATTCCATCTTCGGTAGACAGGCAATCATTAAGGTGAAGCACAATCATGAGAATTGCACTAATTGTATGGCTTGTTTCGATGTTTGTGTTGAAGAACAAGTTTTATCTATCGTTGGAAAAAAAAGTGACTTTATACGTTCTGGAGCCTGCACAAACTGTGGTCGTTGCATCGAAGCTTGCGATGATAATGCCCTGAAATATGTTTTAAAATTTGACATGAAGAAGGAAACCATTATATAACCGAAAATCTGAAAATGATATCTAAAATAAAACCTATGAAATACTTAGCCCTGATTACTCTATTTTTTGTTGTGGCTTGCCAACAGCCCAAGGAGACTAAAATTGATGAAGATAAATTAGGATTTATCGATGCCGATTTAGATTCAGATGAAACCAACTTTAAGATGAAAGCTGATTTTAATGTGAATAAACCAGCGGCTGGAAACACGATAGAACGTGCTTTTGAAAATGCTCCACCAATGATTCCTCACACCACAACGGGATTCTTTCCTATTAAAATGGATAATAACATCTGTTTAAGCTGTCATATGCCCGATAAAGTTAAGGAATCTGGAGCTCGTGAGATATCAAAAACGCATTTCCAATCCTGGCGTCCTGATTTGAAAGAAGAAGGTGGCAAGTATTCAAATCCGGATAATTCAAAAGTTTTTGTGAAGAAGATGGATGAATTGAATAATGCTTATTTTCACTGTTCTCAATGTCATGTTCCACAAGCGAATGTAACCATCAATATTGAGAATTTATTTACACGTGAATTCCGCGAAACCTTTGGCATTAAGGAATCAGACCTGAAAGAAAAGGTGAACGAAGGAATCAATTAAGGAATTAAGATTGATGATTTTAAACTAAAAGTAGACGTAAATGAATATTTCAAGTATAGTAATTCGTCTCTTGCCTGAGCATTGCGAGTCAACTTTAGAGCTAATAAAAGCTTCTGATGTATGTGACTATTTCATGCATGATGATACAAAGATTATTGTGACGATCGAGGGTGAAGATATCAGTGAAGAAATAGCCAAGCTCAAACAAATACAAAAGATGGATCATGTCATATCAGCCGATATGATGTACTCTTATTCAGAAGATGAGTTGGATAAAGAAAAAGATCAAATTGAGAAATCAGGAGACATAAACGAATGGTTGAATGATGCAAGTGAGAGTGCTGGTTTAATAAACTACGCAGGAGACTTGAAAAAGAAATTTTAATAAAATAGAGACTTATCATTTCTTAAAATAGGTTTACACCACGAGTTCTCGAATTAGAAATTGATTCGTGAATTCGTGTTTTTATTTAATTATCATGAGCCATTTAACAACATTTCATATAAACTAGGATTTAGCTATTTTTGAGGGCAAATAATGAGTTACTGAAAGTCTAGTTATCAAATTGAGAGAAAATGGAAGATATTAAAAATAGAGTTCTGGAAGTTTTAACAGATGGCAACTTAGATTACAAGCAGAAGAAACATCATTTAGCTTATATCGCTGAAAGTACACAAGCCTATCCTAAAGTATCCGCAGAAGCGATGGAGGCTTTGAGCGAAAAAGTCATTTGCGACTTGTTTGAAGGATCTGCTCCCTACCGTCCACGTTACATTCTTCCAGATTATAAACTCGCCTTAATTAGGGGTATTAAATACCTTGAACTTGATCCACCGACAGACTTCGACGAGGCTATCAATTTTTTATCAATTCTTTATAGCCATGTTCCTTCAATAACGGGTTATTCTGTTTATTTGGGCAGTATAGATCAACTACTACTTCCTTATGTTGGAGACTTAACAGAGGAAGCCATCTATAAAAAACTAAAACTATTTTGGCGATATATAGACAGATGTTTGCCAGATGCTTTTGTGCATGCCAATATCGGCCCTGAAGACAATATTATTGCTCGATCAATATTAAAAATTGAGCGAGAATTCAAACAAGTCGTACCAAACTTAACGTTGAAGTACGATACAGAGAAAACATCGGATGATCTTCTCGAAGAAGCTGTAAAGACTGTTTTTGAGGTAGCAAAACCTCATATCGCAAATCATAAAATGACAGCAGCTGATTTTAAAGGAAATTATGGTGTCGTAAGCTGTTATAATTCTCTACCGGAAGGTGGAGGTTCTCATACCTTAATCCGTTTGAATCTAAAGAAGATTTCAGATGCTCATAAAGGAAATTTAGAAACGTTTTTTTCGAATACCTTACCCAAATATTGCCTAATGACACTGGATGTTATTGAAGCAAGGATGAAGTATTTGGTCGAAACTGTGAAATATTTCGAAACAGACTTCTTAGCCCAGGAAGGTATCATTAAGTTGGAGAACTTTTCAGCTATGTTCGGTTTTTATGGTCTGGCAGAGTGCGTGAATCTATTGATGAAAAATAATGGTCAAGATTATCCCTACGGACAGAACGATGAAGCCAATCAATTGGGACATCGTATTCTTGAAGAGATGAAAAAATTGGTTGACTCAAGACAATTACCATATTGTGAAGCCAACAATGGTAAAGCTTTTTTCCACTCTCAATCGGGAATCGATATCGATATTGAAGAAACAGCTGGAGCTAGAATCCCTATTGGCGAAGAGCCTGACATTTACTCACATATTAACACAGTCGCCCCACATCACCACTTGTTTAATGGTGGTATAAGCGATATTTTTCATTTCGATGAAACCATAAAAAGAAACCCACTTGCTGTTCTTGATATCATCAAAGGTGCTTTTAAAAAGGGAATGAGAATGTTCACTTTCAATCTATCGGATAGCGAGTTTATTCGAATCACTGGCTATTTGGTTCGCCGAAGCGATTTGAAAGAATTCAGAGAAGAAGGTTCGAGATATGGGAGTACACTATTTGCAGCTAACTCGATGGACAATGCTGATGTGGATAAAAGAATAGCTAAAAGAGTCAACTCACATGAGAGAACTGCGAGCCAATATTAGTGGCATCATCAAATCAAGTGTGATTGATGGTCCTGGTAACAGAATGGTCATCTTTTTCCAAGCTTGTAACCTTAATTGCATGTATTGCCATAATTCACATACCATAGGCTTGTGCAATTATTGTGAAATTTGTGCTACTGCATGCCCAACACAAAGTTTAGCTATTGATAAGGAGAAAAAGCAAATTTTTCATAATGATGTGACTTGTACACATTGTGATACTTGCTTAAAAGTTTGTCCTGAGAACAGTAGTCCTTTCTATAAAAGCATGTCGGTAAATGATTTGATTTCTGAGATTTTGGAAATCAAGGATTTTATATCTGGAATAACCGTTTCTGGTGGTGAGGTCATGCTTCAAGCTAAATTTCTAGAACAATTATTTATCTCAATAAGAAACCATACAGAACTTAAGGCCCTTTCAATTTTGATTGATTCAAATGGCAATGTAGACCAGAACAGATGGGAAACAGTACTAGATTGGGTTGATGGTTTCATGATTGATATAAAAGCCTATTCGCCTGATATTCATAAACAGATAACTGGTTTCTCAAACGAGAAAATATTGAAGTCGATTCATTACCTTAATCTCAAAGGCAAACTCAAAGAATTGCGTTTAGTATTCGTTCCAACTTATAATGACAGCGACGAAGAAATTAAAAAGATTACAGATTTGATGAAAAGATTATCTCCTGAAGTTAAAAAGGTGCTGATTAAGATGAGAAAACATGGAATTAGAGAAAAATACAACTTCCTAAACGAACCTAGTCTAGATGAAATGAAAGCTGTTTTAAATAGATTTGAAACAGCTGGTCTTAATCTCCTTATCATCTAATATTATAGCTTTTCCCTCAAATTTTCGTAACTTATAGAGTGTATTTTAAAGCTTTAGTTATGAATGATACAGCCAATTTTAAAAATCTTTGTATTGATGAGGCATCTAAGACTTATCTAAAAGAGATTGCCATGTGGGGAAATTTTTTAGCCATTCTGGGTTTTATAAAAACTGGCATCCTTCTGCTTTCCTCAATTGTATTTCCTTTAATTGCTCATAAGATTGAATCCCATTTCAATCATGATCTGCCAATCTGGGGGATGACTCTATTTTTCTTGATGATGGCTGCTTTAGCCTACTTCCCCTCAAACTACCTGTATTGCTTTGCAAGATATGCAAAAAGAGCCTTAAATCAGGACGATCAGGATGTGATGCGTCACGCACTTCAAAATTTGAAATCCTATTGTCGATTCATAGGTATTCTTTTTATAATCATACTTTGCATATATCCTATCGCAATTGTCAGTGCAATAATTCTCTGCTAATTATGACAGAATAAACTATACCTGGTAACCCACATCATCCAGCAGGTTGGGCTTTTGAGAAGCCATTACAGCAAGCTTATCTGCAAGTTCGTTGCCTGGAATATTTGCGTGTCCTTTTATCCAAATGAATTTCACTTGATGCTTTCTATAGATCTTAAGGAATCGTATCCAAAGGTCAGGATTCTTTTTGTCCTTGAATCGTTTTTTCTCCCAACCAAAAACCCATTTCTTCTCAACTGCATCAACCACATACTTCGAATCAGAATAAATTGTTACCTCACACGCGTCTTCTTTTAGAGCTTCCAAACCAATTATCACGGCCAGCAACTCCATACGGTTATTGGTCGTTAATTTGTATCCCTCAGCCAAATCTTTTCGATGCTTGCCTGATATAAGAACAGTTCCATAGCCTCCAGGTCCTGGATTGCCACTACAAGCGCCATCGGTATACATGGTAATTTTTCTTGCCATTTTATTAAAGATTCGTTCGGGATACAGAAATGATATTCTGTTCAAATTTAGTGGATATTAAGATAACAAAAAAGGATGTTCGATCAATCGAACATCCTTTTGTTTTGTAATACCAGTTTAGAACAGATAATATCTTAAGAGAGATTATTTTACGATAGTCATCTCATCAATTAGATTTTTAGCACCTGCATACTTCTCAATGATGAAAAGAGTGTAACGAATATCAAGGTTGATACATCTTTGAAGGTTATCTTCAAAATCAATATCACCAGACATCGCCTCAGAGTTACCATCAAAAGCAGTACCAATCAATTCACCGTTTCCATTAATCACAGGAGAACCTGAATTACCACCAGTAATATCACTATTAGTAAGGAAACAAGCATGAAGGTTACCTTCTTTATCAGCATATTGACCGAAATCTCTGTTCTTATACAATTCTTTCAATTTAGCTGGAACTTTAAACTCATGACTTGTAGAGTCTTCTTTCTCCATCACACCTTTAAGAGTTGTGTAGTGCTTGAAGATAACCGCATCTTTAGGAGAATAACCACCTACAGTACCGTAAGTTAAACGCAGAGTAGAGTTTGCATCAGGAGCAAGGTTTTTCTTCTTATTAATTTGCATCAATCCGTCAACGAATAAACGCTTACCTTTTCTAAGTTGTTCAGCACCTTTGTCCATTTCACCAGAAATCGTTCTATACAAAGCAATAATAGAATTACCTACTTTGTAAGCCATATCATTCTCGATAACTTCTGCTGTTGGGTTTTCGATAAACTTATTGAAAGATTCTTCACTTGCAAAAACTGATTTAGAATAAACTTCAGCAGCAAATTTTTCGAAATCGTTATTATACTCTTCTGCAATTACTTTAAAGATATCAGGGCGTTTCTCTGCAGGAATATTTTCAGCATATTTTGCAAAAAGAGCTGCCATTAACTTCTGATCAGTTGAAAGGTTATAATCTTTGTAGAATCCTTTAGCAGAACCTTTAAGACCTTCAACCGTTTTAGCAATAGCATCTTGATCTAGCGTATCAGCCGATAATTTTTTCATTAAACCAGTTGATCTATATGCAAACATATACATCTCAGCACCTTGGAGAAGAGCTTCACTTAAGAATGACATATCGTAACGAACTTCTTTACGATCAGCATAAGACTTCTCAATCATATTCAGGGCATCGCCATATTTAGCTGTTCTTTTCGATTTCTTGTTAGCCCAAGTGTTGTATTCAGACTCAATCTCTTTCTTAGCAGCCATTGTGTTAAGGCTGGTTAAAGCTTTATTCTGCTCATTAGAATATTTCCAGTAGTTAGCAGATCCCGCATGCTTTGAAGCGTACTGAATACGAACCTTAGGGTCTTTCAACATATCCTTCATCATAATATCCAACTTCACAGTACGAATATCGTAACGATTCTGATTTGTGATATTCATTGTCTCTTCAAGACCAAAAGAAGTCAGATAACGATTTGTAGTTCCAGGGAAGCCCATGATCATAGCAAAATCTTTCTCCTGAACACCTTTGATAGAAACAGGTAAATGATGCTTTGGCTTCAATGGAATATTGGTCGCAGCATACTTAGCTGGTTTTCCGTTGGCATCTGTATAGATACGGAACATAGAGAAGTCAGCCGTATGACGTGGCCACATCCAGTTATCAGTATCACCACCAAATTTACCCATTGATTGAGGAGGAGCACCTACCAAACGAACATCTTCATAAATTTCATAAACAAAAAGGAAGTACTGATTACCTTCGAACATACTCTTAACACTAGCTCTGTATTCAGAAGCTTCTTCAGTTGCTTTTTCAATCTCGGTAGCTACTTTTTCAATCGCTGCATAGCGTTCATCTTCTGTCATTTCATCATTAACAGTTGATAAAACTTTCTTAGTTACGTCTTCCATACGTACCAGAATAGAAGCCGTTATGCCTTCGTTTGTTAACTCCTCACTTTTGTCATAAGCCCAAAAACCATCCTCAAGGTAATCGTGCTCAGTGGTTGAGTGTGACTGAATAGATGGAAAACCACAATGGTGGTTAGTTAAGAATAAACCTTGATTTGAGATGATCTCACCCGTACAGAAATGACGGAAAGGTCTACCTGCTCTTCCTAAACCAACAATAGCATCTTTCATGCAGTTATTGTTGATGTCGTAAATATCTTCAGCGCTTAATTTAAAGCCCATTTTCTGCATTTCTGCAGCATTTTGTTTTTTCAGTAATGATAAAAGCCACATTCCTTCGTCAGCTTTAGCAGTGCTAAAAGTTAACAAAAGGCTTAAACCCAAAACCAATGATGCTAATTTTCTCATCTTGTTTTAATTTAGAATCTATTGTGAAGGTCTTACTTTCAATCAGTAAGCAACTTCACTATTTGTGAATGTTGATTATAAGTATATCTATGAACACAAAGTTAATATTATTCCTGAATCTGGGAAGAAAACATCGTAAATCCAAATCACAAGAAAAGACGCAAAACGATGTTAATCAACATACTAACACTTAAGTTTGTACGGTTAATTTAGATTAAACCGTGAATTTTCTCGTTGTACTTATCTTTTTGACAGAAGAAAAAACACCCATTCAAAGCATAATACCCTTATAGTCTTGATTATATGAAAATATTAAGAAGAATATTAATCCCTAAAATAACGTGTAATCGGTTAAAATTCTAAACTCAATTGATCAGGCTGCATTCCAAAAGTTTTCCGGTGATGTGGTGTATTACCATGCTCACGAATAGCTAACCTGTGTTTTTTAGTAGGATAACCTTTATTGCTATTCCAATCGTAGATAGGATATTTCTCGTGCAGCTCCAGCATGAGGTCATCTCGATAGGTTTTTGCCAATATGGAAGCTGCGGCAATGGCTAAATATTTCCCATCTCCTTTTATAATACAATGGTGAGGGGTATTGTTATAGGGGTTAAAACGATTCCCATCGATTAAGAGTTGTTCTGGTTTTAACTTTAATTGATCGATAGCACGATGCATCGCTAAGAAAGAGGCATTTAGAATATTGATTTTGTCAATTTCTTCAGGACCAACGATACCTATAGCCCAAGCCAAAGCTTCCTTCTCAATAATCTCCCTTAAAGCATAACGGTTTTTTTCACTTAGCTTTTTAGAATCATCAAGAATCGCATTTTTGAACTTTGAAGGTAAAATAACTGCTGCGGCAACAACTGGTCCTGCTAAACAACCTCGACCTGCTTCGTCGCAACCTGCTTCAACTTTATTTTTATCAAATGCTAAAAGTAATCCCATAATTATCTTATCTGATGATCTATATTTTATCAAATACAAAGAAAAGCTTTTTAGGCTTTGCTGGAAAGGTAATGGGACCTATAGTTTTAAAATTACTTGTACTTCAATTGGCGAGCACCATCAATAAAGTAAACTTCTACAAGCTTAGGATCATTAATTATCTCATAAAATTCATCGAAATAGTCAATAACTCGATTTATCTCTTTTTCTGTAAGCAAATCTGTGTTTTGATAAAGAGCATAAAAAGCATCTTTCTTCATTCTAAACTCTTTAAAGACAAATTCCAATTCTTCAGGAGTTCGCTTGTAACCACGATAAAGTCTTTCGTGAATACTCTCAATATCTAATATCTCATTGGGAACTGCATATGGGGCATTTACCAAACTAGACCAATCAAAATCATAAGGGACAGGCACTGGTCGAGAAGTTGGTGTTTTAGCAATTATTTTAATATTATGAAGAGTGGGAACACCCCAATCGGTATTGCCAACCATAAATTGAAAAACAGCCAGTCGAGTCACCTTATTGATCATCGTATTATCTTGGTGGATACGATCCTTATAAATTGGAATTTTACCATTACGTTTCGCCATTTTCTCAAAGTCTTCAATAAAGAAAACATACTCTTCCAAATTCTTCACGTCTTTAGCACTATCCTTATAGGTTACCCTTGCCAAACGAACATTAAAACTCTCAGGAGTAAGTATTTGATAGGCTTTATAAATGAGATATTCTTGAAAAACCATCTGTTGGAATCGAGAACTATTATTTCTACAGTGTCCAACCATTTTTAACTTATCCTGACCGTGGAAAAGAGTATAACTAGAACTAGCCTGATTGAATTTAATCCTTAGAGGAGGGAATTTACAGATACTCCTATCTTTTCTAAAACGTCCTCTTGTTTTTAATTGTACAAGCATACTTACAACTGAATCTCCCAATTGATAAGACAAACGTGCTTGATGATACTTACTTTTCTCGCCAGTATCTTTAATTAATTCTTTAATATTAGTTGTAATCGAAAGCTCAATCAAAGTGTCAGACCCAAATAAATAAGGAGCTTCGAATAGCTTTTCATTTCCTGACTCTTGAGAATAAAGTCGACTAGAAATCAAAATTAAGATCAAAAAAAGAACTTGTATTTTAAAAAATGATCTCATAAGAAACTTTTATTTGAGAGTTAAAAACTCTAATGAACTATAATTTAATCTTGATCGAAACTTTTATCACTCATTTCCGGATCAGATAAAACATTAGGAGTAGTCTCTTCTTTATAGAAAATGGTTAGGCGAACATTCATCTTAGATAAATCAATTTGGCCAACTTTAAACTTGACAACCTCTATACCTGTCCTTTCCATGATATCATCAATTAATTCCTGTTTTTTGGAAGGATGAATAAGATCCATACGATCAAAAATAAGACTTCTTCTAGCCAAATGACGTTTCATCCATACGGTCTCCATGACCCAAGTAGTAGCCATTAAGCAGGAGTTTGTAAATAGAATAGCGCTTATACTAACTTCTCGACTAGCCAGTGCATTAATTACGGATAGAGTAATCACCAAAAAGAGATAGGTCATTTCTCTAATAGGAATGGTATCAGTACGGTAGCGAATAATACCAAATATAGCGAATAGACCAAGAGCAAAACCTAATTGCAAATCGATGCTTCCCAAAAGAAAACAAAGAAAAAAGATTGTCGTAGAAATTAGAATATAGGTAAACACATAGGAGCGTTTCCCCGTAGCTCTAAAATAAACAAATATGATAACAAATATTGTCGCTAAAAGATTTAGCCCAAATCGTAACATCAAATCAAGAAAGTTGCCTCCTAGCATTTCTGTTGATATTTCGGGTGAATTTAAAAGAAGATCCATTATTTATCTATTTTATACGTTCTTTTTCTTTGTGTGCAAAGATACGGTAATACATCTGATTATCTATCAATAAGCCTTGGTCTATATATTTTGGATCTCCAATTGGAACATCCATTGCAATCAGTTTAAATGAATAGAAAGGATAAACTTTTGCGACTGGTGTATGACCAAAAATAATAACGATAGCTTCATAGAAATCTAAAGTTTCTATAACTTCTCTCAAGCTTATTCTTGAATATTTTTCTGTTCTCGAAAGATAACCACGATACCATAAAGGACTCTCTGAATATAAAAATAAGTCCACCAAACTAGTATCTTCAAGTTGAGTATAATTATTGATGTGATAGCGCATCCCCTCATTAATTTTTTTAATACTCATTCTCTTATCCATTAATTTTGGAGAAATACCAGCATGAACAAAAAGTAGTTTATTAATACGTATGACCGTATTACGAGCACGCAACCATTTACCTAAAACAGTATGTCTTCCAAAGAAATGGGAATAATGATACTGGTTAGCATGTGCCGCATGAAGATACTTTTTATCAACATATCGATTGTCAAACAATAGAGCCATCATCTCATGATTTCCCAATAGTAAATGGACATTACCACCCGCTTTTTGAGCTTGCAATTCGAGATTAAAAAGTAACCACAAGCATTCTGTCACCTTATCACCTCGATCAAAAATATCCCCTGTAAATACGATTTGTCCATCACCCCATATCCAATTGTTATTATCATCAATAATTTTGTTGAAACGCAACATGGCTTTCATCGAATCGAATTCGCCATGTATATCACCAAAAACAGCAATCTTACCCTTAGACTGTATCAATCCTGAATTGGGTTTAATCGTCCGTGGTATAATGTATTCTGCCCGATCAGTTCCAGAAAATCCATTGAAGCGAATTGTATCATTCTTATACCTAAAATATTTACGAATAATTTTTGTCCTATTTTTCAGACTATCGTGTTTGATATAAAAGGCTTCAACTCGATTGGATGAAAGGTACTTGATATGTGGTCCCTCAACATAACTAGACACGCGAAGCGAATCGATATTAGTCGAATCAGAATCGAAATAAGCCATACTCTTTAAAGAATAAAGAAGTAATAAAGGCAATATATATTTTAGGATACTATTTCTAGTCATTAATTTCTAATCGTTTGAATTTTAAAGATAGCATTATTTTTTATCCTTCCAGAAAGCTTAATAATCTTAAGATATCCTTAATTTTGTGTTTTAAGTAAAAATATTACACAAGTATAGAATTTCAATTGAACTAATAAAATATGTACACTAAGGACGAAGTTAAAGCATTTAAGATAGGTTTTTGGGATGGATTCAAGCGCTACTCAAAAAAGAAAGGTCGTAAAATGACTTCTTGGGTTCTTAAGGGAACTCAGATAAAAGAAGTTCAGTTGAAGTTCGATTTAAATGAGGAAGGTGCTTTTGTAATGCTCCAAGTTGATAGTAAACTGGATGCAAACAGATTGGCTGTATTCGAAAGTTTTGAAAAATATAAACCTGTGATTGATGAAACTTGTGGAGAAGATCTAATCTGGGACAAAAACTACTTTATAAAGGGTTTTAAAGAAGTAAGTGTCATTTATTATCAACTTCCTGATGTCTCAATTTACAACAAAGAAGATTGGGAAAAATGTTATGATTTTTTCTTTAAACAGATGAGTCTACTTGAAGAGGCATTTCTCGATGTAAAAGAAGTTGTCATGTATAGGGTTTAAGCTAATCAGCAGTAATCCTAACTAAAAGTTGACGATAGGCTGAGAATAATTTGGACTTGGAAACAAAACCAATGTATTTGCCATTATCTATTACAGGTAAATTCCAAGCTCCAGTTTCTTTGAATTTTTTTAGAACAGTTTCCATAGAATCCTGATAAGAGATAGAAGCTGGAGGCATAATCATTAAATGACTTATAGGTGTTTTATACATCTCTTCGTTAAACATGATTTCTCTAACTTCATCCAATAAAACAACACCAATTAAAAATCCTTCTTCAGTAATAACCGGGAAAATATTCCTTTTCGATTTAGATATCACCTTAACCAGATCAGCTAGTGTTGCATCTTCATCAATACTCTTAAAATCAGTTTCAATAACTTTTGACAGTTGCATAAATCGTAAAACGGCTTGATCTTTATTGTGGGTAATTAGCTCTCCTTTTTTTGCCAACTGAGAAGTTATAATAGATTCTTTTTGAATACTTTTCACAGTGATAAATGAAATTGTCGTTGATAGCATTAGAGGTACAATCAACTCATAACCACTGGTTATTTCAGCAATTAGAAAAATCCCCGTTAGTGGCGCATGTAGAACACCTCCTAAAACACTTGCCATCCCGACTAAAGTAAAATTACTAGCCGACAAAGGTTCGCCAAACTGAAAATGATTGTAAATAAACACAAATAAAAAACCTAACATGGCACCTGTAAAAACTGAGGGTGCGAAAATTCCTCCTATCCCTCCAGCACCAATAGTTATTGAGGTTGCAATAACTTTAAGGATAACCATAGCTCCAATAAAAATAACAACCATATACCAGACATCGGTATAACTCTCAAACAAGCTCGATTGAAAAACTTCATCTAAACGACCGCCAATCAAAGCCTTAACCACATTATAACCTTCTCCATAAAGTGCTGGGAAATAAAAAATAAGAATACCGAGTCCAAGTCCACCAATTAGCATCCGTTTCCGCAATAAACGAATAGACTCAAATTGATTTTCAATCCAAAGGAACATCCTGGTAAAATACACCGAAGTCAAACCTGATAAAATACCTAGAAGAATGAAGAAGGGAATGTCTTTAATCTCGAAGGCATGTGTAATCGCGAATTCAATCAAGATATCTTCATCTAGGAATAACTTGGTTGTTATAGCTCCACTGACTGACGCAACTAAAAGAGGGATAAGTGAAAAACGAGATAGATCAATTAACAAAACCTCCAAAGCAAAAACAATAGCTGCAATTGGGGTATTAAAAATAGCTGCAATTGCTCCTGAAGCACCACATGCCATTAGTATCGTAATTTCCTTATAATTTAGATGAAAATTACGAGCCATATTTGAACCAATAGCTGCACCTGAAGATATAATTGGTGACTCTAAACCAATACTGCCACCAAATCCTGCTGTAATGATAGAACCAATTACCGAAGAATATGTTTTATGTAATTTGACAATACTATTCCGTTTCGAAATGGCATGTAGAAGAGAAGTAATATTGTGCTTAACAAAATCCTTAATGATATACTTTTTGAATACTAATGTTAAACCGACACCAATCATGGGATAAAGGAAAAACAAATAATTTTGATAACTCCAATTAATGCCCTCAAGAAGGAATTCACGACCTCGGTAAACGGCTGTTTTTAAAATTAGAGCCGTCATTCCTGAAGTGATCCCTATGAAGACACTTAAGATTAAAATAAAAGTCTGATTATTGATATGGCGAAGCCTCCAAATCAAAAAGCGACGCCACCTAGTTGTTTTCGCCATGAAACTTATTTGGAGTTGTTACCATCTAATTTACCAAATAGAATGTGAATGGAAAAACAAATTATTAAGTTTGAATCTAATTTTTATAAATCAAAATCCATCTAATTCATGTCATTCTCGATCATAAGTGCAGATAAGTTCAATACCATAAACTGGTCAGGCGGAACCAGCACACAACTGTACATCTATCCAGAAACAGCCGATTATGGGCTAAGAAATTTCAATTTCAGGTTAAGTACTGCTAAGGTTGAAGTAGAAAAATCGGAATTCACCTCCTTACCTGGCGTATCAAGAAAAATTATGATTCTTGATGGACAAATTGAAATTTCTCACAAAAACCATTACAAAAAAGAATTGAAAGCGTTTGATGTAGATGAATTTGAAGGGGATTGGCAAACCTCATCTATTGGTACTTGTACCGATTTTAATTTAATGACAAGAGGAGAAACAAAAGGTGAACTAAGCTCATTAGCTCTTTCAAAAAATCAAACAAAGGACTTCTCTATTACAGATAGACAGTCCAAAATAATTTTATATCTCCACTTTGGAAAAATCGCTTTCAATGACGAAAGGGATAATTATATATTAAACCAAGGTGAATTATTAATTATGGATAATCTTAATCCCAATAATCTAAAATTCATAGCTCGTATGGACAGTCGATTAATTATTTCAAAAATAAGATCATAGTTAATCTTTAACCATTTAAAAATAATAAGTAAGAACGACTTTACTTAAGGTTACTTTAAAACTCCCATTTATCAAAAGCGTCAAGAACTATTTCATGTTAGAGATAACTTTTTTTTATTGTGAAAATTTGAGTTTAATATGATTATTCCAACTCATGTCATATTTATCTATAAAATATTTTATTACATTTAAGCAATCCCTAACCCCCTACTTGTGATGAGATTAAAGGTAAAACTACTTTCTTTATCAGTATTAATACTGTTGCTAAATTCTTGCACGGAGAAATTCTATCCAAAAGTTGACGACGACTTATCGATACTAGTTGTTGATGGAAAAATAACAGATGGAATCGGAACTTGTGAAGTCCGCTTATTTCGGACTGTAAAATTCACAGATAAATTTGATCTGAAACCCGAAATAAATGCCACAGTAATTCTACATGACGATCAAGATAATACAGAAATTCTTAACGAACATGAACCGGGGATATATCGCAACTCATCACTTATTATTGAAGGGAAAGTAGAATCAAGCTACTGGATAGAGATTCAAACACTTAGTGGTGAGAAGTATGAATCTACCCCTGAAACGATGCTTTCGCCATTTGAAATTAGCCCTCTTTATGGAGAAGAAATAGAAGCCATAAATGATAATAATATAAAACAAGATGCTATTAGGTTGTATTTTAATGCTAAGAATAATGACAATACCAGTACACATCTTAGGTGGGAATATCGTGAGAGTTATGAATGGCATTCACCCTTTAAAAATTCAAACCCTCGTTCTGAAGGTTCGACCAGAACCTGTTTCCCTGCCAATAATTTCGATCAGATTAATGTCTTTGATGCATCTAAACTAACAATTAAAGAAGTTAACCAACTACCCATGACTACTGTCTTTGATAATGAAGTAAAATTCTTATACAATTATCTAATTGACATGAAAGTATATTCAATATCAAAAGAGAATTATTTGTTTTGGAAGACTTTGAAAACCTTACATCAAAGTAATGGTAGTTTATATGACGTCATTCAAGCTAACATAAAAGGAAATATTGAGACATGTAGCGATGCATGTCAGGTTCTTGGTTATTTTGAAGTCTCTTCTGTTAGAAAAAGTCAAAGAATGTTTAACACAACAGACTTCAGCATGAGATTCCCCACCTTTCCTGAAGAGTGTGAAACATTTATCGTTAGAATGAGTAAGGCTTCACCAGATCCAGAGATTTTATACATCATATCAGCTACAGCAGTAGGAGGTTTAACTGAATATACTGTTCGCCTGCTAGAATGCTATGAGTGCAACATAAAGTATCCTGTTACGAAACCTTCATTTTGGCCCTAATCTATTAAAACATGAAACATAAACTTCTATTCACGAGCGTATTAATTCTGTTTTTTTTGGGATTTAATGTTTATAGTTCAGGACAACCTTTATCAAAAGGTAATCTTAAAACAATTATTAACGGTAAAATTTGGGTTCCTAAAACCTCTTTGACTCAAGGTAAACAATTTTTTCTTGAGAGAATGGATTTAAAAGGAAGTATTCAATTTAAAGGTGTCCAATTTGATCATATTGAATTTGCTTACGATATCTCAACTGAGGAGGTCATTACAGCAATTGAAACTAATGATAAAACAAAAAGAAACATTGTTATAAATCCATATCTCCTTGAAGGTTTCAGTGTTATGGATTCTTCAGTAAAATACAACTTTGTTCGGGGTGATTTTTTACATTTTAAGCTAGATTCATCTGGTTATTATCAAGTCGTTCGATTTCCTAATATTCAATACATTATAAAAAGGAGAAAACATAAAAAATTAAAATTAGATCATTCTCAAAAGTTCGAATATATAACTCATAATGAATTATTTATATTAAAAAACAATGAACTAATTACTGTGAAAAGTAAAAGTGATATTCTCAATCTTTTCCCTAATAAAAAGAAAGAGATGAAACGCTTCATTAGAAATAATAGGCTAAAAATTGGAACTAAAAAACCAATGGATGCTATTGCTCTTCTTACAATATTTGACCTATAGAAGCTATGAAAAGAATACTCTCCATCCTCATCAGCCTTTTTATTATTTTTAATAGTTCTGCTCAAGAGAAACAAAAATTAAGTATTGGGCATAAAGGAATGACTTTTGTTGAATTAGCCAATAATCTTGAAAATAAATATCAAATCCGATCTTTATATTACGACAGCTGGGTGAGTCATATTACTCTAAAAAAAAGGTACGAAAATGTTAACCTTCAAAACCTAATAATGGATGTATTATCAGGATCTAAAATCCAATTCATTATTCGAGATAATTACTTAATTCTTACTCAATTTGAAAATTTAAATCGAGAATTCAGTTTAAAAAAAACTAACGATGATGATAAAAATCAAATTCAAGAAATTAAAAAGACAGATCTTGATATCTCAAGTTTACAACAGCAAGAATTTATTATTCATGAAATTGGAATTGCCTTGGGACGTAAAAAAGCTAAACTATTCGGTAAAATAAGCCTTTGGGGTGCTGGTTTACCTCTCAAGGGGGTCGAAGTTTTTCTACCTAATATGGAAAAAGGTGTAACTTCTGATAAGAATGGTTACTTCGAAATAGAGCTTGCACAAGGCGCCTATGTTATAAATTTTAGATATTTGGGTTTAAAACAAACCGTTCGTAAAATTAACTTACGAGGAGATGGTCGATTAGATATACAGTTGAGAAAAGAAATGCAGGCAATTAAAGAGATCAAAGTGTTTGCAAAAGATAATAAGCTTAAGCGAACAGCTATGGGCTTAGAGTACTTTGCTTCAAAAGATATTGAAAGCCTACCATCTGCACTGGGGGAACCTGATATTATAAAAAGTACAACAATGCTTCCTGGTGTTGAAAGTGCTGGTGAAGGTGCCATTGGTTTCAATGTAAGAGGAGGTTCTGCAGATCAGAACTTAATACTAATTGACAATGCTCCTATCTACTATCCTGCTCACTTTTTTGGTTTCTTCTCTGCTTTCAATAATGATATGATTCAGGATGCGAGCCTTTATAAATCGAGTATACCCATTCAATTCGGAGGTCGTATTTCCTCAACCTACGACATTCATTCATCAGAAACCATAGCTGATGAAACTAATGGTAAAGTTGGAATTAGTCCTATTACATCTAAGGCCTATCTTAATCTGCCATTGTTAAAGAAAAAACTTTCAATAATGAATTCTTTTCGATTCACATATTCAGATTGGATAATCAAGAAGATTGATTCAAAAGAGTTGGTTGATTCAAAATCTGATTTCTATGACTTACATGGAAAAATTCTATACAAACCAAATTCAAACAATCTAATAGAACTCAGTTATTATAAAAGCGAAGATGAATTTCAATTACATTCTGACACGGTTTATAATTTCAATAATTTTGTGAGTTCCCTCAACTGGAGATATCGCTTCGATGAGAAATTGAAAATGAAGAACAGTGCCCATTTCACAAGTTTTTCATATGATATGTCGTCAGATAATAATATAAGTAATGCATTTAAACTCACACACAGAGTTAAAGATATTGGGTTTAAATCTCATATGACATACGAGAAAGATATTTTCACAAAGTTTGATTTTGGAGCAGAAGCAAAATATTATGAAATTAGTCCTGGAGATTTAAAAGCTTATTCAGGATCCTTATTCGAACCATCTAAAATTGATATTGAAAAAGGAATAGAAACTGGCCTATTTGCAGGTGCAAAATTTGATCTATTGGGGTTTTTAAATGCTGAAGCAGGTATACGTTATTCATTATATGGAAACATAGGAAAAAAAGAAGAAGCTGTCTACACAGATAATAAGCCGAGTAGTTTAAATAGAATAGAAACACAGAGGACAACAGGAGGATTAAACAACATATACCACGGACCTGAAATGCGATTTTCAATCAACTATGCTATAAACAATAACAATTCATTCAAAGCCAGTTATAACAAAACGCGCCAATACATTCATTTACTATCAAACACGACGTCTATTTCACCAACAGATACATGGAAATTAACCGATCGTTATCTTAAACCTCAAGTCGGGGATCAATTTTCCTTAGGATTCTATCGTAACTTTTTTAATTCAGTCGCAGAATTTTCAATCGAAGCATACACAAAAAGAGTAAAAAATGCTAAGGATTATAAGGATGGTGCAGAACTCTATTTAAGCAGATTTCCAGAATCAGAGGTTCTTAATGCAGATGGTAAAAACTATGGGCTCGAATTTCTCATACGCAAAAAATCAGGCCGTTTTAATGGCATGATCAGCTATTCATACTCTAGAAGTTATTTAAAGTCTAAAGATCGAAAAGGTGAGTTTTCTGTGAGTAATGGGGAATGGTACAGAGCTCCATATGACAAACCACATAACCTAAAAGCCTTCCTAAGTTTTAAACTTTCCAGACGATTTATATTCTCAACAAATGTAGTTTATCATACAGGTCGTCCCGCAACGTATCCTATTGCTAAATATGAATTACAAGGTGTCCCTATTGTATACTATTCTAAACGAAATCAATACAGATTACCCAATTATTTCAGGACAGATATAACATTATTAATTGATGGAAATTTAAAAAAAGAAAAGACTTTCCATACATCATGGTCTTTTGGCATCTATAATCTTACAGGACAAAAAAATGCGTATTCAACGTATTTCCGTATTGAAGATACGAGTATGGTTGGATATAAATTGTCTGTTTTTGGACAAGCAATACCAACCGTTACATTTAATGTTGAATTCTAAATACAATGAAAAATAAAATATTCAAGTACATAAGCCTTGTTCTAATATTAGGTATGACTTCAATTCTAAATGGTTTTTCTCAAGAACTACCTGCTGAACAAATCCATGTTCATTTACAAAAAAACATCTGCCTAGCCGGAGAAGCTATTCATTTTAAACTTTACTGCTTAAATTCAAATGATCTAAAACTATCGAAGATTAGCAAGGTTGCTTATGTTGAGTTGATTGGGGAGAATGGATTTCCGGTAGCCCAAACAGATATTATCCTAGAACATGGTATGGGAAAAGGAGGGTTTGTTATTTCATCACAACTCCCTACAGGAAATTACGCCATTAATGCTTACACACATTGGATGAAAACAAGCTCGCCTGATTTCATTAACGTCAGTCCTCTCTTTATTTTCAATAATCAGAATATAAGTGATAGTGATTATTCAAATACTACGAACCTAAAAAGTACATTTCGAGATCTAAAAAATAACAACTTAACTCTTGTAAAATCTGAAATTAAACAAGATGATATTTCAATTCATACAAAAATTGAAGATCTTAATCGAATCCTAAAAATATCTATAACAAACAATAACATCGGAATTGACAGCTCTTATATTTTCCAACTTTTATCTAGAAAAGGCAAAACCCTAGAACAAAAAATTCAGTTCAATCAAAATAACTGGGAAACTCTTCTGGAAATAAAAGATTTGAAATCACCTAATTACAACATTGCTATAAGAAATAATAAAGGACAGCTTATTAAAACTGCTGTTATACATCTAGCAAATTCACATCGCGGTCGTTTTATCGAAAAGCCAAGAATAACAACGAAGCAGAGAAAAAAAATAAAGATTAATCTTCGTTTAGAAGAACTATCTCATCAAGACGATAGCTTATTCTTATTAGCGAGTATAAAACTCAAGGAGCCCCAGATCTCATCGATAAATATTATCGATTATATGAATTTATATTCAGATTTTGGAGCAAATATGCTTCCCTATTTTAATCACATAAAAAAATTCGGGAAACAAAGTTGGATAGCTGAAAAGGGGATTGAAACAGTTTGGTTGAAAAATTCAAATATCTACTCAGTAAACGCTAATCGATATCCAGAAGAAGAAGCATATGTTATTGAAGGTACGGTGAAAATGAGAAAAACAAAGCAAGCATTTACTAATGAAAATGTCTTTCTCTCAAAAATTGGAGGTTATGCTGACATCAGTCCATTTTGCACAAATGATCAAGGTAAATTTTACTTCAATCTTCCATTAAAAAAAGGCCTTCATGATATATCAATTCAGGTTAAAGGTAGAAATGATCTAGATCTTGCTATCAAATTAAAAGACAAATTCAATTCCGAAGGTTTTGCCCCAATACCATGGAAAAAGCAAGAATTAAAAGAAAAACAATTAGACTTTATTAAGGATCAATTTGAAAATTTCAGAATTCGCAACATTTACAGACAAGAAACATATAGGGAAACAAAAGATACCTGCCTATATAGAGGACAAGCGAATTTTTATGGAAAATCTGAGCACTTTATTAAAATCGATGACTACATCCAGTTGGATTCATTAGAAGAATATTTCCATGAATTCATAACTACAGTTAAGATTAATTACAAAAAAAAGAAACCTCATATATATGTTTATAGTCCAGATATCATGCGTGTATTTGAACAAAATCCTCTACTCATGTTCGATGGACTCATCTTGTCTGATGCATCCAAAATTCTGAATAAAAACTCAAAAGAGATTGACAAAATAGAAGTCGTTCCTTATGAATATTATTATGGATCATCACACTTATATGGAATCATAAATGTGATCTCAAAAAAACAGGATTGTCAATTGTCAGAATTACCAAAAAATACTGAACGCTACTATTTACCATTGTTTACACACGGAGTTGAATATATAAATACAAGTGAGTATCAACAAAAAAATCATGCTGATTTCCGAACAGATCTGCTCTGGGAACCCAATATCAATCTAACAAAAAACAAGCATTTTGATTTAGAGTTTACCACTAGTGATGTAAAAGGAGAGTATGAATTAACGGTGGAGGGAATTTCTGAAAAAGGAGAACCAATCGTTATTATGCAAAGTATACTGGTTGAGTAAAGGTAAAGGTCAAGCCCAATCAAGAAAAAGCTCAATAATATAGACTTGAAAATAGATGTTTTCACTAAGTAAATTCAATATACAGACAAATCAATGGCCAATTTTCGAATTTGGAAAGCCAAACAACATTGCGCTTCAACATCAGCATAATGAAAAATAGGCTCAAGCACAACTACTTTTATTCGATATTTTAAATTATTGAAGAACCAGGCACGGTGATGACCGTCATGAATCACTGGTTTTATTCGACTTGATTGATAAAAATTCCAAACTACTATCGGAGGAAAATCGGCTCCTTGATCATGGATAAATCGATACGCAGCATCAACCATTGGACGATTTTCAGCCTACAGTCAGTTTTGACTGCCCCAAAGAATAGATGTTGAATATACCTTAGTAGGATTTACAAATATATGCCCCGGATTCATTTGCAATTGAGTGCATGTCATGCGACAAAGATCTTCAGGAGAATTTCCCTTTAACCAATGAGCCCGCCCAAGAAAAGATTGGTGTCCCAACTCCCTTTCATGGCCATCAGAAGAATTTAATAATTTCGTTATTTCGACAGGTGATTTAATCCGTGTTACATTGCAAAGTTCTTTCTTGATTTACGAAGATTGCAGGAGAATAGCACCAAATTTATCGGGTAGAATAGTGAGCTTGAGTCTGAAAGTTCTGTACTCACATAAAATTGGGAATCACAATCCCCATTGACATCCTCTTTAAAGTTCATTTTATAAATGAAAAAACACATAAAAGATGTAACCTATTCTTCCTATTTCTTGTCTCATGTCATGTATAGAACGGGTAAACAAGCTACTTCGTCTAAAATTGAATTATCGAACATAGATAATTTAGCATAAATTGTATATTTGATAGGAATTCAATATAAAATTATGATACCAAGATTTCTTTGTATCATCGAATCCGGATATCATTAACTTGAATTAAAACAAGCCCCTAGATGCAGATTAATATCAATGACCTCAGCAAAATTTATCCTAACGGAAAGAAAGCTCTCAATAATATAAATCTGGAAATTGGTAATGGGATGTTTGGTTTATTAGGTCCCAATGGCGCAGGAAAATCAAGCCTTATGAGGATATTGGTTACCCTAATGGAACCCTCGACAGGAACTGCAAGCTTCAATTCATTCGATCTTCACAGAGACCGCAAAGAAATAAGAAGTATTCTAGGCTATTTACCTCAGGATTTTCGTTTCTTTTCAAAATTAAAAACATGGGAATTCCTTGATTATGCAGCCTCTTTAGCAGGTATCAGAAGTAAACAAATGAGAAAAAATAAGGTTGATGAATGGCTAGAGAAAGTCGGTCTATTCGATGTTCGCGAACGAGATGCAAACAAGCTATCCGGAGGTATGAAACGTCGATTAGGAATTGCTCAAACATTGATAGGCGATCCTAAAATAATTATCGTCGACGAACCAACAACGGGGCTTGATCCTGAGGAAAGAATTCGATTTCGAAACATTTTATCAGAAATCAGCCAGCAAGATGTTTCCATCATTTTATCAACTCATATTGTAGGTGATATATCCAGTGTTTGTAATAACCTAGCCCTATTAAATAATGGAGAATTGGCTTTTAAAGGGACACCCGAAGCTTTAATAGAAAAGGCGAAAGGTCACGTTTGGCAAGTCAGCACATCTGGCTACGAATATGATTTAATCAAAGATAAATACGCTGTTGTTTCAACTATTCCAACTCAGGAAGGATGGGATGTTCAGCTCATAGGTGATGGCAGCCAATTAAGCAATGCCATCGAAATTGAGCCAAACCTTGAACATGCCTATGTTTATTTCATGGAAAAAGCTTCAGAAACCATTTAGTAACGTAATATATGATATCGATTCACTCAATACGAACAGTCGCCAAATTTGAAACACGAACTTTACTAAGATCCTGGTTTTTCAGAATCTTTGCGGGTTTATCCATCTTATCGATAGGTATTTTTAATATTGCTGCTTTTGTAGAAGGAAGTGATGCACCATGGATTTTCAGAGCCTTACCAGCTGCCATCCCTTATGCCAACCTAATTATCCTCAATTTAGGACAAGCAATTGTAGCTATATTTTTAGCCTCCGAGTTTTTAAAACAGGATAGTAAAAACGACTCAGTTGAGGTTATCTATGCAAGATCGATGACCAATAGTGAGTATATTCTTGGAAAATCTTTTGGAATAATCACCGTCTTTATCATTCTCAATATTTTTATTTTATTGATGGGGATTGGCTTTTCATTTTTAAGTAATGAGTCTTCTCAAGGTGTGCTGCAACTTTTATATTATCCCCTTTTGATTTCAATACCAACCTTGGTTTTTATACTTGGTTTGGCTTTCTTTTTTATGACAATATTAAAAAATCAAGCCATCACATTTATTATCCTTCTAGGTTATATTGCACTCACTATTTTTTATTTAAATACAAAGTTCTATCACATATTCGATTATATCGCCTATCAAGTGCCAATGATGAATTCTACAATTGGTGGCTTTGGAAATCTTACTGAAGTCATCATACACCGAGGAATTTATTTCTTTTTAGGAATAGGCTTCATCTTCTTTACCATTTCAAAATTGAATCGCTTACCCCAATCCAAACGCTTGGTTTCGTTACCAATTTATTTGGCTTTACTGGCATTTCTTTGCGGTGGTGGATTAATTTGGAAATACATCGATATCAAAGTTGATAATAACGCATTTAGGCATAAAATGATAAGCTTAAATAACAAATACCTCTCATATCCAAAAGCCGAAATTAGAGATTGTCATATCGATTTAAATCACTTAGGAGAAAAAATATCAGCAGTTAGTAAACTCAAACTTTATAATTCATCAAATTCAGAATTAGATACGCTACTCTTTAGCCTAAATCCTTCTTTGAAAATTACTGCTATTACCGAAAACAATAAAAAGCTAGAATTTAAAAGAGAGACACACTTGCTCAAAATCGCGCTTTCCAATAAATTGAATAAAGCAAAATATACCGAATTGGTTATTGGTTACGAAGGTTCAATTGATGAAAGAACCCATTTTCTCGATCTTAATCCTAAGCTTGTAGAAGATAATTTCAGTGCAGTCATGTTCAAAGTAAGGAAGAGATTTTCGTATCTACAGAAAAACTTTGTTTGTTTAACGAATGAAGCACTGTGGTACCCCATTTCAGGAGTAGGCTTTGCCTCTCTCAATCCGGTTTTACATTCTCCTGATTTCACAAACTTCAAACTAAAAGTTCATACAAAAAACAATCTAATCCCTATTTCACAAGGAAAGCTAACAACGCTTTCAGATAGCGTTTTTGAATTCCAACCTGAATCAGCACTTCCAAAAATCAGTTTGTTGATTGGAGATTATCAACAATATAGTACAAGTGTTGATTCTATAGAATATTCCATTTATTCGATTAAAGGGAATCAGTTTTTCCTGCAACATTTTGATTCAATACAAGATAGTTTACCCTCATTAATACGGGAGTTGAAAAACGAATATGAAACGAAGTTGGATTTAGAATATCCATTTAAGCGATTCGCTTTAGCCGAAGTCCCCATTCAATTTGCACTCGATAAACACATTTGGTCGATCAGTAGTGATGCAGTCCAACCTGAGATTATTTTTTATCCTGAGAAAGGTGTTTTAATGGAGGAAACAGATTTTAAAAAGAGAAAAAAACGATTTGAAACACGAATGAAGCGTGATAATGAAGAAGTCTCCGATGAAGAACTCCAATCACGAATATTCAAACGATTTGTTCGTGGGAATTTAATGCCTCCTGCAACAGAATGGTATGAGTTCGATAATATAGATAGAAACACCTACTCACCATTTCCAAACTATTATGGCTATTCAACACAATTAAGCTCGACGGATTATCCAGCATTAAATATGGCTTTGGGAGTTTATTTAAAAGAAAAGAATGTCACATCTCAATCCTATTCTCGCTGGCGATTCGATGGCATCAGCAAAGAAGAACGTATTAATCTGGAGTTGAAGAAAGCTTCTCTTCAGGATATTACTAAAACCGGTTTGAAGGCTTCAACTAAAAATGAAGAACAAATCTATCTGAATGATATCCTCCAAGCCAAAGGCATTCATCTTTTTTCATTACTCAAAGCTCGCTATGGAGAGGAGAAATTTAACACCTTAATCGAATCTTATATCGAAAAGAATAAACATCAAAAATTTAGTTTTACGGACTTTGATAGCTTGATAAAACTCAACTATGGTCAATCGATTGAAGCGGATGTGAAAAACTGGTATACAACCAATAAACTACCTGGTTTTCTGATCAAAGATCTACAAACCTACAAAGTAAAAGATGGAGATCACATCAAATATCAAATTCGATACAAAATTTCGAACCCAGAATCGTCTGATGGAATAGTCACAGTTAGTGTTGAATTGAATGATCAAAATGAAAGACGAAATCGCCGGAATCAAGAAGGTTCAAAACCAGCCTTTTCTAAATCAATTTTCATACCTGCAAATTCAGCTCTTGAAGTCGGTTTTGTTTTTCCTTCTCAACCAAGTAGAATGAATATTTCGACTCATATATCTGAAAATCTACCTAATAGCCTGGTTTACGAGTTCAGTACATTTTCGGAAACAAAAAAAACAAAATTTTTCAATGATGTAAAGGATTGTGAGGCATTTGAAGGCATTCTTGCCGATAACGAATTTGTTGTTGACAATGAAGATAAAGGTTTCGAATATGTTCAGGTATCAAATAAAAGTTATTTGAAACAATGGATAGATGAAAACCGTATTTCAACTCACGAGTATTCTCGTATGCGTACATGGAATCCGCCAAATGAATGGAAAAATGTTCTTCGTTCGGGCTTCTTCGGAAAATATGTTCGTTCGGCCTTCTTTACAAAATCAGGACAAGGTGATCGTTCAGCAACTTGGACAGCTGAACTAAAAAAAGGAGCCTATTACGATGTATTCTGTCATATAGAGAAAGTAAATGGATATAGCCGAAGAAGACAACGAAAAAAGACGGATTATAATTTTAAAATCTATCATGAATCAGGATTCGAAGAGATTAATAAAAGTGATCAGGAATTGGAAAATGGCTGGAACTACCTGGGAACTTATTTCATTACACCAGAAACTTCAAAAGTTGAATTAAACAACAAGTCCAAAGGTGCATATCTCTTTGCAGATGCAATTAAATGGATTGAAAACAAGTAAATAACCAGAAATAATATAAGGCATGATCAGAACGAAACTACAGCTTGTATTAATGAAGATTTTAATATGTGCAGGAGCAATCCTATTTAGCTCCCTAAGCTCTCAAGCTCAAAAAGAAATTACACTTGATGAAGCTCTTTTAATAGCCTTTTCGAACAGTCCCGATATTAAAAAGTCGAAAATAAATATGGAGCAAAATAAGGAGCGATTAAATGCTCAACTCGCTTCATTACGATCACGTTTCACTCTTGACATTACTCCTATAACCTATGACAAGACAGAATCTTACAACGAATATTTTTCGAATTGGAATACCTCCGAGAATAAGGGTTCTAAAGGAACATTTACGGTTTCACAACCCATCAAATTATCCGATGGTCGTTTATCCTTAAGAAATGAATTTGGCTATCAGGATAATTTTTCTGAAGCAAGTAGTTCGAATTATGCCGGATACAACAACTCACTTTACATTCAATACGATCAACCTTTATTCACATTCAATAAAACCAAGATGGATTTGACTCGCAATGAGTTGAATTTGGAGAATGCAACTCTTTCCTACTCCATACAAATGCTGAATATGGAAAGACAAGTGAACCAAGCATTTTACACGATATATCAAAAACAAATGGCTTTGAAAATTGCTGAGGAGGAATTTGAAAATCAAAAAGTAAGTAAGGAGATTATTGTAAGTAAGGTTGAAGGCGGTTTATCGGCTAAGGAAGAACTTTACCAGGCCGAATTGAATTATGCGACTAGTAAATCTAGCTTAGATAACAATCGGGTAGAACTTGAAAATGCAAAAGATGAGTTTAAACTCCTTTTAGGAATCTCTCTATACGAAGATGTTGCGGTGAGTACAGATATTAAATATATGCCTGTAATTGTAGATCTGGAAAAAGCTATTCAAAACGGTTTAAGCCAAAGGTTGGAATTGACTCAGCGACAAATAGATTTAAATAATGCCCGTTTTGATCTGATTGAAACCACAGCACAAAATGCTTTTAAAGGGAACGTCAATCTTTCGGTTGGCCTGATGGGAAATAATGAAGAATGGCGGAAAGTTTATGACAGACCGACCAAAAGTCCTAGAGTTGGAGTGACCTTCTCAATCCCAATTTTCGATTGGGGAGAGAGAAAAGCTCGAATTAGAGCTGCCGAACTTGAGATCGAAAGTCGCGAAATAGATATGAATAGTTTAAAAAACGATATTACGATCAATATTCGAAAGATCTATCGAAATATGAAAAATCTGGTACAGCAAATCGAAATTGCTGAACAAAATCAAAAGAACGCTGAACTGACCTACAACATCAATTTGGAGCGCTATAGAAATGGGGACTTAACGAGTATCGATTTGGAACGCTTCCAAAATCAGCTTTCTGAAAAGAAAATGAACCTCGCAAACTCCCTAATCAACTACAAACTTGAACTGCTTAATTTGAAAATCCAGTCACTCTGGGATTTCGAATACAACAGATCTTTTGTTCCTCAGGAGTTACAGGAAAATTTGATCAAAAACTAATCACAAATTCAATCATGATAACCCATACAAACGCCATAACAATGAAACGAATCGCCTTCTTAATTTTAAGTGTTGCCATCTTTTCAGCCTGTAACGATAGGGCAACTGATCTCAATAAAGACATAGCTGTACAGGTTTCTGTAAAAGAAGTTGCAAGTAAAAGTATCGAAAAATTCATCAGCACAACGGGTACTGTAAATCCTGTAAAAACGGTAGATGTAAAAAGTGAAGTTGCAGGAAAATATCACTTACAAATTAACCCTGTAACAGGACGAAAATTTGCTTTGGGTGATTTTGTAAAAGAAGGAACTGAGATCATTGCATTTGAGGACAAGGAATACGAGAACAATATCAAAATCAAATCTCAGGAATTAAGTTTGCAAATCTCTCAACAAGGGTTCGATAAGCAACAATCTTTATATGAAAAAGGTGGCGTTACATTATCTGATGTAAAAAAAGCTGAAATCGACTTGATAAATGCAAAATACGCGTACGAAGATGCCCTATATCGTTTAGCTAAATTAAAAATCAAAGCGCCTTTTTCAGGCACAATTACGAGTCTAAACCACTACACCGAAAAGACCAGAGTTGAAGCCGCTTCACCTCTATTCGGTATTATGGATTACAGCAAGCTTCTTATGGAAATCAATCTTGCTGAAAAAAATATCGCTTCGGTTAAAACGGGTCAGAAAGTTAAGATCGTGAACTATACCATTCCGGGTGATACCCTAAGTGGGGTATTAGCCCAAATTTCACCTGCAATAAACTCAGAAACCAGATCGTTCAAAGCGGTTATCAACATCAATAATTCCAAGCTTTTATTGCGTCCAGGCATGTTTGCAAAAGGTGAGATTATCGTTGCGAAAGCCGACAGTTCAATTGTTATTCCTAAGGATATCATCTTAAGCAAACAGAATGGCAATATCGTATTTGTGGTAAACAAAGGTTTGGCCGAGGAAAGAGTTGTTCAGTTTGGATTAGAGAATCCTAAAGAGGTTCAGATTGTTTCTGGTTTGGAAGAAAAGGATCGTTTAGTTATTAAAGGTTTTGAAACCTTAAGAAACAGATCGAAGATTAAAATTGTAAAATAGGCTTGTTATTTTGAAATCAAAACCTTCTTAATTCAAAATAGCATAACAAACTATTATAAAGGCTTACAAAATGAAGAAAATAACTCAATTTTCGGTCAACTATCCAGTGACGGTATCCATGATTATAATGGCGATATTGCTCTTGGGATACGTCTCGCTTGGCAAGTTAAACGTTGATCTGTTTCCAGAGATGAATGCGCCACGCATATTTGTGGAAATAAAGGCAGGTGAACGTCCACCCGAAGAGATCGAAAAACAATTCATTGAGGGTATCGAAGCACAGTCTATTCGTCAGAAAGGTGTGAGTCAGGTTTCATCCGTTTGTATGGTCGGATCGGCAAGACTTACAGTAGAGTACACATGGGGAAGTGATATGGACGAAGCTTTCCTGGATTTACAAAAAACACTTTCTTCATATAGCCAGAATAGCGATATTGATGAATTTACGATCACTCAGCACGATCCCAATGCATCTCCAATTCTTATAGTCGGTATGCTGCATCCTGACATACAGGATATGAATGAACTTCGAAAAGTGGGTGAAAATTATATTCGCAACGAACTGATTCGATTAGAAGGAATTGCAGAGGTTGAATTAACAGGTGCGCAAGAGAAGGAAGTTCGCATAGAAACCAATCAATACCTTCTCGATGCTCACAATATAACGATCGATCAGATTGTACAGAAAATACAAAGTCTCAACCAAAATCTTTCGGGTGGAAGCATTGTGGAAATGGGAACCAAGTATATAATAAAAGGGGCTGGTTTAATCCGAAACATCAATGAAATTGAAAACGTAATTGTAGGAACCAAAACAGATTCACCTCCATCAAATACGGAAAAACAAGCGCTGATAAAAGGAAAGGTACCCATCCTTCTAAAAGATGTCGCAAAAGTGAGTTTTGTTGCTAAAAAAGCTCAGAACATTGTTCGAATTAATGGTGTCCGTTGTATTGGTTTATCCATTTATAAAGAAACCGGATCGAATACCGTACAAGCGGTAGAAGATTTTGAAAAGACGATGGTTTCCATCAAAAAAGCCTTACCTGGTTATCAGTTTATCACGGTTCAGAACCAGGGGCAGTTTATTCAAAAAGCAATAGACGAAGTTGAAGAAACCGCTTTGCTTGGTGTACTGATTGCCATTTTGGTTCTCTTCGTTTTCTTACGTCGAATAAAAGTAACGGCTATTGTCAGTTTTGCAATCCCCGTTTCCATCATTGCCACTTTCAACCTCATGTACTTCAACGGACTCAGTCTAAACATTATGACTTTGGGAGGGCTGGCACTTGGGGCAGGAATGTTGGTTGACAATGCTATTGTCGTTATTGAAAATATCTTCCGGAAAATGGAATTGGGTCTATCCGTAAAGGATGCTGCCATTGAAGGAACCTCAGAAGTTGGCGGGGCAATTGTGGCTTCAACACTAACCACCATAGTCGTTTTTCTTCCGATTGTATATATGCACGGAGCTTCTGGAGCCTTGTTTAAAGATCAAGCATGGACGGTCGCATTTTCCCTAATAGCCTCTCTTTTTGTAGCTATTCTGATGATTCCAATGCTATTCAATTACGCTTACAAAGGAAAAGGGAAAAACATCAAATTCAAATCAGTAAAAATCGGCTGGTATGGCGTCCTTCTTAGAAAATTACTGAGTAAACGAGTTTTAGTTATTGGTGGCGCAACCATCCTTTTAGTTATTACCGGCCTCATCCTACCTTATGTAGGCAATGAATACCTGCCTAAAGCTGGTATTGGCGAGTTCAGCCTTAATATCGAATTAAAGGAAGGTACACAACTTGAAAGAACCAGCCAAACCGTGATCGCTATAGAATCCATGCTTAACCAATCTATGGGAGAGCAATTCGAAACAATTTATAGCCAAATAGGCCCGGGAAGCAGCTCGTCAACAGACAAAACTGTATTTCAGAATGAGAATACAGCCAATATTAAAATTCGACTTAAAAGTGAATATCTCGCTCAATCCGAAAGTATCCTGAATCATGTCAGCACATTAATCGCTGGCATTCCGAATGCTGAAATTACGATTGTTCGAGACGAAACAGCCTTGCAATCGACCATTGGAACAGAGAATGCCCCAATTGAAGTTGAGGTAAAAGGAAAAGATATGGAAGTCCTGGAACGACTTTCAAATGAGGTTAAGGATCGTTTAAGTCAGGTACCCGATTTAACAAATATCAAAACCAATATCGAAGAAGGAGCTCCTGAAGTTGATGTTGTGATAGATCGTTATAAAGCTGGAATTTTTAATTTAAGTACCCAGGCCATTACCAATCAGCTTCAAGATATCCTAATGGGTAAAAACGCTGGAAAATTCGAAAAAGGGGGTGAAATGAGTGATATTAATATTCAACTACCAGAACAGAGCCTATCCGAATTAAATACCATTGGTATTAAAAGTGGCGATGCCGAGATTCCTCTTTACGAGCTGGCTCATATCGAGAAATCCTCATCGCCTAAGCAAATGTTAAGACGCAACCAGACTCGAATAGGAAAGATTAGTGCCGATATTCAAGGAGCCGAAGCATTTGATCAGGTTATTAATAAAATAAACAGCAAACTCAAAGGAATTGAATTACCACAAGGCTATCAGGTGAACCTGATTGGCGAAGAACAAAAACGACAAGAAGCACTCTCAAATTTAAGTTTTGCACTGATGCTTTCTATCATTCTGGTCTATATGGTTATGGCGTCACAGTTCGAATCATTAATACACCCTTTCACCATTCTCTTAACTATTCCATTGGCTGGAGTTGGTGCCGTTTGGGCCTTCTTCCTTTTGGGTATTCCTATGAATATTATGGCTTATATTGGTATTATTATGCTGGGAGGGATAGCGGTCAACGACTCCATTATTTTGGTAGATGCTATCAACCAGTTTAAGCAACAAGGAGAAACCTTAATCAATTCAATTGTCATGGCGGGTGAAAACAGGATTCGACCTATAATCATGACAAGTATCACAACTATTCTGGCCCTACTACCCCTTACCATTGGTTTTGGAGAGAGTGCAGCCTTACGAGCTCCAATGGCCATAGCCGTTATTGCAGGTTTGATTACCTCAACATTACTGACTTTGGTGGTTATTCCTTGTGTTTACTACGTATTCGATAGAATGCAAAGCTATTTTTCACGATCAGTAAACGCAGAATAAAAACCCAAAGAAGCTAATCAAAACCTGATACTAAAATCTGAACAAAAATGAATTTCATTATAAAACGAAAGGTTTTAATCGCAATGCTCTTCACCGGACTTAGCATGTTGGGGTTCTTCTCCTACAAGCAACTTCCGGTTGAATTAATTCCTAATGCCCAGCTTCCTATGCTCTTTATACAGGTTAGCGCGCGTCAGGAAGTCGATCCTCGCTATATGGAAAATCAAGCCATAATACCGCTTGAAGGGATCGTTGGAAGTCTAGAGGGGGTAGAAAAAATCACATCTACTGCCGGGCAGCAAAGCGGTAACATTCAGATTTCTTTCGAACAAGGAACCAACACGAAATATGCTTATCTGAAACTAGCAGAAAAGGTCGAACAGGCAAAGAAAGATCTTCCTAAAGAATTTATGGTTCAGGTTGTGAAATTCGATTTAGAACAACTCACCAATATGTTCATGAATATTCAGGTTCGTGGTAGCGGAGGGGTCGATCGTGTTCGACAAATTACTCAGAATGAAATACTGGATCAGATTAAAAATATAGATGGTATAGCGAATGTTGCCATTTTTGGTGGACGCGAAAAATCGATTGAAATCTTACTACGCGATGATGTCTGCAAAAGTTACGGCATCAGTCCATCTCAAGTGCGCTCCGCCCTTAGTCAAAATGACAATAAAAGAAGCTTTGCAGGTAAGGTTATCGAGAGTAATAGAATGCACTTTGTAAATGTGGTTTCAGAATTTACTGATATTACAGATATTCATGAATTGGTTGTAAAGGAACAAGGCAAAATCAAACTTAAAGATATTGCCGATATTCATTTTGGTGTAAAAGAACAAAGCTCATATAGTCGCGTCAATGGCAAAGAAGCCGTTACGCTGCAATTGACCAGAGATGCCCAGGCGAATATTATTGATTTGTCTGATACGGTTATTGAAAAGATTGCGGAACTTAATCAAGAATTAGAAAACAAAGATGTGAGCATTGTTGTACAATCCAATAGTGCTGAAACCATGAAAACCAATATCGATTTAATTATCGAATTGGCACTGGTGGGTGGCTTACTAGCCATCTTTGTTCTATGGATTTTCTTGAAAAACATTCGCTTGGTTGTCGCCATTGCTTTGGCTATTCCCATCTCAGTTTATACGGCATTTAACTTTTTCTATGCCTATGGCATCAGTATTAACACCTTAACCCTTTTAGGGATGGCACTTGCCATTGGTATGTTGCTCGATAATAGTATCGTCGTCCTCGAAAATATATATCGACTAGCAGCTAAAAAAATTGATGCCGATACGGCCGTTATTCAAGGAACTAAAGAAGTTTGGCGTTCGATATTTGCAGCCACACTAACGACCATAACCGTGTTTCTGCCCTTTTTGTTTTCGTCAAACTTCATGATTGGACTGATGGGAAAACATATTGGCGTTTCTATTATCTCAACGCTTTTGGTTTCATTAGTCGTCGCTCTGCTTTTGATTCCTATGATTACGCATACTTTTCTAAAACGTAAAGGTAACAGCCGTCCCGTTAGTTTCGAAAGCATCTCGCTTCATAACCGATTGGTTCAAATCTATCTGGTTCTATTAAAATCTTGCATGCGATTCCCTGGAAAAACAATTCTGGGGGCACTTGGGCTCTTTTTCATCACACTCTTAATCAGTTTAGGCCTGAGTTTTATGTCAAAAAATGAAGCTGAAATAAAGGACATCAACCTTTATGTAACACTTCCCGGGGGAACCACTCTCAACAATACGGATCTAGTAATTAGAGAAGTCGAAAAAAATCTTGAATCACTTGAAGAGAAAAAGGATATAACAAGTCAGGTTTACGAGGAAGAAGCCATTCTAAGCATCTCCTTAGTCGATGACTATCGTGATATACTAAACCGATCCGTTCCAGACATCAAGAAAAATATATTAGAACGCCTCAATAATATTCCCAGAGCTTCATTCAGTTGGGAAGCACCTGCAAAAGGGCGCAGATTTGGTGGCGGCGGTGGTGATTTTGGCGGTGATAATCCTTTTATGGGAATGCTAGGCTTGGGTACACAAAAAGAGAAGCTTGTTATCAAAGGACAAGATTTCGACAAGATGTTAGATCTGTCTGAAGATCTTCGATATTATCTGGAGCAGCTCTCATCTATGGAAAGAGTTTCAGTAAAAATACCCAGTAAGCGACCAGAAATGCTTCTTGAGATGGATAAGCAAATTATGGCGATTTACGATATTCCTGTCAACTCCGTTTTATCAGAGTTAAACTCATTTCAAAAAGAATTTTCAAGCGGTGTAACGTTCAAACATGGAACCGACGAATACGATATCATCATAAAAACACAAGGAGAATCAAGTCAGGAAACACGAGATGCAAAAGATCTGAGAAGACTCACTGTTAAAGGAAACCAGGGTGCCGAATTTGAATTGCAAAACATTAGTCAACTCAATTTCACTGATGGTTTATCGAGCATTAAACGAACCAATCAGGAGAAACAATTGGAGGTTGAATATCAGTTCATTGCTGAAGTTAATGACGAGAAGGATCTCCTAACAGCTGCACGAGTTGAGGTCGATGAGCTTGTCGAGCGGATGAATCTACCTTCAGGCATTGCCCTTGAGATCATACATGAAGAAAATCCCTTGGGCGAATTTGGCTTTCTCTTTCTGATGGCTTTTATCCTCATCTTTATGATTCTAGCATCGGTATTCGAATCTTTTACCATGCCCATTGTCATGATGTTTTCTATTCCAATGGCTGCAATTGGCTCATTGGTCGCTCTTATTCTAACCGGGACTTCGCTTATAAATGCCAATGTGTTTACAGGCTTTATCATCCTTTTGGGAATCGTGGTCAACAACGGAATTATCATGATCGATTATTCCAATGTTCTACAAAAACGAGGCTATAGAGAATCTCGTGCGCTTATCATGGCTGGTTTGGCACGTATCCGACCTATTCTCATTACCGCTATCACAACCATAATTGCACTAATGCCACTTGCCCTTGGGCGAGCCGAGTACGTTACTGAAATTGGTGTGCCTTTTGCCATCACCGTCATTGGTGGTTTAAGCTTAAGTACGGTTCTAACTTTGGTATTTATACCTACGGTCTATGCCGGATTACAAACCAGTCTCACATGGCTACGGAGTCAGAAACTTTGGGTTAAGAGCATTCAGTTTACCTTCTGGATTTTAGGAACTTATTTCATCTATACCGAAGTCGATAGTAAAATATGGCAAATCATCACTTTTCTTGTTTTACTTCTATCTGTACCTGCCTGCATTTATTTCATCTCGGCTAGCTTACGAAAGGCAAACGAAGAGCTAATTGCTCCTGATGAAGCCTTGCATATTGAGATTAGAAACCTGGTGAAGATTTACGATTGGGACAATCGATTTACACGTGAATGGAAATCAGGACTCAAAATCAGAGAACGTCTGGGATTAAAACAAGCTTACCAGTCAATTCATGATTTTGTCGTCTTAATCTGGCAGATTCCTCTTGTTGCTTTTATGGTCTTTTTCATCTTTTACCACATACAAATTCAGATCTGGGTGCTTCTTCTGTCCATCCTTTTCCAAATCATGTTGTTGGGTTTCATAAAGCCAATCATGGCTTATCGTGATCATCTAAAGACAGAGGCTAAAAGCAAATGGATTCAATTCCTCATTGCTGTGAGTCAGAAAACTATTTTTTGGTTTTTCCCACTATTTGTGCTCTACTATGCCTATCAGAAATACGATCTTATTGGGCTGCTTATTCCTATCGCTGTCATCTGGTATCTAGCTCTGGTTATTAAGCTTTCTTCTGATAAAATTTACCGTGATAAAATCAATATCAATAGACTAAAAGGGCGTTTGAGTGGCCTACGAAAAAACTTCTATCGCTTTGTCCTGCTCATACCCATTATCGGGAAAAAGAAAGTGCCGTTTAAGGCTGTTAAAGGCATATCCTTAAATATAGGAAACGGCATGTTTGGTTTGCTGGGCCCCAATGGAGCAGGTAAATCAACACTCATGCGAATCATTTGTGGTATACTGGAACAAAGCTATGGGCAAATCACCATCAATGGGATTGATGTTCGCGAGAAACGTGAAGAACTGCAAGGATTGATCGGCTACCTTCCTCAGGAATTTGGGATGTACGAAAATATGACGGCATGGGATTTCCTCAATTATATGGGAATCATCAAGAAATTGAAAAACAATAAGGAAAGGCACGAGCGTATTAATTATGTTTTAAGTGCCGTACATATGCTCGATCAAAAAGATGATAAGATTGGTTCATTCTCTGGTGGTATGAAACAAAGAATCGGTATCGCTCAAATTCTACTCCACTTACCACGAATATTAGTGGTTGATGAACCCACTGCAGGTCTCGATCCTCGTGAAAGAATTCGATTCCGAAACCTCCTGGTCGAATTAAGTCAGGATAGAATTGTGATCTTCTCAACCCATATTATCGAAGATGTGGCTAGCTCGTGTAACCGGGTTGGTGTTGTGAAAAAAGGAGAACTTAAGTATCTGGGAGAGCCCGTTCATATGGCTGGTATAGCCAACGAGAAAGTCTGGATATTGACTGTTTCGACGGAGGAATTTGAACAGCTAAAGACTGAACATGTCATTATTCACCATATGAGAGATAAGGATCAAATTCGTGTTCGATGTCTGTCTGATGAAAATCCAGGATACGGCGCCATAAATACGAAAGCCAATTTGGAAGATGCATATCTCTGCCTGTTGAATGAAAAGGAAATGGCGATGACTTAAAGGTCTGAAAAGTCAAAAGGTCTAACATGTAAAGGAAATAAAGGATGTTAAGGCTGAGTGAAACGAAGTCCGCCTCAGGCGGATTAAAGAAAAAAAATGATAATGGTTAAAGTTAGATGGTTTAACTCACATCTAAAATCTCATATTTATGAAAGGAATAGAACAAGTAAAACTCATTCGCGATTTTATACGCTACAATGTCAAGATTATATTTGCCAATAAGTTCATCTATTTTCTCATTGCAGCCTTTGCCTTTTTCCTTATGGTCACAGGCATTATGCTATTTTCCGACTCAAGCCCCGAAGAGGCAGATATTTTTTCAACTCTGCTATTTCCAGGGATCCTGATTTTGTTCTATCCCGTTATCTACAACATTCAATCTGACAAGGATACCCGTATGCTCGAGATCATATTCGGAATCCCTAACTATCGCTATAAAGTCTATCTGGTGCGTTTTTTACTCAGCATCATGCTCTTGCTGGTTCTCATAAGCTTCATGTCGTGGATTGTGGTGTTTGCCATTATCCGCATACCGGTTTTTCATATGGTCTATGAGCTAATGTATAGCCTGATATTTTTAGCGAGTTTAGCATTTTTACTGGCCTCACTCATCAAAAATGCCAGTGGTGCTTCCGTTATCATGGTTATTATTGGTTTAATATTTCTAATCCTTGCAGAACCCTTGGAATCGAGTAAATGGAATATCTTTTTAAATCCTTTCAATGTTCCCAGTGACATGAGTTACGCCATTTGGCAAAATGTACTCTATCAAAACCGCATGATGCTCATTGTGGGTTCGATCATTTCAATTCTTTGGAGTTTAATCAATTTGCAAAAGCGAGAAAAATTTGTATAATCTTTAAGACGACTAGCATAGAAAAGCTCAACAAATTAATCGTGTTGAGCTTTTTGCTTTCCAAACACTCATGTCTATCAGACTTATTAAAATTTTCTATTGACAAGGAAAAGCCCAAGCAGAGATCTAATATATAGGCAAGTTAATCGCTAATTTACGAAGTTGGAAAGCCAAACGGAATCGGGCCTCAACATCGGCATAATCTGAAATCGGGTCAAGCACTACGACCTTTACATGATGCTTTAAATTGTTGAAGAACCAGGCACGGTGATGTCCGTCATGAATCACCAGTTTTATTCGGCTGGCTTGATAGAAATTCCAGACGACGATAGGAGGAAATTCTACACCATGATTTTGAATAAAACGATAAGCAGACTCAACCATCGAGAGTTTTTCGGCCTCCAATCTGGTTTGGCTGGCCCATAAAATGGAGGTGGAATACATTTTAGGAGGATTCACAAAAACATGTGCCGGATTCAACTGCAATTGAGTACAAGCCATTCGGCACAGATCTTCAGAGGTATACCCTTTTAACCAATGAGTACGCCCCAAAAAGGACTGATAGCCCAACTCCCTCTCAATCGGATCAGAAGAATCCAACAGCTTGGTTATTTCTATAGGCGATTTAATACGTGTCATACGATATAGCTTTTGTATAATTTACGAAGAATACAGGAAAACACCATCAAAAAAATAGTGCTATGAACAGCTCTCACCAGTTTAGGAAACACAAATACAGATGGAAACCTGGCAATCGAGTAGGTAGGGGGATTACTCCCCCGCCCTCTCACACCACCGTGCGTACTCTCGTACACGGCGGTTTCGAATAAAGTTTGAACTGTTTATAGATAACTGACATATTATATAATCCTAAATCTATGAACCATTGTAGATTCATAGCCTGATGAGCTTGAGGACAACCTGATAATCGCCACCATCCTTTTCCTGATAGGGCTAA
>NZ_QQWG01000013.1 GCF_003863355.1 Ancylomarina euxina | reverse complement strand
TAGACGCTGTGAAACAGTGGCTACATCTGTTTATTAGAGATAATATAAATACTCAAATCGTTAAATCAATAACTCACTCTTCATTCTTTAACGAATCATATAAGAAGTGTTTTGATATTTAATTGGTATTATTCATGTTGTATCCTCTTTTGGCTTGTCCGAATTTCCCTTCAACATGATTTCTTTCGTTAAATTCAGTTTTCCTCTTCCTTCTCTGATAAGCTGTTTCTTCCTTTCTTTGTTTAGATGGGCGTCCTAAGGGCTTTGCTGTAATTCTTATCCCTAATGATTTGAGAAACGCTCTGTTTTCTTTTGTTGCATATATCTGATCTACCTGTACCAAGTCTGGATAATGACCATGTAATTTATTGTATGATTCTACCGACTTCTTTAAATCAAAGGACTCGTTATATGCATCCCAACTAATGGTATCTAATCTCGAAAAGCCATTTGACAAACTCAAGCCTAACTTAGCACCGAATTCAACTTTTGATTTTTGCTTGCCTCTTACAATAGGTCTTACGTACGGTTGATGTATATTAACAATTCGATCATCGCATCTGTGAATATTATTTTCGTACATGTAACTTTGTTGTACAAAAATATGCTGAATAACCCAATATTGTTTGAGCAATTTTGCTGGTAGAGGTAGGCTGTCAAACCTGTCTAACAACTTATTTATGGTTTTGAAATTCCGCCTAAGATATTGAAGCTGCTGTTTGCTACATCGACGAATATCTTTCTTTGATTTTTTCCTCTTCTTTGATAGGTTTAAAAAATCCTTACGTGCTTTTCGTCTGTATGTTCTTGGCTTTTTTTCTAGACTTAAAGCAGCAGATAAAAAATCAATAACCCGTTCACTAATGATCCTTGAGTCATTTAACAAGTCATGATCTGTAGGATATTTTATCTCCTGATCTGCAACTGTGGCATCCATTTGCAACTTGCCTTTGTTTTTAGGATGCCCATCTTCATCCCTGTTTCTTTTGTTGTGTCCATGATCTTTCTTGGCCTCGGCACATTTAATAATCTCCTGATTGAACTGATCAAATAATTCTGCTGACATCCTCCTTCTTATTGTAACAAACAAAGATGGATCAAAAACAGATTCTTCTTGAAATTCACTTAAACCAAGCATGAACTGCATGTATGGGTTTTCTTTGATGGTTTCAATGGTTTCTACATCACTAAGCTTGAGCTTATGTTTTATTATCATTGCTCCAATCACTGTTTGTGGTGATACCCCCAGACGTCCAGTCTCTGAACTCATTGTTTTCATGTAGTAAAAAGCCAAATGATCCCATGGAATGACTTCGCTTAATTTTACCCAACGATTTTCTTTCGACAAATTCCTTTCGAAAGGTGTTTTAAATTCTTCGATCGTTAATTGAGTATGAAATGAATGTTTTATCATAAGTGCATGACTTTAAGACCTTAAGATAATAAAAACCATGCACACTTACCAGTTGAAAACAGATTAATTCACTGATCACCAGGAGATTAAATGTTTTTCAGCAAGCCCTATTTAGAATACGACAAATTCAACCCGTTTAAAACAATAATGACTGCCCTTTGAAGAGCAGCCATCATCATTTCAACATCTATCGTTAGATATATTAGTTAAAAATATAACGCAAACCAATTTGCATTTGCCATTTAGAATTAACTGAAAAATCGTCAACATAAGAATCTTTAAGGTCCTTGTTAAATTTCATATAAGGAACATTGTTGGCATCAACTCCGTTTACAGAAATTGGGGTAAAAGTGGAAGCAAACTCGCGAACGCCCCAATCGGAATTCAACAGATTACCAAAATTTAAAATATCTACAGAAAACTGGAAGGTATTCTTCTTTCCATTAATGTTCAGGTAGAAATCCTGTAAAAAACGAACGTCCATTTGGGTAAACCAAGGCAACATGGCACCGTTACGTTCTGCATATTTTCCACGTCTATCCTTCAGGTAATCATCCTGTTTGATAAAGGCATCCAAAGCAGCCCATTGTTCTGCAGCATCAGGAGCTACGGTTCCTACCCCACCATCAACGGTACCAAACATGATGTCACTCATGTCTTTAGGAACATAAAGCAAATCATTATTGTTGATTGCATCATTATTAAGGTCGCCGGCATATGTATAAGAATAGCGATTTCCTTTACCAGCTTCGAAGAACATAGAAATGGTTGAAGCAAATTTCCCTTTACCATAAACTTTACGATACATGGCAGAAGAAACAAAGCGATGTTTCAAACCGTAACGTGACCAGGATAAGCTTGGATCATTAGGATTTCCTAATACAGGGTTTCTTTGGAAAGCATCAGCTGCAATCTCAGCAGGTATGGATGTTAAGTCTTTTGAGGTAAGATACGTGTAAGCTAAGTCAGCACTTAAACCCAAAGCCCATCGTTTGGCCAATTTCCCGGTAAGGGAATATTGGTGTCCTTTGCTTGTATTATCCAGCACCAATGCTCCTGCTTCAAGGAAACCAATGTTTCCCGTTGAAGAGGAATAAATATTCTGTTCGCTGAAATCAGTAAACATGGCTCGCTTATCACCCGTTCCTGATAAATTCCCCGTTGGAGGACGCATATTGTAGTTATGGTGAACAACGGCATTAACATCTTTTGAATAAATAGTTTCTATTGTAGCCAACCAGCCCTGACCAAATTTGACATCAGCTGCCAGATTATTTTTCCATACCTGAGGGTAGTGGAAATCATCAGCAGTGGCATTAACCTGGAAGGTATAACCTGGATTAATAACTGAATTAGAGGATTGGTTCCCTAACCATACAAATGGAATACGACCTGTGAAGATACCCGTTCCACCGCGGAGCTGAACAGACTTGTCTCCCTTAACATCGTAATTAAATCCAAAACGAGGCGACCAAAGCGCTTTGGAACTTGGCCAGTTTGCAGGATTAATTCGTGCGGAATTGCCATTTTCATTTACCCAACCACCAAAGCCGGTTGCTTCTTGCACTGCGGGGGTATTAGGGATATCATTGAAATACATCGGAATATCTACACGTAAACCAAAAGTCAGTTTCAAATCATCATTCACACGAAACTCATCCTGTGCATACAGGGCAAACTGGGCCACATCAACTTTTGACCACAAGAAAGCTTTCTGCTGAGAATCAACAACATCTTGATTTAAATCATAGCCATTAGGATTATCTATAAATTCCTGTACACTACCATATGTTCTCCATGGGTAATAAAAAAGATTAAAAGAATTCTCGAACTTAAAACGCTCAAAGTTTAAACCTGCAGTAAGGGTGTGCCTGTCTTTATAATAGGTCAAATTATTGGTAAACTGAAAAACATCCTGATTCAAAACATTATTGGTCGAAAACATTTCTGAACCTGAACTTATAGCCAAATTCCCATTGGAATCAAATATATCCACAACTGGGAAAGGAGCCGATTTGGGATTGCGCTTATCTCGAAAAGAGGTATATCCAATCAGTAACTTGTTTGAAAATTTATTATTGAACATGGAATGTAATTCCCCCACAATAGAATTGATATTATTGAAAATTCGATAGGAAGAATTTTCGAAAGGCAATCGGAAGCTAGTTGGTCCACGACCAATGATAGCCTCTGGATGTGGTAAAATATCTTTCCAGGCATCAAGCATATTATAACGTAAGGTCAAATTATGATCCTTGTTGATATTATAGTTCAACTTAATCAGAAATTTGGTATTATCGGTTTCGTGATTGTAGCCTTGGTAAGCTCCTGGATTATAACCCCAGGCATCACGAAGATGTGATTGTACGGCTTTAATATCTGCCTCCTCTACACTGGTAACATTTGCCCCTTCATTACTTGGGTTATTTGCAACAAAATTATGGGCGAGTTGATCACGTTTTTCTTTTTCGGCATTCACAAAAAAGAACAATTTATTTTTAATGACTGGGCCGCCCAAACTAAAACCATATTGCTTGGTACTGAAATCCAGATTTGGAGCTTTAGTACCTTTCACTTTTTCACCAACCATACTTTCGTTACGGAAAAAGTAATAGGTTGTTCCTTTTAATTCGTTGGTTCCTGATTTAGTAACTGCATTGACACCAGCACCGGTAAAACCACCCTCACGAACATCGAAAGGTGCCAGTGAAACCTGAATTTGGTCAATTGCATCAAGGGAAACAGGTTGTGCATCTGCTTGCCCACCCGAAGTCGAAACATCTAATCCAAAGGAATTATTGAAAATAGAACCATCAAGAGAGAAGTTATTATAGAGATTATTTCTCCCACCAAAACTATTACCGTTTGATTCTGGAGTGAGTCGTGTTAAATCCTTCTGACTACGTGAGATGGTAGGAAGAGCAACAATTTGTTCTCTGTTTACACTGGTCATAGAACCCGTACGATCCGAGCTTATCACACTGTTTCTGTCATGCTTTACCACAACCTCATCAATCTGCACATTAGATTCTGCCAGAGTCAAATCCACTTCAGCAGTTTTATTTAATTGAAGAAAAATGTCAGTTTGAATAGCTTCTTTATAGCCAACAAAGCTTGCCTTAATCTGGTAAGGGCCTCCCACTTTCATATTTCTAATATGGTATCGGCCATCCTCTCCGGTGATAGAACCATAAAGTGTACCTGTTGGCGTGTGAGTGGCCACAACCGTAGTTGCATAAACTGGATTACCATTGGTGTCAATTACCTTTCCGGTTAGTGAAGAGGTGGTAACACCTTGCGAAAATCCACCTATTGCTGAAAAAAGCATTACGATAACGAATGCTATGCGAAATTTGTGTTTTCTCATTATTGAAAAGTATTGGTTAAATATTAGGTATCTTATAAAAATAAGATATTTAATAGATAAACACTTATCCAATGATCAATATTTTCAAAGCGTATAAACCTGAGTCTTAAATTATTAATCTAAACTTACTAATCAATAAATTGTTATGTTTTTTATTGATTAGTAAAGAAAATTATCTTAAAGATATGATGCAATTATATTTCTCATCAGCTGTACAGCATTCTTTCACTGTTGTTGAAAAAACTGAAGTCCTGTTATTTTCACAAAATAGCAGACAACTTATAAAATACTTTATTTTTTAAGTTTAATCCCTTTCCATTCTCGCTTAGTAATAGGAAATCATTATTTTACTAAGTATTAGACGTATGATTGATTAAAACATAAAAAAACCACCTCTAAAGAGGTGGTTCAATATTGTATAAAATGACTAGTCAGTCGTATTTATTCAATAAACATTTTATTAATGACAACAAACATTAAAAAAACGTTCGATCATTTTTTCATTACCCGCCTTATCTTTCAAATATAGAAAAAGGTTATAATCTCCAACAACAGCCTTATCATCAACCTTGATATCAAGATTTAGCTGAAAAGTTTTCAAACCTAAAATTGTTGGTAAAGCATTTCCATCTGCATCAAGCAGATGATAAGTTGAAAAAGCATCAGCATACTGATCCGAAGAAATACCACCTTTTCTTATAACTATCCTATAGGATTCTAATTCATAATTATCTTGTAAATGAGCATTTACGTGTATTGTTTTACCCCGCTTGACTTCAAAATAAGTCTCTGGGCTTTGTAATATAATTTTAGGAGATATCTTATCAGTCTGTATTTGTGAAACATCTGAAAATCCAAATAATGGAAGAAATGTCAACAAACAGATAAACAGTTTTGAATTAAATCTCATTTTTTTAATCCTACTCTTTGGGGAAGTAAAATTTGCCATAGGTTTATATTTAGTAATTATATATTTCGGTGAAGCAAAAATAAAAATAGTAAACCGACTTGGTAGAAAAAATAAAAGATCATTGAACACTTCTCCGTTAAATGACACTTTCAACATGTCAAGTGATCAGGAAACTTGATGAATATCAAAATTTTAATACAGAATAATTCCGTTAATAAATGTTAATTCTATTAATCAACAAGATGAAAAACAATCGATTTTCCCTTTATTGATTAATAGAATTAATGAATCAAATATTTCTAATTTCGTCTTGGACAGTTAGGCAATTTAACCATTTCATAACTCGTTTCAAATGTTGATTCTACACAATCAGTTGGATCACAACAAGTATGACAGACACGCTTAAGAGCCCTAAATTTCTTTAATTCAACACCAGTTGCCATGAAATCATCCTTAATCGGCTCCTCTTTCATTAAATCGGTACTCAGGTATTTCTTATTATCGTCAGCAAAAACAGTAACCACAACAGAATCGGGTCCTAATTCTTCTTGAATTTTTAAAGCACCCAGAAAATTGGCTCCTGAAGAAATCCCAACTCCCAAGCCTAAAATAGAAGATAGTTTCTGAGCCATAACAATTGCGTCACCATCATCAACACTCACAATTTCATCCAATTGATCTAGCTTTACGATCGAAGGAATAAACTCATCAGAAATGCCTTGAATTCGATGCTTGCCTACTTTATGTCCAGTTGACATCGTTGGTGAATTCGAAGGCTCCAGAGGATGTACCTTTATAGCTGGATTTTGCTCTTTTAGATATTGACCTACTCCCATAACCGTTCCTCCCGTTCCTACACCAGCAACAAAAGCATCAGGAGTTATATTTCGATATTTCAACTGCCACCATAATTCTGGTGCTGTAGTGTTGTAATGGGCTTCGCAATTATCACCATTAGAGAACTGCAGTGGTAGAAATGTTTTTTCATCTTCAGCAGCCAACTTATTAGCCATATCTATACTACCAAGAAAACCGCCTTCTTCTTTACTTACCAAACGGATATCAGCACCATAGCTTTTCATCAGATTAATACGTTCCTGACTCATCCAATCGGGCATAAAAATAGTCACAGGGTGGCCCATAGCTCTACCAATACCTGAAAAAGCAATGCCTGTGTTACCACTGGTGGCTTCAATAATTCGATCGCCCTCTTTTAGTGTTCCCAAATTATAAGCTTTTTGAATAATATGAAAGGCCATTCGGTCTTTGATACTACCCGTCATATTCAAATATTCAGCTTTGGCATATAGGGTTCTGATATGACCTTTGTACTCAAATTCAATCGCTAATAAGGGTGTGTTTCCAACTAAAGATGACAGACCATTTATTCTTTTGCAAGGGATGTTGTTTTCCATATTTTTAATATCTGGGTTTGAGTTTCATAATACAACTTATATTAAGGATAAAAACATCTTAATATACACATAAGACCCCTTATTATAAAAAATGGGTGAACGAAAAAGGAAAAAAAATCAGTTATTTTTTTAAAACCTTAGAAAGAAAGTCCCTTTTGAACATTTTTTTAACATTTACAGTTTGTCATACTCGTCAGCTTATTTAAAATTTGATTAAGCCCTTATCTTAAGATCATGCAAAAAAAAGCCACCCAAAAGGATGGCTCATATCATATTAATGACTTTTTTTTTTTATTATTTGACAGGGTAGTTCAAATCGAACTCATCATCCCCCATAACACACTGTCCACTTTCGTCAGAACAAGACTGAAATTCAAAGGTTCCTTCTATTTTCAATGGTAAGCTTTTCACTTTAATCTGCTGGCGCATTTCTGCTGTATTTTCGAAATAGCTTACTTCGCCTTCCCAAACCTTATCATAGTGCTTCTTAGCATTCATTGGCTTAACTTTTCCAATACGCTCATAACTTACGTGCTCTTCAAAATCAAATTCAATTAGAATAGGTCCCAAATCCGGATCAAAATCATTTGAATACAAATGCCACGATTTATCAATGTTTGCCTTAAAAATAACATCAATTACATCGCCTACTTTAATTTCTTGCTTTGATAATTCAACCTTCCATTTCGCTGGGGTTAATATCTGCCCAAAAGACAGACTACTCACCATCAACAACAAACCAACTAATACTATAATTTTTCTACTCATATCTTTCCTTATTAATTATACCTTTAGATCATTTCTAACTATAATAATGACCCCTAAAATACCAAGATGGGTGAATTAATCGACAGAAAAAACCATTAAAGGATGTTAATTATCTGAGTCCAAGCTATTCTTTATGAAAAAAGCCACCCCGAAGGATGGCTTTAAAGAAATAAAATGAACAAGGCTACTTTTTCGTTTTACCTTGCTTTTTAAGGATAGACTCATTGGTTTTACTCTCCTTTGTCGTATGCTCCCTGTATTTTTTCACTGCAGCAAATTTGGCTGCAGCAATGGTTTCACGATTCGCTTTTTCGGTAATCTTTCCGCGAGAAAGATCCTCCACCGCGATATAACCATTTTTTAGAAGAAGCTGAACAATCATGTTGTTGACTATGGTTTCTTCACTATAAGCCTCTGCAATATATAGCTGATCACAATCCTCGTAAAACGACTCTGCAAAGTCCTGATTATTGGGCAACCACATTAACTGCTCATAGGTTTCAGTGAAACTATTCAGCTCAATATTAATGTTTGGCGTGACCAACAAAGGACTAAATTGATGACTCTTAGTCAAAGGTTCATAACCATCCAACATTGAAAAGTCAACTGCCTTCTTTGCATTATCCAGTCTGGTAAAACGTGCCTTTCTCATCTGCTCCATTTGGTACAAAAATAAATTATATCGCTCCACTTCCAAACTCTTCTTATGATGCAAGAATAACCAGCCATATTTTTGCTCGATATCCTTTTTCACTAAATTCTTTGTTTTGTGAATATCCGGATTGGCATTTCGAACCTCTTGTATCAAGCGTCTCACATCCTGAGCAGCCTTTTGTGGCCCAGTAATCTCCTTCCCCTTTTTACCCAAATCAGTAGAAAGAATTCCACACTGTATGTGCTTGCCTTTTCCTTTACCCGTTTTACCACCCTTAAGAACTTCAATCAGATACTTACGAATCTCCAACTCTTCATCTTCATGAATAAACGGATTACCACCTGGTGTACTCGCCAAAGAATTAAAGATGCTGCTAAAGAAGGTTCGATCCAGAACAAAGTCAACAGATGAATCTATAGATTGAGCGGTCACAATAAATCGATTCTTAATGATATCAAAACGGATAGATTTAAGCTCTAAATCCAATCCCTCTCTATGGAATCGCTTCTTGGTAAATATCTTATTGACCACTTCTTCAATATCGATCTTCTCAATCAATTTATAGGAAGAAGCCAAGTACCATTTTCCATTCTTTGGATCCTTTTCCCAATCCAGAACTTCATCCAAATAGTTACCATGCTGATCCAAAACTTCCACAATATTCTTATCGCCCGTATAGCGCAATAAAGTTCGTTGAAAATGTGGGTTATCCTGACTCGTCGCCTTTTCCTTACGCTCACCATGGGCATCGCGATAAAGCATAAAGTTCTCAGCATTGGAATATTTCACAATGCCAGCCTCATTCTTAGAGAAGTTATTAGCTGTTAAAATAATATCAACCTTATAAGGCATGCTAATGTCGCAGAATCCCGAAATGGTCGATCTCGAATTCAAATCCTCTACATTGGAATCGGCACTCGACTCAAATAGAGGTCTGTATTGCTTGATGTATTCCGGATCAAAGTCAGTCACACGAGAGAAATCTCCCAGCTCGGTACCTACGCCATACAAGTTCCCCTCGGTATCGGGGAAAAGATGAAGCATATCACCCGCAACCAACTTAATGGAACGAATCCCTGGCAGGTCTTTCTTCAACCACTTTAGCATCATCGCTGCTAGCATTTCCGACTTCCCCACTCCAGAGTCACCACTGATTAATAAACCAAACAAAGAACCATCATCACCTTCAATCACAAAGAATGAACCATGAACAGGAGCACCTCCCATTTCTTTCACCTTCTCGTTCAGCATGGTTAATCTTGTTTTTTTCACGTCACCAAAATAGTCCACCGATTTTTTAAGAGGCGTGACAATCGTTTTGATCTTTCCATTGGGTCCATTCAAATCGAAATAACCAATTTGTGGGTAGGAAATCACCTTTTCTGGTGCACCTAAAAACAAGACAATATCCGGCACAAAATTCTTGGCTTCTTTAAGACTAACGGCCTTTGGCTCAACTAATCGATAATTATCAGCCAGGTACTTCATGTAAGACTTCTGGAAAACATACAGTTCGTTAACCAAGCCCCCTTTTACAATTCGACAACGGTAATCGTCAATATCCATATTCTGGATAAACTTAGACATACGCGTTGCAAAGAAATCTGAAGATGGACGTGTCGACATATTCTTAATAAACTCTCTCGGCGATTGTTCACCAGGCCCCGAAATCTTAAGATCTTCCAGATTAGCTCTATCAATTTTATGGAATGGATACTCCCTCTTTTTTGCATCGGTATTCATACGCGTGTGCGTTTGAACAGGTTGCTCGGCAGCAATCACACCACACTTGGTCATCACCTCATTAATCCAGGAAAGTTTGCCTCCTTCATGGGTATCCAAAACCTTGTTCTCCATTTCAAAATCCTGATACAAGGTAAATCCATGTTGAATCATCTCATTCAGCTTGGAGTTTTGACACAGATAATCCATGCTCAAGAGCTTAATCAAAATATGATTAAACCTATTGTAAAGCTGCGTATTTCGGATACGATTCAAAGCAGAAGTCAAGAACAAACTCATTTGTCTGGCTTCACTTACAATCTGCTCTTCGACTAACTTAAACGATTTACGAAGAACAATTTGCTCCAGCAATACCTTGGCTTCGTTGGCAATCAAACTTTCCGAATACAAGCGTGTATCTGGTTCATCATGTGTTTCCAATCCACGGAACAAGCGATTCACCGAATCCATCAGGTTCTTAAGCAAGGCCACATCTGATTGAATCAGGTAGATAGCAAGTAGCTTCTCTTCTGCAGATTTACCTTTTAATAAGGTCTCAAGTTCTGACTGAACAGAAGTAAATATCAGATTCTTATGAGAATGCTCGGCCAAAGCTTTTTCTGAAGTTAGATTTTGTAAAAAATCTTGAACCAATAAATCAAAATTGACGCCATTCATCTGCTTACCTGATATCTCCTGCAGACGCTCACTTGCTTTTACAAACAACTGATCAATGGAAGGTTCTATCAATTCTTTCTCGAAAGGCAGGTTGAAGTGCAAGAGAATTTCACGTATGTACTTACGTAGAATAACGTTATACCCCTCAAGCTTCGCTAAATCGCCCGATGGGTCCTTTTCATTGGCATTCAAGACCAACATCTTCACCTTGGAATCGGAGAAGAGAATCCGTTCCATATCAATCAGGATTTCCGTCATGATCAGTTTCTCATCCGGACCGTCAAGAACATGTGCATTAGGCTGATATTTCAGCTTACTATTCACATATTTCTGGATGGTTGGCTTGCCATAACGAGCCAAAACCTCATTGATATCCAAATGCTTAATTGCAGGTATATTCTTGTAGATCTGAGGCAATAGATTCTCGTAAATCTTTGAGAAAGCCTGACTACTTAGAAATTCAACCAAGTTGGTACACTGACCAATATTCTCGTAGAATTCGATCACTGCATTCGTAGAATCTCCAATAGAATTAATACTCACGCCGCACACATTAGGAAATGCATGATACATAGTCTTAATATCATTGATCTTCAAGCTTTGATTCGTACGTTTTTCAAGATCACGTATCTGCGTAAAATCCTCAAGGACTGATTCGATAAACCCTCTATCTAATTTCACTGGGAAGAGTTCATTTAAAACCGCATCATTCTCTAGCCCACCCGTCTTTTTGCCTTCGTTAAAACGAATCCAGTTCGTGATAAACAACCTGAATGCATTCTCTAACTCTTTGGCATAGATCTGATAACTCGCCTCGCTTCCTTCCACATAGTCACCTAGTGAGAAACGAACAATACCCGTTTTATATGGTATGGCAGCAATACCTCTTTTCTCAGCAAATACCTGAGTAAAAGCTTCCAGATCCTGATAGGAAGAATAACCTTTCAAAGTCATATTAAACAAGTAAGCTCCCTCCGAATTCAAAAATCCCACATCGCTTAATTGCTGTTCATCTATGATTTTAGCAGCCACTTCCTTGGCCATCTTCAACCTTTTAATAGATTCGGATCTAAAGATTCGGTTCACACGGAATTGGTTCAATTCACCAACTATATGCTGCTTGTAATAAGAAAAGAAAGCTTCTCCCTTATATTTAAAATCATCAGGAAGTTCCAGTACATCAAGCTTATCTAAAGAGAGTAACTCATCCAAAAGGAAAATATGAAGCGGACTCCCTTCAAACAAAGATTCTCTCTTGGTGGACTCCGAACTGAGTGCGATAGTTGTAGGCACATTGCTTTTCACCTTCGATTTAATAAAGTCCTCCAGCTTTTGCTTCACCTTATGACGAGAAGCATCCTTAGGAAGGGCCTCATCCATCTGAACCTTAATTCGCTTGGCTTGCTGAGCAACCTCCAAAACATTGACCAACATAAAGAGTGAGCAAGAATTCCCCCTGCTTGCATCTGATTGTTTACGGGCAAAAGCCGTTAAATCTTTTTTAGCCTCAGTGACAGCCAAAGCTCCCAAACGATCGCCAGTTGCGCCCAAATTCTTAGTGGTCGATATGGATGCCACCATAGAAATACGTGCATAACTGGCTATATTATTAATAATATATGAAGAAATTGTTCTCCACTTTGGTTCCTCAGGATCATCAATCTTAACAGAATCATTATAAGCCTCATCCAGGAAAAGGGTTAACTGTGTATTGCTAATGAACTTCAGGAATTTTATTAACGCCACATTATTAAAATCCGTATAGCCTGTTGGGTTCGATGGGTCGTTGATTAGGATAGTCGAATTAGCACAAAAATTATCCCACAAACTGCCTGTCTCATCAAACAATTGAAAAGAACTCTTTATACGCTGCAACTTGATTAAAAAGCGCTCGTAATCGATACGCCCCTCATCATCTAATTCAATCTCAACATCGAAAGCATTCATATCGAATTGCTCAATGGGGAACAAATCTTTATACTCCCAGGCTGCTTGCTGATTCAGGAAAATAAAAGGCTTCACATAAGTGCGATTTAAAACCAAATCACGAATAATCATCTGCACATCATCAGAGATTGATGTCTTTTCCAGATTACCCAAACCTGAGATAAATTCGCGAATAATTTGCTTATCCTCCTCGCTTTTCTGTTCATATTTTTTCTCGATACCAAGATCAATCAAAAGATTACTGAAACGCCCTTTATTATCCGCCTCGTTCTCAGCCTTTATAAGATATTCTTTATACTTCTCGAGGAAAAGATTAATGCCAAAATTCTTATGAAAATGGTTGTGCAGGGTACGCTGATAGCTATCTGGAATGATATCAAGAATAACACGACAACGCTCAACAACATCCTTTTTTAAACTCTTCAACTTACGCTCGAGCAGATATTCACCATAGGTTTTCAATTGATTTCTACCACCACCTTCAACAATGGTAGCCAAGTCAATATCCTTGCTATTGCCATAGAAATAGGACTTCATGCGAGTCTCAAACTCTTGAAGCAAAATCTCAATGGTCTCAGTCTGCTTTTTTGAATCTTTTATATTTTCAACAAAAGAGATGAATGCAACCAGTTTCGACAAAATGTATTTGTCTTTAATAATCTGACGAGCGAACTCATCAAACTTATATAGGATGATATCCTGATCAGGATTTTCAGGTTCTGCCAATTGTTCCTTTTTCAGTCGTGCCAACTCCTCTTCGTAATCCTTAATTTTGGCTTCGGCAGCTAATCGGAATTTCTCCAAGTTTCGGGAATTCACCTTATCCAAAATCAAACGCAGATTCATTTGAGTATTGGCAGGCGCTCCCAATTTCTTGGTATGAACCTTATTCAGGGTATTGATCACTTCGTTGTGAAAGGAGAATACCAGACTGGTGTTAGATGCCAATGATTCAAGCGAACAGTCAACAAAGATCATACGCGTTAACAATGGAAACCATTTGAAATCATTCAGTGGGTTTCGACGCATATGCTGCACCTTTATGATAAAAATACTGGTTGTATCCTCACAAATTTGGCCGTAAACCTCATCGGGACTTGTGAATTCAATCACACGCACAATCTCAGGCTGGAAAATCTCATCACGAATGAGTTTAATAGCCGTATCTGCCGTTCCGGAAACCAGGGTTCTGATAAAGCCATTCAAGCCCTTAAAATTGACGGTCGATTCGGTACGGGTCAGAAAATGCTCTTTCTCCTTAGCTGTTGTGTAATGAGTACTTTGAACAACAAGCTGATCCATCACATCTAAAAGGTAATTCCATTGAGCCTCTTCGATATAACCATTTACACCGATGACGTCGCGAAACTTGCGCAGCTCACGAACCTTATCGCCCAGTAAAATCTGATACAGGAAATTGATCAGGTGCTGACTTACGGGTGGTGTCCCAACAGAAAAGTCGGGTGCATTTAAGATATGTCTCAGCTGTTTCTTTTCCTTTTCGTCTACAGCTTCGATGTCCATTAGGTGGTTAATTCTCTTGACGAAGGACTGTCGTTTGGCACTGTACTCGAATGCTTTTGAGTTTTCATGAGGGAAAATCATCAACGAAACATCAACATAAGCAGGAATAGACTCTTTGAGGTCTAATAATCGCTTGTTGATTTCCAGTTCTTGATTGACCGGATCGTCTGATTCTTCATAACAAAGCCTTACAAATTGTGTAAGGCTTTCAAAAATACGATGTGGAAGAAAGTTCTCTGCTCTTTCTCCCAAAGATTGGTACAGATTGATAAAAACCTGTGCCTCGTAATTTAATGCGGATTGTGGCCTTCCGTTTACGTGCATTTTAATTATGGTTGTTTAGTTAGAAATACTGACTCACGTTTATTCTTATTGATCAGTCATGCAAATATAGTGAGATTTTTCACTCCGCAGTGTGTTTTTTCCTACTTTTAATTTCGCAAACCTTTGCATAATAGGTTTTTATGACTTCAGTCATTTACCAAAGAGGACCAGTCTCAAAAAAACAAAAGAACAGATGCCAGGAATACGCTTAGAGTTTTCATTTAAATCTAATCCGACCCAAAAAGATTAAAAATAAAAATTTGTGAGAGGTCTCACCAAACGATTCTTTTACGGCTTCTGCCCTTTTAACAACTAACTAAATTCAAGTATAAAACAATTCAAAATCCAAAGAGGGTGGGTCTTAGCAGAATTTATTTTAACGGTCTGCATTCATCACTTTCACCCATGCTTTTATAAAATCATTTACAAATTTTTCTTTATTATCATCTTGTGCATAAACTTCTGCATAAGCCCGCAATATTGAATGAGATCCAAAAACTAAATCAACTCTTGTCGCCGTCCATTTAGTTTCACCTGTTTTTCTTTCTACAATATTATAAAGCTTATCAGAAACAGGCTGCCATCTGTAATTCATGTCTGTAAGATTTACAAAAAAATCATTAGTTAAAATTCCTTCTCTGTCAGTAAACACGCCATGTTTTGTCCCCCCATGATTTGTTCCTAAAACACGCATCCCTCCAATTAAAGCAGTCATTTCTATAGCAGTAAGCCCCATCAACTGGGTTCTATCGAGAAGCATTTCTTCGGGTTTTACGGCATATTCTTTTTTCTGCCAGTTTCTAAAACCGTCATGTAAAGGTTCAAGAACTGAAAATGATTCCACATCGGTCATCTCCATTGTTGCATCACCTCTTCCCCATACGAACGGCACTTTAATGTTTACACCTGCTTCTTGAGCCGCTTTCTCTATGGCAGCACTACCGCCTAAAACAATTAAATCGGCAATGCTTACTTTTTTATTTAGTCCTGTCTGAATTTCTGTAAGTTTCGCAAGTACTTTTTCGAGTCGTTTAGGTTCATTGCCTTCCCAATCTTTTTGAGGAGTAAGGCGGATTCTTGCTCCATTTACACCCCCTCTAAAATCTGATGATCGAAAAGTTCTTGCACTATCCCATGCCGTATTGATAAGTTCGGTTTGGCTTAAACCGCAGTTCAAAAGCTTTAGTTTCAAATCTTCAATTTCTGCATCCGACAGCGTGTAATTAACCGTTGGAATAGGGTCTTGCCAAATCAAATCCTCTTTAGGTATATCAGTGCCTAAATATCTGCTTTTAGGTCCCAGATCCCTATGCGTAAGCTTAAACCATGCCTTAGCAAATACCTCAGCTAAATATTCGGGATCCTTGTAAAAACGCTCTGAAATTTTTCTGTATTCAGGATCAATTTTCAATGCCATATCAGCATCAGTCATGATTGGATTTCTGCGAACTCCTGATACATGAGCATCAAAAGGTTTATCTTCTTCTTTTATATTTATCGGCTCCCATTGCGACGCACCTGCAGGACTTTTTCTGATCTCCCAATCGTAGGAAAACAGTAAGTGAAAATAAGTATTATTCCATTTGTTAGGTTGAGTTGTCCAGGCACCTTCTAGTCCGCTTGATACCGTATCTTCAGCATTACCTTTTCCTTTGGGATTTTTCCAACCGAATCCCTGTTCTTGAATATCAGCAGCTTCTGGATTTAAACCCAGTATAGAAGCATCGCCGTTTCCATGTGCTTTTCCTACAGTATGTCCACCAGCTGTTAAGGCAACTGTTTCTTCATCGTTCATTGCCATTCTTTCGAATGTAACTCGCATTGCCTTGGCTGTTTTTAGCGGGTCAGGTTTGCCATCAACGCCTTCTGGATTTACATAAATTAACCCCATTTGAACAGCTGCCAATGGATTTTCCAGTGTTTTTTCATCCGATTTATCTGAATAGCGGTCTTTGCCTAACCAATCTTTTTCTGCCCCCCAATAAATATCTTTTTCAGGATGCCAAATATCTTCACGGCCCCCAGCAAAACCAAAAGTTTTGAATCCCATAGATTCATAAGCCATATTTCCAGCAAGAATCATCAAGTCTGCCCAAGAAATTTTGTTGCCATATTTTTTCTTTATAGGCCATAATAAACGGCGGGCCTTGTCGAGATTCACATTGTCGGGCCAACTGTTGAGAGGTGCGAAACGTTGGTTGCCTGTATTGCTTCCCCCACGCCCATCTGCAGTACGGTAGGTGCCGGCACTATGCCATGCCATTCGAATCATTAAACCACCATAGTGTCCCCAATCTGCTGGCCACCAGTCTTGGCTGTCAGTCATCAGTTTCTTCAGGTCATTTTTAAGTCCATCAAAATCAAGTTTTTTAAATTCTTCTCGATAATTAAAGTCCTCACCAAGTGCATTGGTTTTAGTATCGTGTTGATGCAAAATATCTAAATTGAGAGCCTCTGGCCACCAACTCATTACGGAACTATTAGTATCTGTATTTGCTCCGTGCATAACTGGGCATTTACCTTTTCTTGAATCTTCCATAACTATGCTTTTAAGTTTTGAAAACTCAAGTTAATTCATTTCGTTATGTTTTCCAAGCTTGTTGCTAAGGTTTTAGGTAGGCTGTCTTGAGGGATTACGAGGCAATTTCCTATCAGATTCGCTTACACTAACATGTTCAATGATACCATAATTTAAATTAATAAATCATGCATGTATCTTTGATGTGTGGAATCACAAGTTCATTTTTATTTGGCGGGCATTTTTTATATTCTTATTTTAACTCCAAATTTCCAACAAGTTGGATTAAAGCTTATTGTCCAATTAGAATTATCTGTATTCCAATCAAGTAAAGAATAACTTACTCCGCCCAAGCCGAGATAAAAACTAAATTTAGTAGAGATAAAATAAGTTAATTCTGGTAAAATATTTGCACTAAAAAAATCAAGCTTTGAATTTCCGACCTGGCTCATTGCATACGAGGAAGCATAATCATTTGTTAATTCAGTCACTGTACTAGACTGATAATAAACCTTACCAGCCAAAAAGGTGTCATACTCAGACTTAACTTTTCCGTAGCTAAATTTTAGATTGGCGTTGACATATATCTGTCGGCAATCGGATAATAATATCCTAAAAAAATATTGGATAAAAGAGCCTTAGATTTTATGTTTGTTCTTTCAGTTTGATAGTACTTGTTGATCATTAAATTATTGGTTCTGACTTCTTTTTCCCAACTATAATCAAGTCCGAAACCTGCTATAAATCTATTTGTTATAAAACATCCAATAGAAGCTCCAACATCCAAATATTTGCCTTGCGTAACATTTTGATTTTGCGTCACACCATTTTCTGTCGTTGACTTTATATAGTTTCCATCAATTGATATTATAGTCTTTCCTTTGTCCGTTTGTGAGAATAGATTTAAAGTTGAAAAAATTGTTGCTGTTACCAAAGGTCATTTTTTCAACGTTTTTTTTTAATTTTCATAAGTTTCATATGTTTCTGTTATAAGCTTGTTTAAATGCTCACTTGCGATTTACTCCTACCACACGAACATTACCATAAACACTTAAAAAAATAAGACACTAAGACATCGAACAGTTACTAATACACTTACGATTTTTGCAAGAACGAATCACAATTAATTCAATCCCTAAGAGCCATAACTAAAGGTACAGACCAGAGCCTGTGCCTAAAATCTCGCAAATTTATGAAAACAAGTTTACAAACAATTCGGATTAAACAAAACCACTAACAAACATAAAACAGAATAGATCTACATAATTATGAATACTAATATTGGCATTGTTTTGTGGGATAGCTTCCCCATCCTTCGATTCTTCGACAATCCTAATATCATCCAAACCATTATGAGAAATAACATCTAATATTTCATTATTTTCATAATTAAGAAATCAGCTTTCATTCATTTTCGACAATAAAGTCTTATTTTTGTAGTTTATTCCTGAGTAAGAAATAAGTAAATCATAAACAAACTATAAATAGATGAAACGCTTAGCATTAATTCTTTTAAGCCTTGCAATAGCAGCGCTTTTCTCAACCTCCTGTACTAAAGAGGACACCCAAGCCAGTTTTGATGAGTCATTAATCATTGGAAAATGGAAAAGTGGCACTTTGTTCGAGAGATACGATTTAGATAAATCAGGAGCGACCTGGGATACTGCCGATGATGTAACAGAAGCAGAAGCTCAGAAGTTTAGCTGGACGATTGACAAAGATCAGTTGGAGCAAATTCATATCATCGTGAATGGCGGTAACGTGCCAAAGGTATACACCATTACGAATTTAACAGCAACATCAATGGAGTATCAAGACGCTTACGGAGAAACAACATCATTCAGTAAACAATAGGTAAAATGCGTATATTAAAAAAAGTTGGAGTCGCTTTACTGGGATTGGTTTTTGTATTGATACTAACTGCAGGAATAGGCCTTTGGTATCTTTTTACACCAGAAAAATTAAGCCCAATCGTTATTAAACAGGCAAAAGCCTATTTGTCCTGCCAGACGATGATAGAAAAAATTGAACCCACTTTTTTTAGTAGCTATCCGTTTTTTGGGATTGAGCTGACGAATCTCTGTCTAAGAGAGAATAATGCCCCAAAATCAGATACGCTCTTATACGCATCTAAATGCTTTGCATCCGCAAATGTGATGGCCTACTTATGGGGCGGCGATATAAAGCTTGACCCCTTTCTCCTTGAAAATGCAGTTTTGAATTTTAAAATAGACTCGCATGGCCAGTCTAATTTCGATATTTTAAAAAGCGGTTCCGATTCCTCAGAAGCGGATACTGAAGCCTCATCCTTGGGTGATATGGATATGAGTCATGTGGAATTTAAGAATTGTAAGGTTCATTATACGGATGAGTCAACATTAAGAATGGCGAAGCTTAGCGACTTAAATGCCAGACTCGAACTTAAATACAACAAGGAGAACCAGTCTTTGGGTTTGAATATGCAATTAAATCGATTGCTGTTTACAACATCCGACTCAATGGCTCTTTATCTTGATGCCAGGAACTGTGATCTGAACATTAAGGCTAAAGCTAAGGATAAAAACCAATTCAATACCGACTTAAAATTGGTTTGTCAGGCCATGTCGGTTTCTATGGCTGGTGATACCCTTTTATCTCAGATGAAAGTTGACACTCACTTGCCTTTTAATTGCAAGCTATCCGAAAACAGCTACGATCTAGAAGAGTCAAAACTCATTGTTAACGATGAGCAAGAAGTCTCATTTAGTGGTTTGGTTAAACTCTTGAAAGATTATTCAATATCGACCGACCTAAGATACTCAAGCAAGGAATTGGATATTGAGAAAATTATAGCGCTTATTCCTAAAGCCTATTCGGCGCCCTTAAAAGATCTGACGGCTAAGGGTTACGCGCAAATCTCAGGATCGGTAAAAGGGCTTGTATCTGACACAAGCATGCCCCTTATCAAAGCCAATATAAAATACGAAAAAGGCGAAATTAAATACGCCACTTATCCTGGAGTTAAGGCTATTCAATTATCGATGTCGACTCAGGTGGATCTGAATAAAAACCAGACTTCGGCTATTACGATCAATAGTAGTTCTGCGCAAATAGCGCACAGCAGCCTTTCTCTTAAAGGTGAAATTTCGAACATTTTGGAAACGCCAGTCTATGACGTTTATACGAAAGGTGATTTTAATTTAGCCGATTTCAAGTCCTTTATACCCAAAGATCAAAACATCAGCATTAAAGGTTCGCTTAATGGCAATCTGCATACCCGATTTTCTCAGTCTGATTTGGACACAGAGGCCTATCACCGTATCTATTTAAGAGGCGATTTCGAGACTCAGGATTTTTATGCGACCTACGAAGACAGTATAAAAGTGAACCTGCCTTCGGCAAAGCTTCAACTTAATTTACCCAGCCAAAGCAAAGCAGACAAAAACCTTCTGTTTGCCAAAATCAAAATGGATGCACCCCAATTTGATATCAACATGTCGCATACTATGCGCGCTATGACTAAAAATATTGAGTTAGAGGTCGACATCAATCAACTGGCAAAAGGCCTTTCTGCGCCACTATCGTCTTGTCGATTTAAATTTGACAGCCTTTATGCTGCAGCCGACACATTATCTATTTGCGCCAATCATGCAGATGGCCAAATGAAATATGCTCCAAGGCTTAATGCCAAACAAGAGATTGCTCTTATTCATTCTACAATCAATAGTCAGCAAATTGTTATTGCCAGCAAAGACTCGACTCTGTTTGATGCTAAAGAGCTGTATGCCAAAACCAATCTGAAGTACGACGACTCTCAAAATAATGTTATACTAAAATGGCAGCCCGAAGTGGCTGTCCGTTTCTCCGATGCCATTTATGACTTGGGTAAGCAGTTAAACGGTCAAATTCCAAACATATCCTTTACACTTAATGCCGACACCATGGCGATTAAGAAAGCCAATGTAACTTTAGGTGATTCTGACTTTAATCTTAGCGGTGAACTGACCGATATCTCGAAGTATCTTAAGGATGAATCTCTGCTTAAGGGCGAGTTTAATTTAATCTCTAAAAACACCAATGTCTATGAGCTGATGGACATTTTTAACGGCATGGGGAGTCAGGATTCAAGTCTTGCGAGCAATGAAACGATTAAATCAGAAGACGATCCCTTTATGGTACCCAAAGGTGTTGAAATTCGATTAAACACAAGCATCGATCAGACTGTGGTCAATGAGAATATTATTGAAAATATAAAAGGTGGACTAACCATTAAAGATGGGACACTTGTTCTGGACCAAATGGGTTTTACAAGTAAGGCCGCCAATATGCAGTTAACGGCCATGTACCGTTCCGACAGAAAAAATCACCTTTTTTCTGGCATCGACTTTCACCTTTTAGATATTGATATTGCTGAACTCATTGATCTGATTCCTTCAGTTGATACCATTATTCCCATGCTAAAATCATTCAAAGGGAAAGGTGAATTTCATTTGGCCGGAGAGACCTATCTTAAGAGCGATTACTCTCTTAAACAATCGACAATTCGTGGTGCGGCGGCTTTCCAGGGACAGGAACTAACCCTTATGGATACCGAAACATTTGACATGATTGCCAACAAACTTCTGTTTAAGAAAAAAACAGAAAATGTGATCGATAGCCTGAGTGTTGAGATGACTCTCTTTAAAGATGAAATTGATTTATATCCTTTCCTTATTGTGATGGATAATTATAAAGCCGTTATTTCCGGACGTCATACCATGGATAATCGCTTTAACTATCACATATCGGTAACCGATACGCCATTACCTCTTCGATTAGGGCTCAATGTAAGAGGCACTATGGATGATTTAAAATATAAGCTTGTTCCTTGTCAGTATAAACATCTTTACGATCCTAAAAAGCAAGGCGCCATGGAGGCACAAACTTTACGTTTGAAAAAGCTGATTTCGGAATCGCTTAAGGAGAATGTTAAGCCGGTTGAATAGAATTATAAAATATCATCCGTTAAACTTGAGCCTACCCAAGTGAAATCTAAAAATCCTAACAGCCTAAATGCTTGTTAGGATTTTTTGTCTTATGGCTATTAGTTCCTTATACCGTCTATTTCACTCACAGGTATAAGGCCAGTAGATATTTGGAAACGAATTGGACGCCATGGATAAATTGTATTGGAGATATTCGCTATCGTACATGAACTCACTGTATGCAACTTTAATTAAGAAACATCTCAACTTAAGTAGAATAATATAACACCCCCGAAGTGGAGGTGTTATATTAATTGCGTAGCCATCCACAATTCAGATCATATTATTTCCTACAAAAGATCTATAGCATTCTTTACTTTTGCAACAGAAGGATGCGTATTATTTCCACCAGCTTCTCCATTTATTTCAATAAACAGATCATAATGCTTTTGTGCTTTTTCTTTATTTCCGACCTTTAAATAAAGCTTAGCCAATAAAAAATTACCCATAATCACCCCATCGTCATTATCTGCCAATTCATGTCCAATTTTAAGTGCTCTATTAATTGATTCTTCAGAACCTTTAAACTTGGGATTTCTTACGACCTCATCACCAATATTATGCATGACATAAACATAGTTTGGACTTCCTTTTAAATTCGCCGCTTCCTGTAATTTTAAATCAAACCATTTTTTTAATTGCCCATGTGCAAAGCAATAAGTATAACTCAAATCTCTTTCTAAATCTTCAATATTCAAGTACACCTTGTCTTTTTTACATTTTTCGATTTCCTTTTTTAAATCAGTAAGGCTAAAGCATTCTTCTGCAAATTGAAATAAGTGAGTTCTTATCGCTTTTCTTAAAACAGCATCACATTCTTTTGCACCAACTTTATTTATAAGAACGTCTTTATTTTGGACTAGGTAGCGATACTCTTTACTGACATAATTAATATTCGCTCCACTAATGACATAAAACAAATCCTTGGTTAAAAATTTTTCGAGAGAATAATTTTCAATTAAAGCTTTAGATACCAATGGTATGTTCACTTTATCGTATTGTCTTTTTACCGCAGTCAAATAAGTCAACAGGAATTCATATTCTCTGTTACCACCTTCAAATTTTTCTCTTAATGTTCCAATTCTCAAGTTTGGGTTTAAAGCAGCTTGTGCGCCCTTAATTAATTCCTCGCCAGGCATTCCTCCAACCAATTTATGAACTACACTCCCTTTAGCATCAATAAACAGTAGAGTTGGAAAAGACTTCACCTGATACTTTTTACAAAGCTCAATCCCTTCACCCTTTTCCATATCCATTTTAAAACTCACAAAATTCTTATTGAAAAAATCACCAACTTCCTTTTGTGAAAAAATAGTCTCCGACAGATACTTACATGGACCACACCATGAGGTATAGCAATCCATAAAAAGCAGTTTATTTTCTTTCTTAGCTTTTGCCAAAGCTTCATTAAAAGTGCCGTGTTTAAATTCAATCCCTTGAGAGAATAAACTCCCACATGCAAACATGCTCACGACTATTATTAATATTTTTTTCATCCCTTTTGTTTAAACGATTTGATAAAATCTATATTCAACTCATCCTAAGCTTATTTATGCATTAAGATCTCATCCAACTTTTTTTGTAGCCCCTCCCCGCGAAGGCCTTTATCCATAATCTTACCTTCGGGATCAATCAAAATGATCATAGGAATAGCCGTAATATTGTACACATCACTGATTGATTTGGTATCGCGAACTTGTTCCCAGGGCATTTGTTCTGCATCTACAGCCTTTAGCCAGGCCTTTTCTCTGGCATCTGTGCTTACACTTAAAATATCCAATCCCTTTGAGTGATAATTCGCAAAAACCTTTTTCAGATTTGGAATCTCTGCACGGCAAGGTCCACACCACGATGCCCAGAAATCCACCAACAAGTATTTGCCTTTGTACATCTCCAGAGATACATCCTGACCATCATTCGATTTTAAGCTAAAGTCCGGAGCTGGATTTCCAATGGCCACTCGTTGCTGATTATCTCTTCGGTTAATCACTTTTTTTAGATAATAGGATTGATGAATATCCTTTGAAAAGGTATTTATTATTTTATTTAAGCTTGAAGCATCTGCCCCCCAGTATTTTTGATAGAACAGATAACTTAAGGGAATACTAGCAGAATTCGTTCCGATAAGTTCCCATAAATTACGATTGTACTCATCTTTTAATTTCTGCTCTTCTGCACTCAAAACTTTCTTATATTTAATCTTATCATAAGCCTCGTAATTAAGCTCATTTAATAACCGATAATATTCATCATTTAAAGAAGAACCTTTTGCTATCAGTTTTCCATCCTTCTCTCCTAAATGTATAATGCCTGGTTCAGTAAAAACATCATAGCGTTTCAACTCATTCCCTATTTTGATATTCATCAATCGACAAACCAATTCTCCATCCAGTTCGATTTCAAATTTCCCATTACTTATTTTTGCCTTATAACTCAAACTGTCAGCTTCCTTTTTTGAGTGAACCTCCTGATAAGGGTAAATTACAAGCTCTCCATCACCACCCGACAATTGGCCCTTGATTAGGCAGGTATCAGTCGCTTTGCTGCATGATAATAGAGCAGCGATTGCCATAATAGCAAATACTTTAAATAAATTCATCATGAAATAAATAAGTGTTAATTAAACGAACAATAGCGTGAAGTAGCAGAACACATCACGAAATTCAAACCGGATCTTTAAAATAGTCAGATACCGAAATTAGCCCCGGAAAAAATCCGGGGCATCTAATAGGATTAGGACTATGTCCTAGAGAACTAAATAATTCTATTAACGAGGGTTTTGCTCTATTTCAGAATTTTTAAGAATGTATTTTCGAGCAATTGGTAACACCCACTTATTATCACCAGGAGCCAAAACATGACTTTCGTCATTTATACTATGGTCAATAGAAATGTTTGCATTATCGTAGGTATTGTAGCGTTTGATATCAAACCATCTTGCACCTAAGAATGCTAATTCTCGTCTTCTCTCCTCTTTAACCAACTGTAATGCTTCAGTTACACCTGCCGCTGTTAATGGAAGATAAGCAGCCGTTTTGATTCTATTTTGACGAATTGTATTTATATCATCCATCGCTAAATCTGCAGCACCAGCTCTGGCATGGCATTCTGCTCTAATCAATAACATTTCAGGTACAGATAGCCCACTTGATCTGCCAACCATATACTCCTGTAAAAACATCATATTTGTATAAGGAGGAAACCATTCTGCATACATCATCCCATCATAACGCCAGTCGTTGGTCTTATCATACAAATTAGAAAGCGCCTCACTTGGGTAAATTAATTGATATTTATTTTGAGGTTGTTTTAATAAGATCTGCTCTTTATTTTCGTAAAAATCAGGCATATCCAAAGCCGTTGAATACCAGGCATTTTTCCCGAAATCATTGTAATTGTACATGAAACTATATATATCCAAACTTTTATTAGCATTGACCAATGCCTTATCAAAGTCTCCCATCAACAGGTAGGTTCTCGCTAAAAGAGCGTTTACAGCAGCTTTCGAAGGTCGAAATGAAAATTCAGGCACATCTGGTAAGTAGTCATAAACTTCTTTTAAATCAGATAGTATCAGATCATATACCTCTTGTACAGTCCCTCTTTTTAAATTTCCTTCGATGGCACCATCCAATCGCATTGGCACACCAAGATCTGCGCCGGCCGTTGCATCATTGTAGTGTTTGCTATAAAGGTTTACCAAATTCAAATAAGCGTAAGCTCTGTGCACCTTTGCTTCAGCATACAAGGCCTCTTTTTCACTTTGTTTACCACTAGTCTCCAGAACCTCTTCGATCACAACATTACTTACATAGATTTGATTGTAGGAAACTTGCCAATCATCATCTTCTTCAATTTCCAAGTACGTATGCGCTTCAAAAGTATAAGCATTACGAGAATTTTCCCCGTAAGAGTTATCAAAAATATACTCACCTATTACAACATCATCTGTTAGAAATAAATCACCTCCTGTGGTTGAAAATATTGCTTCTGATTTACCTAGGTTTTGTGTTTGGTCCAATAAAAGGCGATAATCGTCCACCTTATTGGGGATAACCTTTCCTTTCGGCTTAATATCCAGCCATTCATCACCATTGCACGAAGTAATTAGTAAGGCTAAAATGAATAAATAAATTAAATTTTTCATTTGAAATATTTTTAAATGAAAGAGGCTTTAAACCGGCCTCTTATTCCATTGGTTTATCAATTAAAATGTCGCTTTCAGACTAAATGTATATTCTGGGTTTGAATTTCCATATTTACCCAAACCAGGTATATTCTCAGGGTCAATACCCGAATTGTTAAATGTGATAACGCCTAAGTTTCTAACCTGAGTTCCAATAACAAGAGCATTAATTCCTAAAGATTTAAACCATTCTTTAGGCAAATTATAAGATAAAATCACCTCTTTAAAACGAATGTGGGATGCACTCTCAACCAGATGACTTGCACCACTGCTATAAGATCCAAAATACCCTCCAATTTGGCTAAAATTTGCAGGCAAAACCGGCACATCAGTGTGCGCTTCATCCCCTGCTTGTTGCCAGCGCTTATCGTAATCTTCGTGTACCCAATTTCTTTTTAATGACGATTTCAAAGAACTGTAGTCTATAGTAGGAATTCTAAACTTATATCCCAACTTATAAGTCATCAACATACTCAATCTAAACCCCTTATAAGTAACAACATTATTCAAACTACCATAATATTTAGGTGTCATTGTTCCTTCGTACTTAAGTGCGGTAGGATCATCCAATCGTGTTTCATAATCAATAGCCTCTCCCTTTTCATTAAACACCTGCGGAAAACCTTCTGAAGAGAGTCCGGCCCATTTGTAACTATACATATAGTTAAGAGGCTTTCCAACCCTAGCTGTTCCACTCATATAACTTGAAACCGTTTCGTCAGGCATTTCCACTTTCTCTACTCTGTTTTTATTATACGAAAAGTTTAAACTCGTATTCCATTTCACCTGCTTATCAACAAGTTTCACAAGTAAAGATGCATCAACCCCCTTGTTCGACATTTCTGCAAAATTCATCAAAGCACTGGTAAAGCCATAAGTCGAATTCAACGAAACATTTCCTAAAAGATCCGTACTCTTTCTTGAATAATATTCAAGAGATCCTGAAATTCGATTGTTCCATAATGCATAATCAAGTCCAAAATTGACTACAGCTGTTTTTTCCCAACGCAAACTTGGATTCTTAGGGTTTTTAATATAAGCGTATTGATGCTGATCCCTATAATCTTTTGTCACTTGTGCGATTAGGTATGGACTTGTTGTCTTTGAAACATTCCCATTAGTCCCATAAGTCATTCTTAGGGTCAATCGGTTTATCAAGTCTGATGTCATAAAATCTTCCTTATGCAATTGCCAGTTGATACCCGTAGACCAAAGTGGAACATTGCGATATTTAGAATCGGCACCAAATAAGTTGGAATCATCCAAACGAGCACTCGCTGTTACCGTATACTTATCATTGTAGGTATAAGCTGTATTAGTGTAATAAGAAATAAATCGATCCTCTTCTTGCAAGTATTTTGTATCATCACTTATTCTTCCTTTACTACCACTAATTGCCATTGGATATCTCTCATTATGGTTGATGCTCACAAACTGCAGGCTTTGAGGGTCATAACCATATTTACGATAAGATGAAGACTCGCTAGTCGTTTTTCGCACCTCCATACCCGCAATTGCATTAATCTGATGTTTATTTGCATCAAAAGCTCGATTAAAACTCAACTGTCCTCGGGTTGTATAAGACTTTTTCTTATAAAAGGACTCTGAAAAGATATGTCCTTTAGGCGCATTTGTAACAATGCTGCCATCATCATCAATATATGTAAATCTATTAACAAAGCCCCTTACATTATAAGTTTCTTCGTTATAAAGGTTTTCACCCTCTTCATTTCCCCACTCATACTGATATCGACCTTCAAAATCAAGCCCTTTGAGTAACTTAATATTTAACCCAAAATTCATTCTTAAATCGGTGTTCTTTATCGAATTATCCTTGTTTTGATACTCTTGATACAAATTATAGTCCCAATTATAAGGATATCCCTGAGCAACTAAAGCCTCCTTAGTGGGTTGGTAATAGGACTGTGGTTGCGGCACATAATCTCCATTAGCATCTAAGATGGTCTGATACTGCGAAACACTGCCCAAACTACCAATGGAAATCCCATTGCTGTATTGATTTCTAAGTGTTGCGGATACGCCCGCATTAACACTAATACGATCTGATAGTTCTGAACTAATTTTTATATTCGCGATTAAACGATCACTATCGTTCCCTTTCGAGAAATTATCATTATCATCATAACCTAATGACATATAATAATTATTTTTCTCTCCTGCACCACTAATCGAAAGGTTATAATGTTGACGAACTTGTTTTCTTAAAAACAAATCGGCAAATTCATTACGTACATCCACCTTTCTATAGCCATCAAGTATCTGATTAGCTTCTGCTTCTGAAATTTGCCCATCATTTAATCTCAAGTAGGTATCCATCCCCTGCGTAATTGGATACTGATTTGCACCCGTAGGCATTGTTTGCCAGCCATTATCAGCTAAAAACTTTTCCATTTCTAAAAATGATGCAGTGGAAACAACAGGTTGATCATCCAAATCAGGTTCCCCCGTCATGGATAAGCTTGAAGAAAACTCTACACGAGGCTTTCCTTTTTTGCCATTCTTTTTAGATACAATAACGATGACACCATTAGCCGCTCTTGCTCCCCAAATAGATGCAGCAGCCGCATCTTTCAATACGGTAATGCTTTCAATATCATCAGGATTTAAGGTTTCTACATGACCTTCAATCGGGAATCCATCTACGACAACCAAAGGATCTCTATTGGCATTCATTGTGGATACTCCTCGAATTGTCATATTACCTGATTCGTCGAACAATACACCTGAGGTTTGTCCTTCAAGTTTATCCAATACCTTAAAGGTTGATTTTTCATCCAACACCTTAACACCTACTTTTTCAAAGGCACCCGTGGCACGCTCCTTAGAAATAGTTTGATATCCCGTTACCACAACCTCTGACACTTGTTTTGAATCCGGAAGCAAGATGATATTCTGGACCGCTTGACCTGTATAAAGGACTTCCTGACGAAGCATTCCGACAAAAGAAAAAACCATGATAGCATTTTCATTATCAAATTGAATGGCATAATTCCCGTCAATGTCTGTAGCCACACCAATTGTTGTCCCTTTTACAACAACAGAAACCCCTGGCAAAGTATTCCCATCAGAGTCCGTTACGGTACCTTTGAGTTCTTTCTTCTGTTCTTGCAAAGGTAATTCTACAAGAGATGGTTTCTTAGTGATCAGAACATAGTTATCCACTATTTCGTAGCTTAACGCAACTTGCTTACAAATCTCTTGCAAAGCTTCTTCTAAACTCACCTGTGAAAAATCAACATCAACTGTCAAATCGAGGCTAATATCTTCTTCACTGTACATAAAAAAAGTTCCTGTCTGAGTTTTAAACTCTTTAAAAACCTCCCTCACGGTCATTTCACCAGCATGAATACTCACCTGTTGCCCCAACATCACCGATGCAGACAATTGCATGGAGCAGACTAACACTAAAAATACACTTATCTTCATAATACGTGCGATTTTACCAATGGCAGGTGATAAACACCTCCACTTTCCTAATTTTTTCATACTTTTGGGTTTAGGTTACTTAATGCCATTGCGTCAACAATGGTTTTTAATTATCACTAACGGGAAATACGGCAAATATTTCCCGTTTTTTTATTGTCTTCCGACGATTATATACTTTCCTTTAATTGCAAAATCCACATCTGCAATGTGTTCAATCATATCAAGCGCGTACTCAAAAGAATTCTCTTTTTCAAATGCACCCGTAAAACGGATATGCTTGTATTTTTCTTCCATAAAAAAGAACTCAACATCATACCATCTTCCCAATTGAGTCATGATGTATTCCAGCTCCATATTCTCGAATTCGTAAACACCACTCACCCAAGAGGTATACAAGTTTGTATCTACTTCTCTAAGCTCAATCCCATTTTTCCCTCTGATGATGTTTGATTGATAACCAGGCCTTAATATTTCGCTTTGATTTAAATTGCTGACCTGTACAGATCCTTCGACAAGCGTTGTTGCAATAAAATCCTGATCATCATATCCCGACACATTAAATTTGGTTCCCAAAACTTTTACCTCTGAATCATGCGCATGAACCACAAAAGGAGCTTGCTTATTGTGAGCAACTTCAAAATAAGCCTCTCCCTTTAGAAAAACCTCCCTTTTATCACCTATAAACTTAACGGGGTATCTCAATTTGGTATCCGCATTCAACCAAACTTGAGTTCCATCGGATAGTTTTAATGAATACTCACCTCCTCTAGGAACATCAATTGTATTATAAAGCAAAGCAATCTGTTCTTTTGTCTGAGAGGTATAAGCTATGGTATTAGACGAATCTTTAGAAATCTGAGTCCCATCTTTCTCGGATATCAATTGCTCAACATCATTTTGTAATTTAACCTTTGAGCCATCCGCTAAGGTTAAGGTTGCATCCTTATTTCCTTTTTGGGCTAATTCCGCAAAATTATAATCCTTTGAAAAGTCAACTTTCTCAACCTGATTCATTAAAACAAGGGTACTGACCAAAGCAATAATCAAAACAGCAGCTGCATAAGAAAACCATGCAGACAATTTTCGAATCTTAGATTTCTTTTTTGTAATATTTGAGGCAATCTGATTCCAAGCCTCAAGCTGATTAAGCTGACTGTAAAAAGTTACTGAACGCCCCTTAATATAAAGCGCACGATAAGAATTAAACAGATGCTTATTTGCCTCATTTTCTGAAAGAAAATGGTCTAAATCTCTTTTTTGTGTATCAGACAATTCACCTTTTGAATAGTTGATAACCCAATTGATAATATGTTCCTCTTTTAATTCCATTCTATATTAATTCGATCGTGTAAGATGTCATGAATCCTACTTCTTTATTATTAGGATTGATGAAACACGAAATGGGTGACAAAAAAAATGAAAAAAAAAAACAGCTAAGTTCAAAAAGAATCTTTTAACACCAGATAATCAAAACCTTACCACGAAAAAAAAGATAAAGTTAATAAGAATAGATACGATTAACTCAAATATTCATTTAAGCATAAATTAGAGAACGGTTGAGGGGGATCAACCATCAAACTACGGAAGCATAATCATAAGAATTATATCGAAGGACCCTCGTAGTTGTTTAAGGGCACGTGCAAAATGTGTTTTAACGGTATTAACCGAAATATCTAAATCTTCAGCAACATCCTTGTATTTCATATTCTGAAAGATGATGGCTTCAAACACGATTCTGCTTTGCTGGGACAGATTTTCTAATTCCTGATAAAGTTTTAGCTTCATCTGCTCTAAATCTTCAGGATCAAAAGAATCATCCATCATCATATCGAATTCATCATCCAACTCCTCGATTCGATACTTCTTGTTTTTACGAATATAATTCAGAGCATTGTTTTTTACAGATGTAAAAAGATAGGATTTTAAAGAAGTATTTAGCTGTTCAACCCGATTATTTTCCCAAAAACCAATAAATATATCTTGAACCAGATCCTCAGCAAGATCAAAAGAATCGATATATTTTAAAGCGAATACACAGAGAGGAGAATAATACAGATCAAACATTTGGCGCAAACCAGACTCTTCGCCATTCTGTAATTTCTGTATAATTAGTTGCTCCTGATTGTTCATAGTAGGTGCTAAAAATAGAAAAGGATATTGATTTTACAAAAAAGCCCTCACTTTAAGAGGCCCAAAATACAACTAATTCTTAGAAATCCTGACTTACAAAACAAACTTATCTCTCACAAAATAGGCCAGATCCTATATAAGAAACTGGCCCTATTATATGCATTTGATTATAATTTAGCTTTATAACTTATAAACATTTGGTCCCTGATCAACCTTTTCATCTTTAAGCATAAAAAGAATATGTATTCCCTCAATTCAGGGACCAGCTTGTCTAGTCTAAGTCTTACTCACCTTCGATAAAATCAATTATAAAACCTGCTGTATCACTTGTCGAAATCTTTCATCAGAAGGCCTTGGTGCAAAGGCATCAATAATTTTGCCTTTCTTATCGAATACCATAAAACGAGGAATACCATTCATAAAATAAGCTTGAAATTCAGACCTTTCTGCCATGTATTGTAGAGATGTTTTTTCATGTTTTTCGAGATATTTCCTCCACACTGCGTCTTCACTATCTATACAAACCGATATAAAAGCAAGCTCCTCATTAGCAAATTCTTTGGCCAATGCTTCGAAGTAAGGTGATTCGGCCTTACAAGGTCCGCACCATGTTGCCCATATATCCACAACCAATATTTTTCCTTTGAAATCCGTCTTGCTCACCCTTTTCCCCTTTAAATCGGTTAATTGAAAATCAGGAGCAAGCTGACCGGGAAGCAGGCTATTATACTTCTCAAATGCTTGGTTCAAAACTGATTTATAGTCATCCGTTTTTAATTCCTGAGCAACCTTTACTTTTTCACTTAGCACTTCCTTAACGGGCCCTTGGCTACCTAATTGATTTATTATCATATAAGTTTTAACGAAATCATCAATCTCGTTTGTAAACAGCAATTTATCATCATGCAGCAAATTTTTAAACACAACTGTACGAAACTCTTCCAATTGTAGATATGAAGACTGCACTCCTGCCAAACCCACATATTTGTGAAAATCGGCAGGAACAATTTTTGCAACCTCATCAAGGGCAGCCTTGTATTCATCCTCATCTTTAAACTTCCCTGCAAAGCCTAAATAGGCAGGATAAGAATTAAAAGAAATTGCGGCATTCAAATAATTTCGTGTTTTTTCTAATTCGATAAAATTTTCAGTCAGATTTGGAGTCATCGTTAATGAATCCATATAGGCAAGCAATCTATTTTCTATTTCCTTCTTTACAAATTCATACGAACAATTGGATTTCATAATTTTACCAGCTTCCAAAAAAGATCCTCCCTTAGGGAAAGGTTTATGCTTAAGATACCTGTTTGGTTCCGCACCGATCCCTTTAAATTTGGCATTTACCGGAGAATTATAATCCAAATAAATCTCCATATTATAACCGGGTTGCAAGTACAATGTATTACGGCCTAATCTAAAATAGCTCGGTCTTTCCAAACCTATTTCAAGTTCAAAATGATTGGAATCATCAAGATGAATTTCTATTCCTTCCTTTAAAAGAATGGCTTGCGGATCTTGATTCTCCATTATGCTCACTTTTTCAAAGTTAACCAATTGTCCTTTTAACCTAACGACTTTCTGTTGTGAATGGCTACAAGCAATCCATCCAAAAACAAATAAAACTAAAAAAAGACGCTTCATATAACGTCGTGATTCTTGCTCGATCATATCTTATTTTTTTAAGTATTTTTTCAAAGTATTAATGATCTCTTCTCCTCTTAAATCCCGAGCTAAAATCTTGCCCTGAGGATCAAGTAATATAATATGAGGAATTCCACTAAAAGCATAAGCCTTTTTAAGACGCTTTTGTTCTTCCAATGTAACCAACAACTGATTCCAATGACTCTCATCTTCTTCTATAGCTGCCCGCCAAAGCTTCTCTTTACTATCAAAAGAAACACCAAGCACAGCCAATTGATTATCATCATATAAACCAACAGCTTTTTTAAAATTGGGAGTTTCCAAACGACACCAGTAACACCAACTGGCCCAAAAATCGACCAAAACGTATTTCCCTCTAAAATCACTTAAATTTTTGGTCAAGCCCAATGTATCTGTACCGGTCAAATCAGGAGCCATTTTACCTACAACACTATTTTCCGACTTAGTAAGGATTTCTTCAATCTTTTCAGTCCATACAGATGCAAGTGCACGCTCACCAAAACCCAAATAATTCTGACGAATGGAATCAATTTTTTCCTGGGTATAAAATTTTTTGAAGTAAACATACTGTCGGTAAAACAAATACAATCCCCAAGGTGAATTCTGATTCTTTTGAATGAGCTGTTCGGTCTTTAGATTTACCATTTGCCAATATTCATCGTTAATTCTCTGATATTCTACCTTCAATTTTTCAACAATTGAATCATTGTTATTTTGTTTTTCTTTCTTCATTATTTTCACACAATCCTGAAGCTCTATCTGCTCTTTCGACTGGTTTAATTCCTTTCTGTACTTTTCAAACATACTGTGTTCAGGAGACCCCGATACTTCCATTAATATCTTTCCATTGCTAACAGTTAAGGATGTTTTAATGGAAGTCGGAACAACAAATAGTGGAACAGTATTCTTTGGTATTCCAATATAACAGATCTGACTTTTCAGATTTTTTGTATCTATTTCGAATCTGTTATTTTTAATAACGGCTGAATCCAATGGCTCCCTAATGCCTTCGGCATATAAATATATTTTCTCCCAGTTTTCACCTGAGATTGTTCCTTTGATGTGAGGATTATTTGTGTCACAGGCATAAAATCCAATGATCACAAATAAGGGCAATAAGTGCCTTAAATACTTTTGTCGCATAATAAATAAATTCAATAGTTATACACCCAATCAATTGCAAACATGTTAATTACGATCTGAATGAGCTATTGGGTAAATGATCTGATTATTTCAGACACCGATCATTTACAGAAAGATGTTTGTGGAAATAGATAACCTAAACCGACTCAGTTAAGCCGTATTTTAGAAGACTTTATTGAAAAAGACAACCCGTTTTAATACCATATTATTGGCAAGGAATAAAGAGGAGTTCGGTAGAACTCTGTTTGTATTTATGAATAGACAGAGAACTACCGAACTTGTTATTTCTAGTAAGTATTTTGCTTAATCTCTCCTAAACTTGACTCAACTTCGGTATTGGGAATGGGTCTAGCCCATTTTCTATCCCCTTTTTTAAGTTCGTAGGTTACAAGAGGCTCTCCGCTTAACACGGTTGAACCATTATATGGATAAAATTCTCTCGACAGATTTACATCGTCATAACTCACCTCATTATTATTATATCGTCTGTAATCATACCAGGTAAATACAAATGGTCTTTCCAATCTCCTTTCACGAATGATCAGCTTTACAGCTTCCTCTTGATTATTTGCAACCAGTTCGGTATACATACCAGCATCAATTCTTTTCACACGAAGCTGCTCCAGTACATTCATGGCATCCTGCCAATTCCCGGTTCTTGCTATCGCTTCTGCTTTTATTAAAAGCATTTCAGAAGTGGTTGGTCCGGAAGGAATATTATAGCTACCCATTGCAATATATCCAGGATAACTGATCCCTGTTCTATCCCGAACATAGGAATAGTTTTCCACAAAATTATATCTGTATCTTAGGTCCGCATCCTTGTCATACAAACCCATTAAAGTCTGACTTGGAACATACCAGGCATAAGGGTGATAAGAAAATCTGGCATAATAAAATTCCTTGTAGGAAAGTTGCTCATTATCATCTGAAAGATATGTACTCGGGTAATTGATTTCAACCTGCTGATTATTTACAGTTGTAGTCGTTTTATAAAATGACATTTCGCTGTTGTAATCAAAAAGCTCCGAATAGTCAGCAAGTGCGGCATTGGCATACTGCAAAGCTTTCGTATAGTTATTCACGCTTAAGTAATAGCGTGCAGCAAAAGCTTTGGCTGCTGATGTATTTCCCCTCCATGGTCGGAAAGTTCCATCTTTAACAATTGAATTCTCCAACTTAAGGGCTTCCTCAAGACAATTTTCAATCTCAGCATAAGTCTCTTCGAGTGTGCTTCGAGCTGCTGATTCATCGAAAGAAACCGATTTTTTTAAAGATACCCCCAATTCATTCTTCGTTGCGTCATTGTATGGCAAACAAAAGTTAGAAGCCAACAACCAGTAACTGTATGCCTTAATCAAATTGGCTTCCGCCTTGAGTTCTGCTTTTTGCTCTTCCGTTCCGGAAACACCATCCAAATAATACAGAACCATATTGGCATAAAATATTTTTGTATACTCGGTACCCCAAAAAGTCTCTTTACCATCAAAAGGTGTATCTTTCACATCCCAGGTAGCAACCTGAAATATTTCCATGGAACGATATGAATTTCCTGAGAATCCATTGTATAAATATTCAGAAATTTCATAATCATCGGTACACAAAGCAGCATTTCTACTTTTGTCCGTAAAGAAATAATAGTAATTTCCAAGTAAGGCATCTAATTGTTCTATCGTTTCAAGCGGTAGATTAGTCGATTTTGAAGGCACTTCATCCAAATAGGATTCACAAGCTCCTAAAAAAACACCCATTATTAAGATTAATATATATTTTTTCATTTCTATATCATTTATCAATTAAAATCCAACTTTAACACCAAATGTATATACCGGAGTCGGCTTGTAAGTGCCCAGTGGATATTCTGGATCTTCATTATACTTATTGGCATAAATAGAAAACAAATTATTCGCCTGCGAATAGAATTTCACGCTTTCCAAACCAGTTTTATTTAAAAACTTAGACGGTAAATTATAGGTTAAGTTAACTTCCTGCATCCTAACATGATTGGCACTTTCTGTCAGGTATGAAAAAGATTTCCAAAATCGGTCCCAAAAATAGTAGCGGCTTTCATTGTCATTTTGTGGAAGCGGCATAATTTCATTTGAATCAGCATTTAACACCTCTGACAATCTGGAATTCGGCTTTATATCATTGTAATTGTATGACGTTCTTCTGAACACATGACCAAACTTACCCGTCATGATACACGACAAATCAAAATCATGAATCTTAAACCCGAATGATAATCCCATCACCCAGGGAGCCACCTTTGTGCCTTGAGCATAAGCATAATTCATCACATCATCGGCCGGCCAGGTTCCAAAACCATACAAAGTTCCATCTTTACCCTCTATTTTAGGCTGCATATTTGGTTTTTCACTGGTTCCATCGTTGTGTAAGCCGGCATAATGACTGCCATAAATCATATTTGCGTTTTCACCTTCGACATAAGCTGTTGAACCCGAAGCATTCCATGGTAACAAATCCGAGTGACCGAACTTAGCTCTGTAAAGTTTTGTTATTTTATTAAAATTGTATGATACATTAAAGTTGCCGTAAAAAGCCATCTTTTCTGCAATTGCCAACTTGGTTCCAACTTCAACTTCAATTCCTTTATTAATCATATCAGCCACATTCATCTTTTGCGCAGCCACACCATTAACCGCAGGTATAGAAACACTGGCAACAAGATCTTTTGCTGATTTGTGGTATACATCCACTTTTCCGAATAACTTTCCTCTGAACAATGAATAATCAATTCCTAAATCGAATGTGCCGGTTTTTTCCCATCGCAAAGTTGGGTTTCCATAACTGGATATGCTGGCATAGGGTTCATCGGTATAAGTATTATTGGTCGCATACATATTGATTAGCGGCAGGAAAGAAGTCGATCGATCCACATTACCATTGTAACCATATGTTGCTCGTAAATTTAGTCTGTCAATCCATTGAATATCTGTCATAAAATTCTCCTTTGAGATATTCCATCCCCCACCTACAGACCAAAAAGGAGAATATCGATATGCAGGATCATCTGTAATTAAATTTGAAGCATCTGTTCGGGCACTTCCTGATAGCGTATATTTATCGTTATACGTATATGAGCCATTAAAATAAGCTGACACATACTTATCGGTATAATGCCCAAATTGATGAATTTTATTTTTATATATGGTTGTTTTGTATCCATACCAACTATAAATAGCAAGGTTGCTATTGGTATAACTACCTAAACCATTGGGCAAAGCCCCTACTGATAATTTATCATCATCGTAGCCGTAAACTCTTGGTTCAGTAAAAGTTTTGGTCACTTTTTTATTTAACTCCATACCAGCAATAACATTGAAAGCATGCTTCCCAAAAGTTCGTTCAAAGTTTAATTGATTTCGGAATGTTAAACTTCCAATTTCGTTTCTGTTCTGATCCAAGATATCTCCACTGGGAATATTTTGAGTAAAGGTATTGTTGGCTCTGTCCCAATTCGTGTAATAATTCACTTCATATCTGGTCGCATAAGTACCTTCTCCCAAAATATTTTTATTTGAATTGGTAAAACTCTCATATTGAATCTGAGAATTAAATTTTAAACCATCAAAAGGCTTAATAAGCATAGAAGCCTGAAATCTTGTTTGAATTTCCTTATTGGTATAATCCATATTTTCCATTTCTGTGATAGGATTATAAGACAAATCGGGGTAAGGAAAGTTTTCCTTGGGCCAATATCGATTAAAATTCGGCATGTATATTCCTTTGTAAACTGGAAGACGATTACCTGACTCATCCAAAAGCATATCGTAGGGAGCTATACTTTTAATGTCAGCCAAAGAGGCATTGTTAGACGATTGCTTATACCCATACATCCCGCCAAAATTAAAATCCAGCCATTCAAAAACGCGTGCAGAAGTCCTGTAATTAATCAAAATCCTCTTATTTTCCTTGCCTTTCAAATAGCTCTGATTACCTTCATACATAATAGATAGGCTATTATTAAATTTTTCAGATGCAGAGGTAATTCCCAAGTTATGATGATGAATAAATGGGTTTTCAATCAAATGATCCTTAATTTGATCCTGGTTGTTCTGTGAAGCATATTTATTAAGAATGGCATCAAGTTCTCCATCTGACAAATAGCCTAAGCTATGCTCATTTAAAGCAGCTCTCCCAGGTGTTAAATCAGACATAACCGCCCATTCTGCATCACTTGTCTTTCCTCTTCCCCATTTACCAAAAGACATTTTGTCGTAAGCAATAGCATCTTCCGAAGAAGCTCTGTTCAGCAGATATGCCATATCGGGCTTAGGTGAAAATTTCACAAAAGAATTTAGTGAAACCTTCAAACTGCCTTTTTCTAATTTTTTTCCACTTTTTGTAGTCACGACAATTACCCCATTTGCTGAACGAGCCCCCCAAATAGAAGCGGCTGCAGCATCCTTAAGCACTGTAACACTCTCTACATCATTTGGGTTAATAGATGAAAAATCACCTTCTATAGCAAAACCATCCACAACAATCAATGGCTTCGAGTTGGCAAACAAACTACTCTTACCCCGAATCTCAAAAGTTGGGTTACCTTCTTCATCTAATGTCGCCTGAATTCCTGATACATTACCAATCAAACGAGTTCCTATATTGGAAGTGGGTTTATCTATTTGATTTTTGGAGACCAAATTAAAACTACCTGTTGCTCGCTCTTTAGAAATTGTTTGATATCCGGTTACAACAACTTCATCCATCTGCTCAGAATCTAAAACAAGAGTCACATCCTGAACCAGCTGTCCCTTATAAACAATCTCCTGGGAAAGCATTCCAACAAATGAAAAAACAAGAACTGCATTGTCTTGATCAAATTTGATGGAGTAATTCCCATCGATATCCGTTGCCACACCGATAGTCGTTCCTTTTACTACGACTGATACTCCCGGCAAAGTATTACCATCTGTATCGATCACGCTACCTTTAAGTTCTTTTTTCTCTTGATTCTCATTAACAGGCTGTACAGGCTTTCTATCAACAAGCATAATCACACTATCCTGAAAGCGACATTCCAGATTGGTATCTTTAAAAATCTCTTCTAAAAGCTCATCCACTCTCATGTCTGAAGCATCCACGTTGATAGTACCTAACTCTTTAATTTTATCTTCGTTGTAAATAAAATGCAGTTCTGTTTGCATTCTGATTTCATTCAACACATCCAAAATTGAGCCTTCTTTAAATTCGAAACTCACTCTCTGATTTTGCGAAAAACTACTGGCTGATGCACTTAAGCTTAGCACAAGAGTCAAAAAAACAAACATCTTCATCATGATAAGGATTTTTAACCTTCTCCCTCGTGGGAAAAGATAGGGGAAACCATTTTTTTTCATAATTTTGTAATGATAAGTTAGTATTTGAATAAACGCCCGCCCGGTATTTATTCATTATTTAATTTTCAAAAACGGAAGGTTCTGCAAAACTTTCCGTTTCTTTTTGGGGGCTTTATTTCTTCATAATAAGAATTGCATTATCCTTAATCTCAAATTTTGCATTCGAAGTTTCTTCTATAAAATAAAGCAAATCTTCAACTCTGGAATAACGTTTCATATCACCAGTAAAACGGAAAAATTTCGTTTCGGGATTCATAAAAAAGACTTTCACATCATACCATCTTTCCAATCGTCTCATAATACTCTCCAGATTTTCATCTTCGAATACAAAATCACCATCTTTCCATGCCACGTAAGGACGAACATTGACTTGCTTTATGTCTAAATCTCCGGTTATTAAATCCACTACAGCCAAATCACCAGGCTTCAATCGACTCTCTTTTGCAATGGCTGAAGACTTTAAACCAATAGAACCTTCAACCAAAACAGTTTGAATATAAGCCTCATCGTAAGTGTTAACACAAAATTGCGTGCCATATACCTTCACCTGATGCCCACCTGAATTTACAAGAAATGGTATGTCTTTATCGGACTTCACGTCAAAGTAGCCTTCACCTTTAAGATACACCTGACGCGTATCACCAGCAAATTGAACAGGATACCTCAATTCCGATTCTGCATTAAGCCAAACCTTGGTTCCATCGGAAAGAATAATATTAAACTCCCGTCCTCGGGCTGTTTTTAAGGTATTATATATTTGTTTTGTTGATCCTATAGAAGCAGACTTATAATCAATCCCGGAAACCGAATCGATTTGAATCACAGATCCATTGCTTTCTTTAACTTGAGATTTACTCGTATTAATATCAATAATTTCCCCGGTAGATAAAATCAGTTCAGCTCCTCTTTCTCCAGGCGAAATTGTGGTATTTTCAGCTACAATCCGATCCAGCTCAGATTTTGGATGATCCAATAAAATAGAAACGGATACACTTATTAAAATAAGAATACTTGCGGCAACTGCTGCATAACTTAGGAATCTTGTTTTTGCATGTAATCTTCTTTCAAATTTCTTCAATTCTAGATCCTGATTAATGCTGACATCTTTCAAAGACCATTGGGTATATAAGGTCTTCTTAAGAACCTTATGGTAGGCTCTTTTATTTTCATCAGATGATTTAATCCATAATTCGACATCATTCCTTGCTTGCTCTTCAAGCTCTCCAGAGATGTAGTCCAGTATTAGGCTGTATTGCTGATCTGATATTTTCATTTTCGTATACTATTAGTGCGCATTTACTAGTAGTACCCGAAAAAATAAAATCGGTTGACAAATAATCTATTTATTTTGGAAAAAGCACAAAAGAAAAAAATCACCCAAATGCTCCGACTTCAATCTGAGTGCTTTCATTGAACGAACCAAATGGGTTTTAATCGTAGAAACGGATACGCCCAATTCTTCAGCAGCTTCCTGATATTTCATTCCTTTCAGGTAAATACATTTCACCACTTCACGTGATTTCTCAGGCAAGTTCTCGATTTCCTTCATAATTTCCACAACAATAGCTTCTTTATTCGATTCAAAGTCTTCACTAACCTGATCGAAATATTCAATGTCCATGGAATAACGAAGGACATCCTTTTTTGCGAGCTTTTTGAAAGATAAATTCTTTACGGATACAAAAAGATAGGAAGCGAGTTTCTCGTGATGAAGGCTCTGATAGGCTTTGTTCCGCCAGATGGCATAAAAAAAATCTTGAACAACATCTTTAGCCAAATCCATATCATTCAAAAAAGTATCAGCCCAAAGGGTAAGGGACTTAAAATATTTTTTAAACAATAAAGTCATGCCCATCTTATTATTCGAGGACAAAAGTTCGCAGATATATTGATCAGAGATTTCCATTTGTGCTCAAAGCTTGCAAAAAAAAACTGATTGCGCAAGTACGATCTTTATACGATCGAAATAATACTACAGGCAAAATACCTTCAATTAATCACCACAAGGTGTTTTTTTAAAAACACTCAAGCCCAAGATCATGAGACGTGATAATGAATAAAAATGATAACTCTTTCATAGGCCCTCCTGAGGATGGTTACAAGAAAACAAAAGGATGAAATAATCAGAAATACGTTTCAAGTTCATTTAACCCTATCCGACCATAGAAGATTAAATCAAAAATCATAAGACGTCTCACCAAACGATTCCTTAGGGCTTCAGCCCTTTTACCCACTAACTAAAATCAAATATAAAACAAATCAAAAGGGGTTCGTTCTTCGCTAGTTGTATTTTTGAAATGGCTCTAAAATTGAAAAGTCAGTCCGATTTAAATGAGCCGACCTTGTGCATATGTCTTTATCGTCTTAATATTTAAAAACTAATCTTATAAACATTGGACGCCACCCCCAATTTGGTATCTTATGTTGACTAAAAAAAAGAGTGCTCATTTATCGATAAAATTCTTAATAACAAAAAACCACCCCCATAATGGAGGTGGTTAAACCACACCTGTAAAACACTCAACTCATGCCTTTTACGCAAACACAACAGGAGTTTACAAAGGAATTCCTGCCAATAAAGCTCTAAACTAAATTCTTTCTTAAACCCCTATCTTGCTTGGATATTGTGAGTATCCGAAAGCTAATTAAGCATTATAGTAGCTAATTTGATATTACTAGATCTGTATATTAGCAAACAGTTTTCGTCACCTTACAAATTAAAATTACCAGCGGCTTCAGGTTGATAAACTATCTCATCAATTTTTAATTGTGTTAAACCAGCGGGTACAATCCAATCGATCACATCTCCAACTTTATACCCAATCAATGCAGTAGCGATCGGTGAAAATATTGATATTCTATGGTCTTTTAGATTCGCTTCGTCTGGATAAACTATCCGGAATTGAACATGTTTGTTATTATTTAAAAAACTTAACTTAACAACAGAATTCATCGTTACCAGATTAGAAGGAACAGCTTGAGGTTCTACAATTTTAGCTGAATTTAGTTCTGTAATCAATTCTTTAGCTTCAATATCACTAATCGATTTAATTCTTTTTGCATCAACGATACACTTCTTAATCCGAGTGTAATCAAGTCGATTTATAATAAGATTTCCCATGATTATTTTTTTATCAATGACACCTTAAATTTCAGATTTACATTTTAATTACTTGAAAATTAGAATCAACACAGCAAACAACAAGTTATTTGACTCTCATAATCCGACATTTTCCCGAAAGGGAATTTAATATTTCAGCCAATATTTTAAATTCAAACTTTATGAAACTACAAGACCTGTAAGTAACCTCCCTCTCACCTTACTCATAAACAAACCAAGCTTATGAAAAGCAAAAAACTAACAATTTATTATGCGCCGACAAATGAATTATATCATAGAAAAATTCTATGTAGGGTAATAAGAACTCACAAACCGACTTCACATAATCCAAAATGAGTTTATAGAGAGGGAGGTCGATTAAGTTTAAACTAAAAAATCAAATTACTAATAGCTTAATATTCTTTGCTTCAATAATATTAATCTAATAGTTCTTTTAACTTGTCGTCTAAAGCAAACCCTCTTATATCATCACCTGTAGCTACAATAATTCCTTCTTTAGAAATTAAAAAACTAGCCGGTATACCTTGAACTGAATATTGTTGAGCAGCAGAACTTTCAAATCCCTTGAAATCAACAACATTAATCCATGGCACATCTTCCTGCTCCAAAGCTTTTAACCACTGTTTCTTATTTTCATCAAAGGAGAGTGCATAGATTTCAAAGCCTTTTTCATGATAAACACTATAAGCTTTCTTTAGATGAGGAAACTCCCCTCTGCATGGACCACACCAAGAAGCCCACATTTCGAAAAGAGTGTATTCATTTTTTGAAACTATATCAGACAATTTCACTTCTTTGTCATCAATTCCCATAGCAAATACGTCTTTAAACACTTTACCTGGTGCAACAGCTTTACGCTTCTCTTCCGCTTTTATTTCATCCAGATAACGTTGTCTCAATTGGTTTAAGAAATCATTACTGCCTAATTCTTTTTCATATTCATTCAATAGCTCAAGACTCCTATTGATATCGTAATTTTTCCAATCATAATGCGTTGATAAAACAAAGAGTTTAGCTATTGCAGGAAAATCTCCATCCAGTACATTATTCTGAAAATTCTTAATCAATTTGAAATAAACAGATTGCTTAGCATTTACCTTTTTTCTTGCATTATCTACGGCTACTTCATCCATCATATCAAGCCCCGTAAACTCCTTCAGAACTGCTTCCTTATAGTCTTTTCTATAAGCAATAAAGTTTTCGTCAGAATTATAGCCATAAACCAAAGTATTAATCTTCCCACCTTTAGCATATTTCACAAATTCATTAACGATCACCTGATATGAATCATTTTCGAGTATCAAATCAAAACTATTATGTCCAATCATAATTTTGGCCATGGTTGGTTGATCTACTTGACCCTTAAATTCATATTTGCCATCAATTACATTCGCCACTTGGAGCGTATCAAATGTTGAACTAAAAAGAAAAACTTTACCATCAAAGTCCTTTTCATCAACTGTCCCATTTATGATATATTCTTCTGGTGCAAAAGTGCATGCAAGCATAAAACACAACACAAAACCTAATACAACATTAATCTTTCTCATCTTAAACTTCTAATTTACAATTCATTTACATCTACGATATCTAGCATACTTGTAGCATATTCCACTATAAGTATACCGCACGTATTTTAAGAGGAGGAAGTTTTTAAACTTCCTCCTTTTAAATTAGTTTGAATAACCTGGGTTTTGGATCAGAGCATTATTTCCTGCAAATGCCGCTTTGGGAATAGGCATTGTTAACTGATCTATCGAAACAATGGACGATTTAATCAACGATATGTCAATATCACCAAGCATATGATATCGAATCATGTCGAACCAAGGCTGTCCAAATTCGCCAAATAGCTCTAAATTTTTCTCAATGCGAATATCTTCAAGAAGAGCCTTCTTTGTCATTGGAGATTTAGTAGGCACATTTGCTCTTGTCCTGATTTCATTCAGCATATCTAAAGCTTCAGAATCAACCGTCGTACCAGCAGCTAATCGCGCTTTTGCTTCGGCAAATATTAAATAAACTTCAGCGGTTCTCATAATAAAATGAGTATTAGACTGCTGTCCTTCAGTCGAAGAGTTATAAGGGTATTTAGCATTTCTTAATCCCTGAGGCACTCCATCAATATGAGCAAAAGTATATCGTTTATCATACATTGTTCCAGAGACATCATCCTCAGCCTCTTGATCTGCCACTTGCTCAATTGCTAAAGGTGAGAAGTAATTGCTAATATTTACAGGTACACTTTCGGTATATGCAATTGAAAGTGGAGCAAACAATACTTCTTGTGAATTATATCCATTCGTGAAAATATCACTATAATTAGCCTCAAGGGGGTAATTAAAACCATTAATAACCGCCAAAGCGTTCTCCGCAGCCTGATCGTATAAACCCATATACAATAGTGTTTTTGCTTTAAAAGCCTGGGCTACTGATTTAGACATTTTGTAATGAGGTGCAAAATCAGGCGCATTTACAATTGCAAAATCCAAATCTTCAAGAATACCATCATAAACCTCTTGTACAGTATTTCTTTTAGGATTTTCTAATTCGCGAGAAGCAGTCATCTTTAAAACAACGCCATAAGTAGAATTAATGTCATAAAATTGCCCAAAGATTTCTAATAAAAACAAGTGACTCATTGCTCTGGTAATTCTTGCTTCGGCTTCTACTTCAACTCTTCGAAGATCAGTCATCCCTGTTATAGGTTGATCACTCTTCAATGCATCAATCAAAAAATTAGCACGCTGAACTAACTCATAATAGCCAAGGTATGCATCACGAATATCCGAATTACTATAGTCGATATTATTTTCATTAAACGCCGTATTATAATTGCGGCTATAATTACCTGATAAAGCCATGATATTACCGGGTAAATATCCTCCTGAAGCCTTTCTCCACGTGGCATAAACACCATTCAGTGCGGCTTCAACTTTTATATTATCAGTAAAAGCTTGTTCTTCCTCAAGTTTATTAAGAGGTTCAATATCATCTAATGAGCCCATTATATCACAAGACAGGATGGATAGCATGAATCCCAATAGAAAAATGAAATTATATTTTTTCATATGATTATAGTTTTAAATTATGACCATATGGAAGTTGCCAATAGTTATCCCACAGTGCGAAAAAACTTTACTCATGGCTCCTTTCATATCTTTTAGTTTAATTGTCATTAAAATCCGATAGTTACTCCAAGTGAAAATGTTTTAGCAAATGGATAATCATCACCACCAGATACACCACTACTTATAAATGAACTACCAATAGCTTCAGGATCTAAGCCCTTATAATCTGTAATTGTAAATAGATTTGATGCTGAGGCAAATACATTCACTGTTTGCAATGGAGAGTTCTTTAAAACATTCTCTGGTATTTGATAACCTAATCTTAAAATTTTAAACCTTAAATAAGATGCATCCTGAATGTTACGATCATTTACACTTGCATTGTCGAAATTTCCGTAAATTAAACGTGTGTATTTAGCATCAGTATTCTCAGGTGTCCAGGTATCCGTCAAGGCCTCCTTTGCCATATTTGCAAATACGGTTGGACTCCCAATTAAAGATCGGTAATTCCCCCACTCTCTTTCATTTCCTACAGAATACTGAAAGCCTGCAAATAAATACAAACCCTTATAATTTAATGTTGTAGAAAATCCACCAAAAAAATCAGGCTGCATATTTCCAATAATATCTCTATCATCAGATGTAATTCGTCCATCACCATTAATATCCTTATACAAATAATCACCAGCTCCCGTAGTTTGTTTATAATAAACTCCTGTTGGAGATTTTGAATTCAACTCAGCTATTTCTGCTTGATTCTGTATAATCTTTTCTACTCGATATCCTTTTATGGTACCAACGGGCTCACCTTCAATAAAGTTATCTATCTGAAACTGAGAAAGAGATGCACCATTAATATCCTCTACTTTATTTCTATTTAAAGCAATATTAAAATCGGCACTCCATGAAAACTGGTCATTTTTAATAAAATAACCTCCAAAATCAAGCTCAATTCCTTTATTACTTATCTCTGCAAGATTACTTATAAAATTAGGAGATCCAGCTTCAAGAAAGATTGGAGTTGGCGCCAATACATCTTTCGTGTACTTGTTATAAATATCAACACTACCATACAGACGATCATTAAGAAATGAAAAATCAAGTCCTAAATTGTATTCAGTTGTTGTTTCCCACTTAATATCTTTGTTGGGAAAGCTTTTAGAGTTTACAATTGTCGATTGACCATTGTATTTCCCCGTCTCAATTTGTCCAACTTCAAAAAATTGTAAATAACTAAAATCGTTTACATTTGACGATCCCGTTTGTCCGATACTACCGCGTATTTTTAATTGATTCACAAAGGTTTGATCCTTCATAAACTCCTCATTGGCAACATTCCAATTCAAAGCAAAAGAAGGAAAATAGGCACGTTTGTTTCCTGGAGCAAACTTTGACGATTCGTCCGTTCTAAAATTTACAGTTGCGGTGTACCTTGCTAAATAAGAATATTGCAATCTACTGTAGATAGAATTTGTTCCACTTTCAGCTTTTCCTCCTTGAGAATAGAAGTGAGTAGACGCTGATGAAGTGTTTGTGAGCACATTATCATCTGCAGTACCAAGGTAGGTTTGAGATTCACTATGGTAGAAATTTCGATCAAAGGAAATCCCCCCCATTAATGTAAAATAATGATCATTAATATTTTTCACATAATTCGCCTGAAAAACAGTAGAAACATTAGTGATATCAGAAAGACTATTTGACAACATGCTTTTCCTATCTGTATTAAATACATCGTAAGCTTGAGCTCTTGTTGGAGCAAAGTCAGAGCCTATAGTATTAAAAGAACGAACATTTACCTGTGCTTTTACAGATAAGTCTTTGATAGGTTCAACAGCTAAGTAGGCATTCCCAATAAAAGAATTGGTCTTTGACTCAATCTTATTTTCCATACCGGCAACTGGGTTTTGGTTCTCAAAAATGTACCCCCCCATGCCGTATCCGTATCCTTGCCAAAAATCTGGAATTCGTTTAAAACTACCATCCTCCTGATACACTTCAAAATCTGGTCTTGTAATCATAGCATCTGTAGGTGATCCATATCCAACTAATGTCTGACGACCAGATACATTTTTTATTCCACTATAATTGATAGATGTTCCTATTTTCAACCAATCATTAACATCTGAATCTATAGCTAATCGGGCACCATATCTTTTAAAGTCTTCATTAATCATTAAAGCTTCTTGATTCGTATGAGATAAAGCAAAGGCATAATTTGTTTTGTCATTTCCTCCGCTAAAACTCAAATTCCACTGATGTGTAGCTGCATTTTCACGGTAAATCTTATCCTGCCAATCCGTATTCGTAGTACCATATACTGGAATTATTTCGCCAGAAAAAAGGTTATAAATACTTTCTCTGTTTTCGCCCGTATCGGCATCAACAATTAAATCGGCATCGCTAAAACCAATGTACGATGCTGTTCCTTCGTAAAATGAATTGATTGTATTTTTAGCAATCATATTATGCAAAGACTTAAAACCATCGGCATCAAGAACATCTTGTGTATTCAAAGGATTTGAAATGCTGTATACATAGTTCAATTTAATATCAGTACGACTTGACTTTTTCCCTCGCTTTGTGCTTACAATGATTACACCATTAGCACCTCTGGAACCATATATTGCAGTAGCACTGGCATCCTTTAGGACTGAAACATTTTCAATATCAGAAGGAGAAATACTTAACAAAGGGTTTTCACCCCCGCTGAAACTTCCATTTCCTGTTGCAACATCGCCATTGAAAGGAACACCATCAATCACATATAATGGCTGATTGTTTCCACTTGCAAAAGGTGAGGTAATTCCTCTTACACGAATTGTTGAACCTGAACCAGGTGCTCCGGATGATTGATTAATTTGAACACCTTTAATCTGCCCGCCAATTATTTGATCGATACTAACAGCACCTGCTGATCGTTCTTCTATATCTTCAGCATCTACTTGAGATATTGCACTACCAATTCGCTCTTTCTTAGTCGTTCCATAACCAATAACGACAATCTCATCCAAGCCCTCAAAATCAGCTTCCAAGGCAACCTTTAATGATTCTTGTCCACGATATGCAATCTCTTGAGAAATCATCCCTACGAAGGTAAACACCAATACCTTAGCATCACTAGGTACCATCAATAAGAACTCACCATTAATATCAGTAGCTGTCCCGATCGTGCTCCCTTTCACAACCACAGAAACTCCGGGTAAGGTTTCGCCCTTATCATCGGTCACAGTGCCTTTGAGTTCTTTTTTCTCTTGTTCTTCCGTCTTGATTTCAACTTTAATATTGGGTTCTAATTCAAGCAATTTTTTCTTAATCACCACAACATTATTATCTAATGTATACTCCAAATCAGTATTCAATAAAATTTCATCAAGAATCTCACTTATACTGGCCCCTTCTTTTTCGATACTCACCATGGGGAAATCCTTCAAATCTTTAGTCTTGTAAACAAAGACAATCCCTGAATTTTCCTGGAGTTCCCACAAAAGATCCGATAAGCTAACATGACTGACCTGCACGTTGATTTTTCCTGCCTGAGAATAAACATTAGCAGAAACTTGCATCATGCCAATCAGCATCAAAAAAACTGAAAGTTTCATAATTCTAAACGTTTGATTTCGTTTCCGCATAAAAATGCGAAACACATCTGCAAATTTTTCCATAAATTTGTCTGGGTTAATGAATGGTTAGTACTATAATTTAACTCAAGGGGGAGGATATTCGCAGTATCACTCTCCCTATTTTTTATTCGACAATCAGTGCCGACTTGTTTATTTTCAAGTGAATATCTCCCGTTAACTCTATATGATTAAGAAGCGGTTGAATTTCATCATAACGATTCACACTAATTGAAAAACGCTCCTCCTTTTGTTGTGCATGCTTATAAAAAACTTTCAGCCCATACCACCTGCTTAAACTGTTAAGAATATCTTCTAAACGTTCATCTTTAAAAACAAATTGGCCCTCTGTCCAGGCAGAATAGATTGAAGCATCAACCCTCCTTTTTGTATACTGATGCTTCGTTTTATCGAAAACAACTTGTTCATTAGGTGCCATTACTTGTTGCTTATCATCCATTATTAACTTCACCTTCCCCTCCTTAAGAGTAGTATAAGTATAGGCTTCATCAGCATAAGCTTTGATATTAAATTTGGTTCCCAAAACTTTCACATAGGTATTCGCTGTTCTAACAATAAAAGGTTTGTTCGGATTTTTAGCGACCTCGAAGTAGGCTTCACCCACAAGATCGACCACACGCTGCTGCCCCGTAAACTTCGATTTAAATTTCAATGACGATTCCGAATTCATCCAAACCTTTGTTCCATCAGATAGTTGTACAAAGTATTCCCCTTTACTAGGCACATTAATAGTGTGCGTTTCAATTTTAGATTGATCACTTTCAGCAGTAGAGTATACCAGCTGGCCCGAATCAACCTGAGCATTTACCTGATGAAAAAGTAGCAAGGTATCTTGTACAGACAAGTCAATTTTGCTCTGATTGTCAACTTGCAGGTAAGCAAGTGACTCGCCGGGTAGAACTTCAACCGTTTTAACAGTCTTTAAATCCTGAAAAATAAAATAAGACTCAGTACCCAGCACCATCAACAATACAGCTGCAGCCACTGAGCGCCATGGTTTAAGCAATCTAATAATTTTAGGTTCTGGCTTCTGAAAAACTTTCAGTTTCATTTCAATATTACGCCAGATTTTCTTTTCATCAAACTTTTGAATTTGTGATTCTCTCCAGCTTTCATATTTGCCACTTGCAACTGAATGAATATCATCAAGCTCCGAATCCTTTAGTTCTGAATTCGATAAATCATCAGACAATATCAATTTTGCCCAAATTCTTGCCCGCTCTATATATGTCTTTATTGATTCCATTTTGAGTATTGATTTCCTTATATACTCGAAAAATGAAAAGTGGGTGAGTGAAAATTGAAATTTCTTGTAAAATTTACGAATGAAGAATATCCGTAATAAAAAGGAGAGCAAAAACATGCTTTTGCAGTTTCTCCCTCAACTTGGCATAACCCGCCTTTTTAAGCGTTTTTACAGAATTGACTGAGATACCCAATTCGTCTGCTATTTCCTGATTTGAACAGCCATTTAAGGTCAGACTAATGATTTTACGAGTTTGATCAGGTAGATTTTTTACGGCATCCCGAACCAATTTGTATGATTCCTCTTTTAGTATTTGTGAATTAAATTCCATATCTGCTTCCTCATCCTTTGCTGGATGATTCTCAATGGATACCGTTCGTAAATCACGAATATGACTTAAAATGTTATTACGGACAACCGTATAGAGGTAAGATTTAGTCCCCACAAGAGAATTGAACTCCTCTCTTTTATTCCATACTGCAATGAAAGCTTCCTGCACAATATCAGCCACAACATCCTCATTCGGAATCATCTTATAACCATATAAACACAGAGAATGAAACATGTTTTCATACATCTCTCTAAACGATTTCAAATCGCCTTTGGCTATTCGATCAATATGTTCATTGGTTAGATTCATAGGGGGCATAAAGATATACAAAGAATATTTTAAGCCAAATTTCAATGTATCTATAATCTATTTTCTCTTTCCAGTAACAGCTTAATCACTTAAAAATAAAGACCAGCCCCTTTTATGGGCTGGCCTGATAGCATGTATCTCAATCATCTAAACATTTACAAATTGATTTTATAAATAATGGACTCCTTACCCACTTGAGCACCTTTTACAATATAATAAAAGGTATACTCAAGCAGCTCAGGTAACTGATCATCAAGCTTAGGACGTACATCCATATACTTGGTGCCATTACAAACGTCTAAAAATGTGAATTTGATTTCACCATTTCTTCGAGAGTAAATACGCACCCCATCCGTCCCCTGCTTATATATCTTGATAGCCGGATAGCCTCCTTCATTATTAATTGAAACAGTAGGCTGCATATCTTTGGTATCCTGATTCGTAAACGTAATATCGATGCCCAAATCGATGCCCATAGCTCTGGTATAGTTAGGATGAGACATAATTTCAACTCTTCTATTACGCATATAAGGTGTCAGTACCGATCGGGACTCATTAAGCTCCTCAATCTTGGAACTGGCATTAGCAACTGCGATATCCTTGGCCTCTTTTTTAGATATCACATCATCCATTACAGCAATATCTGCTGCAATTTCTTCATCTGTCAAACCTAAGATTTATTTATAGATTGGCAGCTTGTTTTTGTAGACAACGGCTCTATCCACATAGACGTTTTCAGGTCCTGCAATAAAGTCATGTCGTTTTCTAATTACCGTCATAACATTTCGTATTAATGAAAGCATTAGGGCGAAACCCGATGAGCACAAGAACAAAAAAGAGTTCCGACAAAACAGATACATGCTGTTAAATGTGCGCTTCTTAATAAGGACACCCTATTTCGTATCTCAGAATACAATAAACCCATATTCTGACGTTTGAATTAAACCTTTAACAAGTCTGAGTTCATATACAATAAAACCAGACTTTGCTAATAATAAGATTGATCTGTAAAAAGCAGGGAGCAAAAACAAACAAGATCAGATCAATTCCTATCCATTAATTCAATGAGCTTTAGCTTTTCATCATTAAAGTTATGGGATAAACGAACAGATAAAAAACAAATGAATTCAAAAATCAAACCAATTGATTAAGCAAAACGAAAAACACTGACAAACACTAAGCTCAAAAGGAATACAAAAAATAACTATGCTAAACAATGCTGACTCAAATATTCAAAAATAGATGTTTTCAAATATGAAAACTCCGATTTTCAAAAATGAAACTAAAGAGAATATAGATTCCTTTTACGCGAAAACCCTCCAAAAACCTGATGATCAGTAGTGAGAGTATTGTGTTTACAATAAAATGATGAGCCTAAATAAACCGAATGGTGAGACCTGGAGCCAAATATAAATTAAAGAAAAAAATCTTCATTAAAATAAAAATGCACAGTCTTAAGTTAAACATCTAGCACTCCCAGAGTCACTTTTTCATGCTTTTAGGCCATATTTTTGACTGCGAGAGTCAAATATTCACCCGTTTTAAGCACTTTTTTAGGCGAGAGAACTCAAGAAAAGGGTGAAAATGTCCAGGAAAACGATGCGGGAGCAATTCTCTCACGTGCGAGACTCAGCCCTGCACTATATTCTGAGCATTTTCACATGCGAGAATCGTCAAAAAACTGAAAGCTGAGGATTTTCACATGAAAGTCTGGATTTTCAGATGCGAGAATTGGGGAAAAGCATGAGAGATTGACATTTTCACGTGCGAGACTCACTCTCACACGTGAGAGAATGAGTCTCGCACTCTAAAATCAGGAGTTTTAAGCTCAAGAATCTAAGAAAACAGGCATAGAATATTAATCAAGCCCTGTATTTATGGGCTTTCATGTAAAAAAACCATTTAAAAGCCCTCAAAAAAAACAGAATAAATCTAAAAAAGCCGCAGCATGGCCTATCAGAACTGAAATGCTATGATCTTAAAGTTAAACTAACTTATTGTTAATTAATTTCAGTCCTTTTTTAGCCCTTGAATAATCAAATGGATGCCTTTTCGAAAAAGTGAACGTCAGATTTCAGTTCGTTCATCATAAAAACAAGTCATTTAATCAGTTAAAAAAACATATTACTCCCTATTGAATTCGTAGGCTGATTTTGATTTCATGAACTTTATTGACCTATAGAATAGAACCTATCTAATAAAAAAATAAAAACCACCTCCAGAAATGGAGGTGGTTAAAACTAAGTAAACGATATTTTTTGTACGGTACAAATTGGATTTTTTTGATGACTTTAAAGTAAAGTCATACAAAATCGATATTCATAATAAGGCGCAATGCTGTAATAATACAGATCGCCCCTCATATGAAATAACTAATAAAAAAATACTTAACTTATTTTTTTGGATTCATGATAACCTCTACGGTATTCACTTTCTTGAAGAGTTTCTTAGCAAACTTCTTAACAAAATCAGCATCGATACTATTAAGCAATATCTTATATTCCTCTTTTGAAGTAAATTTAGAACCTACCATCTGGTTCTCCAGTAAAACTCCTAACCAGAATGAATTCTGTAATTCGGCTTCTTGTCTACTTTTAATGAAATTGTTCTTAATCTCTTTCAAGTCTTTAGCATCACAAGCTTCATTTTTAATTCTAGTGATTTCTTCAACTACAATCTCCATTAATCGGTCACGTTTTTCTGGGTCACAATCAAAATTGATACTTAAAGAAAATTTTGGACTTGGTAGTTTTAAAGCTGAAGGATTGACACTTACACCGTATGATCTCCCTTCTTCTTCACGAATAGTCGTCATATAACGCTTCGTAAGAAGTTGAGAAACAACATTTAGCATTAAAAATGTTCTTTAATGTATAATTCAGAGCATTGTTTTTGACTGATGTAAAAAGGTAGGATTTTAAAGAGGTATTTAGCTGCTAAACCCGATTATTTTCCCAAAAACAAAAAAATATCTTGAACCAGGTCCTCAGCAAGATCAAAAGAATCGATATATTTTAAAGCGAATACAGAGAGGAGAATAATACAGATCAAACATTTGGCGCAAACCAGACTCGTCGCCATTCTGTAATTTCGGTATAAATTAGTTGCTCCTGATTGTTCATAGTAGGTGCTAAAAATAGAAAAGGATATTGATTTTACAAAAAAGCTCTCCTCATAAGAAGTTCACAATACAATTAATTCCCAGTAAATATGAATCCGTCTGTTAGCCCTAACCACACATACGAATGTGGTCATATTTTGAATTTAAACAAGCTTTAAATAATAAGCAACTAAACATAAATAACATAACATCCTGAACAACTTCACTAAATACATGGTGCTTTGATAAGAAAAATCTTTAAAATCACCCTTCAATCCTAACGGGACCGTTGAAAAATATTAAGAAAAATTCCATTTAAATTAAAAATATTTTTATTTAAGTTTGGTATCTGGAAATTCAAAGCAACTTAATACAAAAGAAACTAGACCGAGACCTTCAAAATTGACTATCAATATCGATAATAACAAAAAAAAATTATCAAAAAAAAATAGTAGTCTTCCCCAAACAAAATAGATAATATTCAACTCCATCCTTAGGTTATTTAAGAAGGAATAGACCTCAGGGCGCAAATTAAATGATTTGGACTGAGAAATAGTAATGAAATGCAATAATGGTATAACTGCATTCCATTCGATCTTTTATTTAATACCCCTTCTCTATAGATACTGCATGTAGTAATTCTTCATTATTCTTAAAACGCCTATAGTTCTCAACAATTTGACCAATAGCGCTCTCAATATTAGTTAAACTTGCTATATGGGGTGTAATTTGAATTTTAGGATGATTCCAAAAGGGATGTTCAATTGGTAAAGGTTCTGTTCTAAAGACATCGAGTAAAGCACCTGACAATTTTGAACAATTGATGAGTTCTATTAGATCAGATTCAACTAAATGCTCACCTCGACCAACATTAATAACAAAAGAATGTTGTGGTAATTTTTGAAGTGTCTTTTTATTTAAAATATTTTTCGTGTTTTCCGTTAGCGGCAAAAGGTTGATAAGAAAATCAGAATTACTTAAACATGCGTCAAGTCCGTCATCTCCAGTGAAGCTTTCAACATTTGAAATCTGTTTTTTCGAATAACTCCATCCTTTTAATTTAAATCCAAACTGTGCAAATTTATAGGCAACATAGCCTCCAATACTCCCTAAACCTAAAATTGCAACTGTCGTTTTATGAATTGATCGATACTCAAGCTGCTCCCACACTTTAGCCTTTTGATACTTGTGATAGTTTTTTACATTTTTTAGTTGTGATAAAACAATTGTTACTAAAAACTCCCACATATCATTGGATAAATTCTCATCAACAATTCTTGTAACAAGGTGATCTTTACTTAAATGCTGAGAATTTGTAATATGATCTATAGATGCTCCGACCGATTGAATAACTTTTACGTTACCAAACTCCTTTAATACATTCTTTTTAGGTTTCCAACAAATAACAAAATCCACTGATGATTTATTTTTAACCTCTGGATATATCTCAATATTTGTATCAGGTAATTTTGCTTTCAATGTTTCATACCAAGGGTTAACATCCTTATTTTCAAAAACTAGCAATATGCTCATATCTTAAACGTTTTAAGTCAAACCAAACTATGAGTTTATAAAGTTTAAAATTAATTATTGGAATTGTCTTTATAATAATATTAAAAAAACACAATCGACTCAAGAAAACCTTTCTGTTATCAATATTTAATGCAAATGAAACTAAACTAATGGTTGAAACATTCAATAAAAATAAGGTCAAAAAATTTGGCTATAAATAAATTGGTTTGTCTAATGGAATATAATAACTAAAAAAAGAATACACACTACAAAAAACTAAGTTTGAAATAAGTATATCCTTCAGACTTAAATTGCCCCTCGCCAATCACTATACTTCATCACAATGTAAACTTTACAAAAACCCACTCCTTTTGCATAAGCAACAAAAAAAAAGTGTCAAAAATTGGACACTTTTTTTTCAACACACTGTATATCCAAAAATTATAATATCAGGCTATTTTAGAACAGATTATATTTTAGGGGAAATAATTATTATTTCTGAAGATTTTTTAATTTTTCCTCATATATCGGTGCTACAGTTTTAAATCTTTCTGATTTTTTTATTAAGGGTATTATTTTTTTATATGCTGATATTAACTTTTTTTTGTTATTATTCAATTCATAAAAACGAGATAATGTAAAATTTAAGACCAAATCATCCTGATAAGTTTTTATAGCATTTTCTCCAAATCTAATCATCTCTTTAATCTCTGATTTGGATAAGAAATCAATATTATCATATGATAAACTTAAGGCACTAGTGTAAATATTCGCATTTAAAATATTCATTTTTTTATAAGTTTCAATTGCCATCGATATGTACGAATAAAACTCTTTGAAATTTTTATCATACTTTAAAGAATATGTGGCTTCAGTTATGTATTGTGTTTTTTCATACATAAACGGTTCTCTCTTGTACTCATCTGCGAATTTACCTTTAATATTTTCTATATAAGTCCTAAATTTCAAATCTCCTTTACTACTATATTTATAAATAAAGAAATTGTTTGACTTAACAATAAATTCAGAAAAAATCTCCTCGTCAATTATATTTTTATATTCGTTGTAATGATTCAGCACAAAATTGATATATTTTTCTTCTTTAGATAAATAAATAGATATTATTTTAAAATCCTTTTTATTTATCCATTTTCCAATATCTTTTACCGAAATATACCACCCAAAAATATCAGTTAATCTTTCAAATAGTTTTACTCTTTCTTCTTTTTCCTGTATATACGCAAATTGATAACCATCTATTAATAGATCAGCTATTAATTCAAGGTTTCTATCTCCTTTATTATATTTTTCTAATAAATGATTAAAGTTCTCATCTGGCTCAACAGCTTGCTTGACATAACTTATTAATATATCTGCATCGGGTGCTGCACCCTCAATCCTTTTTAATAGTTTTCCATCAGCATCATAGATTAGCATTGTAGGATAACTAGTAATATTATTATCCGCTGCAAACTTTTCCCCTTCTACTGAGCCACAATCTATCTTTAAAGAAATGACATTATTATTAAAATAATCCCCTACTTTTTTCTGTGTAAAGATATTTTTCGCCATAACTTTACATGGTCCACACCACTGTGTATAACAATCAATAAATAAAAATTTATTGTTCTCATTCGCCAAGACTAAAGCCTCTTTAAAACTACATTTTTCAAACTTTATTCCTTGTGAAAATGCACTACAAGTGCATATAATTAATGTCAGAGATATAATAATTTTCTTCATATTCTAGATAACTATATTTAAGCGGCCAGGATTTACCTGGCCACAATTATTAATATTTATTCTGTTCCAGTATCACCCCGAATTTCTCAGCTAATTCTATATCAGTATAAGGGATTGGAAAAGCAAACTTCAAATAATCAGTCTTCGGATAAAACTCATAAGCCTTTGGTCTATCAGTGAAGACATTATTGTTATCAAATTCAAAAAAATCCCTGCTTAACTTCTCAGGAATATAAGAGAACTCACCATTAGCAGCAATACGTCTAAGATCATACCATCTACTATAAAAAGGCATTTCACGTCTACGTTCATCTAAAATCTTTTTAATTGCATCATCTTTCGAAACAAAAGTTAGATTTCTAATATCAGAAGGTGCTGAAGCATCAAACCTTTTTAATCTAAATTGGTTGATAATATCCTGTGCTTCACCTAGATTACCCTCTCTTGCTTCACATTCAGCTTTTACAAGGTACATGTCAGCAAGATTTAATCCAATATGATGTAGCCCCTTATAAGCACAAATTTTGATAGGTGCATTATAGGTATTGCCTTTCAGAAAACCTCTAAAAAAAGATTCAGTATATGAGAAATTTTGAACAAATAAATATTTCCATCTTAAATCATAACTTCTTTGATCTTCAGTTTCGCCATATAGTTGAATGAGGTCGTCTGTAGGTACAAGCCAGGGCTTGCTTGAAAAACCATCAGTTTTATAATAAAAATTTTCTTTCCAATCAAAAGGCTCAAAGGTATTATTTGAAGTCATTGGCATTTTCACCGTATCCTTTACAATTACACCTGATTCAATCATCACATCAACTTCTTTATTAACACTTTCGTCAGCATAAGAGACTTCAGTATTAAAATCTATCAATGAAGCTGCACCACTATTTACTATAGCTTTTGTAGCATAATCTTTTGCATTACTATAATCACCTATCGTAAAATAGACTTTAGAAAGTAATGCATAAACAGCAGGTTTACTTGCTCTCCATTGACATATATTTCCTATAGGGGCAATTTCTAATTCCTGATCTTTCAAGAGTTCTTCTGAAATTTTTAATTCATCTATGATAAACTGATACGTATCTTCTAAACTTGATCTAACGGGAAAATTAGCTATACTGGGAAACGTTTGTATCGGAACTCCCAGATCTTCACCGTTCGATTTATCAGCTTTATATGGTAACGAAAAAGTATTGACAAGATTAAAATGAGAAAAAGCACGAATAAAATGTGCATCAGCTTTTAATCTCAACTTTTCTTGTTCTGTTCCACTTACATCCGATAAATAATCCAGAATGGTATTCGCCCGATAAATTATAGAATATTCACTCTCCCAACAGCTGCGAGAATATTTTACAGCTGTAAGATTTTTAAAACTCCAAGTTAAAGGAAATTGCATCCCCATACGACTAAATGTTTTATCATTCTGCTCCTGGAAAATTCTAAGAGCATTAAAATCATCACTTAATAATACTTTATCATCGGATGCTGAAACATACATATCATCTGATGACAATAATCCTATAAGATAGTCGACATGAGTAGGAACGATATCGCTTTGTTTACTAGGAACCTTTTCTAAAAGATCATTACAAGCTCCCAACAAGAACGAAAATGATATTATTAAAACATATATTTTTTTCATTGTACGAAATTTTAAAAGTTACATTTTAGCCCAAAAGTAAATACTGCCGTTGGCTTGTTAAATCCATACTCAGGATCTTCATTATAATCATTAAATAAGATGGTCCCAATATTATTTACCTGGCTATATAATTTACATGCGTCTAACCCTAATTTAGAAATCATCGTATGTGGCATATTATAAGTGACACTTATTTCTTGAAATCTTATATGAGAGGCATTTTCAACTAAATAATTCATCTTATTCTGTGCCAAAGGATAATTTCCTAGTTGTGTATTATAGCCTTGGGTTGGCATTGGCATCTGTTTATCAGGATCAACACTTATAGCTTCTTTATATAGTGAAGATACAGAGGTATTCGTTACTGGTAAATAAAAATCATAAGCTTCTCTCATAAATTTATGACCGAATTTACCTGTTAATATAAAGGAAATATCAAAATCGTAAATTTTAAAATTAGAGTTAAATCCCAAAACATAAGGAGCTCTTTTTGTTCCGCTATATACAGAATAGTCAAAAGGTGTACCCGTAAGGTTCCATGTGTCCACGGCACTATGCTTTGTGTTTTTAGAATCGTATATCATAGGTTCATCATTCACCAATCCGGCATACCTCCTGGTCCATAAAGCATTAGCATCATAGCCTGACGCGTATGCAAAATATCCACCATTAACCAAATCGTTAACTCCTGTAGGTTCAGCTAATACATTTGTTATTTTATTTTTATTATATGCAAAAGAAAGATTACCTGACCACACAATATCATCTTTTAAAATAGAAATATTAGTACCGAATTCCATTTCAAGACCACGATTATACATTTCAGCAGCATTCAAATTAGCCAAATTTGCTCCTGAATACCTAGGTACTGATACCCTACAAATTAAATCTTTACTATTTTTATTATAGAATTCAACTTTACCAAATAATTTGCCATTAAAAAGAGAATAATCTAATCCTAAATTGAAAGTATTAACTTTTTCCCATCCTAAATCAGGATTACCATAACCATTCACTATTTCCGACTCCAATCCTCCTGTATATGAATTACTTAATGGCTTTACATTTAAAACTGTTTTTGCGGAGCTACCTTTATTCGCATTTCCATTTACACCATAACTCGTACGAATAGCTAATCTGTCAATCCAATTTAAATCCTCCATAAACATCTCTTTGCTAATATGCCAAATACCACCAATAGACCAGAATGGAGAATATCTATATTTAGGATCATCCGCAATAAAATTAGATGCATCCGTTCTGGCAGAAGCAGTCAATGTAAACTTTTCATCGTAAGTATATGCCAAATTACTATACATTGAAAAATAAACCTCTTGGGAATATCCTGGTAGAGCAGTGGTTCTGAACCCAAAAAGGAGACCATAAGCTTGTCTACCTATAATAGTAGGATAAGGAGAAGTGACCGGTTCCGGAATAATTCCCAGGCGCATTTGAAGTGCAGTAATAAATGATCTATCAGAGCCATCCCCATGTAGAAGTGATGCTGAGCTTAATCTATTATTATCGTAACCATAACCACGTGGCTGTGCCCATATATTTGTTGTTTTCTCACTAACTTCTGTACCAACTAATGCACTTATGCTATGTTTACCAAAATCTCTATGAAAATTTAATTGATTTCTGAAGTTATACGATTTAATTTCAGTATCTGCCTTATCTAAAAATTCACCTTTAGGAAGTCTTTGTGTAACTTCATTAGTATATTTATCCCAACCACTCGTTGCATTTACACGCATCCTAACTTCAAATGAATTCTCAAAATAGCGTTCATTAATTCTTTGATCATATATCTCATATTGGAATTTAGAAGACAGATCAAGTCCTTTTATAATTTTAAAGTTAAGTCCTGCCTGAAAACGGGCATTAATATCCCTTGCATTAAAATCTCTTGCATTTATTTCCTCTATAGGATTAAAGGTCCAATCCTGATAGGGAAATTTATCTTTTATTGGAGCTATATATCTGGCAAAATTTGGCCCATAAATAGTTGTACTGCTTCCACTAATACCCCATTTTGTCATTACCCCGTTAGACCATCTAGCCAGTGAACCATCAGCATTTTTTAACATCTGGTAGGGTGCCACACCTTTAGCATAAGCTACAGGTGAATATGAATTATATATCTTTGAACCACTTCCATTATATTCCTCATTATTATAATTTAAAGTCCCATTAAAAGAAAAATCTAAATTTTTTAATATCTTATAATTTAGTTTATAATTTACCATGTATTTCTTCAGATCATTATTTTTATTATCACCCTTACGATCTTCAAACATTAATGATAAACGGTTATTCATTTTATCATTTCCACCAGAAACAGCTAAATTATATTGTTGCGTAAAATTTTGCTGTAATAAATATTTCTCTATTTGCTTCGTATTATCCAATTTAGATAAAGCAGACAGCCTATTATCTCTTTCTTGCAATGTTATTTTACCCAGATAATGTTCGTTAAAAGCAAGTTGTCCGGCTGATAAATCACCCATTGCAACATGGCCATTATTATCACTTATTGAGCTGTAATATGGAATATACCCACGTTCACCGTAATTATTCTCAGTGGTATATACATATTTCTCCAATTCTATTTGATCTGCACTGGATAGTCTATTAAGAGTTTTTCTAAGATTCGGTTTATTTTTGAATTTCCAGAAAGAACTAAATTCAACTTTTGCTTTATTTTTTGTTGAGCCCTTTTTTGTAGTAATAACTATCACACCATTAGCAGAACGCGCTCCCCATATTGAAGTTGCTGCTGCATCTTTCAATATTGTAACACTTTCAATATCATTTGGATTTACAGTTTTAAAATCGCCCTCAATAGGAAATCCATCTACAACAACGAGTGGTTGTGATACCCCAACATTAGGTGTTGTAATTGAAGATTGTCCCCTTATTTCAAACCTTACATCACCACTAGGGTCTCTCACTTGTTGAAGACCAGTTACTGTTCCTACCAATCTTTCGCTAATATCAGAAACCGGTTTTTCAATTTGTTTCGAATCAACTTTCTCAAAAGACCCAGTCGCACGCTCTTTAGATATAGTTTGATAACCAGTAACAACAACTTCTTCCAAATTTGCAGTATCGTATTGCAATACAACATTCAAACTACTTTGAGCATGATAAGCTATCTCTTGCTGAACCATCCCAACAAAAGAAAAAACCAAGACTGCATTTTCATGGTCAAATTGAATAGCATAATTCCCATCAATATCTGTTGCCACTCCAGTCGACGTCCCTTTTACAACGACTGATACACCAGGTAAAGTTTCGCCATTTTCATCAGTGACCTTTCCTTTGATTTCTCTTTTTTCTTGCTGAATGGGTGCAGATTTTTTCTTATAAGAAATAACCACCACATCACCTTTAGTCTGGTATTCAAAGGGTACTTCTCTCAAAACTTGATCTAAACAATTCTCAAGGCTTGTTTCTTCCAAATCTACTGAAACCTTGTAGCCTTTAAGATCATTGTAGTTAAAGACAAAATCGTAAGAGCTGAGTTCTTCAATACGCTCCAAAGCCTCTGATAGTTCAACTTCTTCGAGTTTTAATTTCGAGATAATCGTCTGTGAATTCACATTGGCATGCGTACTCATCAATCCAAAAATCAGCATTAATTTTAATAAGCCTAAGCGCATAAAAAAGCGTTTTCTTTTTCCTTTATCCCATGTAGATAAAGGAATGGTTAGTTTTTTTTTCATAAATTTGTCATGAAGATTAATAATAATTCATTCCTCCAAGAATGAATGTTACTTTATTAGGGATAGCTCCAACTATCCCTTTTTTTATTTTGGTTTAGTTTCTATTTACATCCGATATCACAAGGGCCTTTCCTTTCACACTGATATTTATTCTTCCTGTTAGTTCCAATCGTTTAATCACCTCATCGAAACTCACGGTTCGGTCGGCTCTCATTCTAAACTCAAAATCTTTCACATTGGCATTCTGATAAAAGACTTTAAAGTCGTACCAGCGTTCAAGTTTCAAAAGAATATCTTCGAGTCTCTCTCGTTCAAAATAAAAATAGCCGTTACGCCATGCGGTGTATTTTTTCACATCGACTTGAGAAATCAACAATTCTCTACTACTAGTCTCAAGCTTTGCATTTTCGCCAGGTGATAATAGATGTTCGTTTCCTGTTAGCTTATTTTCCAAACCGACCTTGCCTTCAACAAGTGTAATATTGGCATCTTCGTTGGGATAGGCACACACATTAAAATGCGTTCCCAGCACTTTGGTATTCACATGATGGGTTTTTACAATAAAGGTTTGTTCCGGATTTTTTGCGACCTCGAAATAAGCCTCACCAATTAGTTCTACAGCTCTTTCATTCTCAATAAACTTAAGAGGGTATTTCAGTTCTGATTCTGAGTTCAGCCAAACCTTTGTGCCATCTGCCAAAACGATTTGATATTCGCCTCCTCGTGGTGTTTTAAGCGAGTTAAAAACCATTTTCTCTACGACACTATCCTGTCCGTTCTGATATTTGTATGAAATACGTTTATCCGTTCCAGCTAAAATTTCAATACCAGATTGTTCATTTATGCTTAAGTCCTTACTCCCATCTAAATAATGACTTTCTCCTGTAGAGGTTGTTAAAATAGCCTTAGAACTACCATGAATAATGCTATCCATAGTTTGTGCGATAGGATCATAAGACGTAAGGGGCAATTCGAATACCAAAAGAAAGCTCACCGATAATATAAGCACAAGACTGGCAGCGATCATCCGAAACCACTTACGTTTTTGCTTCTTCTGGATACTATACCTTATTCTTTGCCATTCCAACTCAACATTAGGCATGTCAATTTTCTCAACATCTAATAAAGCCTCCTTATTCTTTCTAAGTTCGTGATACAAGCTCACAAGCTCCTTATCGTCTTTATTATCGACAAGAAACTGGGCTATTTTACCCTTAGGCTTATTAAAAAGCTGTATGATCTTCTCTATATCTTCGTGTTGATATTTCATTTGATATTTTTTATAAAACGATTCCCGTTAGGATGAAACAGGAATAAAAGAAAACATAATTTTCGGATTTGATCCATTTTTCAATTGCTCTCTATTACTAACACAGCAAAAAACAAAAAAGGGTGATATCTTTTTATTATTTTTTTGTAGAAATAAAAAACAAAAGTATTTCTCCTGAGAAATCATTGCGCAAGCGCTTAAGCGATTTGGAAATATGTGTTTTAACGGTATTCACTGACAGGTCTAACTCTTCAGCAATCTCTTTATAACGTCTATTCTCTATAAAACACATTTTAAAGATGATACGACCTTGTGGAGGAAGTTCTTCAATCGCTGCTTTAATTTTAGTAATGAGCGCTTCATGGTCTCTATAATCTTCTTCTACCATTTCAGAAGAATCGATTTTATAGTCGCTGTATTTTTTCTTCACTTCTTCATGACGTAAATAATTGATGGCCTTATTTTTCGTCATACTGTAGAGCAAAGACTTTATGGAGTAGGTGATATCAATATTGTCTCTTTTTTTCCAGATTAATTCGAAAACATCATTCACAATATCTTTTGACACATCGGAGTCATTGGTAAAACTATAGGCATGATAATACAAACCCTTATAGTTTTCCTTAAAGAGTTCTTCGAGTATGGCCTTATTGATCAGTAGTTTTTTCAAAAAATCGGATTTAGGCTTAAAGCTTATTATAATACTCGTTTAGTTTTTGAAATGGGTGATAAAAGTGCACGAATTTCTAAAAAAAACTTAAATAAACGTGAAAATTGAAGGCCTCACCCAAGAGAAATATAAGAAAAAGAAATCAACTAAAAGGATTGAAACCTCATGATTTTCATTGTACTAAATACCTGCTTATACCTATAAGACACCTATTCGATTAAATTGGGTAAATGAAGCACAAAACTAAATTGGATTATACGCTCCTCGCCCGCCTTAGAGATGAATTTAAAAAAGGAAAATCTTCTAGACAGATTAAATTTATAAAAACGAAAAAAACACCCCCGTAGTGTAGCTAGCTTCCAATATAATATTTAATTCAGATTCATGATATTTTTGACTGAGATGTTGAAGGTAGCCATGAAAACAAGTATTTGGGAATCTGAAGGGAGATTCTATTTATAGTTTATTTTTCTCAAAACAAAGCTCATGAAATCTTAGTTTATCTGAAAAACCGATAAGGTCCATAGCCTCCCACATCCTAAGTCGTATCCTCATATCCTTCTCCTTTCGAAACATTTGAAAAGGACATACACTCTCTTTCATACAAAGAGGACATCCAAATATGAGCCCTATATAATCGTTTTTCATTATAAAAAGTTATAAGGTCTGTAGGAACTGAAAATACCACCCCGAGGTGGAGGTGGTACCAAACCTAATTCATTGCACAAGTCAAAATGCATGGATCCGATATAATATAAAATCAGGTTAGGCTGATTTAAAGAATTCCTTAAAGTGGCAAACTATTTAATAAAGTTCTTAGCTCTGCTTGAGAAGGTCTTGGCGCATCAGATTATAAATCACTTAGCTTAATTAGTTCTGATATAAACTTTCCTCTTTCTTCATAAAATGGGAAATGAGCCGAGTTTTCAAACCAAACAAGCTGTTTTCTTGGGGCTTTCAAAGTATTATAATATTGTTCAACTAAGGTAAAAGGGGTATCGTAATCATGGTTTCCCATAAAGAAATACACAGGTAGGGATAAATCAAGGTGAGTTCGAGAAAAATCAAAAGACCAGACATTGGGATCATCAAACAATTGCTGAGAAAAATTAACCCCCTTACTCCATTGGTCTTTATAATCAGCATATATGTCATCAGACAGGATAAGATCAGTTACTTCATCTGAACTGGTCTGACCAAAGATACTTCCACCATAAAACTCCATCCATTTATTGGTTATTTCATACCCCTTATCATTCAAGTATTCACCATCATTATTTGGAGCCCCAACCGACACAAGTTCATTAATTCCAAAACTATTATTATGAGTAGTAGCTTGATTTAAGGCAAATGCATAGCTATGCTGTTCATTTTTTATCACATTCACAACCTGCCCAACGCCAATATAAGCAGAATAATCTTGTGGATAATCCTTAATTAATTCAATACCCAACACAGTTCCCCATGAATGGCCGAGTAAATAGATTTTATCCTTATTAAATTTATTTTTTAGCTTAATTGTTAATTCATGTGCATCAGAAATAGATTGATTAAGTGTCATTGAAGAAACGTCTATATCATCAGAATATGACCGACCTGCACCTCTCTGATCCCAATTTACTATGATAAAATGATTTTCTAATTCCGATAATTTCATATGAAAAAGGGGTAGCATGGCATAGCCTGGCCCGCCATGCAATATTAATAGAACAGGTTTTGATAAATCATTGCCTTTCACACTAATCACTTGGTCTATTCCTCCAATCTTCACAAATTCAATTGGCTGAAATTTAGGTGTCTTATCTTCTGTTAATTTGTCTTTTTCACAAGAGCAAAGATTCAAAGACAAAGCGATAGTTATCAAAAATAAGTAATTCTTCATATTCCACATGTTTGCTTGGTTATTCTAATGAATATTAATGGGTTGCCAAAATTAAGAGTCATATTCAAACCTCTCTTAAAATGAAATATTAGCAGTAGTTTGTTTTCATCTTATATTAAAAACTATATCCCAGGCTAATACCTAAATATGGAATAACAGAATAATCTTCTATATAATATTCTCCGGAAATACGGAATAAGGGGTTTGCATACACCCGAAAAATTAAATTGTTACCAAAATGTTTTCTCCATCCAATAATTGGAGAAAGTTGGTAAGAATTCAATGTTTCAGTATAACCTGAGGCATTACTTTTACCACTCCAACAAGTCCCCCCAATCCCTAGCTCAAGGAAACTGCTTTTCTTTCCTAAGTTAAAAGTAACTTGATGTGGTATGGCAATTCCACCATTTAATGGAACGGTTCCTATTCCAACAGAAGCATTCACAAAATAATTTGTCTTAACAAAAATCATTCTGTTGTAATTTACAGATGCGAATAATCCTGTTCCACCTATCGATAAATCAATATTATTTTTTCTTTCCATTATTCTTCTCAAGTCATCATCATTTTCCTGACTATATGCCATTACTGATAAAAATAAACACAACCCAACTAAACTAACAATTCTAATTTCTTTCATTCTATCTACTATTTATTTAAAATTTCACATCTATAATCTTGCAACTAAATAATTAAGATGATTATTTGCTTTAAATGTCAAATAAGACACATACTAAATCCTGAACAACGGCACGTAAGATTTGGATTTCTAACAGTCATCCTTAATACATGGTTCTATTATTACTAAACATGTAACAGAACCTAAACCCTACTTTATTTCACTTTAATTAACAATTACAAGATTAATATTTGACTCCCTTACTAAATGGTCACAAAAAACCACCCCCGTAATGGAGGTGGTATCAAACCTAATTCAATGCACGAGTCAAAATGCACGAACTAATAGTAAATGATGAATAATACGAATGCTCTTTTACAAGTCTAATTCGTTAAGTAATTCTTTTAATTTTGGATTTGATGGGAATGGCGCATTGGCATCAACTATATTTCCTTCCGGATTCAAAATAATAAAGCGAGGAATAGTGTACACCTTATAGGCTTTTGCAAATTCTGATTCTAGGGCTTTATCAGACAACAACTGAATCTCCGTCATATCTTTCTTTTGAATCATTTATGCCATAACTGATTATTTTACTCCTCCATCCAAAAACTTGGTAGACCATAAACCTTTTTTTGCTCTATCAGGTGCTAATTTAACTGATTTTGCAGCTTCAATTTTTGCCTCTTCAACTTTACCTGCTTTGTATAAAACACAAGCATAAGTATCCAAGTTCATATAATTAATATCCAATTCAATAGAACGCTCTACCATTTTTACTGCATTGTTTAACAGCTTATTCCCAAGATCAACTTTTGCAATAGCAATCATCCAAGCATAAGAATTTAATTCATCAGACTTATCATATGTAAATTTGAAAGCGTAATCCACTAAGGCTTGATAAAATACTTTCTGATTTGAACCTTTTTGAAGCAACTTCAACTCCATGAGTGCCAAAGCTTGAGTCCCCAATTCCTGATCCAGCTTTTTCAACTGATTTCCCTTGGCTGATAAAGCTTCTTTATCGCCCTTTTCAGCCAAAAACACCAATTCTTCACTCATAGTATTTAAAAGATATGAATCAATCTCTGCTTGAGTACTTACTGCATAAAAATCTTTCCGATTAGTCAAAATATATCTGTAAATTGGGTGAGAAGTTGATTTTATTGTATTATTAATTATCATTAAATCCGATTTATTCGTCAATTCTTCTAGCTTCTTACTTGCAAAATAGTAATCAACAGCTTCCTTTGAATAAACACCAACACCCTCTGAATCTATGATATATTTTTTTAAAAAATCAGAAGTACGATCCCCATTTTTGAATCGCTCATTCATACTATTAAAATTGTTATTTTCATCTAACGCAATTTGAGCTGCTTTTATTAAAGATTTATTGTCAGAAGCTCCTACTACTCGATGTTGAACATTTCCTTCAAAATCTAACCACAATAAAGTAGGAAATGACTTAACTTGGTACTTTCCACTTATAAGTTTACCAGCGTCTGACTCCATATCCATCTTCATATTTATAAATCTTGCATTAAAAAAATCTCCAACCTCATCGTTAGTAAACACTTTCTTAGACAAATATTTACATGGGCCACACCAAGTCGTGTAACAGTCTATAAAAATCAACTTATTTTCTTGTTTTGCTTTAGCAAAAGCCTCGTTTAAAGTTCCATGTTCAAACTTAATTCCCTCTGAAAATACATTCCCAGAAATTAGTAAGACAAGCAGTGATATAATTATTTTTTTCATATTTAATTATTTTATATTAAAATAAGTGAAGTGTTTAGTGTGAAAGAATTATTTACACTAAATGCTTTTGGAGAGAAAATTAAATTATGGATACTACGCTTAAGATTTACTTACCTTAAGCGTAGATACGCAGAGTCATTTCTACTCTGCGTATCCAAAAAAAACATTTTATTAATCTGATAAAAGACTGACTCTATCAATATTACTTCTTAATGAATATTGGTTGGCCAATTTGCGCCATCTGTCCTAGTCAGTCTTACCTTGTATGCTCCTGGCATTAAAATATTTTCTGTTCCAGTAAGCTCAATATCCAGCGACACTCCATCTATATTTGAGAATTTCCAGCCTGCGCCTAATCCCCATACATCTGCCACCTGTGTTTCACCAGTATCTGAATTAAACACTAATGATGCCATAAATGGCATACCTATGTTTGCATTGAACAGATAAGGAGCATCATATGTTCCAGAAGCAGTTGTTGCAGTTATAGTTATTTCATCAGAAGCAAAAGATGCACCAATCATTTCTAATAAGTCTTTCCCTGCTAACCACTCTACCTTAAAAGTATTCGGCCAAACAGGAGATAACTCCAAATATAATCCTGAAAAATCATAACGATATTCTCCTCCAACATAATTCCGAGAATCCATAACAGAACCATCTTTTGCAGTTATAACCCAATGAAGTTCGAACAGATCACCACTTAAAACTTTTGATACTGTCCTATCATTTTTAAAATCTGAGCTAAACATTTGATACACCTCTTCTGCATTTAGTGCAAGAGATAATTTTCCATCTTCAGGAATAGCTGATATGGTTCTTAGCAGTTTCCCATTGGTATCAAAAGGTGCTGAATAGTTATAGCCATCGCGTTCTTCTGCTGTTATATAAAAGTCGATCTTCGAAAGTTCTGTTCTAGCTTTTTTCGAATTAATAACAACATCCAGTTCGATACTCGTATTTTTCCAATACTGCAACGAAGTTTCAACACTCTTTTCCCAAATAAAGTTCTCTTTTCCTTCAACAGCATTTATCTTTAAATGGGTGGATTCTTGCCAGGTAAGAGACTTTTCCTTTAAATCTGCAAAGTTATCGTCACATGATTGAAGAGTAAAAAACAAACTCCCAATCAGCAGATATTTTATATATGAATATATTTTCATCTGATTATTATTTTAAAGATTAGAATTTAATGCCTGAACTTTCAATGGAATTGGTAATGCGTACTTAGAACTCCCTGGTTCTAATGTGTGCGTTTTTGAATTGATTACACGTGTAAATGTTGGTATCGATTCTCCCAAAGCATGGTATCGTTTTAAGTCAATCAAATAATTACCTGTTGCCATTAATTCTTTACGTCTTTCTTGCTTTACTTTATTCAGAACAGCCGTATTATCAGCAAAATCAGAAGCTACTAAGGGTGTAAAACTCTTTATTCTTTTTACTAATAATGTATTTAAAGCATTTACCGCTCCATCTTTATCATTCGTTCTAATACAAGCTTCAGCCTGAACCAAAGTTAAGTTCGCTACAGATAGACCTGCTTGTGATGCTTTATCTTTACTAGCATAAGCAACATTCGGACTCACGGTAAGATCGCCAAAACCCGAATTAGGGTTCGCTTTTGAACTAGAGAATAAGATGTATCTTTGGTCGTTAACCTGATCAAACAAGGCTCGTAAATCAGGATGGTATAAATGCCCATCGTAAGGGAAAGAGTATGACCATTGATTAATGCGACTCCAAATGACTGATTTATCATTTAATCCTAAAGTGAAATCATCAATATTTAATCCAGACCAGGCATCACCAGGTCTTTTATTCGAAAAAGTCGTATAATCATACAAGTGATTATACAAAACCAAAGCTTCACTTGAATACGTTTTTGCAGCAGCAAAATCCCCCATATGCAAGCTGACTAATGCAAGCAAGCCCTTAACAGATGCAAGACCAGGTCTAAAATTTGCTTCCTGATTAATTGCCGGGGCATTTTCCAATAAAGGAGCTGCTACTTTTAAGTCAGATAGAATCTGGTTATAAATTTCGCCTACTGTTGATTTTGGAATATCAACCGTAATATTTGCTTCCATTGGCATGGGGATAGCCAGCTTATCTTTTGTGTCAGTTGAATAGGCCGGAACATATTCACAGGCCAACAAAAAATATTCCATAGCTCTTTGTCCATAGGCTTCTCCTTTGACTCTTATTCTATCCGTCTCGGTAAGAAGACCTAATGGCGCATCATCAATCTCTTTGATAATTGTATTATAGACATATATATTACTATACAGTATATTCCAGTCCTCATCATTTTCACTAACAGAATAAATATTTTCAGCCCATTTGTATTGATTCACCAGACTTTTGGAAGACTGAATTAAATTCAACATTTTGTCGCTGAGCAAGACATCAGGATCCCAATAATTTAAGTTAGTCCAGTTAGATCTATGCATAGTAGGAGATTGCATAAGCATATCAAAATCATTAACCGACTCAGGAATAACAACTCCGGTAGGTTTCACATCAAGAAATTCATCAGCGCTACATGAGCTCAGCAATATAGCGATGAGTATGATATATATATTTTTCATCATCATTATTATTAAAATTTAGCCTTTAAGCCAAAGGTGAATGTTTTTAAATTATCGTATGCCATTCCTCTGTAAGCCTCAGGATCAAAGCCTTCTTTATTGGCTACCCACAGAAAAGGATTGGTAACCTGAGCCGTTAATTTTAAACTCTTAATAAAACTTTGATTCAAAAGATTATCAGACACAGTATAAGCTAATATAATATCTCTAACTCTAATAAAAGCCGCATCATAAACATTATCTTGTGAATATCTATAAGCTATATCATCATAAAACATTTTTTCAAAGCCTTCATTTTCTACTGTTGAAGGATTTTTCCCAAAATAACTAATCCTAGGGACTCTGGTTTTTAATTCATCGCCTGGCTCTTGCCATCTGTCTACCCAGTGATCTTGAATCATTGTGCCAGTTGCACCATTAGTTATATCGCCATAATTATGGCGGAATTTATGTCCGAACTTATAGCTTAGGTTAATACTTATATCGAGATTTTTATAGGAAAAAGTATTGGACAAACCACCATAGTAAGGAGCAACTGATTCACCATTATAAATTAATTCTTCTTCGGGGAATGCACCATAAAGGTCAGCATCTTTTCTTGCTTTAGTGGTTCCATCTGTATTATACAATAACATATCTCCATTTGAATCCAGACCTGCATAATTGTAGCTGTAGATATTATTAACAGACTCTCCAACAGCTAGCTTTCCTCTATTAACAATCGAATAGGCAGGTCTTTTCTCCAAAATATCTGTAACTTTGTTTTTGTTATAAGAAAAATTCAGATTCGAAGTCCAGGTAAAATCACCTTTTTGCAGAAGCGTCCCATTTAGATTTAATTCAAGCCCTCTATTTTGCATAGAAGCATAATTCATTACTGCATAGGTAAAACCTGTGGTAGGATCTAAATCTACAATTCCTAATAAATCAGAACTGTTTCGCGAATAGTATTCAATGCTACCATTCAATTTGTTATTTAGCAAGGCAAAATCAACTCCGACATTAAATACGGCGGTTTCTTCCCACTTCAATTTTTCATTAGCTGCCTGAGATAAACGTAAATACTTATACTGGTTTCCAACCAAAACTTGAAATTTACTTTCAGCTTGTGCGTATGGAGAGTATTGATTACTCGCATTTCCGTTTATACCATATGTTGCCCTAAGTCTCAATCGATTAACAAAATCAATATCCTGCATAAAATCCTCTTTGGCCATATTCCATCCAATACCTGTCGACCATAGAGGTTTATATCTGAAATCAGGATCGCTACCAAACAGATTCTTTTGATCGACACGAAAACTGGCTGTTAAAGAGTATTTTTCTTTAAACTCGTAACCAATATTTGAAAACATAGAAAATTCCCTTAGATCTGTATTGGAGGTTCTATAAAATGTATCATACAACCTATTATTTCCTTTCCAATCACTTATTTCACCACCTATAAACTTTTCCTGATTAACAGGTATCGACGTTGTAGACTGCTTATCGTAACCATACTTTTTATCGCTGAAAGTACCCCAGGTTCTCTTTCTGATTTCAGTCCCAGCAAATACATTTAGTTTATGGTCGGTCCACTCTTTATCCCAAGTCATAGTATTTCTAAAATCCCAGGCTTTTACCTCTGATCTTTCCAATAGATACTCCGTCCCTAAAGGTAGCTGTGATTCTCCATTTTTAAAGAACTCATTCAACCTTATTCTATGACTGGGCAAGCTCATGGAATTATACTGATCTACATTATTATTTTCTTTCTCGTACTGAAAGCTTGAAGAAAAAGTTAAGTTCTCAAGAATCTTATAATCCAAGCCAAATTTGGCACGAATTGAAAACCTTTCGTTGCTCTTATCAGTATTTCTTTGTTCGTCCAATTGATTAAAGCCATAGGACCCAATACCAGGTAGAGCTTCTCTTTGCAGAGAGGTCCATCGGTCTCTTGTCTTGTAATATTGTATGGTTTGTCCGTTCTCATCAACTAACTCATCGTAAGGATGTTGAATAGCGATAAGAGCTGGGTCAACACCATTCGCCTTGATTTCATTCAGCGAACCTGTTACACCTACAATAAAACTAAGTTTATCGTTATACTGATAAGTGTCCTGTAAACTAAATGTAAAATTCTGAGATGAACTCCCTATGGATGAACCTAAGTTATCGTTATAAACAAGAGAGCTGTAAAATGTATTTTTATCACCACCTCCTGATAGTGACAGGTTATAGATCGAGCTCATTGCATTTCTTAACAGGTATTTCTCCCATTGTTTTTCAACATCCTTAGTTCGTAAATTATCTACATATTTATTGAATTGTCCTTGCGACCATACATCTCCATCAGGTGTCTTATCTTGCAGATGCAACCAAGCTTCATCGTATAAACTAACACCTTGCTGTTGTCCTAGTAATATCTGATTAACACTCCAACCCTTATCTAGAAATTCTCTATTCACATCAATATGATCAGAGGTTGACATATAGTTCATTTTTGAATAATCGATCTTTTCTGTAATGCCTAAATGAGTAGAAAAACTTACATTCAGTTCCTCATTCTTCTTTCCTTTTTTGGTTGCAACAACCACAACACCATTACTTGCTCGTACACCCCAAATAGAAGCAGCCGAAGCATCTTTCAATACGGTTACCGACTCAATATCTTCAGGGTTAATTGAAGACAGATCACCTTCAATGGGAAAGCCATCAACAATAAATAAAACCTCATCGTTGGCATAAAGCGTACTCACCCCACGAATTTGAATTTTACCATTAACCACATTTAATCCGGCTACAGTCCCTTCCAATCGTTCAACCAAACTCATTACCGGGCGCTGCTCCAATACTTCATTGTCTATTTTAGCAAATGATCCTGTTACTCTTTCTTTCGAAATAGTTTGATACCCAGTAACCACAATCTCAGCCATTTGTTCTGCATCAGCTAATAGGATCACATTCTGAACTGATTGTCCATTGTAAGCAATCTCCTGAGCAAGCATTCCTACAAAGGAGAATACTAAGACGGCATTTTCATTCTCAAATTGGATAAAATAATTACCATCAATATCTGTTGCCACTCCAGTCGACGTCCCTTTTACAACAACTGACACGCCTGGCAGGGTTTCGCCCTTATTATCGGTAACGGTTCCCTTGATTTCTATTTTTTCCTTTTGCTGGCTTGTTGCCTGGGGTTGAACGATTTTCTCAGCTTTAAATATCACAATCACCTCATCCTGTACCTTATAATCCAGGCTGGTTCCTTCCAGTACATCCATAAGAATTTTCTGTACACTCGAATTTTCCATATTCATATTCACTCTGATATCAGGATTAATATCCTGTATCTTGTAAAGAATACCATAACCCGTTTGTACTTTGATATCTTCGAACACTTCAATTAGCGTGGCATTCTCGTACCGGACTAAAGAAACCTCCTGTGAAAGTCCATTAGCAAAAGCACTTAGGTTGAGTGCCAAAAATAGAATAATAAAATTCCTCATAATCCAATAGTTCTTCTGCCATTTCCCTCTTGTCGGAAGGAAATGACAATTCCAGTTTTTTTTCATAAATTTGTAATGATTAAGGTTAAACTAAGAATACCGCATGTATTCTTTTAACTGCCCGAAAAGTGTTGTCGCATTTTTCGGGTTTTCTTTTGGCTTTGATTATATTTTTTGATTAACAGTTAGTACATTTCCTTTAACTTGAAACTCAACATCCGATCCCAGTTCCAATAAATCCAGGATGGTTGAAAAATCATCGAAACGTTTCATTTCCCCCGTAAAACGTATATTTTGAATTGTAGAATTCTGGAAGAAGACCTTCACATCGTACCATCTGGATAGTTTACGAAGAATACTTCCCAAATCTTCATCATTAAACTGGAATCGTCCATCTTTCCAGCCTGTATATAAACCAGTATCAACCGTTCTAACCTCTCCTTTCAAGGCTCCTTTATTATAAGCAACTTGCATATTGGTTTTCAGCATCATCTTCTCAACAATGCCTGTCTCATTTTTCAGGTCGACACCAACACTTCCTTCAACCAGAGTCGTATATACAGCTTCCTCATCCTCATAGGCCATCACATTAAACTCGGTACCATATACCTTGACATCCATAGTGTTGGTTTTTACAATAAAGGCGTGTGCTTTATCCTCTGCCACATCGAAATAGGCTTCACCTTTCAAGTGCACAATGCGGTCTTTCCCAACAAACCTGTCGGTATATTTTAATTCAGAATCGGAGTTGAGCCAAACCTGAGTACCATCAGAAAGCTGTAACTGGTACTCCCCACCTTTGGGTACGACCAGACGATGCCACTTAGTTTTCATTTCGGCCAACTGTTCACTATTGTAGGACAGTTTATGATTGCTATTATTTAACTGATCTCCTTCTGGGGTTTTTATCAAGCTGTTCTGCTGGTCTTCAAGATCGATCATTTCACCATTGGCCAAAACCAAAGTGGCTTTTTGTGTGCCAGGTTTGATGTTATCCACCAGAATTTCATCGTAGCTTTCTACCGAATCGATGGCATGATAAACCAAATACCCCCCTATTGCCAAAGGCAGAATTAAAATGGCAGCATAGCGAACGAACTCTTTAAACAGGGTTCGCACTTTTGTTTCTGCCTTTAATTGGGGTTCCAATTTTTTCCAGGCTTCACCCAGATCAATTTGATTGTACTCCTCTTTCTTTGATTCAAGATCCAAGTCCTGGCTGAGTCTCTCATAAATAGTTCGATTTTCGTCCGACTCATTTTTCCATACATTGAGAAAATCAGTTTCCGACTCGCTTAACAAATCAGTTCTCTCTTTGTAAATGAGTTTTGAAATTTTAATATGTGCTTTGGTAGTGCTCATCATTTTAATTGGCTTTTGTACTTATAATACACCCTAGCCAAACAAAAGGACAGTGAAGAATGGATTTTTTTTTAAAAAATCTAAAATTAAGTCTTTAAGGTTCAGCTATTCTCTGAAAGTTAGGGCTTTTAATAGGATAAAGCAAAGGAAGTTTTGGGGTAAATAGCCTGAAAATAAGGGCTGAGGGACATAGCATCTTAAGCCCCGGGAGTCATTCACATTCAAACGCTTACAAATCGAGAAGGTGAGCCAATAGCGGTAATAGAAAAAGTTGATCCTTTAAGCGTTCTCTTAGAATGGTAATCGCTTGATTTTTGTGGTATTTCACCGTACTGGTTGATAAATCGAGTTCTTCAGCAATTTGTGCATTCTTTGCCCCATTCATGCTCAAAGTACACACCTTTCGGGTCTGCTCAGGCAAATCGTCAATGGCCTGTACCAGCAAACGATAGGTTTCTTCTTCTATTAAATGATTCTTAAAGAAAAGCTCATTCGACTTATCCAGTAAGATCTCTTTCTGATGAGCGTCAATTACTTTTTGATGACGAAAATAATTCAGTGCTTTATTTTTCACACTCATATACAAGAAAGCCTTTATGGTTGAAGCATCCTCTATGGTTTTCCTCTTTTCCCAAAGTTTTACCAAAACTTCTTGTACCAAGTCTTCGGCCAAATCATTGTCCTGCACATATTTTTTTGCAAAAATCAGCAATGCTTTATAAAACGTGTCAAAAATACACTTGAAAGCCTGTCTGTCGCCTTTGCGAAATAAGTCAAAGTCTTGCGGGGTAAACATATTCGTGGTTAAGGATCGTGTTAGAATGGCCTAAAGATATTTTTTTAGATTGATAATACAAAAGATTAGGGAATGCAATAAAAAATACCCCACACAGTTTGACTAAGTTGTATAGGGTATTCAATTTATGCAACTGACAGATTTTTAGTTGAGATAAGAAAAATAAAAAATAGGAATATCACCTCTCTTTGAATACATCTGAAAAAAAACAAAACTCTTAAATACTATTAACTATATTAATTTAAAGGTATGGTAAATTTGAATTCACTTCCTTTTCCTATTTCACTTTCTACCCAAATTTTACCGCTGTGTTTCTCTACAAACTCTTTGCATAGTAGCAAGCCTAAACCCGTTCCTTTTTCACCTGAGGTACCATAAGTTGTTAAGAAATCATTGGGTTTAAATAATTTGTCCAGATTTTCAGAATTAATACCAACACCTTCATCTTTCACACTAAAGGCTATGTCTTTTCCAGTATTAATTACCGATACATAAATATTTTTACCAGAATGGGTAAACTTAATGGCGTTGGTCAATAAATTCCGAAGAATGGTCATCAACATATTCGGGTCAGCGTAACCCCATTGCTGAGGTGAACTTTGGTTATGAATGCTAATATTTTTAATTCTTGTCGTTTCAGTCAATAATAAGGTACATGCATCAATTATTTCATACAAATTAACCTGAGTGGGCTTAAACACAACTTCATTTCTCTGGCTTTTAGCCCAAGCCAAAAGGTTTTCCAATAAATCATAAGTTGCACTAGCCGATTTTTGAATATCTTCTAATATTTCGCTTATACTAAGAACATCACTTAAATTTGAAGTTGAGAGTGTCAGCTCTACAAGCTGCTTTAAACCACCAATTGGAGAACGCAAATCGTGACCAATAATTGAAAAGAGTTTATCTTTAGTAGCATTAAGCTCTTCTAACTGGCGTTTGCTTTCTTTTAGAGCTTCTTCAGCTTTTTTACGTTTCGTAACGTCGCGAAAGCTCCATACTCGTCCAATATTTTCTCCATCCAATTCCTGTGGTCGGGAGTAAAACTCGAATGTTCTACCATCTTTAAACCCCACAACATCAAAAGACTCATCGTCGGTCAAATACAAGTCTTCTACTTTTCTGAGGAAGATTTCAGGCTCAGATAATTGACTGAGTACCGATGCTAACAACTTTTCATCTTCAAAAGTCGCAAGAACTGAATCTGGAATTCGCCAGAGTTCCACAAATTTTTTATTAAACGTTCTCACTTTTCTTTTTCTGTCGACCACAAGAATACCATCGACAGTTGACTCAAGTGTTGCAGTCACTAATGACAAGGATCTTTTCAGTTTTTTTTCTACTTTTTTTCGATCGGTGATATCCCGTGTTATGCCGAGTACACCAGTTATTTCATCATTTTGAAGACGCAAAGGAACACTATTGGTTTCCAACCAAATTTTTCTACCTTTTAATCCTGTAACTTGAAACTCCAGCTTACCTCCTCCTCCTTTTAAGGTTCTTACAATTAAATCAGCAAAAGTTTTTTTGTATTCTTCACCTATTAATGGTAGCATAGACAGACCTAAAACCTGATCCAAATTATCTGCATCAATCATATTAAGACCTGCCGGATTCATATAGACTAATTTCCCCTCAAGGTCGAGAATCTTTACACATTCGGGTTCCGTTTCGAGAATCATGCTAATACGTTTTTCACTTTCTTTAAGTGCTTCTTCATTTTTTTTACGATCTGTAATATCATCAATAGCGACAATCACATGGAGATGCCCTTCAATATCAATTGGCTCAGCACTAACGCTAAGGCAGCGTTCCTCAGGCTTACCATTAATCATTAAACTTAAGTTCAGTTCAGCTCCGTGAATCTGAGTACTTTTTGCAATAATTTGCTCTATTCCATTGCGTAAAGGACAAGCTGGGCATGAATTGGAAAATCCACAGCCTTTATGTGTCTCAAAACTATGAACACAGCCAAGCCCATCACCTACCCTGCGACCTACGATTTCAGCTGGATCACGAAAAATCATTGAAGAGATAGCCTGATTAGCATTGACAATTGCCGTTTCTCTATCAAGAAGAAGTAGCCCCATAGGTACTGCTGAAAATATTTTCAAAAAATGATCATGCTTCTTCAAAAGTTTTTCTTCTGCCTTTTTTCTGATCTCTATCTCATGAGTTAGCTTTTTATTAGCAGCTTCTAATTCTGAAGTTCTCCGAATTACCAGTTGTTCAAGTTCATCATTTCTCATGTTAACTTCTCTTTTTTATATTTATCAAAATATCATTTAATGATTGGAGTTCTTCAATCTAATTTTCAAATTCCACGAATCTTAGTTTCCGAGCCAAGCTGTTTCTTCACATTTAACAGAGCACAACTTATTTGTAATGTTGATACTAGCCTTTAAGGTAAGAAAAAAAAAATGACCATTCATAACTATTATATAAGATGTTTATTTACACATCAAACACAATCGGAATGTCATTAATTGGATTTATAAGAGACTTATTATTACAAGACTTACTCCTGTTGCAAAACAAAAATCCATCAAAACGAAAAAACCACCCCCATAATGGAGGTGGTTTTAATTGACGCATTTCACTTAAGGAAATGATCTGAGAATTGTTTGTTGTAAGTATATATTTCTTTTTCAGCACAACACTCGTTACAAATTCTTCAGTCCATTCAAGACCTCACGAATTTTACCTGAAGGACGTGGAGCATTTACACTTACAATTTTCCCTTCAGGATCAAAAAGCATGAAGCGAGGGATACCGTTGATCATGTAATCCTTACTAATATTGGTTCGGTGTCCAACATTGATTTGGATACCTCCCAATTTATCCTTTTCAACTTTTTTCTTCCATTTATCCATATCATCATCCACCGATACACTCAGGAAAACAATATTTTTACCATGATATTCCTTCTCTAATTCCTGTAAATAAGGAATCTCCGCACAACAAGGGCCACACCAGGTTGCCCATACATCCACATAAACATACTTGCCTCTTAAATCAGAAAGAGAAACCGATTTCCCCTCAACGGTTTGTCCGGTAAAATCAGGAGCTACTTGCCCTGGACTCAATTTCTCCCAAGCTGCAACCTTAGAATTTATTGGATTTAAGTATGCCTCATTTGTCACCAAAGCACGAAACTTTTTAAGCAATTCCGATTCTCCAGTAATACCCCATTTGACACGATCACGTAAAATAGCATAAGCTAAATATTCTTTAACCATGGTATTTGTAGTTATCTCGTCTAAACAAGCAAACTGTGATAAAGCATAGGTGTTCTTTTCCCCATTTACTTCCGGATTAGCTTTAAGGTAATCTGAAGCCTTATTAGACAAAGCCGTTTCAACAAACTCATTATAAAGCGGAATACCAACCAATTCGCCTAAATTAAAATCAGCTTCTTTCAAATGAGAGGTGATTTTTTCCGAAGCAACAAAAGATCGGTCTCCAATATATGCGCCATGAGAGCTTTTGAAACTAATGAAGCTATTTAGCTTTTCATACTTAATCTTGTTCATCTCAAGACGAACAAAATCAGAGTCGGCATAGTCGTTTGCTTTAGCGAAAGCATCCAATAAATTCTTTTTCTGAGTGTAAATATCATTCGCTTTGGCTATGAAAGCCTCTTCATCTAAAGCTAAAAATTCTCTCTTATTGGGTGTTAGCTTTACGTGCAGTTTGTACATAGCCTCTTGATATAAGTTAGTAGCAACAAGTACATTCTGATTTGTAAATTTAAATCCATCTTCTTTATTGGTGACATCCTGAGTAAAACTTAACTCAAAACCTGGTAATAAAAGAAAACTTCTACTAAAGTTTTTACTCATCAGATAAGCTGATGATTGTTTATCAAGCTGAAGAGTCGTTTCAAATCGGCCGTCTTTGTCCACGGCTACAGTATCAACTCTATCGTCGATATAAAGTCGAAGAGAGGATTCATCAAAATTAATCAAATGACCTTTTAAAGTCACCTCATTACTATTTTTCTGACTGCAAGCAAATAAGCTCATTAAAAATACAATTGCCAATATCTGTTTCATACAATATCTTATTTAAATTATAATCAGCTCAAACTGCTTATTCATTAATTTATATCTCGTCATCTTCAAAATAATTCTTATACAAGAAGAATATTATTTCAGAAACGTTTCCAATTTCTTATAAAATTCAGCATCTTCTCCAATATATCGAAATACAATTTGTCCTTCAGGTGAAACTAATATCTTTGTTGGAAATGCACTTACTCCAAACTTTTTAACAAAGTTTTTCTCTCCTTTTCCAGATAATATTTGATGCCAATTAAAATTTCTATTCTTTATCATTGAACGCCATCTTTCGGTACTTCCATTTTCCGATGCAATGCCCAATAATTCAAGTTTATCGGCATGCTTTTCTTTAAATACTTTCATTTCTGGCATACCTTTAATACATGCTCCACACCACGTTCCCCAAAAGTCGATTAATACATACTTCCCTCTTAGGCTTTTTAACGAAAACTCTTTTCCTGAATAGGTTTCACTTGTTACAATTTCTGGTGCACTTTTACCTTCTGATGTTTTTTCGATATTATCTTTTTCTATTTTCAATTGTTTATACCTATCCATCAATTGATTATAATACATCGAACTTTTATAATCTTCTGATATTTTACTAAAATATGCAGATGCTTTGTCTAAAGAAATTTTATTATTCAATAATTCTCTAGCTGTATACAGTCCAATTATTGATGAAATATTTTCTTTTACAAAGGCAAATTTTGTTGTTGCTATTTCATTGTTTAGTTCTTCTCTTTCTTTACCCACCTTAGCTTTTTCATTTTCATCTAAAGATGGATCACCAAGTTGACAAGCAAGATTCATCGCTTTATTTAGCAATGGGTGAACTTTCTGATTTAATTCTGCCATTAAATCATTTTCTCTATCACCATATGCGTATGCTTCGATAAAATCGGTAGCCTTTCCTTTTGCTTTTATTTCTTTATTAGGTATCGCCACAAAACCTAATAACGATACAGTAGACATAAAGTAGCCTGTTTTAAGTGGATTTGAATACTTCCTTACTTTATTGTCTGTAAAATTAAGATAAATAATAGTTGGTTCACTTACTTTACCTGTGTACTCCACTTTATTTCCTTGCATAGGAAATTTTATCCATCGTCCTTCAGGCTTGTCTTTTTCTGAGAAATAATAAGAGCCCTCGTCAGAACTTAATCCTTCGATAGTTGCTGTGATTTTAAAATCTTCTACTTTTGCTGTATTTTCTTTTACTCCAATAAGTTTATTTAATTCTTCGTAAAACTCTGGATCCTCACCAACATGTCTTTTTACAATCTTACCATTAGGATCTACAACTATTTTTGTTGGGTAACCTTGTACATTAAACCTAGTTACAAGATTATTATCCGACTTGTTAGATTTCACATGTATCCAGTTATAGTCTTTAGTATATTTAGACTTTAACCATCTTTCTTGGGTATCGCCACAATTAACAGCAACTACTTCTACTTCATTTTTATTGGCATTTCTAAAATCCATTAATCCCGGCATGCCTTTAACGCAAGCTCCACACCATGTACCCCAAAAATCAAGGATGACATACTTCCCTCTTAAATCTTTAATGTCAAAGCTTTCTCCATTGATAGTCTTATCTGTTTTAAACTTTACCTGACTTCCAATTTGAGTAGAATTGTATCCGTTTACACGTTCGCTTAATTCCTTATAATAGGATGTTTCAGAATATTTTGACGAGAATGAATTAAATAGTTCATCAATTCGTTTCATTGGCAAGTGACTGCGCAAAGCCATGTCAGATAACATCCATACGGATGCTAAAAGGTTTGGATGATCAGCTATAAACTGCTCTTTCATAGCAATTGATTTTGCAGACATTTTATTGGCTTTCTTTTCAGCCTCTAGTTTTATATCATCCTTCAATTTTGAAGCTTCAACTGAATAATTAACAGCTTCGTTCATAACAGGAAATATGGCTTTATTTAATTTTGCTAAACCATCATTCACATCATCACCTGATGGATAAGCATTTACAAAATCAGATATTTCTCCTTTAATTGATACGTTTGCTCCTGGATAAACAAACAAAGCCAGAAGTGATGATTTAGCTGGTATGTATCCTCGTCCTGCCCATTTTACCACACGATCAACACCTGTAGAAATAGTTATATGAGTGAGTTCGCTGACTTCAGAAGTGAACTCGAATGATTCGTTTTTCACTTCTACATTTTCTCTGCGGTAACCATTGGGATCATTAGGATCGGTTATGATAGCCATCATTTTTTCTGAATCCAAACCTTTAATAGTTCCGTGTATTTTAAATGTATTTTCCTGAGCATTAGTGGTATTAAATAACAATACCATATAGCTTAACAAAACAATTACTGTTTTAGTCATTAGTATAGTGTTTTTGAGTTTAATTACAGATCTTTTTAATCCTATATGATTATAAGTATGGGGAATTACTAATCTGTATGAATTCATTCATCTTTTTGGTAAAGAACAGAACTTTCGAGGCTGTAATTTAAGATCTACTATGCCAGAATCAACTGGCATAGTAGATCATATTATTAATAAGGGCCTTCACCTTTTAGATCTATTGGCCAATCCTGACCATCAGCACGAGTTACTCTTACCTTAGCCCATTCGTCATAACCATCTGTATACGAATAGGTCCATGTAATATCGCATGTTGGACCATTGATATTAGTAATTTCCCACTCTGTTCCGTCAGCTCCATCCAAATCAAGAAGACTGCCACAATCTTTATCCTTTATCTTACAGCCAAATTTATTGCCATTATAGGATGTTCCAAACTGACAATCGTCAATCGTGTAATCACCACTTAACGATACACGTGTAATCTCAACAGAACCCGTTTGACCAACAGAACCTGTAGCTCCAGAGCCTTTTTCCAGTACTTCGTAATTCAATACACCTGATAAATCATTTGGGCAAGCAAAACCAGTATCTACCCCAAGTATATACTGACAATTACTACCAGAGCAATCCATTCGTGTATCCGTTACTTTTCCACTCTTGTCGGTAATTACCCACTTAAACTCAATTAAATCTGTAGATACTAATTTATTTGGACGGTTCTTATTAAGTAAGTCATCCTTGAAAAGCTCATACAATTCATCAATAGTTACATGTACTTGAAACTCGCTGAAGTCAGGTATATCAACATAAGTTTTGAATAACTTACCGGACTCCCCTCCATGCATAACTTGCACATCTCCATCTGTTTCTTGCAAAAATGCATAGACTTCTAGTTTATCAACAGCATCAGCATCATTAGCTGATGCAGGCAACACAGAAATGTTGAAATCTAATTCTTCAACAATGAATGCATCTGCATTAGTAGCATAAAAGAAATTACGATATTCACCTGGCATCACCAGGGTCATAGCTTCAGCTTTCCATTCGAAATCCTCTTTTGATAGATTCTCTTCATCGCATGAATTAAATCCTATTGCCAATCCAATTAAAGAAATCAACAATGGAATATATTTTATTTTTTTCATTTTCGTTGTTTTAATAAAATTCCCAATATTAATATTCATTTTGAACTGTTTGACCTTCACTAAGATTAATAACGCCAGAGTTCAGTGGGCGTGCAAATAAACGCGAGTCTGGTTCAATGACATATTCTATAGGTGCAGCATCCATATTGACTTGATTCCCATTAAGTGGATAAAACTTACGTCGAATAGTAATGTTATCTGTTTCCGAATCCACATTCAAGCGTCTTATATCGTACCAGCGAATGGTAAAAGGCATTTCACGACGACGCTCATCAATCACTGCTTGAATGGCACTTTTCTTATCACTTGGCAATGCCAATGCCGTATAATCAGAAGCTGCAAAACGGTTAATTCTAACTTGTTCTACATCAGCCATAGCTCCTGAAATGTCCCCCAATCGTGCTTTTGTTTCTGCACGAATCAAGAACATTTCTGAAGTGGAAGGGCCTGAAATACATTCACCATAATTTCCACCTTGAATATATCCCACATGTTGATTTGTCTCAAATCCAAAACGTTTCAAATAGTTTTCCACCATAAATATTTCATATCTCTTATCTAAAGGATCATATAAATCCAACAACTCCTGACTTGGTAAAGTTTTCCAAGATGGATTAAATATAGAGCGGTTCATATATTGTCCTGTCCAAAAATTTAACCAAGCACTTGTATAAGAAGGATACGAGTTAGTCATAGGATAAGCAAGACCACTGGCATCTTCAACTGTATAAAACTCAGAATCATAATCAATCATCTCTGAGTGTTCAGACAAAGCTGCAGTAGCATACTGAGAAGCTTTAGTAAAATCACCCATATACAAATAAAACCGAGCAGCAAAAGCCTCTACCGCTGCAGTACTAGCTCGCCAATTGCGTTCAAGTGACACATCCATTTTAAGAGCTTGCTGCAAATCAGCTTCAATAAATTCATAAGTATCTTTCAGAGATGAACGACTTAAACTCTCTTCAAAGTCAACGCCTACTCTCAATGGTAGACCTAGTTCACTCTCAGTACTCGTACCTGGATGCAAGCAATAGTTTAAAGCCAGTGCAAAATACTCTGTTGCACGAATAAAATGAGCCTCGTATTTTAATTGATTTTTTAAATCATCAGCCCCCGTAATACTGTTTTCAGCAATTACTTTTAGAGCTAAATTGCATAACCACACTGTATTATAATGATGATCCCAACAAGCGTCTTTAGCACCCTCAATTGATGTGGCAAACAAATATTGCTCGATGGCTTCAAAAGTAAAAGCACTCGGGAATTCATTATAAACACCTAAAGGAATGTCAAAGTTGTCTGTACAGTAAAAATCCGGATTTGATTTAGAAGAATAATAAACATCATTAAATAAGGCATCCAATTCTTCAGCAGTTTCCAATGTTTTAGCTGTCGTTTTAGTAGGAGCTTCGTCAAGAAAACTATCACAAGATGCAAACATTCCTACTACTAATAATATCAATAATATCTTTTTCATAGTCTTACACTTTTAAAATCCTAGATTAAAACCAAATGTATATGATGGCCCTGATTTGATCCTACTTCCTTTTATATATTCAGGGTCTATCCCTTTATCATTAGCTGTCCATATCGTCCCTAAATCTCTGGCATGGGCATATACGGTTAGTTTGTCTAAACCAATAGATGAGGCGATTTTCTTAGGTAAGGCATACCCCAGATACAATTCTTTAATACGAATATGACTGGCATCTTCAACCAATGTATTTAAATGAGGTACATACCAAGCCCAGCGGTAACTGTAGAATTCATATCCTGTAGGTAAAGCAGGTATACCCATCTCATCAGCTTTTCCTTCCATCAATCCATTTAAATCTTCATGATAAAAACTTTTGGTTCTGGAAATCATCGCATAATCGTGAGTACTGCGTCTAAACTTATGACCAAACTTAGCCGTTATAAGTGCTCTAGCTGTAAAGCCTTTGTACTTAAAACTATTTCTCCATCCCAGAACATGAGGTGCTATAAGAGTACCCATATTTCGTAAAACATCAGCTCCATTTTCACCATTCGATCCAATGTTTTCATTCATCGTATAGGTAGTGCCATTCTCTCCTATAATCGTTGGTAAATGATCTTCATTCATACCCCCATAAACCCATGAGTATACAGGAGCTACCGATTCACCTTCTACGAATCGATTACTTGAAATATTCTTTGGGTAAATATGATCGACTTGTAGCGAAAGGACTTCACTCGTATTATAAGAATACTGCAAGCCTGTTTCCCATGAAAAATCACCAAACTTCAAATTAGAATTTAAATTCAACTCGATACCTTTATTAGATACCTCAGCTACATTAAAAATCTGTCTTGAAGTACCATAAGTTGGAGCCACAGATACTTCTGCCAATAAGTCTTCACTCTGCTTATTATAAACCTCGAAAGAACCATAAAGCATTCTATTAAACATAGAAAAATCAACAGCTACATTTAACTGATTAATTTTCTCCCAACGCAAATTTGGATTACCAAAATCACTTACATAACCATAATGAGCACCCGTACGATTTGATGGTGATGAAGACAAACTAATCACTGGAACAGTAGACGCTGTCGTTACAGTATTTCCTGAAATCCCATAGGTCGTACGTAGAATTAAACGATCAATAAATTTTACAGGCTGCAGAAAAGATTCACGCTTAGCATTCCAGCTTCCGCCAATTGACCAAAATGGTGAATATCGAAATTTAGGATCATCCACAATCATATTGGATGCATCTGTTCTGTAGCTACCCGTTAGAGTATATTTTTGCTTGAAAGTATAGGCCCCATTCGCAAAAAATGAAAACAATCGTGTACTTGAGTATCCCAACGAATGCCCTGAAGAAAGGTTTCCATAAGAATTTGTAATTAATGTATTCCAGGTTACTGCACTGGAACCGTACCCATAAGGAGGATTAGCATGTGTATTCTTATCAGGATCATATCCATAAAGAGTGTTTCCATTACTTTCAGTAATAGTCCAAGCATGTTCACTTGCTGCTACCAAATTAATCTCATGTTCGTCTCCAATCTTTTTATCAAAATTAATTTGGTTACGAATATCATATGATTTTGATCTAGAATCACTTGTATTTAACATACCACCTTTGGGAACATATGTTTTGGAAACTGTATTTGTAGACATATCATAATCAACGTTGTCATTAACCATATTACGCACAAAATAAGTATCCTCTCCGTTGTAATTATTTCTCTTAGAAGAAAAACGTTCGAATTGAAAACTGGGTGAAAAAGTCAGGCCTTCAATAATTTTAAAGTCTAAACCTGTTTGAATACGTGTATTATTATACCTCGTAATATCATCACGGTTCAACATTTCCTGAACTGGATTATAAGCCCAATTATTATAGGGTAAACCGTTTGCAGTTTTAGCTATAGTATTCATATATGCAAAATTAACACCATAGTCAACTTGTGCATATGTACCATCTTCATTAATTAATTTCTCATATGGAGACATCTCTCTGATGGTGTTTATATCACTACCACTATTATCGCTCTTCTTAATTTCAGACATTATGCCAAACCTTAAACTCAATCTATCATTTATCTGATAAATATTTCTGAAATTTATCAACACTTTATCACTAGCCGACTCTTGGAAATGCCCTTTTACATCATTATACAAGACTGACAAAAAATAAGATGCCTTATCAGTACTTCCGCTAATAGAAACATTATGCTGCTGTGTAACTGGTCTACGTAATAAATACTTCCTTACATCATCTTCATAATTTGTCGCTTTCAAACGAGCAATTGTATTATCAAGATCAGATGTACTGATAGCTCCTCTTTTATGATCGAAATAAGCTTGTACTCCTTTAGAGTATACATCATTAGCATCACGTAAATTATCAGGAACTCCCCAATACGTTCCATAATCATTATCAACTAAATATTTCTCGTAATTCAACTGATTATCAACCGATGCACGAGCCATATTATAATCCAGATCAAATTCTTCACCAATCTTCAGGTAAGAATTTACATCAATATTGAATTTTCCTGAATTCTTACCTTTTTTAGTTGTCACCACAATAACACCATTCCCGGCTCTGGCTCCCCAAATAGAAGCAGCTGCGGCATCCTTTAGAACTGTTATGCTCTCAATATCGTTAGGATTAATTGTTGAAAAATCGCCATCAACAGGGAAGCCATCCACTACAATTAATGGAGATGAATTACTATTGATTGTACTGACTCCTCGAATGGCTATTTCATTTTTACCAGTAGAAGGATTATAGCTTTCTTGCAATCCCGTAACATTTCCTTCTAAGGAACTCCCAATCTCTTCATTAGGGCTATTCTCAATCTCAGCACGTGTCATGACACTATAGGACCCGGTTGCTCTCTCTTTTGAAATTTTTGTCAATCCTGTACCATAAACTGTTACTTCATCCATTTGTTCTGTATCTGCAGTAAGAGTTACGTTTTGAACAGCCTGGCCTGAATAAGTAATTTCTTTACTTATCATACCAACAAATGAGTATACCAATACCACGTTGTTACCTTCAAATTCAATTGAATAATTACCCTCGATATCTGTAGCGACTCCAACTAAAGTTCCCTTAATAACAACTGATACACCTGGTAAAGTATTTCCATCTTCGTCTTTAACGGTTCCTTTGAGTCGTTTTTTATCTTGCTTAACTTCCTTAATGATAACAGGAGCCTTTTTTGTTAAGACAACAAAATCTTCAATAATTTCATAGTTAAAAGGCGCTTGCTTACAAATTTCATCAAGAGCCTTTTCCAAACTCACATTTTGCATATCAAGTTCAACTCGAATAGAAGCATCCAAATCATCTTCGTTGTACATAAAATAGGTTCCAGTTTGCTCTTTCAACTCCTCCAAAACTGTCCTGAGCGAAGCCTCTCCTGTGCGTATACTGACCTGCTGTCCCAGGAGCACAGATGCTGACAATTGCATCGTAAATGCAAAAAATAATATCAAACTTAGCTTCATAACAAGCAATGTTTTTCTAATAGCAGGTGATAAACACCGCCACTTCAGGTTTTTTTTCATAACTTTAGGGTCTAGATTTATACTACCATTGAGTCTAATTTTCAATGGTTGGTTAATATTGGAACAGGGAATGTGGCCGCATTTCCTGTTTTTTTTTATTCTATTTTGTTAGTGGCCGCCAACAAAATATCTTCTAATCAGTAGATCGACCTACTATAATTTTATCATCCCTTATGGCAAATTTTATATTTGCCATTTTTTCTATCATTTCCAGAGTGAAATCTATAGGTTTATTTCTCTTAGCTGCTCCCGTAAATCGTAAATCTCTATATTGTTTTTCGGTAAAAAAGAATTCCACATTATACCAACGACTTAGCTGGTGGCAAATATCTTCAAGAGAATGGTCATGAAATTCGAACACGCCATTTACCCATGATGTATATAGATTGGTATTAACGGCTTGAATTAGAAATTCACTTTCTCCTCGTTTTACCACAGCCTGATAACCTGGCTTCAAGAGTTCCTTATTTCCTAAAGAACTTAATTCAACACTTCCCTCAACTAGGGTTGTCGCTATATAGTCCGCATCATCATAAGCTGACAGGTTAAACTTGGTTCCTAAAACCTTTACCTCTGTATCTCGCGCTTTAATAATAAATGGATGACTTGGATTATGTGCAACTTCGAAATAAGCTTCTCCTGTTAATTCAACCTGACGTGTACTGCCGGCAAATTGAACGGGATACTTTAATGATGATTCTGAATTCATCCAAACCTTAGTCCCATCTGCTAGAACCAATGAATATTCTCCACCTCTTGGCACATTGATGCGATTGTGAATCAATCGAAGCTGATCATTTTTATTATCATTATAAGTCAAGCTATTCGAAGAATCTTTTTCGATAAGGGTTCCATCTTTTTCAGATATGACTGAAGTAAGAGTCTCATCTAAGATCATTTGTTTACCTCCATCAAGCGTTAGTATCGCTTTTTTAGAACCAACAGTCGTTATCTCAGCAAAATTGTAATCTTTATTAAAATCGTACTCACTCGTAACTTGATAAAGCATAAAATAACTCACCACAAATACAACAGCAACCGCTGCAGCATAAGGCAACCAAGAGTAAAGTGTTCTTGTTTTAGCTTGCTTAGTAGATTTAGTTAGTGAAGCACTAATTTTCATCCATGCTTCATTTTCATTCAAATAATTCAGCCGACTGATTGCTCCGCTTTCTTTTAATAGAGTTAGATAGTTTGCAAATTCCTTTGAATGATCTGGACTTGAATCCAACCATTCTTTGAGTACCTGAGTATCTTCATGAGAAATTGTGTTCTCATGATAACTCGCAATCAATTCAATTATATGTTCTTTCGAAAATTTCATTCTTTTATTCATTTACATCTATAATCTCAAAATTTTAAAATGGGTGACATAAAATGTCACCTTTTTTCAATTTTATTATAAGATAATGAATAACAGACAAGAAAAAGATTGAAAATCGTAAATGTGAGGCAATAATTGTTTGAAGTTATTGATATTTTGTAGCCAATTATTGGTTATCAGTTATCTGATAGAAGAAATAATCTCTGACTCTTTCACTTTTGACCTTTGCCCTAGTTTCAAGCTAACATGATCATTATAAGGATATCCATTGAAGAACGAAGATGTTTCAATGCTCTTGAATAATGAGTCTTAACCGTATTAACTGAGATATTCAATTCCACAGCTATATCAGCGTATTTAAGTCTTTCAAAAACAATTGCTTCAAACACCTTTTTAGATTGAAGTGGTAAGAGCTCTATCTCCTTATATAATCTTTCTTTACGTGCCTCAAGTTCCTGAGATTCAAATTTATCTTCAATGATTTTATAAGATAGATTCTCAATGTCTTCAAATCGAAATCTTTTATCTTTCTGAATCTGCTTTAGTGAATTATTTTTCACTGCTGTAAAAAGATAGGATTTAACTGAACCTGTAAAATTCTTAAATCTCTTCATTTCCCATAAATCAATAAAAACTTCCTGAACCACATCCTCAGCTTTTTCAAAGGAATCGAAATATTTAAAAGCGAATACACTAAGAGGAGAATAATACAAATCGAACAAGAGGCGGAGTCCAGATTCGTCTCCACTTCTTAATTTATCAATGATATGTTGTTCCTGAATCTCCATTTTTGAGATCGTAAATGTAAGAAAGCTATGCTAATATACAAATATTTTAATTCGTCCATAATTCTCCAGCACTCACAAATAAACTCACTAAACACTAACACACAACACATTAACCAACACCTTTATGGGTGTGTTTTTTTAACACAAGAAGTAAAATATAACAAATCGTATAGATATACACAATGAAACTGATAGCATTAATACTCAAGTTCATTTTAATTAAGCTCAATCTAGTTCTGCATTTTGTAATGAAAATACAGACATTCTAAAACAATATTTTAATACGGTTTAAAATTTAAGCAACAATCTTTTTGCCGGTAAACTGTTCGTAACGATATTTGCATAAGCTTTCACATAACTCGAAGCTCTAAACACTCTAAACAAATAAAATGAATATAAAAGGAATCGTATTCGATTTAGACGGGACGCTAGCCGATTCGATTGAGGATATCGCAGAATCAATGAATCAGGTTTTAGAAGAGCAAAACTTAGCAATACACAGCATCGATACCTATAAAACTTTTGTAGGAAATGGCATTCGTAAATTGGTTAAAAGGTCTTTACCAGAGGAATTAAGAACGGATGAACTTTTCACGAAGAATCTGAATAGAATGCTTGAGGTTTATGGTGCTAATTGTATTAACAAAACCAAACTTTATCCAGGTGTTGCCGATTTACTGGATCAGCTTCAGGAAAAAGAGATTAAGATTTCGGTATTCTCAAACAAGGCTAACGATCTAACTCATAAAGTGGTCAAAGTTCTTTTGGCGAAATGGGATGTTTCATTTGTAATTGGAGCAGGTGGTGATGTTGCAAGAAAGCCAAATCCTCAAGGCGCTTTAATGGCAGCTGAGAAAATGAAAATCTCTCCTAATAAACTCATGTTTGTTGGAGATTCGGGAGTTGACATGGAAACAGCGAAAAATGCAGGTATGTTTGGGGTAGGTGTTTTATGGGGATTTCGTGGTTCCGATGAATTAAAAGCGAATGGAGCCAAAGCCATTATCAGTGAAGCGTCTGAACTACTAAATCATCTTTAAAAAATACGCTTAGAAAGTGTCCTGAAATATAAAAGTTAAATATTTAACGTCAATCCTGTAACAATGTTCGGCGAAGCCCATTCATTTCAGGATCTAATAATCAAATATTAAGATTAACTTCGTTGATCTCGCAAGCTCGGTACTGAAACAAGTTCAGAATGACGAATATATTTTCTCAGGACACTTAAGTTTTATATATTTCTACAAAACAACCACTTTCCGATTTACAATAGAGCCATCGATATCCAGTTTCAAAATGTAAATTCCTGCTGGAAATGGTCTTAAATCCAAATCGATAAAGGCGTTATATTGCGAAACAAAGCCACTTAAACGCTCTGCCCCACGCGTATCATAAAGCCACCAATCAATCCTATTAAATAAAACGGCATTTAAATCAACCCGGGTTTTCACATTCTTACTCGGGTTGGGATAAACTTCAAGTTCAGCCCCATAACTCGTATTGATATTCTTTGTGATGCTTCTATCTCCACAAACGTTACCTACAGTCAGGTTCACAAGATACTGACCCGAATTCTGATACTCATGATTGGGGTTCATCAGTTCTGATGTTTGGCCATCACCAAAATTCCATAAATAAGTCAATGCATTTTTTGAAGCATCTCTAAAATCAAAGCTTTTTTGCTTAAACAAATACGTAAACTCAGGCTCTGTTTCATCTACTACAACTAAACTCGTGAATTCATTCTCACTCACTTCTCCAAGGCTATAAACCAAACTGACTTGCTTTACACCAGATGTTGAATACTGAACAGTGTGTGGCCCTTTTTCTGTGGATGCTGATGGCGTCGCACCAGCTCCAAAATTCCACGAATAAGAATCATAATCCATCCCAAAATTAAAAGACACTTCAACATATGACTCTACGCAGGCAATATCCTTATTTAACTGAATAGATGGATTATACCCATCCAAAACGAATACGCCAGTATTGTCAGGATCTAACCAATGTTTAAGTTGATTTTCTTTGGCAGGGTAAGTGTCCCAGCTGCTAGAGAATTTAGCAAAATAATCGTCTACGGAATTTGAACAATTGGCATCGCCACCAGTAAGATCACCAATAATTCTATGCTGTGTATCAAACAGGGGAGAACCTGATGAACCACCTTCGGTCGTTCCCCATTCCCAATTCGATATATGCCAGTGTGTATTTGTATCAAAGGTATAATCGGAGTCAGTATAAGTAGCAGTTCCAGATGGATCCTGATCCATGGATATTTTCTTCACATCGCCACTGGGATGATGAATACAAACCGTTTGATTAGGTATTGATCCCGACCGATCCCAACCAGCATAGTAAGGCTGATAAATAGATGGTGGAATAGAACTCATCTCCAAAAGAGTGAAATCCAAACGATTCGTTGTCGCTCTTAAATTCGATCCTGAAATGGATTGGCTCTTGCTACCCATCGTTCCTTCACAAGTTTCCGCTTCATAATTGAAATAGAAAATAGCCTGTTGTGCTAGTGACTCTTCATGTATAACATGGTGAGCAGTTAAAATATAGGGACGACCATCTTTCTTCGAATTGTTGATCAAAGTACCCGAAGCAATAAAACCACCATAGGTAATATGACAAACAGCCCGTTTCTCAACTTGCCAATTTAAGCCTTCAGGACAGTTGACATTCACATTACAAGCCCCAGATGCACTCTTCACTTGAGAACTCTTGGAATCCATAATTCTAAAAATATTCTTAAAATCGTGGTAAACTTTCCCTAGTTTGAGTTCAGCATCGAACTCTGGATTAATGGGTTCAATATACTCTATAATAAGATCATCACCAGCTAAAGGCTCAATTGCAAAGCGTCCCGAGGTTTTATTGTTTTTTTCCGTATACGCTCCTAAAACTGTATCATTGGTATAATTATAAACGAACAACTTACCTCCCTTAGGCAAACGGAACTCCTCAAACACAATACTAAGTGAATAAGCTCCCGGTGAAGCAATTGCAAGATTCCACACACGTTGTCCAGTTGATAAAACCGTCCAAGTCCCTGAATTTTCACTCGTCTTATCCACAATAAATTCATGCGCAAACTTTGCATGCTTCAATCTTGATCTGCTCTCGGAAGCTCTCTCCGATTTAAGATTAAACATCTTTTCAACTGGCATCAACACCGTTTCAAATTTCATCTGACTTGCTGTCTTCTTAAAATAGGGGTAGCCACCATGGGAAATTTGAGCAAGTGAGGCTAGTCCCGAAAAGAGAAAGAAGACAAGAATAGAAAAGCTTATAAGCGTATAGCGCATAAATAGGATGTTTGTTGATAGGATGCTAAAAATAATAATTTTATGGTGATAGTAGATATCATAAACAAAAAAAGCCTCACCAAAAGTGGGGCTTTACTATCTGAAAAGGATTCTTAATCATCATCAATCTCCTCTTGACACTCTCTATCGAACTGAATTTCCATCTTAACTTTCTGTTTTGCTTCGTGTAAGGCAAGCATATAGAACAGATCCTGGAGATCGGGAGAGGAAACACGTTCTGCCAAATCCCAATAAAACATGAAAGTGGCCTTTTCTTTCTCCATAGCCATTATTAAAGCGTCATGATAGTCGGGGTCTTCATTTGAATAATCTACATCAGCAATATAATGTTCTGTTTTCAATTCTTTTATCTGATCAAAAGAATTGTGATCAAAATTCCCACTAATCCGTATAGCCTCTAACTTTAAAATGTGATTTTGCTTCTCGAGAGCAATATCCCTAAATAATTGCTCAACCTTGGGTTTGCTCATCTTATCGGCCAACTCATCATAAAAATCCACCTCACTTTGCTCTTGCTCAATAGCAAAATTCAAAACCTCGTCTATATTGTTATATTTTTCCATAATATTGCTTATAAAATAAAAACGATTCAAATTTTAATCACAACTGAATATCCTAATTATCAAATAGAATAAACTCATCATATTCAATTTCTAGCTTTAATTTCTGACGGGCTTCCTGATTAGCTAAACTCATAAAAGTCTGCTTACCTACTTTATCAGAAGTCCAATCGGCCAATTCCTGATAAAGAATGAACTTCTCCTTTTCTTTATTCATAGCAATTATGAGGGCTTCCTGATAAGATAAATTCTTTTTCGTATAATCAATCTCAGAGAAAGAACCTGCAATTTTCAAATCTTGCACATTCTCAACATCCAATAAAACACCGATCTCCTTCATATTTTCCAACTGTAGCATTCGAGCTGTTTTTTCCAGTGCAATACTTCGAAACAATTGTTTGACATTTTTACGTTCCATTGTTTCAGCTAGCTCTGAATAAAATTTAATTTCATCCATTTCACTTTCAATGGCAAAATCAATGATCTCTTTAAAATTTCTAAAAATTTTCATTCTAAATTATATTTAAACACATGAATATTACTCAACTAAAAATAGATCAGTATATCAAAATAGCTCGTGTGTATGAAAAGTTACGAAATAAAAAATAGTAGAACAAGATATTTTACATGAGACAATTATGAACTTGAGTTAAATTTGATACTAATAAACTTAAGGCGTTATTTTAAATTGGTTAAATTTGTGTTTCAAAAAAAAACTTGACTATGAGTAAAACAAAAGCATGGGTACATGCCTTTAGATTAAGAACACTTCCCCTAGCCTTATCCAGTATCATACTTGGAAGTCTGCTTGCTGCATCACATCATTCATTCAATACTCGCATTTTCATATTAGCCATTCTCACTACGCTATTTTTGCAGATTCTTTCAAATTTGGCAAACGATTTAGGCGATTCCATTTCAGGTGCCGATAACGAAAATCGAGTGGGTCCGGAAAGGGCTGTTCAAAGTGGCATCATCAGTAAGTCCCAAATGAAGAGCATGCTCTATGTCTTTATTATTCTATCCTTAGTCAGTGGTTCATTTTTGATTTATGATGCGGCTCGCCTAATCAGCTTACAAGAAGCGATCCTGATTTTTGCTATTGGTATTCTAGCAATTTTGGCTGCTATTAATTATACGGTGGGTAAAAACCCATACGGTTATATGGGCTTTGGCGATCTTTTTGTTTTCATCTTTTTTGGCTTGGTTGGCGTCATGGGGTCTTACTTCTTACACACAGGGAATTTGCAGTGGGATCTACTTCTTCCTGCAAGTTCTGTTGGCCTTTTAAGTACCGGTGTTCTCAACCTAAATAATATGCGTGATATTGAAAATGATGCTAAAACGGAGAAAAGAACCTTAGTCGTTAAAATTGGTTCAAAAGCGGCTAAAAATTACCATCTGTTTGTTTTATCATTAGCTATGCTTTTTGCAATTGCTTACAGTATTTTCAATTTCAGTACAGCTTTTCAGTTCATCTATTTATTGAGTTTTCCTCTGATTTTGCGAAATATTTACTTTGTAAATATCAATCAGAATCCACGAGATTTAGATCCCGAATTAAAAAAACTGGCTCTGTCATGTTTCTTTTTTAGTCTTACCTTTGGTTTAGGTGCTCTTCTATAAAACTTACATCTATTTAATTTATGTTAGTAGCAAATTTTCTTTATTTTCCTTTAGATTTCAAACGACCTAGTGGTACATCACGCGGTATTCTTACAAAAAAAGAAGCCTGGTTTGTTCATGTTTGGGACGATAAAAACCCAGAAGTAAAAGGTATCGGTGAATGTTCTATCATAAGAGGATTAAGCCCTGATGACAGAGAAAATTACGAAGAAAAAATTCAGGCGGTTTGCGATCATATCAACCAAATTGAAAACTATCTTGCCGATGAATTAATTGAATGGCCATCCATCTATTTTGGCTTCGAAATGGCTTTAAGGGATCTTGCAAATGGTGGGAAACGTCTTCTATTTAATTCGGATTTCACAGAGAGTGAAGCGAAAATCCCAATCAACGGTTTGGTTTGGATGGGTGATAAAGCCTATATGCAAAAGCAGGTTCAAGAGAAAATTGATAAGGGATTTAATTGCATCAAATTAAAAATTGGAGCCATCAATTTTCAGGAAGAATTAGAGATTTTAAAATCCATTCGAGAAAAATTTAATTCTGAACAAATAGAGATTCGAGTTGATGCCAATGGTGCTTTTCATCCTGATGAAGCGATGGACAAACTAAAGGCTTTAAACAAATTTGATATTCATTCAATAGAACAACCCATAAAAGCTCGTAATTGGGATGCTATGGCAAATCTTTGTAAAGAGACTCCACTCCCCATTGCACTCGATGAAGAATTAATAGGCATCTATAAGCTCGAAGATAAAATCAAGTTAATTAAACAAATACAACCTCAATATATTATTTTGAAGCCAAGTTTGCTTGGAGGTTTCAAAGGTAGTCAGGAATGGATCGATATCGCAAAAGCGGAAGGTATTCCTTGGTGGATGACATCAGCATTGGAATCGAATATCGGATTGAATGCCATTGCACAATGGGCTTACACCTTAAATAACCCAATGCCACAAGGTTTAGGCACGGGACAACTTTTCACCAACAATATCGAATCGCCTTTGGAAGTATCTGAAGGGTATTTAATCTACAATCAATCAAAAAAATGGGCAGTCGATGAAAAGCTTGGAGCTTAATTTTTCTCAACTTAATACGAGGCAACTTATCGCTCTTTGCCAGGATGAGATTAAAACCTCAAGTGAGCAATGGCAAAAGGATATCTATGCATTTACCCTAGAATGGTTAGATGAGAATTTGCATGTCAAAGCTAAAACATCAGGTTCAACAGGCAAGCCCAAAACAATTCAGCTTGAAAAAGCTAAAATGATACAGTCCGCAAAAATGACGGGCAAGTTCTTCAGTTTAAAAAAAGGAAACAAAGCCCTACTTTGTCTATCCCCTCAATTTATTGCAGGAAAAATGATGATTGTCCGCGCTCATATTTGGCAAATGAACTTGATATGTGTCAAGCCAGACGGTCATCCTCTCACCGATCTTAATATGAATATTGATTTTGCGGCAATGATACCTCTACAGGTCGCAAACAGCATACATAATAACGAACAAATCAATCGCGTTAAAACCATCCTAATTGGTGGCGGTGTTGTTGACAAACAGATCAATGATCAACTTCAAGATCTGAACTGCCATTTCTATTCTAGCTTTGGTATGACAGAGACCCTTTCTCATATAGCCCTAAAGAGCTTAAATGGTGCTGATAAATCGAATCACTACAAAGCACTAGGAGGCATCAAGCTTTCAATTGACGATAGAGACTGTTTAAAAATAACAGCACCAAAACTTCTAAACCAAAGCATTACAACAAACGATATTGTTAATTTAGTTTCAAATAAGGAATTTGAGTGGCTTGGAAGATTCGACCATGTTATTAATTCGGGAGGCATAAAATTATTCCCTGAACAAATCGAAGAGCAACTGGTATCATTTATTAGTTATCCTTTTTTTCTAATTGGTATTCCTGATGATCACCTAGGTGAAAAAATGATTCTCCTAATTGAGTCAAATCATATAAATGAGGAACAAAAAAAGCAGATTCATGCTAAAATAGACTCTTATTTAGAAAAATTCCAGCGTCCTCGTGCTATTTATATCGTTCCAAAATTTAAACGAACTTTAACAAACAAAATTCAACGAAAAGCTACTCTCATAAGCCTTAGAGAAGACGGTGTATTTTAGCAGATTAACAGTATTAATTGCTCCTCAAAATCACTCTTATTTGTTCCAAATAAGTATAGGTCTATTATCGAAAAAAATCAGCAAGTAGTCTTACACTCATAATCAACGCTTTATATCAAACCATACTAGTCTTTATATATACATATGTGATATACAACATATTTGTATAGGTTTATAGTTGCTATTTTGTTGCTGTAATAGATAATAAACAAAACAATCAAATATTATTGACCTATGAAGATGAGATCTAAATTTTTAGTTTCAGCCTCCCTAATTTTAGCTGGACTAATTACGAGCCAAACGGCAAGTGCAACTGATGGCTATTTTAGCCTTGCCTATGGAACGCAAAACAAAGGTATGGCTGGTGCAGGTATCGCCTGGTACAAAAACTCACTAATTAACGGCAACCCAGCTTCTTTAGTGAAACTAGGTAACCAATACCAATTTGGTGTTAACATGTTTAACCCAAACCGTGAGTATACTGTAACTGGTGAAAAGTCAGGAATGCCAGGAACCTTTGGCTTAGCTACAGGAACTGTTGAAAGTGATAGCAAAGTCTTTTTCATGCCTACTTTTGGTGCGAACTGGTTATTGAATGAGAAAAGTAGTTTCTCTATAGCTGTTTATGGTAATGGCGGTATGAATACTGATTATGCGCCTAAAAATGGTTTTGGAACTTTCGGTATGCCAAACGCTGATACAGGTGTTGACTTAGGACAAATGTTTCTAAACTTAAGCTATGCCTATCAGGTAAGTGAAAAACATAGTTTTGGTGTAACAGCTATTGCTGCTTACCAATATTTCGAAGCAAAAGGAATCGGATCATTTGGAATGATGTCAAGTGATGCTACTAAATTATCAGACAACGGTCATGACAATGCTTACGGATTAGGATTCAAATTAGGTTATTTAGGTCAATTATCTGAAAAAATAAGCGTTGGAGCCAGTTACCAGACTATGGTCTATATGAGCGAGTTTGGTGACTATGCCGGACTTTTTGCCGAGCAAGGTGATTTTAATATTCCTTCAACCTGGACAGTTGGTTTAGCATACCAGGCTAATGAGAACTGGGTATTTGCAGCTGATTTCAAACGTATCAACTATACTGATATAGCATCAGTCTCAAACCGAATGTATCTACCACAACTTGCCAATGGAGCTCCAAATCCTCAATTCTCACCTTTAGGTACCGATAATGGTGCTGGTTTTGGATGGGAAGATATCAATGTTTACAAAGTAGGTGCTGAATATGCAGGAATTGATACCTGGACTTTAAGAGCAGGTTACTCACATTGTGATCAACCAATTCAGAAATCAGAAGTGCTGTTTAATATCTTAGCTCCTGGGGTTATGTGCGATCACATTACTTTAGGTTGTTCTAAGGAATTAAATGAAAAAGGAAATGCCTTACATTTCGCTCTTGTTTACGCGCCAGAATGTTCTGTTAAAGGATACAATCCAATGGATTTCGATGCAGCACAAGCTATGCAAGGTAATATGGTACCAAACCAAACTATTGAAATTAAAATGAGTCAGATTGAATTGGAAATTGCTTATTCATTCTAAGCCATATTTTATTTGAGAATACCATTCTCAATCCACAAAAAACGCCACATTCACATGTGGCGTTTTTTTTATAACTAAAATTCGAGACTTAAAACATTAAGTCGAACTTCAATTCAAAGTTGTTATGAATAGTTTTGTCTCCTAAATTATCGAAGAAAGAACCCGAACCATACTTTATATCAAATTGAGTACGATCAATAACGATCAAACCACTCATATGGTGTGAATCTCCATGTTGATGTGAATTTACTTCAAACTCCAAAGGCTTGGTAATCCCTTTAATACTAACCTCCCCTTTTACGAGTAACTTTCCATCCTTTAAATTCTTACTCTCTTTTATCACAAACTTTGATTCTGGATATTTTGTCACACCAAAAAAGTCTTCCGATTTTAAATGCTCCTCAAGTTTACCACGATATTTTTCATCCGTAATATCTGTATTTGCTATACTGCCCATATCCATAACAAATTCACCACCTATAATTTTAGTCCCTTTCATCATCAAGTTACCAGACTTCAACATCACTGTTCCACTGTGCTCGCCTGTCACCTTTTTTCCCGTCCATACCACCTTGCTTTTGTCAAGATTTAAATCCATCTTTTTTTGAGCACTAAGGCTTGTAGTTAAAAATGATGCTACCATTACAAATGCCAATCCTAATAATATTCTTTTCGTTTTCATAGTATATGAATTAATTTATAATCCTTATTTAAACTAAATTTAAATATACATCTATTCTTAAATATGAAAAAATCATATTTGTTAAGCACTTGTTAATCTTTAATTAAGCATCATTAAAAGTAATGTAAGTGTGAAAACGAAAAAAAACTTCAAGAAAAGCTTGTTATATAAACCTCAGAATACCTATATTTGCAGGGTCTTTGAGACAAAACGGACGTGTAGCATAACTGGATAGTGCACCTCGTTACGGCCGAGGAGGTTGGGGGTTCGAATCCCTCCATGTTCACATATTTAAAAGAAAGAATCTTCCATATTTATTGGAGGATTTTTTTTTGCACTAGATTTTAGGGATGAAAACCCCATTGGGGGTTCGTAACATGTTTATGACGAACGAAGTAAGGAAGCATCCCTCCATGTTCACTTAATAAGTCATCAGGAAATTGGTGTGTTTTTTTATATCCAAACTTTTAAAACCTAAAAGAGATGAGTTGGATCAACAGTAAAAATTGGGTTTTATAATTTCGAACATGAATTTTGGTAAACCTAAACAGGAAAACCTTATATCTGTAATACAAACTCTTTTTTTCTTTATTTACTTTTCCTTGATGAAAAGTAACAAAAATCAATGGCTCCGGCACTCAGTGCCCCATAACGGCTCAAAAGGCTAAACTCGTTCGTACATCACTCAGACAGCATTCTGTTTTTAACGCCTTTTTCACCTATGGGGCCCCCACTTGCGTTGCCGAAGCCAGAAATAAAAATCGGCTTCTCGAACCTAATCATATTTTATCAAAATGATTTGGGCGGGTTTTGTCAGCCTGACGTGAGGCGTGCTACTGTTGCATCGATATGGAGGAAGCGAGGATCAGGCTGACTTGATTTTTAATTCGCTAACTAAAATACTAAGGTGCTCATATGCCCAGCGGCTCTAGCGAAAAATTAAAAGATAATCTTACATATTACTTGGGATTTTTTCATGCACAAATTTTCAAACCCTAAAAGAGACAGATAATCAAGGGTTCGTAACACATCAATGAGCGAGATCTGAATAATTTCATCCTTAACTTCATAGAAGATTTCAGCGGCTAATTCTCAAGGCATAGAATCACGACTTTAAAATGTGGAAAGAAAACGCGATATTTAGTTAATCCAGCTTAAAATATCTTGATAAAGCAACATGTCTAATCAAAAACAAAACCTCTACTTCATTGCTCTTATTCCTCATAAGGAACTTAGAAATCAAGTTCAGGCTTTGAAAGAGAATATGCAGGAGCGTTTTAATGCCAAACATGCCCTAAAATCACCCGCTCACATTACGCTCCAGATGCCCTTTAGAATTCATAAGAATAATGAACCAATCTTAATAGAAATATTGCGCAAAACTGCAGTAAATCAGGATGCATTTGAGATTAAGCTATCTGGATTCGACTGTTTTTCACCCAGAGTCATTTTTGTAAAAGTAGTTGATCATGATCCCATCAGTCCTATTCATGAAAAACTCATCAGTCAATTAAAAGAGAAAATGGAGCTTGGAGAAAAGGTAATCAGTCAGAACATTCACCCTCACATGACCATTGCTACCAGAGACTTAAGTGTTGAAAATTTTAACTTAGCCTGGAATGAATTTAAGAATAAGACATTCGATGGATCATTTTTGTGCAAGAGTCTATTCCTCTTAAAACATAGTGGGAAACAATGGGATATTTACTGGGAATTTCATTTTAAAAGCTAGTATTTTAAGGCAATACATTAAGGCCTCGTAAGCAAATGCTCACGAGGCTTCTCTATTGATCCTACTCTTTATTTTATAAGCTTTTAAAAATTGGCTCAAGACTAAATTTAAACTCATAATCTTGCGCTGGAACAGCATATTGCTCATAGGGTCTTGCTCCCCATGAGTTATCACCTGCAACACCCATCATCTTAAAATCAAGGTTTATAAATACCCCATCTTTCTTCACAATATCATTTGTGTGGCGAAAATCCTTGTGTGTAAGCTGATCAAAGTCTTCAAGAGGATTGTGAAGTGCTGAAAAACCAACTTGAGGCTGGCCACTTATACGAATTCCCAATCCATTCTCATTAGTCAACTCAAACCAACGAACCTCTGTTTTATAACCATTTTCCTGAGGTCGAACGTAGTTAAAGTACTGATCTGCAACTTTACTTTTATAAAGCCCAACAAAAGTTCCCCTATTCCTATCAATATAATTTTCATGTGGTCCGCGACCAAAGTATTCCAGATGATTAAATTGAACGGGTAAGTCAAATCGAACACCAAATCGAGGTAAATCAGGAAGGTCTTTCTCTCCTATTTTCAATGAACAGCTCACGTCTATTTTTCCGGCTCCCGTTAGGGTGTATGTCACGCTTTGAGTCGACTTTACCTTTGGAAACTTGTATTCGACTTTTACAAAAATCTCACCTGATTCAGCTTGAGAACATACAAAGTTTGATAATTGCGTTGAATTTGAAACCTCACGCCAAATACCCAAACGCTCAATCATATTCGATCCTTTATCATTATCGTTAGGAGCTCTCCAAAAATTAGGCGAAATTCCTTTTTGAATCAACTCCTCATCTCCAATTTTATAAGAAGTCAGCATACCTTTTTTCTTATCAAAAGTGATCTCAAACTTATCTCCCAATATACTTACAGTTTCAGTGCTTTCTTTTAATGTAAGTTTTGAGTCTGTTTTTACAGTTTTCAGGCTTTCTGTAATAAAAGGTAGTTGAAATTGATCGTGAGCCACCTCAAAACCTTTGGGTTTAAATGGTTGATCAATAGCCAAAACAACAGAAAAATCGACAAAGTACTCAACACCAGCTTCGGCTTTGATTTCCGAAAGAGGAAGTCTTACTTCTTTGCTACTCTGGGCTTTTATATTAAAGTTCTCAAGCACACCTGAGTTAATTTCCTTTCCATTAGCCGATAACTTCCACTTAATCAGATAGTCCTTTAAATCGATAAAATCGTGAAAGTTCTTAATCAGGAAACATCCTTCCCTAAGATCTACCGGATAAAACCTGACATTTTGATAAGCATATTTAACCTCCCACATCGCTGGATGGGCTGTATAATCGGCAGAAATAATTCCATTCACCAAAAAATTGTTATCCGATGGCATACCCTGTGGTCCATAATCACCACCATAGGTCCAATAATTATCTCCCTTTTCATCTTTCTTGACCAAGGCCTGATCAATCCAATCCCATATGTAACCACCTTGCAACTGTATGTTTTTTTCATCGTAAATCACATTCCATAAGTCAACTAAGTTTCCTGAACTATTCCCCATAGCATGTGAATATTCACTGATAATCATGGGGAGACTTTGCTTTTTAGAAGCATATGCTTTCAGATGTTCAACACCTGGATATTGGGGACAATACAAATCTGTGTTGGGTCCCATAATAGCTCGTTCGTAATGAATTGGTCGTGAAGGATCACGCTCTTTAATCCATTTGTACACAGCTGTGAAGTTATCGCCATCTCCTGCTTCGTTCCCCATAGACCAAACAATAACCGAAGGGTGATTCTTATCACGCTCGACCATTCGGATATTACGATCGAGATGAGCTCGCTTCCACTCTGGATTCTTTGCTAATGAATGCTTGCCATAGTACATGCCATGTGATTCAATGTTGGCCTCATCGGTTATATACAAACCGTATTCATCACACAACTCATAAAAGCGTTCGTCGCAAGGGTAATGACTATTTCTTACCGCATTGATATTGAACTGCTTCATCAATGCAATTTCCTTAAGCATGCCTTCTTCACTCACGACATGACCTTTAAACTGATCGTGTTCATGACGATTAACACCCTTAATTAAGGTTGCTACACCATTGATGTAGAAAACGGCATCTTTAATTTCAACCTTACGAAAACCTACTTGGGATGTGAGTACTTCTTCGGTATTCCCATTTTTATCTTTTAAGGAAATGAGTAAAGTATAGAGATTAGGCGTTTCGGCCGACCATTTTTCAGGGGACGGCAATTCCTTTTCAAACCTCATCCAAAGCCTTGGTTTTCTATCAATTGGAGCCTTTTGCGAATCAACAACCAGCAATTCTCCTTGCTTATTTACAAGACGGTATTCGATCTCATAATTCCCTGAACATAAATTGTTAACATGGTTTTTTAATTCCATATCTAAAGAAAAAATGCCATTTTTATATTGAGAATCCAGATCAGCATGAACGAAAAAATCACGAATACGTACCTTGGGTGTTGAATACAAATAAACATCTCTTTCGATTCCACTGATTCTCCAAAAATCCTGACATTCCAGATAAGATCCATCAGACCAACGGTAAACCTCAACGGCTAAAACATTATCTCCTTTTACAAGATATGGAGTAATATCCCATTCTGCTGGCGTTTTACTTCCTTGACTGTAGCCCACTTTTATGCCATTAACCCAGATATACATGGCCGATTTAACAGCTCCAAACTGAATAAAAACCTGACGACCATCCCAATTATCAGGTATGGTAAAATTTCTTCGATACGAACCCACAGGGTTATAATCATGTGGCACTTGACCTGGTTTCTTTGGATATATTTTATCCACAAACTTAATCTCATCAGAAATTGGCGCTTTATAATCGGCAAATTCATACTGATGATTTACATATATGGGAATACCATAACCTTCAAGTTCCCAATTGGCTGGCACTGGAATATCATCCCAGGCAGAAACATCATAGGCAATCTTGTAAAAATCCTGTGGACGGTCAGCTGGCTTTCTTACCCAGTTAAACTTCCAAACACCGCTTAAACTTTTATAATATGAGGATTCATTTCTTTTTTTAGTCAGGGCCTCATCAATACTCCTAAAGGGCATTAAAGTCGCATGTGCCGCTTCTTTATTCTGGTTAAACATCCCTGGATTCTCAACATCCAGAAGACTATCTCTAACACTCTTTATAGACTCTGCATAAATATCTTTTACAGGATAAGATATTAACACAAATAGTACAATCAACACATGTATAAATTTACGCATTCCCAGTTTATTTATTATTATTTTACATTCAACACACCAGTACCAGCTAGTGTGACACTAAAATAAATGATTTTATTTTCCAAACGACTTAAACAATATAAAATCAACTTCTAACAAAAAATGGCGAACAACTGATACTAAACCATAAAGATCCAGAACCAGCCATTCGCCATAATAATTATAATCTATGTTTGTTGAGTTTAATGTACTTCTAATTGACCTTTTGAGTCAGCTTTTTTAAGATTACGAACGCCTGTTGTACCTCCACCATTTAAAGTCAAATCAATTGGCTTATTGGTTTTCCAGGCACCTCGTGTAAAGTCAGGAATCTCAATAGAATTCGATTTATTGGCAATAGACCATTCACTCAATGGTGTGATACAAGACCATGATGCGGCATCGTACACATCCATATCCATTGGTAAACCATTACGCAAACAATCGATCAAACGCCAGTCCATTACGAAATCCATACCGCCATGACCACCAACTTGTTTGGCCATTTCACCAACTCTTCGGATAATCTCTGGTGTGTATTTATCTTCCAGTTCTTTAAATTTCGAATCATCAATCACATTATGTCCGAAGGCAATATGTTGCTTAGGCCATTTTTGTGCAAAGCACTTGGTTCCACTAAGCATATGAATTCTTGAGTAAGGTCTTGGAGAACTGATATCATGCTGAATCATAATGGTACGTCCCATATTGGTACGAATCATTTGCATATCCATATTTCCTCTCATTTCCCAGCCTACAAATTCCTCAAAGAATGGATCTTCTTTAGCCATTTCGGCAATTCGGTTCTTCAAGGTGAAATCGTCTGACATCATAGAGGTCAAATAATCCATTTTATCACCACGATTGATATTCATTGCTTGACAAATTGGTCCCAATCCATGTGTAGGATACACATTCGCCTTACGCTTGTTTTCGTGCAAACGCCACATTTTTGTGTAGGCACCATCTGTCATTTTATTATCCTTTGGTTTATTGAAATGCCAATAATCCAGATCATGAATATAGGCACCTTCACCATGTATAAGATCACCAAAAGCACCTTGTTGAGCCATACTAATTGTTAACATTTCGAAGAAATCATAACAACAGTTCTCAAGAATAACGCAATGTTTGCGAGTACGCTCTGAGGTTTCCACCATCTGCCAGCATTCATCCATCGTTTTAGCAGTAGAAACCTCAACAGCCGCATGACTATCAGCTTCCATTGCTGCAATAGCAACAGGTACGTGCCATTCCCATGGTGTTGCAATATAAACCAGATCAACCAAGCCACTCTCACACAATTCCTTGAAACCTAAATCTCCTCCAACAAATTCTTTGGCCTTTGGTAAACCTGCATCAGAAAGTATCTTCTGTCCACCATCAACAGCTGCCTGTCTGGTATCACAAAGTGCCGTAATCTCAACACCATCGATATAAGTCATACGCCTTACAGCCCCTGAACCACGATCACCAATGCCTACGAATCCAACACGAACCGTATCGAGTTTTGGAGCCGCATAGCCACACATATTAAAACTCATTGATGGGTTTCTTGAAGCCGCAGCTTTAATATAAGCCAAATTACTTTCATCTTTAGTGCTTGAACAAGCTGCCAGGGGCGCTGCCGCAAGCACTCCAGCTCCAAGAGCCAAATTACCTAGGAATGATCTTCGGGTGGTTGCCATAATTCTAATAGTTTAATCTTTTTAAAATATTTTTTCAGAGCTATAAAAGAGTCATCTTCATTCAGTGTATCTTATTTTAAACTGCCAAATTAAATATCCTACTGTTTAATACCTCTATATTACAAATTTTCTTCTTAACAATTGACATCGAGTTTAAAGTCGTTTTTACGACACTCTAACATGCTTATCAATCATTTATTCAAAGTCCTAACTTGATGCTCAAAGATATCTTCAATCACCATAAACAAGGGGGGACATTTTTTTCAAAAAGGGTAAAAAAATGAGCAATTAGGTCGAAAAGCCTATTCCACATGGTCAGGATAACGATACAATCTTCCATTCTAAATAAGACAGGAGCAATTCATTAGCTATCTTTCGCAAACAAGATTCCCTATATTTGAATAAATCAAGCTTAAAAAAATGACCAAATATATTATAGTAGGACAAGGCTTAGCTGGTACCCTTCTTGCCTACCGAATGCATAAAAATAAAATCCCATTTAAAATCATTGTTGACCCGGCACAGAAATCTGCCTCAGAAATTGCTGCAGGACTCATCAATCCTCTTGTCTTTAAACGTCTCACAAAAAGTTGGATGGCTGATACCCTTTTTCCAAAAATGTATGAGACTTACTCGGAGATGGAGGAATTGCTTTCGATAAAATTCATCAAACAAAAAGAGATGATTAAACCTTTAGCAAAGCAAGATATTCCCATGTGGCAAAAGCGAATCGATCAAGGTAAAATGAATCATTATATTGATCGAATTGATAAGAATCTAAAACTGGACGGGTTTAAAGAGATTGAGCATTACGGTGCACTCATGCAAACAGGCTCATGCAATTTGAACCTATTAATTCTATCCATGCGTCATTTCTTTAAACAGCATAATTATCTCATTGAAGATCACCTCAAAATTGATGATGTCACATTTACTGATAAATATGTGCATTGGAAAGATCTTTCTGCTGAAAAAATCATATTCTGCAGAGGTTATCAGGATGCTAAAAATGCTCTTTTTCCTGCTGATAATTTTTATCTCACAAAGGGAGAGTTAATCGAAATTGAAGCAAAATCTTTGTGTGAGGATTACATTCTGAATAAAAACTTATTCGTTCTTCCTACCGGAAATCATCACTTTAAAGTTGGAGCAACCTATCAATGGGATACTATAAATGAAGAAACCAGTGAAGAAGGAAAGTTAGAACTGCTCACCAAACTTGATAAACTTATTGATACAGATTATACCATTCTGAATCATTGGGCTGGTGTGAGACCGACTGTGAAAGATAGACGACCGATTCTTGGCATTCATCCACAGAACGATCGTTTAGCTATATTCAATGGACTTGGAACCAAGGGTGTTATGCTGGCCCCCTATTTCTCGGAACAAATGCTTGAATTATTGGAAAACCCGCAAACTGAAATCAACGAGGAAGTCAAACTTGATCGATTTTTCTAAATAAGAGTAAAGAAAAAGGCTGTCTCAAAGAAAATCCAATTGGAATCACTTTGAAACAGCCTTAAATGTAATTTTTAGCTTATGCTTACTTCACATCCTCTTCAATCCATTTAGAACGATTCGGATCTTTAGGCGCACTCACCTTCTTACTTGGCTTCTCTTTTAGTTCTTTCAAAAGCATTTCTACAGCTTTCTGAATAGAAGGATCGATACCTTTTGCCACCTTATGAGGCTCGTCGTAAACCTCAACATCAGGGTAAACACCAATACCTTCGATAATCCACTTCTGGTTTTCATCGAAAATACCAAAACGAGGTACCGCGATATAACCACCGTCAACAAGACCTGCATTACCCGACATACCAACAAGTCCACCCCAGGTACGCGTACCAATCAGTTTACCTAGTCCTTTCTTTCTGAAATAGTATGGGAATGCATCACCTCCTGAAGAAGAATAATGATTAATCAGCATGGCTTTTGGTCCATCATGAGCAATACCTGGAGTTTGAGTCGGTTCTAAACCTCTACGATGCCAATACGAAAGCACATTACGATCCAATAAATCTGCCATATGATCAGGGATAAATCCTCCACCATTATAGCGGTCATCAATAATCAAAGCTTGCTTGTCGTGATAGGCATACATGCCTCGGTGCAACTCACGATTCCCTTCTACAGCTGTGTTAGGCACGTGGATATAACCGATTTTACCATCAGATAATTGGTTCACCATCTCACGACGCTCGTTCACCCAGTTTAAATACATCAACTCCAGTTCAGAAGCGATAGGCGTAATGGTGTAAGTTTTTGCTCCTTCTAAACTTGGCCTAGAATTCACGGTAATTTCAATCATTTTATCAACCGTATTCTCCAAATACAAGTAAGGGTTTACTTCCAGACTCAAATCATGTCCATCAATGCTCAAAAGGTAATCCCCTTCTTTCACATTCACCCCTTGTTCTGTTAAAGGTGATCTGCGGTTTGGAGTCCAATTTTCACCCTGATAGATCTTAGAAATGATATACTTTCCAGTTTTAGTATCAGCCTCAATCTTTGCTCCCAACAGTCCTGTTTCCAATGGCTTCACTTTTTCAAAGTCACCATAATTCACATAGGCATGACCTGTATTGGTCTCCGAAATAATTTCGCCAATAATATAATCCAAATCTGCACGATGGCTTACGTATGGTATCAACTGATTGTATTTGGCTTTAATTTGAGCCCAATCAATTCCTTGCATATTGGCAACATAGTAATAGTCACGGAAGATTCTCCAACCATCGGTATAGATTTGGTTCCATTCTTTCTTAGGATCGATTTTCATTTCCAAATCATCCAAATTCAATTGTCCATCTCCCACTTTCTGCCCCGCATTAATATCAATTATTCCATAGGCAGAATCATAACGATACATGATTTTCTTACCATTACCCGAAAGTGAATAATCAGAAACTCGATCTAAAATAATCTCATCCTTTTCCTTTTCAATGGTATAAAGGTGCAACTCTCTATTGCTTGCATAAAGGATTCCACCATCAACAGCAGTTAAATTACCATAGTCTCCTGATGACATAGGGAAAACTGAAATACGATCTGAAATACCATCCAAATCAATCTCAATCTTGAAGTCAGACTTTGATTCCCCTTTCTTATCTTTCTTTTTGTCTTCAACTTTTACTTCTTCAATATCGTTTTTCAAAGCAAATAATTTCGGACCATTATCCTTTAAAGATATCGCATAAATACGAGTTGCTTTATTATACAAATAATTGAATTCAAAGCTTGAGAAGTTCAAATTGAAATTACGATTGGATAAGAAGAAGATGAAATTACCATCTTTAGAGAAAACGGGTTCTGAGTCACTAAATGTATCATTTGTCAACTGGAAATTCTTACCATTCTTTAAATTGTAAACCCAAATAGCAGATTGGCTATTTTGACTTTCTTTTGAATAGGTTATCCACTCCGAATCTGGCGAAAAGTTATACTCAGTAATTTCGTTACGATTAGCCGTATCCACCACTTTGACTTTTCCACTTTCAATATCAAGATACTTCAGTTTCAAGCTACGATCAAAAAAGAGTAGATATTTACTGTTGTCAGACCATTTAGCATCGTACATCCAAGCTGATGATCCAGAAGTGATTTGCTTCGCTTTAGCTCCTTTTTTATTTTCAAGTAAATAGATCTCGTACTCACCTGTTGCATCAGAATAATAAGAAATATATTTACCATCAGGTGACCAAGTTGGTGCTGTTTCGCGTACGCCCTGAGTTTGAGTTAAGTTGATGCTAGGTCCATTCTTAGCTGGAACTGAGAAAATATCACCACGGGCATCGAGTAAAGCACGCTTACCCGAAGGAGAAACGGCAGAGCCCTGAACAAAATCCTTCACATTCTTATAATAAGGCAGAATATTCGGATTATCGAAATGAATGTTAACAATAACACGCTCTTCTTTACCCGTTTCGAGGTTCAACTTAAACAGTTGTCCTCCATTTTCATAAACAAGTTGTCCATTCTCACCTGAAGGCCACATCACATCAAAAGTCTTGTGGTAGGTCATCTGAGTAATCTTTCTAGTTGGAATATCATACTTATAGATATTCAACTTCAAATCACGATCGGAAGCAAAATAAATCGCATCCTTATACCAGGAAGGAATCTGATCTGATCCTACAAATTTAGTAATACGCTCCGATTGATCATTCTCCAGATTATAAATCCAAAGGTCGGCTGCACGTCCACCCTTATAGCGTTTCCAAGTACGGAATTCACGTCCAATTGGTGCGAAACACATTTTTTTAGCGTCAGGAGAAAAAACGCCCATTCCACCTTCTGGAATCTGCAATGGCTGCTCTAAACCTCCATTTAAACTCACCTTATAATAAGTTCCAATTCTTTCCCCAAAAGGTGTCCGGTTCATACGCACTAAAATTGACTGACTATCAGGTGTCCAATCCAGTACCACATTATCGAATCCACCACGAGGTGGCATTAAACCAACCGAATTGTAATAGGTCAACTGGCGTGGTGTCCCACCAGCCGCTGGCATCACATAAACCTGACGACTTCCAGAATATTCACCTGAAAAAGCAATCCATTGCCCATCAGGAGAAATTTTTGGAAACAGCTCCATGCCCTTATGAGACGTTAATCGAGTCGCATCACCACCTTTTGCATCCACCGACCAAATATCGCCAGCATATACAAAAGCAATTAAATTTTTATTCACATCGGGATATCGCATCAAGCGAGCATCTTTTTGTGCACTCACACTGCCAATCATGCCCATAATAATGAGAAAGAGTGCAGCAATTTTCAGATTCTTTTTTTGCATTGTCTTCTATATGTTTGTGTTAAGATATAATCAGATTATATATGTACAGTATAAAGCTCAAAGCTACAAAATCAATTATCTTACAGAAAGAGAATAAGCTTAATTAATTATGGAAATAAGATCTTTATTCAAGAGATAAGGTATTCGCTATTTACATCCTTTTATGAATCCATCGAGGTAATAACTTCATAACAATTGCTACTATTTGCCAACGTCTGGAGATATATCCCATGCCCTTTTTTCTTTTTATAAGACTATATATTTGCTTAGCAGCCTTTTCTTTGCTCACAAGCCAAAATTGTCTTTTCCCCGCTGACATTTCTGTTTCAACAAAGCCAGGACGTATATCGGTTATATAAATGGATTTTCTAGATCGGTAAGCTTTTTGTTTTAAGGCCTCCAAATAGCTTATTTGATAGGATTTTGCTGCATGATAGGCTGGTGCAACCCTATACCCACGCAGGCCTGCTACTGAACTGATGGTAACAAAATGTCCCTTGCCTTGTTTTTCGAAAAAACGATAAGACCAATCGGCTATCTCAGTAAAAGCCATTACATTCAATTTATTAGCACGGTTTTCGACCTCGAAACCCGGATTACCATTTAAATGACCTATGCCTGCACTAAAGATTAATAAATCCAGTCCCCCCAGTAAAGAGACTAATTCTGATATTCTTTCAGAGCTACTCTCCTTAGTACAGTCAAAATATCTGATTTCTAAATGCTCTGGATGATTCTGTATTAATTCCTCAATGCCATTTGTATGTAAACCTGTTAAACCTACTTTATAATTGTTACACATAAATAATTTAGCAAGTTCCTTGCCAATACCAGAGGTTGCACCAATTATAATCACTTTTTTCATCTACATGTCATTTTAAACCAATTCACTTATAAAATTTTCAGATATTATAAAGTTAAAAATTTATATGCGGTGAAAGATGATTTTTTGAACAAGAAGCAAGCTTGATCTGAAAATAAATGAGCAAGCAAAACCATAGGCCTCACTTGCTCATCAATCAATTTCGTCAATAAACTATGGTACGAGAACAGGAACCTGCTCCAAATAAGATTTTCGTAGGTCATCACTTCCCATAGCCACATCTCCAAAGAAAGTTATTTGGGTATCTATGCCACAAAAACCAAAAACACCCGCATCATTCACCCTCACCTGAGCCTTATGCATTCCAGTTTGTTCGTAATAGATATCAGGTGTTCCTGTATTAATAATAACTCTAGCAGAACGTCCACCTAATAAGCCTTTGGGTCCCTCTGGTCCATATTGAAAAGCCACTCCATTTGCAAAAACACGATCAATAAAACCTTTCAAAATAGCTGGCATTTGCCCCCACCATAAAGGATAAATAACACTGTAATGATCAGCCCACTTTATTAATTCCTGATAGGCAAGGATATTTTTTGGTGTTTCAATTTCAGTCTGTATATCTGATGCCTTTAAAACTGGGTCGAATTGATCTGCATACAAATCAATCATTTTTATTTCGTGCCCTTTGGCTTTAGCCGTATCAAATAACTTATCTGTTACTGCTTTTGTAAAACTATCTGGATTAAAGTGACTGTAAATAATTAGGTGCTTCATTTTATATGTATTTAATGGATCTAAAAAATTCACTAAACAAACCTTAAATCAATCTCAACACAAAAACAGAGCTTGAGGTTTTCGGATGTTTATATCTTAAAACTACATAGAATTTGAACAAATCGACACATTTCTATTGTTAATAAATCCTTAAAAGAGATTTCTTTTAAAATAGATTGAATTAAAACACTCACTACCAACAAAATCCCCACAATATAATTCAACTATTATTGAACAATTAATTATACCTTAAGCTTGTAAACAAAAACCACTAATTATGAAAGAACTTGTACGTTGTCGTCCCTGTGGCTATGTCATGGAAAAAGATAAGCTTGGCGATGTTTGTCCAGCTTGCGGACTTCCGCATAAAGTGTTTGAACCTTACAGAGAAAAAGTATCACTGAACCGATTAATGCTCTTGAATCTTGATTTACACCCCATAGCCATTCACCTCTCTCAAAGTTTTATGGCACTCATACCTCTTCTATTACTCAACCAATTGCTATTTCCCAATTTCTATTACACGGAATCTGCAGTTGTCATCAAATTTTGCATTGCTCTACTCCCATTATGTATGCTACTAGCTTTTATAACAGGTATTATAGATGGTATAACTCGATTTAAAAGTTTAAAACCGCCCTTACTTCGAAATAAACTCATCTTTGGTGTACTCATTATTGTAGTTTCTATGGCACTTTTCCTTATGAAGAATATCGAAGGACAGAAAGTATGGTTCCTTCTCATTAGCTTTATAGGTTTAGCCCTTGCTGTTATTCTGGGTTTAATAGGCAAACGACTACTAACCGTTATATTACCTGGGAAATATATATTCCGAAAAGCAAAAGTCAAAACCAAGCAAACTATTGACTCATAAATAAAGAGAGGCCTTACAAATTGTAAGGCCTCTCTGATATATCGATTCACATTATTTTCCAAAATCATCAGGAACCTGAATGGCAATCACCTCACCTGTTACACGCACTTCTCCTTTTGAGAAAAGGCGAATATCCACTGTTACTTTTTTACCTTTTACTTCCTTAATCACACCTCTTATTTCAAGATCACTATCGATGGGTGTCGGCTTTTTGTAGGAAACTTGAAGTGATCCTGTCACACAACGGGGTGCATTATATTCTTTCAGCTCGATCCCCTTTTCCTTAGCCAAAGCCAAAGCGGCAGAACCTGTACCATGGCAATCAATAAGTGAAGCCAAGAGACCTCCATACACTGAACCAGGAATTGCTGTATGGTATTCTGACGGAGTAAATACACTCAAAGTTTCATCCCCATCCCAAGACGTTTTTAGTTGGTAGCCTTGCTCATTCAGACGACCACAACCATAACACTGTCCAAAATGGTCGGGGTAATAATCTTGTATGCCTTTCATAGGTTAAATTTTATCTATTCATTACAATCTGAAAATCAAAATAATTCTTTAAAATAGGCAAATCATTTTAAATATTGATATGATTATTAAATTACTCTTAGAGTTACTTATTTCATTAAAAAAAGCCCAAACGATCAAATAACCTGAGCGTTTAGCATCTTATAAAGAGGTTTGGAATAATTTAAATTACATACAAAAACAATAATCAGCAATATGTTTGTTATAACAATTCTATTTCCTATTGTATTCATTTCGAAAACAGTCTGAGCATTCATCGTGCAATATGAGTTTCGTATCGCAACGTTCTATAGATTGTTTCCATCCATTTTGATAGATAATTTGCACTGTCTTTTTACCAAATATCATCGATTCACCTTCTTCTAGTTTATAGGTCATTTCTTCAACAAGTTCATCATTCACATACTTTTTATAGCTAGCGCCCCAAAACTCAACAACAATTTCATTTCCTGTTGAAGCAGGAGTCTCAGTCCGTCCATCAATGCCTCCAGTAGATTCGACCCAATCCCAACTTCCAATTATTTCAGCGACAAACAGCTGTTCTTTTTCATCATCGGAGCAAGAAAATAACAGACCAACAAAGAGCACTATTAAGAATATTCTTTTCATATCACTCACATTTTTAGGTTGACAATATGTATGTTAGACGTATTTACTTGAAGTTGGTTGCGTTTAAACCAATAAGTCAGCTTTATAATCCAGGTGAGGTATAGAACTCTGGTGCTTTTCGATGCTTTGTAGCCTGCTCATATGCATAAGCGTAACGAATGATTTTCTGCTCAGAAAAAGATTCCGCAAAGAAAGACAAACCTATAGGCAAGGCGTGGACATAACCTGCAGGTACAGTAACATTAGGATAACCTGATACTGCAGCAGGTGCAGAACTTCCGCCGCCAAAATGATCACCATTTACCAAATCAATATTCCAGGCAGGGCCATTGGTTGGAGCTACTAGAACATCTAACTTATGCTTTTTGAGCGTTGCATCTATTCCTTTTTTCCCTGCTAAATCCTTACATTTCTTTAAAGCACTTAAATAGGCTTTATCATTCAGGTCTCCCTTCTGCTGTGCTAAATGCATGATTTCCTGATCGAACCATGGCATTTCAAGTTCTTTATGCTTTTCGTTAAACTGAATAATATCTTCTAAAGATGTTACTTTTAACCCTTTGCACTTAGATAAATACTTATTCAAGCCATCTTTGAACTCATAAAGAAGAACTTCATATTCATCATCCCCATATTGATTGATATTTTCCAGTTGGATATCTATCAATTCAGCACCCGCACTTTTCAGGTCATCAAGCGCCTTTTCCATCACTTTATCAACCTCACTATGGAATCCAAAAAATTCTCTAACGACACCAACTTTAGCCCCTTTTAGTGCATCAATATGCAGTCCTTCCGCATAATTGATTGATCTATTATTCGGATTCATTGTAATTGAGTCATTCTCATCTTGTCCCAACATAACTGTTAATAGTATTGCTGCATCTTTTACTGTCTTAGCCATGGGGCCAGCCGTATCTTGTGAATGAGCAATGGGAATGATACCTGTTCTACTCACCAAACCCAAACTCGGCTTAATACCAACAACTCCATTTACTCCTGAAGGACAAACAACCGACCCATCCGTTTCAGTTCCCAAGGCCGCCACACATAAATTAGCTGCAACAGCTACAGCAGAACCAGAACTCGATCCGCAGGGAGAGCGATCTAAAACATAGGGGTTATGAGTCTGGCCTCCTCGCCCACTCCAACCACTTGAAGAACGTGTACTCCTGAAATTTGCCCATTCACTTAGATTCGTTTTCCCTAATATAATAGCCCCTGCATTTCTCAACTGCTTTACTACAAAAGCGTCTTCTTCAGCAAAATTACCTTCCAAAGCCAGAGAGCCAGCACTTGTCATCATCTTATCTCCCGTATCGATATTATCCTTAAGCATAATAGGTATACCATGAAGGGGGCCTCTACTCTTTCCGACTTTTCGCTCCAAATCTAACTCTCTAGCCAAAGCCAAGGCCTCCGTATTTATCTCAATAACTGCATTAATAGCAGGTCCCTTTTTGTCTATTTGATTAATTCTATTCAGATAAGCTTTTACCAATTCTTCAGCACTTAGTTTACCTGTCTGCATCATCTCCTGCAATTCATTTATTCCACTCTCATTAAAGGGGAATTCATTAAAGGGGAATTCATTAAAATTAACTTGAATTTGATCTTTTTCTTCGGAGGGCTTTACTTGGCATGCCAATAATCCAAAACTTGAAATTAGGCTTGTTCCCAAGGCTGTTAATGAAAGAAAATGGCGACGTTTCATAGGATTAAAAATTTATTAAACTAAACAGGCTTTTAATATGAAATACTGAATTAACAATCGTAGATCTAATGAATCTTATTTCACTAGAAGCCATTAAATATATTAAAATAAGGTCGATTTATTGATTTATTTCCATAATCAAATTAAAACAAAAACCTCAATTCATGAAACGATTGGAAAGTCATATCGTATAAGTTATTAGGGATTTATACAGACTTAAGATTTGGGTTTATTAGCATAACAAATCCAAAGCATTTAAAATAAAATAAGGTTGAATCTTAGATTTTAAGTAAATTGCATACCGTGTTTGTTATTTCATGGGCAAAATAGCTAGACAAACACCCTTTAAACTGACAATGATGACACAATATAAAAACTTAACATTTCCTGCAATTTTTTCAAAAACTGTAGCGAAATTTGGATCTTCAAATGCGATGGCACTTGTTGGTCAAGAACCTCTTACATATAATGAACTTGATACCAATATAAAAGCTTTAATAGCATTCTACGAGAAACTAGGTATTCAAGCTGGGGATAAAATTGCAATTTTGAGTACCAATATGCCCAATTGGGGTATTGCTTATTACGCAACGACTTTTATGGGAGCTGTTGTTGTACCTATCTTACCTGATTTTACGGTATTCGAGGTTGAAAACATTTTGCAGCATTCTGAGGCAAAAGCCATTTTGGTATCAAAAGGCTTAACTTCAAAATTAGATACTATCAATATTGATAGCTTACAGTTCACTATTGGAATTGAGAACTTTGAATTAATCAATCAAACTGAAAGCTCAGCACAATTTGATTTATCCGCTCAAGCTGAAAAATCATATAAAGTCTGTGAGGATGATATGGCTGCCATTATTTATACTTCGGGAACAACGGGTAGCTCGAAAGGTGTAATGCTTTCGCATAAGAACATTTGTTCCAATGCAACAAGTGCCAGAAAGCTTCATCCTATAGATGAAAGAGATCGTTTTCTTTCAATTTTGCCTCTTTCGCATACCTACGAAAACACCTTGGGTTTTGTGATTCCTATGCTTGCTGGATCCTGTATCTATTATCTTGGAAAAACGCCAGTTCCTTCTCTATTAATTTCGGCCTTAAAAGACGTGAAACCGACGATCATGTTCTCGGTTCCTCTGATTATTGAAAAAATCTACAGAAGTAAGATTTTACCTTCTATTAATAGTAAAGCCATAACCAGAAATCTATATAAAATTCCTTTTTTCCGCAAAAAGCTGAATGCCATTGCTGGAAAAAAGCTGATGGAAACATTCGGAGGCGAATTAACATTCTTTGGTATTGGTGGTGCCAAATTAAACGACCAAGTCGAATTGTTTTTACGAGAAGCTAAATTCCCTTATGCCATTGGTTATGGTCTGACAGAAAGTTCTCCCCTATTAGCTGGTATTGGTGTGAATCACACGAAATATCGTTCTACAGGTCCTGCTCTGCAAGGCGTTGAACTTAAAATCAATAATCCTGATCCACAAACTCAAATTGGTGAAGTTTGGGCAAAAGGTGATAATGTGATGATGGGTTATTATAAAGATCATGAAAAAACAAAAGAAGTGCTTACCGAGGATGGCTGGTTTAAAACAGGTGATCTGGCTAGAATGGACAAAAACAATTACCTCTATATTGAAAGCCGATTAAAGAATATGATTGTTGGTGCCAGCGGAGAAAATATCTACCCTGAAGCCATTGAATCACTTATCAACAACTTTAAGCATGTGGTTGAATCTGTTGTAGTAGAACAAAAAGGCAAATTAGTCGCTATGGTCTATTTTAACTATGAGGAATTAGAACAACAATACAAGCACCTTAAAAGAGAGGTTGAAGATTACGTTGATCAGCAAGTGGATGAATTATTAGAAGAATTACAGATTTACGTTAATTCTAGAGTTAATAAGTTCTCACAACTTCAACTGGTGATTGCCCAGGTAGATCCCTTTCAGAAAACGGCTACCCACAAGATCAAACGATTCTTATATTACTAAAGGTATACAATCATTAAAATCAAATGATATATAAATGCCCAAACTTGCAAGTTTGGGCATTTACATTTTATCCTACTGATCTTATTCTTGATTCATCATATTAGCATTTAAAAATTTCTCCATGGCTCTGTAAAATTCAAATCGGTTTTCCTGATTTCTAAAACCATGTCCCTCATTATCTTTTACCATATACTCCACATTAATCCCGCGGGCTTTCATGGCTGCAACCATTTGATCAGATTCTGCGAGGTTAACTCTTGGATCATTCGCTCCCTGTGCCACAAACAAAGGAGCCTTAATTTTATCAGCATGAAGAGCTGGAGATATTTTAGCCATCATCACACTGTCTTTAACTGGATCACCAGCCATCTCATAAAACATCTGACGGTATGGCTCCCAATAGGGAGGTATGGTATTCATAAAAGTAAACATATTACTCACTCCCACATAATCAACCCCACACTTGTATAAGTCTGGGGTAAATGCTAAACCGGCTAAAGTTGCATAACCACCATAACTGCCACCATAAATAGCGATACGATCTTTATCGGCATAACCTTCGGTAATTGCCCATTGTACGGCATCCGTAATATCATCTTGCATCTTTTGTCCCCACTGTTTAAATGAGGATTCCCAGAACTCACGACCGTAACCCGTAGAACCTCTAAAATTCATCTGAAGGACAGCATAGCCCCGATTAGCCAAAAATTGAATCTCTGGATTAAATCCCCAACGATCTCTCGCCCATGGGCCTCCATGAGGATTAACAACCAAAGGCAGATTTTTAGCATCAAGTCCAATAGGTAGAGTCAAATAACCATGAATGGTTTTCCCATCTCTACTGGTATATTTAATCGGTTTCATAGCCGCCATCTGAGATTCATCCATCCATGGACTAACGGCGTTGATGAGTGTTAGTTCATCCGTATTTTTATCGTAAAAGTAATAGGCTCCCAAAGATTTATCACTATAAGTACGAATCAAAAACTTGTCCTCATCCTTATTGGTGCTAGTAAAATAACAGTCATAAGCTGATAATTCGCTTTTCACACGATTATACATGTCCTCACTCTCCTTATCAAAAAATTTAAAATTGACCATATCGGTCGTGTATTCTGCCATAGTGAGCACTTTACGTTTTTTTGAATACGACAAGCTTTCTACATCAACCATATCGTTAGCAAATAGGGTTTCAGTTTCTTTACCTGTAGCAGGATCAAAAATGACGATTTCCATCTTATCTCTTCCAAGATTTGAGCTAGCGTACAATTTCTTGTTGTCGAAGGTGAAAAAATGAGGAGACATGGTCTCCTTAAAACTAGTCGTAATAATTGGCTTAAACTCATCCTTTTCAGTTTCACGATAAAGAACAGTTGTATTGATCATATCAGTAACTGCTGTTGCAACACGCAATTTGCCTTCATGATCCGTCATCCAACCTGAAATATTCCCAGGATTTTTATAAAGCATCGTTAACTCACCAGTTACAATATTCAATCGATAAGGGTCAAAAACTCTAGGATCTCTTTTATTCATTGAAATAATAATCTCATCAGGTATCGCATCTAAACGATCAATAATACCCGTACGAACTTTTTCAAAATCGGTAAAACAGACCTGATTCTTTCCATCAATATCAACACCATACAACTTGAAGTTTTCGTCACCGCCACTATCCTTTAAATACAGAATACGATTATCATTAGCCCAAAAATAGGCCGCAATATCTCTATCTTTTTCAAAAGTTATCTGAACCGCTTCCTGACTGCCAATTTCCTGAATAAAAATATTCATACGATCTTCAAATGGAGCCCGGTACGAAAACTTGGTACCTTCCGGAGAAATTCGATAAGAGGTTTTTTGTGGGTTCTTAAAAAAGTCTTCAAGAGCAATTTTAAGAGGTCTTTCCACTTTGGTTTCTATAGCTGTGCAGGCAAAGATAAAGATGGCCAACACAGGAACACACAAATACGTTGTACTGATTCTCATTATTTCTAATTTATTGATGAATAAATAGTTGACTCTTGAAATTACAACAATAATATTTATTAATCAATAAAATCCACGCATTATATGACATAATGAATTACTGAAATGCAAGAAGCTCCTAAAACAAAGAATTTCAGGAGCTTTTATTTTTATGTTTTTACTTCTAAAAAGTAACAACCTTTCGTTCCTTAATGAATTCTGTTAGGTCTTGTCCTGCATATTTGACAGTTATACCAAGTTCTATCAATTGATCAGCGACTCCATACTCATCGGCGCAAGCTTTACATGCCATAACATGCACACCTGATTCCATCATTTTCTTCACGTAATCTTGCAAATCTTTATCCTGAGAAAGAAGTTTTGAAGAAGGCCCCCAAACCAAAAGCGTTACATCGTCCCACCAAGCTTGTTTCTTGGCATTATACGTATACATAAATACCATCTTCATGGCAACATCCTTATCGCCACTCGTCCAAACCACAACTAACTTATCTGCTTCACTCATTTCAGTTTTATTTTTTACTTCATCATTCTTAAGATTCCCTTCCGAAGCTTTTAACATGGGTACTGATAAGAGCATACTCATCAATACAGTCAATATAAATTTATGTCTCATCTTTTTAAATCTTAATGATACAATTGATTTTATCGCTATTACAAACTCTTTATTTCATTGACCAAGTTCTGCAAACTGTCTTTTGCATTTCCAAAAAGCAAACGAGTCTTTTCTCCGAAGAATAATTCATTTTCAATACCTGCATAGCCTTTACCTCGTCCACGTTTCATAACAATGATATTTTTAGCAAGGTGGGCATTGATAATTGGCATACCTGCAATGGGACTAGAAGGGTCATTCAATGCTGCAGGATTGACGACATCGTTAGCTCCAATAACCATCACGACATCTGTATTTGGCATGTCTGGATTGATATTTTCCATTTCGACCAACTGATTGTATGGCACATCAGCCTCAGCTAACAATACATTCATATGTCCGGGCATACGACCAGCAACAGGGTGAATAGCAAAACGAACATTCACGCCTTTCCCACTCAAAAGTTCTTCCAACTCATGACAAACATGTTGTGCTTGTGCAACAGCCAAACCATAACCAGGAACAATCACTACTGACTTTGAATAAGACAACAAGATAGATGCATCACTCAAACTGATTTCCTTCATATCGCCACCTTCCTGATTAGCAGCTGAAGTGCCACCACCTCCAAAGGAACCAATAATCACATTCAATAAAGAACGATTCATGGCCTTACACATCAGTAGTGTTAAAATTGTACCAGCAGCTCCCACAAGAATACCACCCAAAATCATTGCCTGATTGTTGTAGATAAAACCTGCCATTGCAGCTGCAATTCCCGTAAAACTATTTAGCAAAGAAATAACAACCGGCATATCGGCTCCACCAATCGGCATCACAAACATGATACCATATAAAAGAGAAACGCCCAGTAATAAATAGATTACCCAGTTCAATTGCTCAGGTGTTTGGCCTGAAATCATGATATATACCGAAAGGACCACGACCACTACTAATAACAACAAATTTATATATGTCATGATTCCTGAAAAGATATCTTTCACCTTACCATCCAATTTCCCATAGGCAATCATAGAGCCACTAAAGGCAACCGAACCGATAATCAAACCCAGAATGGTAACCAAGACTGAACCCAGATTATTCATATCTGCATTGGGAAATTCGAGCAAGGCAACCAATGCCGAAGCAGCACCACCAGATGCATTAAATAAGGAAACCAATTGTGGCATAGCTGTCATTTTCACACGACGTGCAACAATCCAACCCATAACTGAACCCATGGTTATGGCTGATAAAATAATCCAGACATTAGTCAATGAAATACCGTTTCCTCCAGTATCTTTATGCAAAAGTAAGGTTGTGATCATGGCTAAAACCATACCACCACCTGCATAAAAATTACCTCGACGAGCCGTTTCTGGATGGCTTAACAATTTAAGACCTACAACAAAAAGAAGGGCTGAAATTAAATAACTTAGTTCGAGAATTGTTTCACCCAGAGTGAAATCAATCCCATTTATAGTTCCTATTATTTGTTCCATATATTCTTAATTTTTCATCTGTTCATATTTATTTCTTATTGGTCAGATGTAACTTACCATGATTTTATGATGCTGAATTCAAGCCGCTAATGCAACTATTTTATTATTAACAATAATATTATACATTTCATTTGGGGTAAGATAATTTAGACGCTTTCTAGGTCTGTTGTTTAATTTATCTTGCACCCATTTGACTTT
>NZ_QQWG01000012.1 GCF_003863355.1 Ancylomarina euxina | reverse complement strand
CTTAACTCAACAGCATTTAATTTAAACTCTCTACTAAATTTTCGTCTCTCTTTTTCCATTTTCTAAGATATAAATTATTAAGATAATTATACCTTAACTCACTGTCCAAGTAAATGTAGCAACTCCACTCCTCCTTAAAAATAAGGAGGAGAAACATATAAATACTGAAGGTTTTATATTTAGATGGACAAAAACATCTTCCTAATATTTTTCACCTCTAATTTAGTGTTCAATAAGTGGTTTATTATTTAAAAAATCTGTGTAATCTTTGGTTCTCTAAAAAAATAAAGGCTTGGAAATTTGAATATGTCCTTTCTTTATCTCTATCTTTGTAGCCTAGAATGGAACATGTATTAATTCAATCTAGCCCCCTATCATTAGAAAGTGAAAACCTTCACTTTTACAATTTCCATTTTTATTATTTTTCACGATTCGACTTATCTCTGAGACGAAAAGCCTGTGATTCAGGTCTCAAATCTCATTTATTATATTTTATATTAAAACCAACATTGTCTATTCAATCGACAATCGTTGGTTTTTTTTTGATATTAAAAACAACCATATTATACAAATTCTAAAAATTAAGAAATGGATAACAGAAGCTTAGTGTCTATTGATGATTACACCAAAGAAGAAATTTTGGAAGTACTTAACCGAGCAGCAGAATTTGAAAAGAACCCAAACTCCAATATTCTTGAAGGAAAAGTAATCTCCTCTCTGTTTTTTGAACCATCAACCCGAACTCGCCTGAGTTTCGAAACAGCTATTAGCCGTATGGGTGGCAAGATTGTTGGTTTCACTGATGCCTCTTCATCAAGTACCTCTAAGGGAGAGACACTTAACGACACCATTAAGATGGTAAGTAACTATTCAGACCTGATCGTGATGCGTCACCCTATTGAAGGTTCTGCGCGTTGGGCTTCTGAAGTCTCTGATGTCCCTGTGATTAATGCAGGTGATGGGGCTAACCAGCATCCAACTCAAACCATGCTCGATCTATATTCTATTCTAAAGACACAAGGTACGCTTGAGAACCTGAATATTTTTATGGTAGGTGACTTGAAGTATGGTAGAACAGTTCACTCTTTACTAATGGCTCTTTCTCATTTTAATCCAACATTCCATTTTATCGCACCTGTGGAACTGGAGATTCCCAGAGCCTATAAAATCTTCATGGATAAGAATAAAATCACTTACCATGAGCATACCGAATTCAATTCAATCATCAACGATGCCGATATTCTTTATATGACTCGTGTTCAGCGTGAACGTTTTGCCGATCCCTTGGAGTATGAGAAGGTTAAAAATGTCTATATTCTTAAAAACGATATGCTAAAAGATACGAAAGACAACTTACGTATCCTTCATCCACTTCCAAGAGTTAATGAAATTGCCATTGATGTGGATGCTAACCCTAAAGCTTACTATTTTGAGCAAGCCCTGAATGGTGTTTACGCTCGACAAGCTATCATTGCAAAAGCTCTGGATTTATAGCAGCTCAATTTCTTCCCTGAATCAAAGGGATTCATTTAGATTGAATAATTAATTTTTAAGATTAAAAACACATTAAGATATGACAGCAAAAAAAGAACTTCAGGTTAGAGCTATCAAGAATGGAACCGTTATCGATCATATTCCTGCAGATCTCCTTTTCAAAGTAATCAATATCCTTGAGTTGGATAAATGTTCAACCTCTGTCACTATTGGGAACAATTACAAGAGTGACATATTGGGAAAAAAGGGCATCATTAAAATATCAGAGAAATTTTTCGAAGCTGAAGAAATCAATAAAATTTCGTTGATTGCTCCTAATGTAAAATTCAATATCATCAAAGATTACCAGGTTGTTGAAAAAAGTGTGGTTGAAGCTCCCAATAATGTTGAAGGCATCGTTAAATGCATGAACCCCAAATGTATCACTAACGTTGAAGAAGTCTATACCAAATTTAAAGTGATGAGCTCATCGCCAATCACTTTAAAATGCCACTATTGTGAAAAGATTACCGATCACAAAAACATAACCATCAAGTAGGCAAAGCTTATTCGATTATAACTTGAAGGAGTTCCATAATGGGGCTCCTTTTTTCTTCAAAAAAAATAGTTAACCACTAATGATCACTAATTTTCACTAATCAATAGTAAAAACATATGGTCACTGAGCTTGCCGAAGTGTTGTCTGTTATTAGTTCTGTGTACCTTTAGACTTCCCTTCTTGTATCTAATCATTATTTTTAATTAAACTCTGCTAGGATTGAATACGTCGGAGCTTTGATTGATAATTTGAGATTAATAAGACATTGATCAGTTCAAAATATTATCAGTTCTCGAATTGCAGTCATTCGTAATTTCTAATTCGTAATTCATAACTCATCATTTCTAATTCGTAATTCCTTTTTTATACCTTTGCGGCAGAAAAATGACAAGCAGGTCTTTAACCTGTATAACAAGAAATGAATATGACTAGCGAAGAACTTCAAGATATCGTTTTAAAAGCTCTAGAATTTGGACAAAATGGTAAAACAAAAGCCTGCAACGAACAATTACGACTGATCTACTCATCGCTACAAAAGGACCCACTTCTGCTTTGGGACAGCTCTCAGGTTTCACAATTGGGAAAAAGCATTATTCTTATGCTCCACCTCGATTTAGTCGATGATGAAGAAAAAAGTATTGGTCTCGTTCTACTTGCCTATCTTTTTTTATCAAAAGGTATTCAGAAAGAAGAACAGATGCCTGAGATAGATTTATGCGAGATGTTTCGCATTCGAAAAGATCGCGTTATTCTCCTAAAAAGTTTTGATGATTTTTTCGTAGACAGTTTGCAGGAAATCTATTATGCCAATGAAAAAGCTACTGATAGAGAAACTTATAATCAGCAAAGAAAAGCTGCACTAAGCCGACTTCCTCTCATGGAGTTCTCCGACATTTACGACATTGAACAAGATTATCCTAATTTAAGGGATGATGAGTTTCTTTTGGATACCGCCAATTTCATTGAACTGGAAGACGAAATCACTTCAGAGAACCTAAGAGAGGCCCAGCTATTACACAAAATCCTTTTCAAACACAGTCTACAAAAGCTAAAAGAGGGCAAAATTAACTACTAACTAATTAATGATTAATTGTCAGGAGACGGCTGACTGGTCACTGTTCAGATAGCTATCGGAAGAAGTTTATAAAGACCTTTTGACTCTTGGACTTTATCCTTTCCTTACTTTAACCTTGAATTTCCTTTATCCTTTATTTCCTTTTATCCTTGAATTTTCTTTGAGCTTTACATTCTTTTTGATTGATAATTCTTATCTTGAGACTTATTGAAAAAGAGAATAAAGAATCTGAATTTCCATATGAAAAGGAATAAATAAATATGACCCTAGAAAAATACGATCTTATTGTAATAGGAAGTGGTCCTGCAGGTTTTTCGGCAGCAACACGAGCTATTGATTTCAAAAAAACAGTCTGTATAATTGAAGCGAACCATCTGGGTGGTGCAGGTATTATGAATGGTGCACTCACCTCAAAAGCAATGTGGGAGTTATCAAAGGATTTTAACATTGCTTCATCGGTTAATCGAGGCTACAGAGCTTCAGGACTTTTTGCAGACTATAAGCAAGTTCAAAAAACCATCATTCAAGCGGCCAAGCAAAAACAACTGCAAATGCTTTCTCAAATTGAGACTTTCTCCGAAGTCACAGAGAGTCATGGTAGCATCTGTTTGAAGTATGGTTGGGCTCGCTTTATTGATTCTCACACTATAGAAATCGAACACAAAGGAGAAACCCAACAAATTTCTGGTGACAATATCATTATTGCAACCGGTTCTCGCCCCAGAGAAATGCCAGATATTGAGATTGACCAGAAACGCATCATCGATTCTGAAGGTATTATGAACCTCAAGGAGTTCCCTGAACGAATGATTATTATCGGCTCGGGTATTATTGGTTGCGAATATGCAACGATCTTCTCCAACTACAATCAAACCGAAGTTCATCTACTTGACCGACAGCATAAAGTAATTCCTTATGAGGACGATGATGTGAGTGAATTCGTCTCGAAAAGTCTTGAAAACAATGGGGTTATTATTCATCATACTGCCAACTTAAGAACGATACGTAAACGTAGCGATTGCTTAGAGGTTGTTTTGGATTATCAGGATGGGCACTCAACAGTGATTGAGGTTGATGTAGCCGTTGTGGCTGTTGGCCGAATCCCAAACCTCGACAATATGGGACTGGAGAATGTTAATATTCAAACAACTGAAAGAGGCTATTTAGATATCAATGATGCCTGTGCGACCGATAATTTCAAGTCTTGTCATATTTTTGCTGCGGGTGATGTTTCCGGTCATGCTCAACTTTATTCTGTTGGAGAATTACAAGGTCGATTCATCGTTGAGGCACTTTATGGTAATTTAGATTATCCCCTGGATTATTCCAATATGTCAACCCTCATGTTTTTTAAACCTGAAGTAGCGGCAGTTGGCTTAAACGAGAAAGCCTGCAAGAGTAAAAACATCCCGTATAAGGTTGCTACTTACTCAAATTCACTCATTAATCGAGCTGTTGCCATGCGAGCAACCGATGGATTCATAAAGATTATAGTCAGTGATGATGGTGAAAATCGTATATTGGGTATGCGTGCTGCGGGCCCACAAGCCTCAACCCTTATCACATCCATCGCCTACCAAATTACACAAAAAGGAACTCTTAAGGATATTCGAAAAAATGTGCATCCCCACCCGAGTATTTCTGAAGGTGTTCAGGAATGCTTAAGAGTTTTCGAAGGAAAATCAATCTACAAGCCTCAGGCATTCCCTGATCTAATTAAACTAAAGTCGTGGAAACCAGAGGTTGATTAGTAATGAGTGATTATCGATTAAAAATGAAATAGATAGATTGCTTCATTCCTAAATCAATAAAAACGCAGTCAGCTTAGTAGATTGTCGGATATCTGTTGTCGGTTTTCAGAATGGATCTCCTTCATCCTTTTACTATTAAACTGTTAGACTGTAAAATTAAACAAAAGAGCAGCGACTAAACTTATTGTCGTTTTAGTCGCTGTTTTTTATAAGTTCGGCTTAATGCCTTGTAACCTTCGATTTAATTTTTGCACGGATATGGGCAGAATCTTCAGATAGTAAGAATCGTCTTGTTGAGGTTGGAAGGAAGTCGATAACATCATCCAACTTATCTTCCCGAATCGCTTGTCTGACCTTCGAAGCAGAAATATAATTATCCTTAGAACCACTGGAGATACGAGGAATCTCAATAAGCTCAACCCCATTAGGTGGCAAATGTTTGATCATCGCCTCATTATAGGCTTTCGTTACAGGAGAGTACATTTCAGTTCCCACATATCGACGATTAATATTGAAAATCGGTACAATATATCTCATAAATGTAATCACATCCAACTCAGCTTGACAGGCTGCAATATCTGATTTTTTCTCCTGTTTTAAGAAGTATGATGGAAAAATGGTACCTGAAACCACATAATTGCCTCCTTTTACCATCACCAAATTATCAATATGGCCTAATTCCTCCTTAATCAAACGCCAACGGGTTGTAAAGTTAAAGGATGAGCGATCTTCCTCAACAACAAAAAGGTATACGACTCTATTCTCACGACATGCCTTTTCAATCAGGTATTTATGCCCCATCGTAAATGGATTACAATTTACAACTACGGCTGCAATACCACCGACATTTACATCACGTTTAATTGAACGCAGGTAATCCTGATAGGTTTTTATATTATTATAACCGAACTCAAGAACAGAGAATAAGGGTTCTGCTGTGGCAATTTCTGTAAATCCAAGACCTTTAAACACCATCAAGTTACGAGGCTTGGTATAAACAAAAATATGGTTATGCTTTTGGATGACAATATCAATCAAATGTGTTACGATCTGAGCGAAAGCCGCACCCTCTCTAAATTTAGGTGCTACAGCTACATATTTTAGTACACGACCTTTATATGATCCCGTTCCAATAATTTCATCATTCAAATTATATAGAATCATTGAATAATCAACATCTTCTGGAATGTAATCAAAACCCAAATCACACAAAAACTGAGAAAGCAGTTTGACATCAAAAGGGTTTCTCAAATCTAAAGATTCTTCTCTATAGTCAGTATTTTCTACGCCCATTATTATATCGTATTATCCCTTTAAACTCGGGACCTTGTTCAAATTATTAAAACCTAATTTATTCATCGTTCCAAACCAATTGCCTATTCACATTATACATAAAATATGAAACCGCCAGCAGATCGGCTGAACCTCCTGGAGATATTTTTTTATGCCTGCAAAACTCAACTAGAGCTTCATAATCAGCATCAAATTGAGCTGTACCATATTTATCCATACATGCTACGGCTCTATTTTTTAGTTCTTCTAAAATCTCTTCTCCTTTTCTATAAAGGATATTACTGTCATCATTTTGGGAAATGATAGCAAGCAAAGCATGTGTCAAGCCCTTATTTAGCAGCTTATCATTCAATATTTTTTCAGAGTCGAAATGTTGGTACAGAACCGGAAGAGCCTTTTGAAAGACACAAGGCATACCTGCCTGAATTTCGCCTCTAATCCCCTGCCCCTTCTTACCAAATCGTCGGAAACACTCTTCGCCATGTGTCTCTTTCCCCAAATAGAGTTTCTTACCCAATTCCCGAGCAACCAAATCACCATTCATAGCCTGAATAATAGACACAAACCTTTCATTGCTAAAAGATTCCTTGGCAAGTAAGTAGGCAGAAACAAAAATTGAGAAACCCAATAAGAAGATAGCCCCCTTATGTGTATTAACACCATGGGTTTCAGCAAACATATCGGCTTCAATTTCCAAACCAATCAAACGCAAGTTTGGCAAAGCATCTTTCAGATTATCACCTGAAAAAGTATAGCCAAATTCAGCAATTTTCTTAAATGAAACCGAAAGAGCCGCTGTTGAATTTAAAAAGGTAGAAAAATCCATATCCGTATGCGATCCCTCGTCAAAACGATCGACCAAACCCGGCTTTGGAGCTAACGCAACTTCATGCAATAAAGATTGAGTAGCCAATATGGCTAGTTGCTTGCAAACACGATTCTTTCTCTTCGACTCCTGATATTTAGAAATCTCCAGTTCCACTTTCATGCGCATAGCTGCATAATCATGAGCTTGCTTTCGCATGCAATAAATGGCTGGAGCATTATTACAAAAGAAACACAATTTCGCTTTTCCCGAAGAAATCGGTTCCCCCTTTTCATCTACGACATCAACATCTAAAAAACGTCCTACAGGATGATTGGTTTCAAAGCTTTCACAGAGTTTTTTTATTTGGATGGCCGAATAATCCGGATCGATTATTTCTGAGAGAAAGAAATCGCCTGCAGCATCAGTTTCACAATGAATGGTTTCCCTATTGATTACAATCCGATGAGAAAGAAGGTAATCTTGCAATTCGTTTAAGCAAGTCGTAAAAAAAGCATGGAAGCTGTCATTTGACTTTGGTAAGCCAGGGATATTCAAATTAAAGCTCAGAGTAATACAGCCTCTTTCAAGTCTCTGCATCCTCAAATCTCTTCGCCTATCCTTAGCTAAAAGCAATTCTTCTATCGACTTATCCATCCCTGCCGTCATGACATTAGTTAGTATTGATTTGCAATAAAAACCAGTTAATTTGTTTCAAAAAAAGAGAAACAGTTCCCTCTCCATTTTCATAGAGAGGGAAATATAGTTTTTTCAACTCGTAAATCGAATTGACTTATTCTAAATTTGTAACATTTTTGATCACGTCGATAATTGTTCCATCTCGGTATTCTACCAAAGCAACAATCTTATCGCCAAGCTTCTTCTCTGCAGGAATACCTGTCATTGAATCAACTTCTTTCTTAAGATCTTTAATATCAAGCACTTTTAACCCAGCTTTTTTCAAGGCTGCTGCCAAATTAGGTTTAGCAGGGTTTACACAAACACCACGTTCCGTAACAACCACATCAACACTTTCACCTGGAGTCACAATGGTATGAACACGATCCATAATAATTGGTAAACGACCACGGAAAGATGGACAAACAATCACAGATAGATTAGCTCCTGATGCCGTATCAGAATGACCTCCTGATGCACCACGAATCTCACCTGAAGAACCTGTAATTACATTAACATTGAAGTCAACATCAACCTCGAGTGCACCTAAAACAACCACATCCAATTTGTTGGTCATGGCACCACAGTTATTAGGATTAGCATACTGGTCGCAAGTAATCTCAACATGCTTAGGGTTATTCAAAACTGAAGTACTAACTGCAGCATCGAACGATTGAACATCGAAAATAGCTTTAAACAAACCTTCTTCAAGCATATCAACACCATAAGATGTTACACCACCAATCATGAAAGAACCTTGAATGCTTTTACGCTTCATATCCTCACGAAGGAATTTGGCTACAGCTAAAGACGCACCGCCTGCTCCAACCTGAAACGACATCCCATTCTTAAATAAACCTGAATGTTCGATTACTGTAGCAGCAATACGAGCAATACGCAAGTCCATTGGTGAAGATGTAATACGAGTTGTACCCGATGCAATCTTAGACGCATCTCCAATACTATCTACCTTTACCACATAATCAACAAAATGCTGACGAACGGTGCTTGGTACACAAGGGTATTCAACCATATTATCGGTAACGATAATGACGTTTTTAGAATATCTTGCATCAATATCAGCATAACCCATAGAACCAAAGGCTGATGGCCCATGAGATCCCGTAGAGTTACCTTCCTCATCAGCAGCTGATGCAGCAAGTACTGACAAATCTGGCTTAATTCTACCCGTTAAGAAATCGCGAACACGACCACCATGTGAGTGAATAATAGCAGGATGCTTCAATTTTCCCATCGAGATGATTTCGCCAAGACGACCTCTAATACCTGATGAAAATATTTTAGTTATCATGCCACTCTCTACGTAAGGTACCAATCCATCGTGAGCAGAAGTTAAAGATGAAGAAGCCAAAGTAATATCTTTGATTCCCATCTTATCCAAAATCTCGATAGTTTGCATCAATACACCATCTCCGCCTCGAAGGTGATGATGACAAGTTACTGTCATACCATCGAAAGGCTTACACTTTTTAATGGCCTCCTCTAATGAAGAACAGAACTTTGATGTATGCGCTTTTTTAGCTTTTAATGTACGTGAAATGTTGGTACATGGAACTTCATCTTCAATGATACTTTTCCAAACACCTTGATATGGCTTCAATTCGCCAATACCTTCTATATATTCAGGAATTTCAACTCCTAATGCGTTTTTCATGTGTTTATGATTTCATATTTATATCACATGGAAGTCGCCATTATAGTCATACTCATATACAAAAGTATTCTATATGGCTCGTTTCATTGTTTTATAATTAATTGCTAATACAAACTCTTGCTTGTAAATTGATTAGTCTAAACTCTTTTCAATATCCTTAATATCGATATTGGCATATTCCAAAATGGTGATGGCACGCTGAACAACAGGAGCATCAATCATTTTACCATCAATCGCAAAAACACCGATTCCAGCTTTAGTATTCTTATAGAATTCAGAATACACACGGTAAGCTTTACGAATTTCGTTTTCTGAAGGATTGAAGACCTCATGCACAGGATCAACCTGACGAGGATTAATCAACGCTTTTCCAGCAAAACCTAATTTCTTGATGTATTCAGTCTCTTCTTTAAGACCTTCTTCATCATTTATATCAGCAAATACCGTATCTAACACGTCTAAGTTGTTAGCCTTACCCGCCATTACAATTCGTTTACGAGCATAATCGATACCAGCTCCATCTGGTGTTTTCACAATTCCCATATCAGCAGTCAAATCCTGACCACCAATTGTAATTGCATCAACACGAGGCTCGCAAGCAGCAATATCATATACATTTGCAACACCTTTTGCCGTTTCAATCATCACATGAATGGTCATCTTAGGATCTGTGATACCATGTTTCTTTTCGATTCTTCGAACTTCTTTCATGAAATCTTTAACATCCTGAACCGATTCTGTTTTAGGGAAACGAATATTGTCTGGTTGCATAGGAACAATCTCCTCCAAATCAGCCAATCCAAATGGCGTTTGCAAGTTATTTACACGAACACAAACTTCAGTATCGTAAAAATTTACAGTTTCAAGCATACTACGTACTAAAATACGAGCAGCATCTTTTTGGTTCAATGCAACAGCATCTTCCAAGTCAAGTAATACAGCATCACAGCCATAAACTCCCGCTTGTTGAATCATAGCCGGATTATTACCCGGGATATACAACATTGATCTTCTTTTCTTCTTAGCCATTACAATGTACCCTCCTGAATACCTAAAGAACGTTTAACAGCGGTTTCAACTCTTGCTTTAATGGTTGGTGTTAAGGCGCCTTTATCTTTTGCAATAAGGTGCACATTTTCAATTTCCATTACATCTAAAACCTGATTGATGCATACTTTAAGATCCTCTTCGAACTGTAACATTACAGTAGAGGAAATATCAACCTGTCTTCCAGATCCTTCAGCAACAGGTTCAATTAGAACCATAATGTCGCTTGATTCAAAAGTTCCAGCTTGAGCTTTAAACTTAGGTGTCATTATTTTGTATCGTTAGTTGTTATTATTCGCATTCATTTTCTAAAAAAGAAACGTATACGAAACTTAATTAATTTGTGATAAACCTATAGAAACTCAATGAGAATCAAATTGTAAATCAATCTAAATAAAAATCGTTACCTAGATGATTTCGTTTCAAAATCCTAAGTGATTTTCAGTGTACAAATGTTGCAGTCTTTCAAAAAAGATCAAAGGACTTTAGCTTATTTTTTTGTCAAGTAAAAGTGTTATAAAACAGATTAAAGATATAATTCTCTAATATATTCACAAAAGCACTTGTTTGACTATCATATAGGAGCCAGGAATCAACACTCTAAACAAGTAAATTACGAAATAAACATAGAAAGGGAGGTGTCAAAATAAAAAAAATCCTACAGTGGCCTGTAGGATTCTTTGCGGATTAGCGGTTAGTGAGATCTTATCGGTTAGTATAAGAGTTTGCTTTGTAAAAGGGAGGCCCCTTTTTTCTAAAGCGAGTGCAATATAGCTTTTCATTTTTAAATATCGCAAACGTTTGTTGAAAACTTTTCAACATTTTTAACAATTAAGAATAAAATGAAATAAGAGCACGACTAAGACCAATCATTCAGAACGTTGCCTTATACCTAATTAAGGGTTTTGATAGCGATCAAGCGACATCTGCACCTTAGCTTAAATAAGTTATAAGCCAGTATTTCAATAGGGATATACTCCAAAAAAAAGCCTCAGTGAATCAACACTGAGGCATTCATATCATTATCCGAGTCTTATTGCCAAGGCATCATGACGTTCTTATTTGTTGTCTTGAGAGAACTTACGACCTGCGTGCAATGCATCGATGTTCATTTTTACAACATCTTCGCCTTTTCTACCAAAAATCTTACGAATACCTTCTTCTAAATACTCAAAAGGAACATCAATAAATGGAGAAGCCGCCCCTAACATAACGAAGTTAAAAGCTCTGGTAGAACCCGTCACTTCTTTTGCAATTTCATCAGCATCAATCAGTACATAATTTGGTAAAGCCTCAATGGTTTTAACCAATTCAGCCTCATCTGGATAATCAGTAATGTTGATAAATGGAGAAGAATTCGCCACAACATACCCCCCTTTTTTAAGGTAAGGAAGGTAACGTAAAGCTTCCATTGGCTCTACTGACAAGATAATATCAGCTCCCCCTTTAGGAATCAAATCTGAATAAATAGGCTTATCAGAAATTCTCATGAACGACTGAACATCACCACCACGCTGACTCATACCATGAGTTTCAGCTTGTTTCATGTATAAATTATTGTCTAAAGCAGCAGATCCTAATGCAGCAGCAATGGAAAGAATTCCTTGTCCGCCTACACCTGCTATAACCATATCTGTTTTCATAATTCTAGCTTTTAGATATCAGATGTGAGTCATGAGATTGTTATAAACACCTACTCATGTCTCTTTCTAATTGTAAAATAATATTGATTTTTTGAGTTAAATTTTCTCCATGAAAAGATCTCATTTCTAAAATCTCAACTCTCACTATCTAATTAAGCTTTTGCAGCCGCTTTAGCTTTCAATGCTTTTTTAATCTTCTGATCACGAACATTCTTCTGAACGCAAATACGACGAGGGATAATGACTGATACTCCCTGATAGTCACATTCTTTACGAATAATATCCTTCACTTCCTCATGTTTCTTAGGTAAAGAAGTAAAGACATGAATATGATCAGGATGAACCCCTAAACCAGCACAAATATCTTCTAATTTCCCTTTAGCCGAAGACTTCTGGCCACCTGTCATTGAGATTGATTCGTTATCAGAAATAATAACTGTAATTGGAGAATTTTCGTTAACTGCATCTAATAAACCTGTCATTCCAGAGTGAGTGAAAGTTGAATCACCAATCATGGCTACAGATGGAATCAGACCTGCATCAGCAGCACCTTTAGCCATTGTAATAGAAGCACCCATATCAACACAGGCATTAATAGCACGGTAAGGAGGCAAAGCACCTAAGGTATAACATCCGATATCAGAGAAAACACGACCTTCGCCATACTCAGCAATTACCTCATTCAATGCTTTATAAACATCGTGATGACTACATCCTACACAAAGTGCTGGAGGACGAGCTGAAACCAAATCAGGAATAGCCATTCCTTCTTCAACCTCAAATCCAAGAGCCACAGCAACCATATCCGGAGTTAACTCACCATCGCGAGATAAAGTCCCATCCAAACGACCAATGACAGCTTCGTTTTCAAGGTAACCCTTCAACATCTCTTCAACAACAGGGTAACCTTCCTCAAGAACCAAAACTTTATCACATTCGCTAGTGATTTTTTGAATCATCTTACGAGGAAGCGGGTATTGGCTAACTTTTAATACTGGGAATGGACAATCACCATTAGGATAGTTTTCCATCAAGTAATTGTAACCTAATCCACAAGCAATAACACCTAATGATTTATCAGAACCTTCGGTGTATTGATTATATGGAGATTCAGCTGAAGCAGCTTCAAATTTCTCTTGATTGCTCAACAATAGTTTGTAACGCTGACGTGCAATACCTGGCAAAAGAATAAACTGCTGCTTATCTTTAGGTAAAGACATTTCGTTTTCAGCAACAATATCAGTAACTGGTGTAACACCGGCACGAGAGTGAGCCAAACGTGTTGTGATACGCATCATAACTGGTGTACCAAAAGCTTCTGATAATTCGAAACCAAAGCGAGTCATATCATAAGCTTCTTGCTGATTCGAAGGCTCCAAAATTGGAATCATTGCAAACTTAGCATAAACACGAGAATCCTGCTCATTCTGAGAAGAGTGCATAGATGGATCATCAGCAATAGTAACGATCATTCCACCATTCGATCCTGTAATAGCTGCGTTCATAAAACAGTCTGCTGCAACGTTCAAACCAACGTGCTTCATACAAACCATAGTTCTTTTCCCAGCATATGACATACCAAGAGCTGTTTCCATAGCTGTTTTCTCATTAGCAGACCACTCGCTGTGAATTTTACGTTCATTAGCTAATTTAGAATGCTGAATATATTCAGCAATTTCTGTAGAAGGTGTTCCTGGATAAGCATAAACACCTGACATTCCAGCATCGATTGCCCCTTGAGCAATGGCTTCAACACCTAACAATAGTGACTTTTGCATGATATTTTATTTAACGATTTTGTTTAATCTATAAGGTACGACAGTTTACCAAAATGATAAAATGCCTTATTATTCAATTATTGATGTATAGATACATCAATTACAATTATTCAATAAATAGATAGAATAGGTCTAGAAAAGAAGATTCTAGAATAGATCACGAAGATCGAAGATAGGACGTGGATTATAGCCCCCCGAATATTTCAAGGTAATTAACTTGATAAGCAACAACGTAAAAATAAATTGCAAGAAAATCCATTCGTTTACTTAAAGATTGTAATAAAACACGAGTTATTCCTAATAATCGATGGCAATAATACCACTATTTGATTTAAAATCAATAAAAGTGGAACGAAAAACAGGAAGTTTAGAATTATTTCAAATAACGGAAACGGTTGCGCAAACCCTAAAACACTAAATTGATGCAACTTACAAACAAAACTAAAACGCTTCAACTCTTAAAAAAAACCATTCTTAAAATTTACTTTTTGCTTTATTCTTGAATAAATGAAGTCTTTTAAATGAAGAAGATTATTTTTGTAAATTACAACATAAAATAATTGAGAATTATTTTCAACTAAATAAGAACAAATCATGGATTACATTGAATTAAAATGTGAAATTACCCCCTATAACGAAGCGATAGCTCAAATTCTAATTGCAGAACTTGGAGAGCTTGGCTACGACAGCTTTACTGAAAATGAAGATTCAATCGATGCCTATATCACAGAAGATCTTTTCGATATAGAACAGGTTAAAGAGATTAATTTAGATTATCTCTCAGGAATTAATTTCACACTAAATTACTCACATAAAACCATTGTATCTCAGGATTGGAATGCTCTATGGGAATCAAATTTCCAACCGGTAATCATTTCAGACCAGGTTGTGATTCGTGCCTCTTTCCATACCGATACTCCCAAAGTGCCTTATGATATTGTTATCGATCCTAAAATGTCTTTTGGAACCGGGCACCACTCAACAACATCATTGATGGTTCAAAGCATTTTAGATAGCGATATCAAAGATAAAAGAGTGCTTGATATGGGCTGTGGAACTAGTTTGCTTGCAATATTAGCATCTATGCGAGGTGCAAAAACAGTTGACGCCATCGACATTGACGAATGGCCATATAAAAACTCTCTTGAGAATATTAAAAATAATCATGCTGACAATGTATCTGTTTTCTTAGGAGATGCACGCCTTTTAGAAGGTAAAGAGTATGATATTGTTTTAGCCAATATCAACCGAAATATTCTATTAAATGACATGAAAACTTATGTGGCCTGCTTACCTCAAAATGGTGAGCTTATCATGAGTGGTTTTTATACTGAGGACCTTAAGTACATTCAAGAAGAAGCTGAAAAGAATTCACTAAGCTATATCGACCATAAAGTTGACACCAATTGGGTTGCCGTGCGTTTCGTGAAAAAATAGCCTAAGTATTCTGAACTCTAATTTCAAGAATCAAAAATAATCAACAATGTCAAAACAACTATTCTCGCTTATTTTCTTAGGATTTTTATTAGCCAGTTTTACTACTAAGGCTAAACCATTCAATCAAGATTCTATAGTTTCAATAAGCGAGATAGACTTGTTGATGGATCACCCCTCCTTAAATAATAAGGAGAAGAAAGCTTTTCAAGAAAAATTTCAACAATTTTGGAATACGGCTCAAGCCTCTAGTGCTAAAAGAGACTCTATTCTTTCTATTTGTGAAAAATTCAGAAAAAAAAGTGCTCGTATTGTACCCGATTTTTACGATTACTTCAATAGCCTCATACTCTTTAATGAGAAAGGTTTAGACGATGAAAACTATTCAAATTGGGAAAAAGGCTTGCTTAATGAACTGAGTAATCCAAAAGTCAAATTAAAAAACATTAATGAATTTCTTAAGCAAACAAACAATCTTCTCAAAGATCAACTTCTATATAAATCCTTCTCAACTGAATGGAAAACAAGATCAAACGATTTTCATTATATCTATGATGACACACTTAAGATTATATTCCATTCAACAGAATTAGTTTGTTATTCGCAAAAAGATAGCTGTTGTATATACAATACAAGTGGAGCCTACTACCCTTTCGAAAAGAAATGGAAAGGTGAAAAGGGAAAAATTGCATGGACGAGAGCTGGAAAAGCTCCCGCAGATGAATATGCCGAATTCAAAGGCTATAAACTAGATATTACCAAACCCAAAATAGAAATTGATACAGCTCAATACAAAAACCAACTTCTATTTAAGGATTTCATATCAGGCTCTTTAATCGAGAAAGTCAATATTGTGAAAGATCCAGCTTCAGCAAGCTATCCAAGGTTTGAATCATTTGAGCAAAATATCGCAATTGACAGTTTGTTTGAAAACATTAACTATAAAGGAGGTATAGCTATTCAGGGTGCTAAATTTATAGGAAAAGGCAACTCTGAACAGCCTGCAAAAATCACATTAACCAGAAACGACAGCTTGTTTATTGAAGCTTCATCGGAATACTTTAGCTTTTCAAACAATAAAATTATTGGAAAAGATACCGAAATCACTCTGCATCTCGATACATTCAAAATATATCATCCAAATCTTCATCTGAAAATTCTTACCAAAGAAAAGGACCTCATTCTAACACGTGATGGAACAGGTATGTCACAAAGTCCCTATTTTAACAATTACCACAATATTCTAATGGATTTTGGTATTCTTCATTGGAAAATGGACGAAAACATAATCCACTTTAAAAAAATGAAAGGCGCCTCACATCGTCTTGCGAAATTTGAATCTCTTAACTATTTTACAAACAACCATTACCTAAGGCTTCAAGGTATGGATGATAAACACCCTTTGGTACTTCTTCACGAATTTGCAGAATACACATATTCCAACACTTTTACCACTGAGGAGTACGCCAATTATCTCAGAAAACCAATCAGTCAGATTCGCCAGCAAGTGATTGCTCTGTCATTTCAGGGATTTGTAAATTACAATGTATCTGAAGATGAAATCACTATTGAAAAACGTAGTGGAGATTATATTTCTGCGGCAATGGGAAAACAAGATTACGATGTTATCCACTTTTCAGCTAATACGGAAAAACTTCAAGATGATGCGACACTGAATCTCAAAAATTTTCATCTACAAATCAATGGTGTCAATCAAGTGTCGGTCAGTAACTCACAAAATGTGAGCTTTGTTCCTAAAGGAGGGAAACTACTTGTAAAAAAAAATAGAGACTTTGAATTTAGTGGTTTAGTTAAAGCAGGACCACTAAATATGTACGGTAAAAACTTCAATTTCTCCTATGATAATTTCAAAGTTGACATGGGACTTATTGATTCTTTAAAAGCCTATATCCCAACAGATGATCAAGGTCAATTTGCCAGAAGAAATGCCATCTTTCTCGAAAACATTGTAAAAAATGCCACAGCCAATCTTCTGATTGACGATCCTTCAAATAAATCTGGGAATGAATATTTAGAACAGTATCCAATCTTCAATTCATATGATTCATCCTACCTATATTATGAGAAAGCATATATTCATAATAACGTCTATAAAAAAGATAACTTCTATATTAAAGTAGATCCATTTACGATTGACAACATCAACAAACTATCCAATCAAGATCTGCAGTTTCAGGGTGAATTTAAATCCGGGGGCATTGTTCCCAGTTTTCGCGAGACTTTAATTGTAAACAATGATAATTCTATTGGATTTGCCCATGCCATTGAAAAAAATGGGGTTCTAGTTTACAATAAAGCAATTTTTACCGATTCACTATATTTAAATAACGATGGACTCTGGGGTAAAGGAACTTTTACCGAAAAGAACACTAAAATCGTATCGGACCACTTTACTTTTCTGCCTGAAAGTGCAAAGGGGCAAGCAGAATCATATACCCTTTTGGCTCAAAGTACCCCTTTCTCTCATCCTGATATAAGCGGGAAAAATATCTGGGTTGAATGGCAAAGCATCAAGGATGAATTCAAGATTCAAAGTCAAGGAAAAGGTTCGCCATTAAACATGTACGAAGGCCATGCATCACTTTCAGGTATCGTAAATATTACCAATAATAAAATGGCTGGCTCAGGAGAAATGGTCTATGCGAATGGTTCTTTCACTTCAAATTATTTTAATTATTCTGGGGCTAAAATCACTGCTGACACTAGTCAATTTAAATTACTCAACGGTAATGAGGCTGGTTATTCTTTTAAAGCGGAAATGTGCAATGCGATTATCGATTTAAGTACCCAACGTTCAGATTTCAAAAGTACTATAGCAGGAAATTACAGTAGCTTCCCATCTAACAACTATATCTGCCAACTCAACAGTTTTAAATGGAATATGACTAATGATCAAATTGAATTTGGAAGTGAAGAACTCGCAAATTTGAACCAATTGTGGGAAACGGGCAAAATCAAGTCCCTTCCTAAAACATCATATAATACATTTATATCAACTCATTTTGATCAGGATTCTCTTAGTTTCGTAAGCCCTTATGCGATTTATGACACAACCAATTACACCATTGCCGCTAAATTCGTTGAGAAACTAAAGATTGCTGATGCTAGTATTATACCTCTGCATGGTAATATCACTATTGAAAATAATGGCTACTTAGCACCACTAAGTAATTGTAAGATACTTGCCGACACTCTACATCATTTCCATGAAATTACTGATGCTTTAGTAGAAGTAAAAGGAAGACGAAATTACACAGGCTCTGGATTCTATACCTATAAAGATGAACTTGATGAAGAACAAGAAATCTATTTCAAAGAAATCAGTGTCGATTCAACAGGACAAACCATTGCTTCTGGAGCAATTCCTGATGCCATGTCCTTTACTTTAAGCCCTGATTTCGATTTCAGAGGAGAAGCTCATCTTTCAGCAAGAGAAGAGCACCTTCGTTTTAATGGTGAAACTCAAATTCATAACAAATGTGATAATATCAAAAATAGATGGTTGACATTCAATGCTCCGATTAATCCTAAAGATATCATGATTCCAATAGACACAATTGGGCGCGATAAGGAAAGTGTAAAAATATTTAACTCCCTGTATCTCACTAATGATTCAATTCATATTTACCCAGCATTCTTATCAACAAGAAAATTCTACACGGATAATCCGCTTCTTACCGTTGATGGATATCTGACCTTCAATAAGGATAAAAATCTTTATCAAGTTGGTAGCGAACAGAAACTAAAAAAACCAGAACTGCCCGGAAACCTATTATCTTACAATATGAATAATTGTAATTTAAATGGTGAAGGTATAATAAACCTCGGAGTTAAACTAGGTCATGTCAAAACCACTGCCGCTGGTACTGTTGATTACGATTCTGATAAAGGAAAAGTAAGTTTGATAACTTGTTTAGGCTTTGATTTTTATTTTTCAGAGCTATTGTTGAAGATGATGAATAAACATTTCTCAAACTCTGTACAAAGACCAAGTAATTTGAACAACGACCACTTTCTGCAAACCTTCCCTCTTATAATGCCTGAACTTGAGGCTAATAAGATAGTGAAGGAAATCAAGGAAAAAAGTTCATATGATGCTTTACCTGATACAACAAAACAAACCCTATTTTTTAATCGAGTTAAATTAGAATGGAAGCCAAAGGAAAAAGCCTATTACTCAGTAGGTGAACTTGAACTTGGCAGTATTCATCAGACGAGTCACAATTGTATTGTAAAAGGTAAAATCGAAGTTCGAAAGAGTAGTCGAGGTAACCGCATGTATCTTTATATGGAACTCGAAGACGGTCATTGGTTCTATTTTGAATATCAAAATCAGGTCATGTTTATGAGATCCTCAATTCATGAGATCAATATTACCATGGAAGAAGTCAAGGAAGATGAGAGACGATTCAGAGATCCTGTAAGTAAACTCAACTATCTTTACCTTTTAGCCCCGATGTCTAAAGTAACACGTTTCAAGAAATTGCATAATATGACTGCTGCCAACGAATAAACATCAATCTGACTAAAACAATTTTATTTAAACTAACTCGCGAGTAAAGCCTATCTAAATTTTTATAATTTTGTTAGAATACATTTTGAATCTTTCATTTATATGACAAAATATCAATTTTTCAATCGCGATTTAAGTTGGTTATCATTCAATAATCGAGTTTTAGATGAAGCCAGAAACCCGAACTTACCTCTTTACGAAAGAATTAAGTTCCTAGCCATTTATTCTTCTAATCTTGATGAATTTTATCGTATTAGAGTTGCCTCTTACCAAAGATTCACGGAATTACCTATTGAAGACAAACTACAATTAAGAGAAAATCCTGATCAGACACTAAAAAAAATTAAGCAACAAGTTCACAAGCAGCAAATTGAATTTGGTCATATTTTCTCAAAAGAAATCGTTCCTGAATTACTTGAAAATAACATTGTATTGTTGCAAGGGGAAGACCTCTGCGAAGAACATTACGAATTTACCAAGGAATTTTTCCTTGATAACTTACTTCCTCATATGCAGCCTATGTTGCTTTTGAAGAAACAGATTCAGCCCTTTCTTAAAAACAACGCCATTTATTTGGCTGTAAAACTTTATAAAAAGAGAAGTAAAAAAGATAACCCTGATAAACCTAGGCGCGCCAAATACGCGATTGTAAGAATTCCTAGCAATCGCTTCGATCGCTTTATTGAATTACCCGCTATTAACGATAAACATCACATCATGTTTCTCGATGATATTGTGAAATTACATATGAAAGTCGTCTTTCCTGGCTTTAAAATTGACTCTACCTATAGTTTTAAAATGAGTCGTGATGCCGATTTTTTAATAGAAGATGAGTACTCTGGAAACATTATGAGTATGATCGAGCGTAATATCAAAAAGCGTGAAAGAGGAGAACCATCACGATTTTTGTACGATGAAAACATTCCCCGCGATTTTTTAAACCTACTTAAGCTAGCTTTTAACCTTACAAATAATGAGCTTGTTAAGGGAGCTCGATATCACAATTTCCAGGATTTCTTTAGCTTCCCAAATCCGGCAGGAAAAGAGTTGGAAGATGAGCCTTTTCATGCCCTCAAGGTAAAGGAACTCGGACAAAGTAAATCGATATTCAAAGAAATTAATAAAAAAGATATCCTTCTTCATTACCCTTATCAATCTTATGAATATGTCATTCGCTTTTTGAATGAAGCTGCAATTGATCCAAAGGTTGAAGAGATTAAGGCAACTCAATACCGAGTGGCAGAAAACTCCGCGGTTGTTAATGCTTTGATTAATGCTGCTTTAAATGGAAAAAAAGTCACGGTTCTTGTTGAGCTAAAAGCCAGATTTGACGAAGAAGCCAATATGAACTCAGCCAGAGCTATGACAAAAGCAGGTGTTAAAATCATTTATAGCCTACCAGGTTTAAAAGTCCATGCTAAAATCGCACTTGTCATCAGAAAAACAGAAAAAGAAGATTATGCCTACCTGAGCACAGGTAATTTTAATGAGAATACGGCTCGTATCTATGCAGATCATGGTTTATTTACAAAAGATGAAACGACAATCTCTGAACTAAAACTCTTATTCAATTATCTTGAAAATCAGGAAACTGAATGCAAATTCAATAAGTTACTCATTGGTCAATTCAACATGCGAGATGAGTTCTTAAAGATGATTGATAGAGAGATCGCTAATATAGAAAACGGTGGGAAAGGTCATCTTATATTAAAAATGAATGGCTTGCAGGAACGACAAATGATAAACAAACTATACGAAGCAAGCAGTAAAGGTGTTAAGATTGATCTTATCATCAGAGGAATTTGTTGCCTGATTCCAAACAAATCCTACTCAAAGAACATAAATATCATTCGTATTGTCGATCAATTTCTTGAGCATGCTCGTGTTTTCTATTTTTACAATAATGGTTCTAAAGAAGTCTATCTATCATCTGCCGACTGGATGTCACGCAACCTTCACCGACGTATAGAATGCGCATTCCCAATTGAAAAACCTAAATTAAAACAAGAACTTATTGATATTCTAAACATTCAGCTTAGTGACAATACAAATGCTCGAATAATTAATGATCGATTGGAAAATATCAAGCCTCAAAATGGTGTTAATCAAGATGCAAAAAGGGCTCAGAGAGATATCTATAAATATCTTGAAGCGATAGAGTTTTCGAAAAAAAGCAAGAATTAACACAATATATTGTTCCTATTAAAACCATAAAAGATGAAGCAACTTATTTTATCTCGTCATGCCAAAACAGAAGTTATTCGTTACGACATCAGTGATTTTGAACGTAACCTAACCCATAGGGGTATAAACGATTCTGCTCTAGTTTCGAGCCATTTATTCAACAAAGGAATCCAAACAGACCTGATTGTATCCAGCACTGCTAATAGAGCCATTGCAACAGCCAGACTATTTGCACACTGTTTTAATATTGAACTGGATCAAATTGTTCAAATTGATCAACTCTACCATGGCTTTAGCACCCAGGAGTTTTTAGAAATGTTACAGAAAAATGCGGGTCAATATGAGCGAGTATGGGTGTTTGGTCACAACCCAGATATCGCTTCATGGGCTTCAAAACTTCTCAACAAAGCTTATCTAGATGTTCCAACAGGAACCGCAATTGGTATAGAATTCGATGTTGAAAACTGGTCTGACATCAATGCTAGATCGGGAAAATTAATACATTACACCACGCCTAAAATGCTAAAACAATAAGCTCAGCTTAAAACTGAGCTTCGTTTTATTTAGATATTTTATTGTTTCCCGAAGACTATCTTTCCCATATTGTCGACAATCAACTTACCATCAACTTTCTCTTGTGTTTCCGTATTTACAAAACCTTTGATTAGTTTCGTCTTTCTGTCAGTCACCAATGATTTTATCTGAGTTTCAGAAAGACTCTTCCCCATAAACTCGAAAGGAATTATAAAACGGCAGCCTTGTTTATAATTCGAACAACCATAGGCAGCATTGCCTTTTATCATAATACCATCCTTACACAAAGGACAATGCCAAATCTCAGCTTCCTCTGCAATAAAATTCAGCTCAAAAGATGAACCAAGAGTCACAACACCATTCTGTTTTTTCCCATCTATCTCAAAACCGTTTATTTTAGGAGTCTTTTGCTTTAATATTAAGGCTTCAACCTGCTTATCGGTCAATTTCTTTTTCTGAAATTCAAAGGGTAATCTAATATCACAACCATTCTTCCAATTGCTACATCCCCAAGAAGTTTTCCCCTTTAGGATTTGGCCGTCTTTACATTTAGGACAAACGAGTTCTTTTACTTTAGCTGGGACCTTCTGCTTACTTTTCTCTTTTTCCTTCACATCCTCAATCGCAGCAATCTTTTTGACATCAACTCTTGACTTTACATCCTTAACGATATTAAAAACCATCTGTTTAAGCTCTATCATGAATTGATCAACCTCGTAGTTTCCTTGCTCAATATCTCTCAGCTTTTTCTCCCACAAACCTGTTAATTCTGCAGATTTCAAAAGTTCATTCTGAATGGTATCAATCAACTGCATACCTGCCACAGTAGCCACAAGGCGTTTCTTCTCTTTCTTGATGTATTTACGACGAAAAAGTGTTTCAATAATATTCGCACGAGTTGATGGACGACCGATTCCGTTTTCTTTCATTAGCTCTCTCAACTCATCATCATCAACTTGCTTACCTGCTGTTTCCATCGCACGTAACAAAGTCGCTTCAGAATAATACTTAGGAGGCTGAGTTTGCTTTTCAGCCAAATCGGGAACATGCTCTCCACTTTCACCCTTCTCAAAAACTGGGAGAATAGTCCCTTCCCCCACATTACTATCCTTCGAGAAAAGTACACGCCAACCTGGTTCAATAATCTGTTTTCCGGTTGCCTTAAAATCAATATTTGTAACCTGTCCCAACACTGTTGTATTACTAACCTTACAATCAGGGTAAAAGACAGCAATAAAACGTCGTGTAACTAAATCATAAACTTGTTTTTCTTCGTAACGCAAACTCCCAGGCAGAACACCTGTAGGTATAATTGCGTGGTGATCAGTTACCTTTTTATTATCAAATACCTTTTTCGACTTACGTATCTTTTCTCCGAGCAATACTTCAGTATACGCCTTATAAGGTGTCAGTTTCTTTAGAATTTCAGGAATTTTCTTATAAAGATCCTCTGTTAGGTAGGTGGTATCAACCCTTGGATATGTGGTTAATTTTTTCTCGTATAAGCTTTGAATAATTCGTAAAGTCTCTTCTGCAGACAAATTCAACTTTCGGTTACAATCAACCTGCAAAGAAGTTAAATCGTACAACTGAGGAGGCGATTCCTTGCCCGCTTTTCGCTCAAAAGAAACGACTTCGAAAGGCTCTGAATTAATCTGACCTAAAAATTCAATCCCTTCTTCTTTTTTATCGAAACGACCGCGAGTTGCTGAAAAAGTAACATCACGATAAATTGTTTTTAACTCCCAATAAGTTTGAGAAACGAAATTATCAATTTCTTTCTGACGATTGACAATCAGCGCTAATGTAGGTGTTTGTACTCGACCTATGGAAAGTACATTTTTACCACTGCCATATTTAAGTGTAAATAAACGAGTCGCATTCATTCCAAGCAACCAATCGCCAATTGCTCTAGATGATCCAGCAGCATACAATCGGTCAAATTCTTTGCCATCACGTAAGTTTTCAAAACCTTCACGAATCGCTTCCTCAGTAAGAGATGAAATCCACAAACGCTTAATTGGTACGCTGCATTTTGCCTTATGAAGTACCCATCTCTGAATCACTTCTCCTTCTTGTCCAGCATCACCACAGTTTATAACTTCATCAGCACCTGCAATAAGTTTAGCTAAAACATCAAACTGCTTCTGAACGCCAGTATCATCAATAACTTTAATTCCAAAACGCCCTGGAATCATTGGTAAATCATTAAGGTGCCAATATTTCCAATTTAGATTGTATTCACCTGGTTCTTTAAGTGTACATAGGTGTCCAAAAGTCCAAGAAATTTGATAGCCATTTCCTTCATAATATCCATTTTTTTGGCTCTTGGCTCCCAAAATCATTGCAATTTCACGCGCAACACTTGGTTTCTCAGCTATACAAACTTTCATCCGCAATTATTTAAATTTTCAATACGTTTAAAACGTAAATAAGTAGATCAATTTCCTAATCTATAAATATTTTTCAACCATCTCAAACAGTGATGCTTTTGTCACAGGTTTCGAGATGTAGTCATTCATTCCTGCTTCTTTCGACTTGCCCTTTTCATCACAAAAGGCATTAGCCGTCATGCATATAATAGGAACATTAATCCCTATCTCTCTTAAGTTGATACTCACCTCATACCCATTAATAATTGGCATTTGAATATCCATTAAAATCAAATTATATTCTGTTGAGTGGGGAATCAAGACTTCTAAAGCTTCCTTCCCATTTTTAACCCACTCTACTCTATAAGTTGCTTTTTCGAGCAAAGTTTTTACAATCTTCCCATTTATGAAATCATCCTCCACCAAAAGGATCTTATATTTTGACTTATCTATCTTTACCATTCTAACTTTCACATTATATTCTACTGGTCAACATCAACAAAATCTATTTACTTTCGCACTAAAACATATACTTAAAATCCAATGAAAATATTTTATCCTCTTTGGAACAACTATAGCTCACTGTAAGTATCATCAACTTAAAAGGTGAAAGCCACAAGCCACCACCATAGCCGTGATGTAATGTATCTGAATGTTCTCCAGAGAGCCAAACTCTGCCGATATCATTAAAAGCTAACAGACCAAATTCACCTGCTAATAAGTACGATTTAAATTTTGACAATCGAAACCGAACATCAGTGTTTTGATATACAATTCCATCTCCTGCAAATCGATCTAAAGGGAATCCTCTTAAATTCGATTTTAACCCCAACTTATTAGCTTGAAATACCGAATATCCGTCAGAATTATATGCGCCTCCAACTCGCACAGCTAAAACTGTTCTGGCGAGTGGACTAAAACTAAAAAACATTCTCAAATCTGAAGAATATCGATTAAAATCACGATCATATCGCTCTAACCCCTTGAATGCTTGATAACCCAATTGCCAATAAATACCACGCGAAGGAAGTACTGTTGAGTTTCTGGAATCCCAAATATAATTAATATTTACTCCATAATATTTCCTTGTTGAAAAATCCTCTATCGGGTCTAAATCATTCAACGAGTTAGAAAAGTCTGTCACAAACCGATTATCAGTCTCTTGCAGTCTCGATTGTTCAAAAAACAAGCCCATTTTTATTTGATGATGGCTATTAAATTTTAATCGAACCTGTGGATTTATTAAGACTTTTTCGAAACGAATACTATTGTATCGTTTATCATCAGATTGTGGATTTTCACTTTTGTTACCCAAACCATAGTAATAGCCTTGAAAGTTTGGAGAATTATAATCGACGGTACCAACAAAGTCAATATTCCTGAAAATAGAATTTATTTCTCCTTCGTATTTTATTTCAAATGAAGGATACCTAAACGCGTAATTAACCAAAAATTTGTGTTGGGATGCAAAGGGGTCTTTATTGAAAGCTTGGGAGGTATAATTAAAACCAGCTCCTAAAATCAAACCATCATCACTTACAAAATTTGCATTAATTATAGGACTAAGAATATCATATTTGAAGGCTTTTCTGTTGTAAACATTAAGCTGTGAATTATTCGATGTTTTATTCTTAAACGAAGAAGCATTAATAAGATCCGTTTTAACTTTATCATATATACTCACCTTATTCCTTCGCGTATTCTCTATGACGAAACGATCTTTTCCCTTACCTCCAATAAGATTTAACTTAACGCCACTTTTTGGTGCTATCCCCCTTATATCAAACTCATCTTTACCTTTTAATCCAAACAAACGGACTTCTCTGGTTTCTTCTGGAAGAAAAGTTCTGGTAAAAATCAATTTCCCCTTTTTCCCTTTTTTCGAAAGACTGTTCACTTTTACATTTAAACCTCCATTATCATTCCACTTAACTCTATACAATTCGTCTTCATTTGTTCCTACAACATCAACCTCTTTTGCCAAAAAAGCATAAAATGTTTCAGCCATTTGAGCTAACTGCTCTCTTCTTGCTTTTAGTTTTAAAATCAGATCATTTCCAGATATTGCAAAGACTTCAGAAGGTAAATCCGAAACTGCAGCTTCAATCACCTTATCATTCAACCTATCTTTCAAATCATAAGCCATCCTTACCCAATCCTCTTTTGTTCTTGAAGATAAAAAACTTCGATCAAAATACCGAGAATTGAAGCCTAGTCCTGAAACATTTTCAACAATAGAATCAAAAACCTGAAATTTTGGGATTAACCATTTCCGACGCATTAGCCAAGGTATTTTACCATCACTATAAAAGAAAACCTGATCTCTATCTCGAGGAATAGGTCGTGCGATTATCTTGTCACCTTTTTCAAAACTAGCCCAACGCCACTGATCATCGTGTCTATCCCAGTCGTTTAGAAAGAGATCAAAGATTCGAGCTCGTAAAACAGCCTCTTCGTCAATCACCAATTTAGAATTCTTATAGCGTTTCTTCAATAGCTTATCCGTACTCAGAATATTCTTTGTACCACCAAATAGCTCAGATTCTGACCAATCACCAGAAGGTCGTTCTTCAAATAAAAAGAGCTCATTTTTAAAACCTTCCTGATAAATTCCAAAACGTGGGTCATCTGGAACATATACAATTTTAGGATGTGTGTGATAAACACCAGCAGCTTTAGCCATTTTAGGAATAGCTAGAGCGGCATAAGGATAAGATTCGGAAATGCCATCTTGCACAATTTGTGCTGCAAACGTTTTTTGCAAGCTTTCGGGAATCGCTTTTTCAGTATATTTTTCAACGGAACGCAAAACATACTGACGTCCATCCTTTGCTTCCAATCTTAATGATCGTGTTTGTTGACCACCACCTCGCTTTAATATCTTCAAGCCGCCTTTTTCCTTTCCGATATCAAATACCGGCACATTTATTGGGGTCCCCCACTCCTTCCGATAATTATTCCCCAAGAGTTTCAATTTTAATTTGCTATCGGTATGATAAACCTGGCTTGCTGCTATGGTGATTGTGCTATCAGAGTAATCGATTTGATCATGACGCTTATCTATTTCATCATTGGAAATAGCTTGGTGTTTATATAGGAATTTCTTGAAAGCCAGCCTTGGTTTTTGCTCTCCTTCTTTACCAACTGTCCAGAATTCAAGAAAGACACTTCCATCAGCATAAAAGTTCAATTTAGAAAAACCAATCTCGCTTAGTGCGCAATCCATCTTTTTTTCATTCACATAGTCAGCCTGACTACCTGAGCCTGAAACAACTTGAAAAACATCGCCTACTTGTTTAAACTGCAAACTATTGTCATGGGCTGAGACCGATATTAAATGAGGTGATTTACCTATCATTTTCTTAGCCATATGACGCATTTGCTTGTAGTAGGGTGAAGCAAAATCCTGAGACGTACCAATAAATTTTCGATACAACTCCACTGGCCCTGGAAATGGAAAAAAACCGGCATGATTCCCCCCACTATAAAGAGGATGATGACTTGCTAAAACCAGTTTTTTATTTTCATTTCTTTTAAAGACATCACTTAATTGAATCAAAAAGTCAGCCGTACTTTCAAATTCACATTCTTCCTCAGGCTTTTCCCCTAAGTGAAGCCACCATTGTGAATCAACGATCAAAAGAACAATGTCCTTACTCAATTCAATTTCTATTGGACCTGGACAACCTTCTGATGGTAAAAACACATCTCCTCTATCTAAGAAATCTTCAACGTAATTTTCAAAGTTCTTCAAAGATTCCCAGCCACTTTTAGGGCTTAAAGTCCATTCCTTATCACCTGGCATAAAGATAACTTCACCCTTGAAATCTTTCACAAAGCTAAGGAACTGGTTCAAATCCGTATCATCAAACTCTTCATCCGTATCATCTTTAAAATTATCCTTCGAAATGGAATTCCCTAAAACAACGAGAGTCCCCTTTTCACCAGAACAATTCAACTGATTTTTTAGCATTTGCATATTGGCATCAACCAAGGGAGCCTCACCCATATCACCAATAAAAAAAATGCTATGATTCAGCTGTGTACTATCAACCACAAGTACCCCTGAGCTCCCAAACAAGTTTAAGGAAACCAATGATAGCAATAGATACAGTAGATATTTTGTCATCAAATTAAAAAAACAAAGGTTAGTACGCTTAACAATTAATCATTCAGGATCGGCTTATACTTAAACTGGTAGATCTTAGCTTGACTTAGCTTGCCTTCAGTTGAAACAAATAGAGTTCCATCTGGAGCAAAACAGATACCTTCGGGCTGCATAAAAATCTTACTTTTCAATTTATTTACGGCTAACAACTCACCTTGTGGGCTCAATACTAAAAGAAGTTTACCTACGGATCCAATCACATAAATATTTTTGCTAATTGGGTGAATCGCAAGGCCTGATGGCTGAAAGATCAAATTCCCTTTTGAAGGCGCTAGCCCTTTAAGTAACTTATTGGAAAATTTGGTATTAGCATCCAAGTTTAAAATAATCTCTAACTCTCCTTGATCAATCAGAATAATAGGCTTTTGAATTAACTTACTATCTGCTATTGAATAGCGATAAATCGCTCTTTTATCAGGATAAGTTGAATCAGGATAAGCAAGCCCCTTACAAGCAATTAAAAGAGAATGAGTAGATATATCATATGCTAAGCCCTCAGTATTATTTTTAGGACCCAAGCCGGTTTTCACTTTTTTCGATTCACTTACGATATTATCAATATCTCCAAGAAAGTACAGTCTACCATCACTACGTAAAACAACACAATCATTCCCTACCCATTCAACACCTTCGAAATCGCCTTTCTTTGCAAACTTAATTCTTCGGGAAATTTTCTTTTGCTGTGTATCATATTCGAAAACATAACCTTGTTCATCATTCACACAGAGCAACTTATTTTCTTTTACATAGCTTAAGCCTGATATCTCATGTAATGTATTATCCAAAATATAAGTATAGGCAGGCTGATTAATGGCATAGGGAAAGTGAGAATAATGTTCAGACAGAAAGCAGGTTTGTTTGTTTTTTTTGCTCTTTGAACAAGCTGAAAAAGCCACATTTAAGGCTAATAATATCAATAGGTTGACTTTCTTTAAACAGAGCATAATTGAATATAGTTTTCACCGATAAAAATAAACAAAACCCAAGCATTATCCCAATCAAAACCAATAAAACAAAGCTTAACTTTTGCTTTTTTTTAGTCAATTGGTAATAAGAAAAATCAGTATCCTCATCAAAAACGATATTCATTTTAACGACAAACAAGCTCTATTTTCAAAGGCAATAAGATTATTACTATCTTTAGTCACCTGTATTTTTTTGAACTCAATACACAAACGTATGTCTATTACAGAACAAGCAAAAGCATTCGTGATTGATTTTTTTGAAAAGAATCACAAACCAATTTATACCTACCATAACATAGAACATACTGAAAACGTGGTGAAGCAAGCAACAAAAATTGCAGGCATGCTGGAGTTTTCTGAAGAAGACTTGGAGATTGTTGTCTTGGCTGCTTGGTTTCATGATACAGGCTATTTTAGGGGGTTCATTAAACATGAGATCATTAGTGCTCAAATTGCAGAAAATTTTCTGAAGGAACATGATTATCCATCTGAAAAAATTGCAATAATAATTTATGCAATCCAGAATACAAAAATACCTTACACAACATGTGATTGTCCTATCTCCATGGTGCTTTGTGATGCTGACCTTCACCATTTAGCATCAAAAAATTTCATGAAATCTTCAGATAAATTACGAGAAGAAAGATCTGCTCTTATCAACCATGAATTTTCTACAAAATCGTATTGGGAAGAAACTTTAAACTTCTTAAAAAGACACACATACCGAACGGATTATGGAAAAAAGGTATTAGCCAAAAAGAAAGAACTTAATATTCAGAAAGTCACTGAGAAGGTTAACTCATATCAGAATAAAGAGATTCAAAAGCTTAACGACAAGCTTATTAAACTTGAGAATCAGAATCTAAAATTGAAGATGCCTCAACGGGGAATTGAAACCATGTTTAAGGTTACTTCACGTAATCAGATAAACCTGAGTTCTATTGCCGATTCAAAAGCAAATTTGATGATCTCGGTGAATTCAATCATCATTTCAGCAATCTTCTTTATTTTTAAGAATATTATGGAAGTTCCTCATTTTATTATTCCATGCCTGATTCTCTTAACGGTCAGTTTAATTACAATTATTTACTCTGTGCTAGCCACAAGACCCAATGTCACATCAGGAACATTCTCACAAGAAGATGTTGAAAAGAAAAAAGTTAATCTTCTATTTTTTGGAAACTTTCACAAAATGCAGGTTGAAGATTATTCTAAAGCATTAAAAGGTTTAATGCTAGATTACGATGATTTATACGATAGTTTAATCAAAGATCAATACTATTTGGGAATGGTATTGGGTAAAAAATATAATTTACTTCGAATATCTTATACTATTTTCATGTTTGGTTTAATTATATCGGTACTTAGTTTTATTTTTGCAGCGATATACCAACCCGTCTTCTTTTAATTTAAGAGTGATGATTTGAAATTTATGATTAAACACAATCATAAATCATGAATTTTAAATCATAAATGAACGATGAATTCGAAAGATCTACTAAACAGGACAAAGAAATTCGCTATTGAAATTATCAAAATTGACCCGAGAATAAAAACTCTTAAGCAAGGAGCAAATGAGTTAACTGCTATCTTTGCAAGCTCGTCAAAACAATTAAAAACCGAATAAACCAAAAGCAATAATTTAAGATTGCAGAATTATGATTTTAGATTTAAATCAATTGAATTCATAAATTAAAAATTAACTAATGAACTTATTTTACACCCCCGATATAGAAGATAAATTTTATCAATTAAACGAAGATGAATCAAAGCATTGTGCAAAAGTTCTTCGATTAAAAGTAGACGATCAAATTCATCTAATTGATGGAAAAGGAAATCTCTTTACTGCTAAAATTATAGACGCACATCCTAAAAGATGCACGGTTGAGTGCATTGAGACCCAAGCAGAATTTGAGAAGCTAGATTACAAACTACATATTGCAGCGGCTCCTACTAAAAACATCGAACGTACCGAATGGTATATGGAAAAATGTACGGAGATTGGTATTGACGAATTTACACCACTTTTATGTCAGTTTTCAGAGCGAAAAGTGGTGAAAACAGAACGTCTTTTTAAGGTGATTACTTCAGCTGTCAAACAATCCTTAAAAGCCTATCATCCAAAATTGAATGAACTAACCAAGTTCAAAGATTTAGTAAGTGCACCTTTTGATGGTGAAAAGTATATTGCCCATTGCTATGAAGGAGAAAAAACACATTTCAAACATCTCTGTACTGCTAAGCAAAATGCTCTAATTCTTATTGGACCAGAAGGAGATTTCAGTCCTCAGGAGGTAGAGTTGGCTCGAGCGAATGGATTCAAAGAAATTACTTTAGGCACAAGCCGATTGAGAGCAGAAACTGCAGGAGTAGTCGCTTGTCATATTGTAAGTTTAGCCAATCAATAAAAGGTCTTCCCGTAGATAAATCAGATTTTAGCAGATCATTCACAAATAGAGTTTAAACTATGTCAAGATTCATATTCATACTTTTGTTTTTAACTCTAAGCTTAAATGTATCTGCTCAGGAAAGTGGTGTCCGCATTGCTCTGCTAAAGTACAATGGTGGAGGCGATTGGTACGCCAACCCTGGATCATTACCTAATTTGATTGAGTTTTGCAACTCCAATAAAATTGCCAACATACAAGCTGAACCAGCAACCGTTGAAGTTGGCAGTCAGGAATTATTCTCGTACCCATTTGTTCATTTAACCGGACATGGGAATATCATTTTCAACAATCAGGAAGCTCAAAACCTACGTCGATATCTCGAGGCTGGTGGCTTTTTACATGTCGATGACAACTACGGTTTGAATGCCTATTTCCGAAGAGAAATAAAGAAGGTATTTCCCAAAGAAGAGTTGGTTGAACTCCCCTACTCGCATCCCATTTACCATCAGGTTTATGAATTTAAGACTGGCCTGCCAAAGGTTCACGAACACGATGGGAAAGCACCACAAGGTTTCGGTATTTTTCACAAAGGTCGCCTCGTTTGTTTCTACTCCTACGAATGTGACCTTGGCGATGGCTGGGAAGATCCATCGGTACACAACGACACAGAAGAAAACCACACCAAAGCTTTGAGAATGGGTGCCAATATCCTATCATTCATCTTTTCTCATTAAAACCAGTCTCCCAAATTCATTAGGTCTCATACAAAGCCATCTCTTTTCAGCGAAAAATCATTACCTTAATAGGAGTTAATGATGAAAGGAGATCACTATGAAAATACCAAAGAATACAAAAGGGGTTATTGGCATTTTAACCGGAGGAGGAGATGTTCCAGGTCTAAATCCTGCCATTCGTGCAGTTACCATCAGAGCCCTGCGAGAAGGTTATACAGTTGTGGGTATTCGCAAGGGATGGAAGGGCTTAATAGACATAATCAGAGATGAAAAAGTAGATAACAGCGAAAATTATTCCATTCTAACTGAAGAAATGGTTAATAGAATCGGTCGAACTGGTGGCACCTTTTTACACAGTTCCCGTATCAATCCCTCAAAAACATCAAAATCACGTGTCCCTTCACATTTGCAAGACAAATACAAGGCTGAATTTAACGATCTTACGGAGGAAGTTCTAGCCAATCTAGCCTTTCTCAACATCGATTACCTGATACCTATTGGTGGTGACGACACCTTAAGCTATGCCGTACGTTTATATAAGGAAGGCTTCAAAGTGATAGCCATTCCTAAAACCATGGATAATGATGTACCCGGAACGGATTATTGCATCGGATTCAGCACTTGCATTACGAGAACCATCTCATTAACCCATAGTCTAAGAACTTCTGCGGGTTCACACGAACGTTTTCTGGTACTTGAGGTATTTGGTCGATATGCAGGTTTCACGTCGATATTGCCAACACTTGCAGGAGCAGCCAACCGTTGTGTTATTCCCGAATACAAATTCGACATCAACCTGCTCACACAACTTATGCTTGAAGATCGATTTAAAAATCCTAGCCGATATTCTGTCGTTCTAATTTCTGAAGGGGCGGCTTTTACAGGTGAAAACATGACTTACCTGGATAGCGATATGGACGACTATGGACATAAGAAATTGGGTGGTATTGGCGAAAGGGTTTCCGACCAGATGAAACACCTATCACTGGAATATAATAAGGGCGTACCCGTAAACGTGATCAATCAGAAACTTGGATATTTGGTTCGGTGCGGCGACCCTGATGCTATAGATTCCATTGTGCCCATGGCATTTGGCAACCTGGCACTCGACCTAATCATAAAAGGGATACATGGACGTTTAGTTACTCTTAGAAATGGACGCTACGACAATGCCCCTATCGATATAGTTACCAGTTCAAAAAAAATAGTTGATATCGATCGGTATTACAATACGGAACGATTACGTCCAAAGTACAAAAGTTTCGAGCTGCAACCCCTGTTTTTAATGACAAGTCTTTGAGTTAGATAAAACCGTATGATTGAAAAAAAAATGCACTACAGCCCAGGGTTTATACTCTAGGCTAAAAGATTTGGGTATTTGTAATTTTCAGGAATTCAATTAAGAAACTAGAGTGCCAATTTATCTTTTAAATAAATTTAACTATTTTAGTGGCGCCTACCATGGGCACCCTACTATTTCAACCATCCAACTATCTTATTTATTAACTCAGCTGAATTTAAATCAGCGAAACAAACTTTTCTAGTATGTTAGAATTTTTAGGCATTTCTTATTTGGAATGGTTAGGTTATGCAGCGTCAATAATCGTATTTGTGTCTTTGTCTATGACTTCAATTGTCAAACTCAGATGGTACAATATGCTAGGTGCTATGCTATTTGCTTTATATGGCTTTTTAATTGGTTCTTACCCTGTAGCCTTTATGAACTTTCTGATTGTTTGCACCAATATTTATTATCTGGTGAAAATGAACAAGCATAAGGAGAATTTCAAGCTAATTGAAGTGAAAGACAACGACGGTATTTTAAACTACTACTTAGACTCATACCAAAAAGATATTGAGAAATTTTTCCCAGATTTTAAAGGTACGGAAGGTAAGCTTAGCATGTTTGTATTGCGCGATATGTCGGTAGCTGGTATTTTTATTGGTGAGGTGAAAGACGATATGTTTAAAATTGACATTGACTACGCTCTACCTCAATACCGTGACTTTAAAGTTGCCAACTACCTTTACAACAAGCTAAGCAATGTTCTTTCACAGCATCAGGTAAAATGTATTGTTTGTGACTCTGATATTGAAGACAACCTGAAATACATTAAAAAGATGGGCTTCCAAACTTGTACGCGTGAAGGCAAACAAGTGATGTGCAAAACACTTTAATTTATGACTGCTGATTTTTGATTTCAGAATCAAACACATAAAAAAAAATCCTCAAAGACATTGACTTTGAGGATTTTTCATGTCTTGCATTTTAAGGCTGCAGTCCCAACAGAATCAAGCCTTATTCTTGACCACCCAAATGTTTATAAAGCAAATCCTGCCAGTCTTGCTGATGTATTCGCCTAAGGAGAATCCTATTTATAGGTTCCCTGAATTGGCTGCCCTGTTGAAGAGCAATACCATAATCCTGACGCAGAAATGTGCTGGGCAGAACTTCAATTTTCCCTTTATAATCCCGGTTAATAAAATATTGGAGCAAAGGGGCATCGTAAACAAGGGCATTAATTATGCCGATATCAAGGGCTTCCAAAGCCTCAGTAAGAGTATCATAAGGAATATAGACAATGTGGTTTTCATGCATATAAATTTCGCTGGTAGTATAACGAATCGTCCCAACCGTATTCACTCTTAAATCTTCGGGACCATCTATTGCGTATTCCAATTGCGAAACGGTTAGTACAGAAGTAATGGTTGCTATAAAAGTTGAGATAAGGATGATGCCAGTAAACATCCAGATTGTAGCAAACAAACGACCACCCAAAGTCTTGGGGACTTTGTCGCCATAACCAACAGCAGTCATGGTTACAACGGACCACCATATACCTGAACCAATCCCCTCTCTGGTCGTTCCGCCAAAGTCTTTTTGATTCTTCTTTCTTTCAAACATCCAGATAATAAAACCAATCAGCATCATAGTACCTAATAGCACGCCAATAATCTCAAGGAATTCTGTTGATAAGAATTCTTTCAATACAGCCTTCCAAACACTTCCTCTTTTGGTTTGTACTGCAATCCCCAATCCAGTATTATAAAACGGATGTGTAAAATCAAATCGTTCTTCCCGCTCTGTTGTATGGGTTAATGCACTAACAGCGGCATCTAGAGAATGATTTGCCACACCATCCAATAAGCCTTTTACTGTATGCTCCCGATATTGATATTTAAGCCCCATTTCTGCAGCAATATCTTCCCACAATTCAATGCTGATACCCGTCCAATTCCCCTTATTATTTTTAAATGAAAATGGTGGAGATTCTTTTGTTCCTACAACTAACACTTTATCTATCGATTTTTCGGCATGTACCTCTTCATTCAAAGTAGCGCATATAAACAAAAGGATAAGAACTGACAGATAAATAGAGGCTTTAAGTTTCATGGCTATGGCATTTTTTATGAGTACTGCTTGCCTGGAAATATTTATTCTTGGTATTAGCTTTCTTTATTAACATTTAAATAAGGCCAACAAGACCTTATCTTAAAATTACTAAAAATTTAGCCTGCTGGCAATTATAGATATAATGGTGATTGATGAAGTCTGATTTCTGATCGATATAGATGACATAAAAAAATCCTCCAAAGCATCTGCTTCGGAGGATTTCAAAAATTTATCAATAATTTGACTAAAATCCCATTCTGCAGCTTCAAATTAGCATTGTATTCACCCATGCTGAGGGAGAAACAAACTCAATCTATATTTTTATTCTGACAGGATAAATAATATTGATACACTTTGGTAAAAGCGTGCTCATATCTTGCCTTACAATCAGTAATACTCTTTTCAAACCTCAATCTTTTTGGCACACCTAAACAAAAAAGACCTTTCCCTTTAGCCATGCATTCCAATCGACGAATCGCCAGTGGTGTTAATTGATTATAAATAGGTTCAAGGATTTCACATTGTTCAATTTTCCCATTTTTAACATCCCAATCGATGGCTTCTTGTCCTTTTAAAATCTTATCCGAAAAATAGATATCTCTAAGTAAGGGGAAAGCGAAAGTAAAAACTTTCTTAGCCCCCTCGTTACCGAACCGAATAACTTCTTTATTTCTAACAATAAAGGTTCGAATAAAAAAATTGTCAAATTTAGAAAGTTGCCCAGCTACGATTGCTGCTACTCCTACTGCATTAATTTCTTGACCTAACTGCTTTCTTTCATCGTCGAACCACAAATAAAAATCCCTAACCTGACTAATTGTTTTATATTTTAAGTGCCCTTTGTGGGCTTTGAGGTTAAATTGATTAGCCTGTTTCCAAACTTCAGTATTTCTTCTTCTATCTTTTTTCAGCCAACAACCATCTTCTAAAGAATCATGCTCTGTTTCATCTTGATAGTTTTTTAAATTCATCCATTCTTGGGAAAATACAGGCTTGACAAGTAAAAAAAGGAATAAGGTTGATACCAAGAAGAATGCTATTCTCATAATTGATGTGATTTTCGTTTTGTTTACGTATGATTTAGTCTGATAACTAAATCCAAAATTTATAATGATAATGCATACTCATCGGAGAAAATTAGCCCTTGAAGGGCTGAAGAAGAATTATGTCAAAAACACGAAACGGTACTGTTTTATCCACAAAAAAGACGCGTTGCTGCTCCAGATTCATTCACAAGTTGAGATTTTGCAATCCCTTGAATTAATAAGTCTTGCTCCACCTAGACCAATACAGCCATTTGCTGCTTTAAATGCTCGTCATATTGCGCCATGGTAGGCGTAATAAATTCGTGAATAACGGTGTGAGGTTGAATCATATTAACAATCTCCTTTACACGTTCAGTTTGGAAAGGAAGATGCTGATCAATTTTAAGAACATGATGACGAGCAGAGCTGTACTTCTCTCCATGAGTTAAATCTGACCAATCAACAGGTAAACCTTGCCTAATTTGCTGCAATTGGTACTCTCCCGACAAACTCAGGTTCAAATGCATAGATTGAATACGTTTTCTAATATCGGTAGATAGCTGGCTCAACTTTTCCAAAACAAAGTCTACAGCCTCATCCTCACAGCGCAGTTTTGGATTTGTATTCATCAAGTGTCCCGTATCCAAAACAAAGTTCCATTTATCAAAGTTCAGCAAAGCTGCAAAATCATCTGTCAATGATGAACTACCAAAGTTTAAGCCCGGCCACCAAAGATTTTCTATACCAATTACGCAAGGTGGCTCCCCATCGGAGAATTCCTGAGCCGTTCGGTTCAACAGTTCTGAAAAGCTCTGCAATACCTCAGTATCCGTATAAGTGAATTTTCTGGTAAAGGCATGTTCCAATTCCACATGTGCCGCGTGCATCACAGCTTGTTTGGGCTGATAGACAGCTGCCAATTCCCACAACTTCTTCTGAGTCGCAATCATCTCTTTTTGATTGGAACCTCCACAGCAATATTGAATATGATTAGCCGGCATAGGTGGAAAATAGGCTTTTAGGCCCTGCTCCCCTTTTCGCCACACATCTAACCAGGTAATCCAAAAAGGCAGATGAATACTCTTCACAATCTCTTTGGAAATATCATCCGACGCAGGCTCATAGCCGATCAATAATTCGAGACCATCAGCCTCAGATTCTTCTATATATTTTTTGAGACCTTTCCAACCACCATCCAAACGCTCTAAGTCGGAAGGATGCACCGAAAAATCCACCAAATTCTCATAAGTTATATCAACTGTTTTCATCGTCTCAAAAATAGGGCTTATTTTAGAGCTTTACTCATCAAATAAAAAATGTTAATGAACAAATGTATGTTATGTGAAAATAACACACCCTATCTATGCTTCCATTCATCTCGCCTTAAAGTGGAGAAAACAATAAATGATAAGTAAAGATAAAAACACGTCTCACTAACAACTCAATTATCATTATAACTTATTCAACAAATCTTAGTCTGGGGAAAAAGTGCCTATAAACCATTGGATGCTATCTTACACAAAAACTGTAGACTTCAGACTGAAAACCTGACAGAACAAAAACATGATCCTATCCCTAGAATCGCCTACACAGCTAAAAATAAAATTAGTCAAAAAAATCTCGTAAAAGATGCGTACTTTTGAACTCTAATTCCTATCTCTAAATAGGATTAAAATCAAGATGAAAAATACAGAGCCTGGTGAATTTCAAAAAACTAGTGCCGATGTACCACATACTAAAACAAAAAAACGTGAGTTTAATTGGAAAATATGCCGATCTAAAAGTTGTCAAGTTGGTCGACTTTGGCGTTTACCTGCTAGGTGAAGACGAAACCGAAATTTTATTACCAATCCGCTACGTACCAGAGAACACACAGCTGGACGATACCATTAAGGTTTTTATCTACCGCGACTCGGAAGATAGAGTGATTGCGACTACTGAAAAACCATATGCTATTGTTGGTGAATTTGCTTGGTTAAGAGCTAAAGCAGTAACTAATGTAGGTGCTTTCCTTGATTGGGGACTGATGAAGGATTTGCTTTGCCCATTCCGTGAGCAGAAAATGAAAATGGAAGAAGGTCGTAGCTATTTGGTTTACGTTTACGTAGATGAAAAAACAGGACGTATTGCTGCAACTGCTAAACTAGAACAAATAATAAGTAATTTTGATACTGAATTTACCGAAGGACAAGAGGTTAGTATCATGATTGGTCATCAATCAGATTTGGGATACTCTGCGATTATCGATAATCAAGGTATGGGTATACTTTATAACAACGAGATTTTTGGCGCCATCCGCGAAGGTGATGTTTACAAAGCTTGGGTTAAGAAAGTCCGTGAAGACGGTAAAATCGACCTTAGCCTGCAACAACAAGGCTACCATCTTGAAGTGCCAAGAGTAGGCGAAGAACTATTTGAAATACTCAAAAAAGAAAATGGTTTCCTACCCTTAAACGACAAAAGTTCTCCTGAAGAGATTTACGACAACTTACAAATGAGTAAGAAGAACTTTAAAAAAGTAATCGGACTACTTTACAAACAACGCATAATTACCATCGAGAAAGACGGTATTCATCTGGTTAAATCAGAAAAATAAAGAACATAAAGAGACAATAGAAGGATGAATCATCTTATTATTGTCTCTTTTTATTACACAACCAACTAACACAATCATGATTCTTAAAAGATTAAAATCACTACTCCTTATCGGCTTATGCTATGCTTCAACAACAAGTATGGCTCAGGATAAATCCGATTGGCAAAATGGTGTTCCTGAAGGCTGCACCACTATTACTGTAGGAAAAACAGCCACTTTCGATGGTTCAGTCATCACATCTCATACCGACGATAGTCACCGTACGCGTGCATGGATGTCAGTTGTTCCATCAAAATCTCACGACAAAAACAGTAAGTTCGAGCTTTTCGAACGTTCAGCATACGATAGCTTGCGCATGCCAACCTATCAGCATAAAAAAATTGGTGAAATCGATCAGGTTTCCCAAACTTATCAATTCTTAAACACAGCTTACCCATGTATTAACGAGAAGCAATTAGCGATTGGCGAGTCAACTTTTGGTGGTCGCGAAGAATTGTATTCTGAGGCATGTTTAATCGATTGTCAAAGACTTCAACAATTAATGCTGGAGCGTTGCACAACCGCGCGAGAAGCAATTAAGATGGCTGATGAGCTATTACAGAAATATGGATGGAGAGATTTTGGAGAATGTTTAACGATTGCTGATAAGCAAGAAGTATGGCACTTCGAAGTTGTTGGTCCTGGAAAAGGTAAAGTGGGTGCCGTTTGGGTTGCTCAACGTGTTCCTGATCATCACCTTTCGGTTAATGCTAATGCTTCAACCATCAAGGAAATTGATTTGAAGAATAGCGATTACTTTATGGCTTCTGAGAATATCTTCGATCTAGCAAAAGAAAATGGTTGGTACAATCCAGAGGAGGAAACCTTCCGTTGGAATTATGCCTACGCTCCTAAGAGTCGTCGTTCTATGGCTTCGCGCCGTAGAGAGTGGCGAGTCCTTTCAATGGTAGCACCATCATTAGACCTTGACCCAACAGCAAAGGATTTTCCGTTCTCAGTTAAACCTGACGAGAAGATAAGCATGGATAAATTAGTAGAGATATTTAAAGATTACTACGAAGGAACACCTTTTAACTTTGTAAAAAATATCAAACAAGCTGACAAGGATGGCAAAGAAGCCATCTCTCCTTTTGCAAACCCATTTATGCCTTACGGAATGAATCGCCTTTTTGGTGTAAACGGTGGCTGGGGTGAACTTGGTGAGCGTACAATCGCACGTTGGTACACTATGTATGCAACCATCATACAATGTCGTAGCTGGATGCCTGATGATGTCGGTGGTATTGTATGGTTGGCACAAGATAATGTGGCCACTTCGATCTATATTCCAGTTTATGCCGGAGCCACTGACTTAGCACCTTCATATAAAGTTAAGGCTCGTCATTTGGGTTACACTCGTACATCGGCTTGGTGGGCATTCAACCGCCTAAGTACTCTTACTGCACAGCGCTGGGGCGATATGCGTCACGATGTGGATAAGGTCTTTGTTCCTTTACAAAAGCAATATTTCGAAGAGCAGGCTAAAGTCGATGAGGAATACTTATCTCTATGCAAGCGTAAGCGTCGTGCCTTCCTAACCCATCGAAGTATTGACCTTGGAACCGAAGTAGTCGAAAAAGCCTGGGAAATTGGTGATGGTCTTTGGACAAACTATGACGAGAAATTTTAATTCTCATCCCACATAGAATAAAATACAAAAGCGGCTTTCGAGCTGCTTTTTTTATAACCATTAAATGATTTCGCTTCCTGCTGATTTGCAATCAGCAGGTTGAGAGTTGGGGATTTAAAATCCCCTAAAATTCAAATTAAAACAACATCAATTAGACCTTTCCCACCTGCGTAATTAATAGCAGAACTGTATTTATAATCATTAGGATTCTCAACAATCTCTGCTTTAACTGGATTGTCGTGAATGTATTCTAATTTTTGCAATAAAAATTCCGAAGAATGAATTTCTTTAGCTTCATTTCCATCTTGCCAAAATTTGTACGTCACATTCTTTTTGAACTTCCCTGCAAACCTAAAACGATCCAACATCCATTCTCTTCGACTTTCAGGATTTTCAAGCATCCTTTTAATAATTTGTTTACTTGTAAATTTCTTAAAATCCCTTAATATATCTGACAAGTTGATGTCTTCTTTAGCTTGCACTATTAAATGTAAATGGTTACTCATTAAGCACCAGCTATAAATAATCAAGCCCTTCTCTTTTTGACAAAAAATTAAAGAATCGATGATAATATGCTTGTAGACCGGTCGTGTAAATACATCAACCCATTCAACAACAGTCAATGTCAAAAAATAAACATAACCGTCAGATATTTTATTTCTAATTCCCATATCTGAAATTACAAACTAATTAGATTAGAATCAACACCTCTTTTTTTATGATGAAAAGTCGATTGTAAATCGACAACTCAATAATCCCAGATAACATATCTGGGATAGCTATGCGGCTTTCGAGCTGCTTTTTTTTATGCCCTATAAGCACTTCATTTTGATCCCACATGTAAACTTTTAACTATCAATATGTTTTACTAAATTAGTCATCTTCAAAATCAAACAACATTAATCAAAACCTACTCACGATGAAAAAACTTATTCTAGCTTTGATCTGTTTCGTATCTGTATACTCGATTTCGTTCGCTCAGGATGATATTCAAAAGGAAACAGATAGCATTAAAAAGGTCATACAAGATGCTTATGTTGATGGTCTATGTAATAATGCAGATGAAGTTGCTGTAAATAAAGGCATTCATCCAGGCTTTAATCTAATGGGTGCAGGAAAGGGCAACACCATGTGGAAGCACCCTATTTACAACTGGATAGAAAATGCCAAAGAAGGCAAAAAGAAGCATAGATATGCTTTTCAAGACGAATTCACGACTATTAAATTTTTGTTTGTAGATGTTACAGGAAATGTATCCACTGCCAAGATAGAATTCTATGAAGGGGGTGAGAAAAAATACATCGATTATCTATCACTAATCAAATTTGAAGATGGTTGGAAAATAGTAAGCAAGATATTCTATGCTATTCCTAAGGAGAAGAAAGATTCAAAATAATACCCTATTAAATTTCTATATAAACGAGCAGCTTTCGGGCTGCTTTTCTTGCTAGCATTAAATTCATCATGCTAAATTAACTCATTCTTAATCGTGCAAATCTTAAAATAAGATACTCAGATCTTTTTTATTCTCTTTTGTATAATTACATTCACATTATTAATAATAAAACTAAAAATGATGAATAAAATATACACACTCCTATTCGCTCTAATGATCTTTAACTTGGGACTTAAAGCACAAACCATTGTTACAGACAGACCCGATCAAACTGAATCATCTTCAACTGTTCCGCTAAAAAGTCTACAGATTGAGAGTGGCATCCTATTTGGTAATTATGAAAATGGATTAATCAAACAAACTTTAATTCCGTCAACATTATTACGATATGGGCTTACAAAAGACATAGAACTTCGATTTGTTGAACAATTCGAAAACATTAAAAATGATGTGAGCTCGCAAAATGAATTTGGTATTAGCGATCTGGAAATCGGAACCAAAATTCAGTTATTAAAAAAGGAAGGCATCAACACTGAGATTGCTTTTCTATCTCACCTGATACTACCCACTGGATCAAAAGGTCTAACAAATGACAAATATGGTACAGTGAACAAGCTTGCCATATCTCACAAAATTAATGACAAACTGGGTTTAGGATACAATGTGGGATACAATAATATGGGAGAAGGCAAGGGTGATTTAACTTATTCTGTAGCTCTTGGCATTGGACTAGGTGAGAAGTTTGGAACTTATGTAGAACTTTATGGCGAGCATGCCGAATTTTCAAACTGGGAAACAAATTTTGATTCTGGTTTAACCTACCTTATTAAAGATAATCTACAATTGGATGTCTCCTTTGGTTTGGGATTAAATCACGACATGCATTATTTTGCACTTGGCTGCAGCTGGAATATCGGGAAGATCTAAAGCCTCCCTATTAAACAAAGCTCTCTTCTATTCAAATATTTGTAAAGAATAGGGCTTTCTTTTATCTGCTTAAAAATTTCAGCAAGTATCCCACCTTCTCTTTGCAGAATAAACGCTATTTTTAGCTTCTCTAAAAAGCTAATCATTTAAACACACTTAACATGAATAAACGAGGATTTGCCAGCGACAATTTTTCAGGCGTTTTACCAGAGGTAATGGAAGCCATTCAGAAGGTTAACTATGGTCATTCTATGGCTTATGGAGGTGATCCTTATACGGCATCTGCCATCGAAAAATTCAAGCATTTGTTTGGGGAAAACATCGATGTTTATTTTGTTTTTAATGGTACTGGAGCTAATGTTATTGGCTTATCAACTCTAACACAGTCATGGAATTCTGTTATTTGTCCATCTACAGCTCACATACAAGTTGACGAATGTGGTGCCCCAGATAAATTTACAGGCTGTAAGTTTATCCCTATTGAAGTTACTGATGGTAAACTAACTCCTGACTTGATAAAAACGCAACTACACGGTTTTGGTTTTGAACACCATTCACAACCTAAGGTTATCTCAATCACTCAATGCACCGAGTTGGGTACTGTATATACTCCCGAAGAAGTTAAGGCAATTTGCGATTTGGCACATGAGCACGATATGTATGTGCATATGGATGGTGCTCGATTGGCTAATGCAGTAGCGAGTTTAGATGTTGATGTGAAAGAAATCACCAATAAAGCGGGTGTTGATGTTTTAAGTTTTGGAGGAACAAAGAATGGGATGATGCTTGGTGAAGCTGTTATCTTCTTCAATCCAGAGCTTTCAAAAAATGCCAAATATGTCCGAAAACAGAGCATGCAGCTTTGTTCGAAAATGAAATATATTGCCTGTCAATTCGAAGCTCTATTAACCGATGACCTTTGGTTAAAAACGGCTCGTCATGCCAATAAAATGGCTGGGCTTCTGGAATCAGAAGTTCGAAATATTCCAGCAATAAAAATTACTCAAGAGGTTCAAACCAATGGTATTTGGGCCATCATTCCTAAAGATAAAATTGAAAAACTTCAGAATGAATACTTCTTTTGGGTCTGGAACGAGCATGCTGGTGAAGTCAGATGGTTGTGCTCTTTCGATACCACTGAAGATGATATAAAAGGCTTTGTTACTTTACTGAAAGAACAACTGAGCTAATCTCAATTATTAATTACAAATTGCTAAATGGCTATTCTACACGAAAATTACTCTTTAAAACCTTATAATACATTTGGCATTAAAGCCAAAGCGGATTACTTTTTCGAGTTCGACACGATTGATGAAATCAAGTCTTTTCTAGACGACAATCCGCTAGATAACGTCAAATACCTAATTCTTGGTGGAGGCAGCAACTTGTTATTCACAGACGACTATGATGGTTTAGTTCTTCATCCAAATATCAAAGGCATCGAAATTGTGTCTGATAACAAAGATTCAGTTTTAGTGAAAGCTGGTGCTAACGAAGATTGGGATGAGTTAGTAGCTTGGGCTGTAACAAATGGTTATGGTGGAATCGAGAACTTATCTAATATTCCAGGAGTCGTTGGTGCAGTACCTGTTCAAAACATTGGAGCATACGGCGTAGAAGCCTCTCAGGTTGTTGAAAAGCTTGATGCCATATCGATAGAAAGTAAGAGACAAGTTGAGTTTCAAAATTTCCATTGTGAGTTCGACTATCGTGATTCTGTATTCAAAAAAGAATACAAGAACCTTTTTATCATCACCTACGTTTATTTCCGATTGAGTAAAAAACCAGAGTTTAACCTAGAGTATGGTGCCATAAGTAAAGAACTTGAAAGCTATGATGACATCAACCTAAAAAACATTAGGGAGGTTATTATCAAGATTAGAGAATCTAAGCTACCCGATCCTAAAGTGATTGGTAATGCAGGCTCTTTCTTTAAGAACCCAATTGTGGATACTCGATTTGCAGAACAATTATTATCTAAACATCCTGATTGTCCAAATTACGAGGTGGATAATACAAACACCAAACTAGCTGCTGGCTGGTTAATTGAGCAATGTGGATGGAAAGGAAAACAAGTTGGGCAGGCTGGCGTTCATAAAGACCAAGCTCTTGTGCTAGTTAATCTAGGGGATGCGAAAGGATACGAAGTGCTTCAACTAGCCAATGATATTAAAAAGTCAGTTCTTCTAAAATATGGCGTCAAACTTGAAATGGAAGTCAATGCGATATAGATTCGATAAAATAATTTACACAGAAAAGAGTGATTATTGCTAATCACTCTTTTCTTATATAGGCTTTTTTGATCTTTTATTTTTTTTTGACTTCAACCTTTAGACCTTATTTAAAAATACGCTGTAAGTTAAGAGCTCGTTGGTAATTAGCGGCATTCTTGTTGTGCTCTCTAAGGCTACTTGCAAAAACATGATAGCCATTAAATTCAGGACTGGCACAGAAATAAATGTATTTGTGAGTTTCACAGTTAAGCACTGAATTTAAACCTGATACGGAAGCTTGACGTATTGGACCTGGAGGTAAACCTGCATATTTATAAGTATTATAAGGTGATTTTATAGCCTTATGCTTATTTAGAACACGACGCATTGAAAAGTCTCCCCAAGCAAATTTTAAGGTTGGATCAGCATCAAGCTTTATACCTCGCTTTAAACGATTTATATAAACACCTGCAACGCGAGCTTTTTCGTCTTCTTTAATGGTTTCCTCATCAACAATAGAAGCCAATGTACTTACTTGCATAGGTGTTAGATTCAGCTTTGATGCCTTTTTCATCCTATCCACATTCCAGAACTTTACATATTCCTTATACATACGATCTGTAAATGACTTTGGACTCATATTCCAATAAACCTGATAAGAGTTGGGAATAAATAGCCCAATAACCGTTTCTGGTTTAAAACCATAAGGCTTTAAGCTAGCCTCATCCTTCAAAAAGTTCAGGATACTTAGAGAATCAGACTCAATTTGACTGCCAATTTTACCAGCAAACTCTTCCAGAGTACGGGTATTATTAAATGTTAAATTAATAGGGGCCTGATCCCCTGATCGCAAAATATTAACCAGGTTATTATTACTCATACCCTCTTCGATTCGATATTGTCCGGATTTGACTAATTCACCATAATGCTTCTTATTCATTACCCACTCCAAGGAAGATAAATTGATCACACAATGACTCTCTTCAAATAAATGAAGAACCGATTGCATATCTGCCCCCGATGGAATTTGAATAAATAATTCGGTTTTCTCACCCAAATCGATATTCGATGAAAAAATATTACGGTAGTATTTCAACAAAACTGTTCCAACCACAACGAATAAAATAAAAATGGCAATCAGTCCATATTTTAGTTTTTTCGATTGAAGTTTCTCTAGTCTAAATAGATTGATCATATTTCTTTATTTTCGGATCGTATGCTTATCCACAAATTTATACAAATAATTAAGTTTATCAATAAGCGTGTTCATTTAGGCCCTTTAGTTTTTGAGTAGAAATAAAGACAAACTATAGGTGTAAGTTTCCAAATAAATTATCTTTGGTTATCGATAAAAAAAAAGACAACAAAAACACTCAATATGAAAATCAATTCAAATTTTGATAGTGGTAACATCAAAGTCATAGATTGCACCACAGCTTCAAACATTCAACTTGAAATTAATAAAGATACCCATTCCGATTTCTTTCAATGGTTCCACTTCCGTTTACAAGGTGCACAAAATCAATCTTGTAAAATGCGTATCCTAAATGCTTCTGAGGCCTCATATCCTGAAGGATACGAAGGCTATCACACAGCAGCGTCATACGATAAGGAAACCTGGTTTAGAGTGCCAAGTACTTACGATGGTAAAGAATTAGTGATTGAACATACTCCAGAATTCAATTCGGTATTTTACGCATATTTTGCGCCATATACTTATGAGCAACATCTTAACCTCGTTCACAACGCTCAGCTTTCACCAGAGTGCGAATTGGTTTCGATAGGTGAAACTGTTCAGGGGCGGGATATTGACATGCTTATCGTTGGAGAAGAATCTCCTGAGAAGAAAAAGATTTGGATGATTGCACGTCAACATCCAGGTGAATCGATGGCAGAATGGTTTATGGAAGGTTTCCTGGGAAGAATTCTAGACGAAGATGATGCTGTCTCAAGAACTCTATTGAGCAAAGCAGTTTTCTATATTGTTCCAAATATGAATATTGACGGTAGTATTCTAGGGAATTTAAGGTCGAATGCGGCGGGTGCCAATCTTAATCGCGAATGGGCAGAGCCTAAACTGGATTATAGCCCAGAAGTTTATCACGTTCGCAATATAATGGATAAATACGGTTGTGATTTAAACATTGATATTCATGGTGACGAAGCACTACCTTATAACTTCATTTCTAGTATAGAAGGTATCCCTTCTTTTGATGACAGATTAAAAAATCTTTTAGAAAAATTCATCGGATCATGGATAGCTTCATGCCCTGATTTCCAAGACACTAACGGTTACCCAAAGAATGAACCTGGGCAGGCTAATCTAGCTATTTGTTCAAAACATATTGGGGAACGATATAAATGTTTATCTTTGACCATTGAAATGCCATTTAAGGACAATAATGATCTACCAGATCCTGAATTTGGATGGTCTCCAGAAAGAAGTATTTTATTTGGAGAATCTATATTACACCCAATTTTACAGGTGGTTGATCAACTAAGATAATAAAGACATATACACTCTGTATATTACTCAGAGAATGCCACATCTACGCTTCCTTGATGTGGCATTTTCGCTTTTTACACTATCTATCCAATAGTAACAATCCCATCAATTTATCCAATTGAATCTCTAAGCAGGAGAAATGTTTTTAATAAAGATATGATTCATCTCAACCTCATCAGTATCTAAAAAATCCATATCTAAATCGTCAAACTCATCCTCTTCAATATCATCAGCATCATGACGTATTTTCTTATACCCACATCTGAAAAAAAAGGAATTAAGTCTGTCTTGTGCTTTATCGTAATTTCTATCGTCGGTAATGCCTTCAAAACCCAAAGGAAAGCTCTTAAGAGCCACATATGCACAGGTCGACTTAAAATAAATTCCTAAGCTATTTAAAACATATTTGCCATATCCTTTTCCGCGGTATTTTTCTTTTATCTCAAGTTGCTTAACAAGCAAAACGTTTCGATTAAAGCTATCTCCGACCAATTCTACTATTTTATCATCTATCTTTTCATAGCTATCGTTTAATAGTGCTGTACCCACTTCAAAAGATGAAGGCGTTTTATCAAAGGCTTCCATTAAAGTACAATAACCCGCTTCGAAATTTAAATCATACCTCTCCAAACAGATCGTACCAATTTCTATTTCATCTAAATCATAATTATCAAATTCATCATCTGATTTAATTAATATTTTGCCTGAATAAGTAATCATATTTGGATGAGAAGCATAATCTACATCCAACAAATGCGAAAAACGGTATTCAATTCTAACATTTTCATTCATATATTCAATTCAATATTTTTGATTTAAATGCAAAGGAAGTTAAAAACCCTTACAATATTCTATAGCTTTACACTTCAAAAGTCACTAAATGTAAGCTTTCCGCTTTCTATATTTCTCTTCACCCGAAACATTCCTTTAAACTACTTGCACATTATTTATGCAGGAATAAGCGCCAGTTATTCAATATATTTTGCTAATATTAAGGTATTAAGCTCGACTTGAAAAGCCTGGAGTGTATCCCACTCACCCCGTCCTTAGTAGAATCGTTTACACCACTAAACAATTTGAAAACCAAAAAATATGAGCAGTAAAATCTACAGTATTATAAAAGGTACAGGGAAATATATACCATCAACAACAGTAAAAAATGAAGATTTCCTTACCCATGAATTTTACGACACTTATGGTAAGAAGAGTGAGAAATCGAATCAGGAAATAACTGAAAAGTTTGAAGATATAACTACGATTACTGAGAGACGACATGTTTCGAAAGACCTAGTCACATCTGACATTGCTTTTTTTGCTGCAGAAGATATCATCATAAGTTCAAAAATCAATAAAGAAGAATTGGATTATATTATCGTAGCTCACAACTTTGGAGACGTCAAACATGATAATAGAAAGTCAGATCTTGTTCCTAGTCTAGCTGCACGGGTCAAATATAAGCTGAAAATTCAAAATCCAAACTGTATTGCTTACGATCTACCATTCGGGTGTCCGGGGTGGTTGCAAGCTACTATTCAGGCTGATTATTACATTAAATCAGGTGATGCCAAGCAAATATTAATTATTGGCGCCGACGTTTTATCCCGAATTTCAGATCCTTACGACAGAGATAGTATGCTTTATGCAGATGGGGCTGGCGCTGTTATTCTTGAAGGAAAAGAAAGTGATACACCTATTGGTATATTAGCCCATACGACTCGATCAGATACCTACCAGTTTTCTGAGATGTTGTATATGGCTACATCTTTTAATCCTGATAGCGAGCATAAAGATGCCTTATTCTTAAAAATGAATGGCCGTAAATTATACCAATACGCACTAACGACAGTTCCTCAAGCCATTCAAGCTTGTCTTGAAAAGAGCAAAGTACCTCTTGGCGATATAAAAAAGATACTAATTCATCAAGCCAATGGAAAAATGGATGATGCCATATTAAAAAGATTATATGCCCTATATCATATAGATGAATTACCAGAAAACATCATGCCAATGACCATATCCTGGTTGGGGAATTCTTCGGTTGCAACCGTACCTACCCTGCTGGATCTTATTCTGAAGGATGAACTGAAACCTCACAAAATTAATAAAGGAGATAGCATTGTCTTTGCATCGGTAGGTGCAGGAATGAATATCAATGCAATGGTATATAAAATGTAACTATCTCCATTTTACGTAATGTTTAGATAAGGAACATACTTAGAAACATCTAATAATTTGACTAATTATATAGCATAAAAAAAAAGAAATATTTTCATTATGTTTGGAAGCTATAAAAACAAGCTAATCATTAAAAAGACATAATGATCAATAACAAACTAAAAACAAAACTCGCTTTATTATTTTTATCCAGTATTCTCTTATCCAGCTGTGGCGTCATAATTGGTGGAAGTAGATACCATGCCCATGTAACAGTAGAGAATCATCCTGATGCAGTAATTACATACGAAGGGAAAGCAAAAGGAATAGGTCAAGCAGATTTTTTAGTTCCTAGAATAGATGCCGACTTCTTAACAATTAAGGTAAAAGAACCAGGCTGCGACGAACAAGCTTTCGATTTTACAGAAAAAAGTTTTAGAGGATGGACACTCGTAGGAACTATAGTTACGTGGACAGGTACTATTGGAGGTATACCTGTACCTTGGGGTTTAATAGTAGATGGTGCATCAGGCTCATTTTGGAAACCTAGCGTACATGAAAGTGGTGTATCAAAAATTGACTATAAAAATTTCCATTACAATCTTAATTACACGGGTTGCCCAGATAATTATAAAGAATCTCCAACTGAAATAATAATTAAATCTAAAGCTGAAAGACTTACTCAGCTTAAAAAACTATTAGACGAGGGCATACTAACTCAAGAAGAATTTGATGCTGAGAAGAAAAAAATTCTAGCAGAATAGAATCGTCAAACAATAATCATAAAATGGCGGCTTATTTCCTTAATCAGGTTATAAGCCGCCATTCTTTTATGTGTCCTGAGAATAGGTAAACTAGCCATTCTCGCAAATCATTTCGAGTCGTTTTCGATCTGATATTTCTATTGTTTTTCCATCGACAATAATCAGTTTATCTTCCTTGAATTCTTTAATCACGCGAGACAAACTCTCAACCGACAAAACGGTCAATTCGGCTAAGTCTTTTCTAGATAAAGCCAGGTTAAAACGTGGGCTTTGATAAATTCTATTCGAAAGACAAAGTAGAATTTCAGCCAATCTCCCGCTAGATTGCTTTTGAGTTAAACAAAATAGGCGGCTGTAAGATCGAATCGTATTCTCGTTCAAACGAGCTATCAGTTTAGCCGCAAAACTAGCATTAAGCTCTAACAAATTACTCAGAGCTTTCATATCGAACAAACAAACGGTTGTTTCCTCGTAGGCAACTGCTGTGTAGTGGAAAATATTTTTCCCAAATAAAGACTGTAATCCAATTAGATATCCATCTTTTTCAATGGTCAAAATAATGTTCTTACCATTGTTGCCTTCTATATAGAGTTTTACGAATCCTTTCTTAATATAGATCACATGTGAGGCTAACATACCCTGCTTGCAGATGACTTCCCCCTTATTAAATGTCACTTCAAGACGTCCTTCTTCAATCATTTCCAACTGAGAATCATTCAACTCCTTGAAACATTCTGATTTGGTTAAACAATTCTTGCAAGTAACTGATTTTTCTGGGATAGGCATAATATTCTGGGTTTATGTTTTAAATCTAGAAATCTAAATATATACAAATCTATCAAGATAAAACATGTTTTATATCAATTTTCAGCATGTAATAGATCAATTTTTCACACCAACCTGCTCAAGTTTTTTATTGCATATTCCAAAAATCAACTTGAGCTATTCCCTTACAAATCACAAGCATATCTACCGATAAAGCTCTAATATTACATTAAAGAAATTAATCTTTATTCTTTAACTGATTTTAAAGACAAATTTATTAAGCGCATTTTCTATAGGAACTAACCCAAAACCTCAAAGCATATGAAGACAATAAAAGTCCTTCTGTCCATCACCCTAATCACATTGATATGGGGATGTAGTATGAAGAGTATACCAGAAGAAAAAATTTATGAGAGTATTGATGAGATGATCGCAGAAGCACGATCCTTAACATCGGATCTGAGCATTGATGACTTTCATACATTAATGAACAGCGACTCAGCTTATATTCTTATAGATGTTCGCTTACCCGAAGAGCACAAAAAAGGTTTCATTCCTGGTTCAATTTCAATTCCTCGTGGCGTAATCGAGTTTCGTATTGCCAACGAAAAAATTTGGGATGAAGAAGGCATGTATGTTCCTGAGAAAAACGAAATGCTTGTTTTGTATTGTAAGAAATCAAAACGAGGTGCTTTAGCAGCCCTTGCTCTTAAACAACTTGGCTATACCAATGTGAAAAATATTAATGGAGGCTGGACAGATTGGCATGCCAAATACCCAGAAATAAAAGAAGATAAAATTGAAGCTGGTACTCCAGTCAGCGCTGCTACTGAAGAAGAAGAATCAGGAGGCTGCTAATATCTAAAAATTACAAAACCTAAATAATAAAAACCTAAATCCTTTTAAAATGAAAAAATTCACAAAATTTCTTATCATTCTGGCTTTATTGCCGATGTTATTCCTTTCGTCATGTAAAGAAGATGATGCTGCAACAGGTGTTGATAACCCAGCTTTTGAAGCACTTCAAACTTACCTGATTGATAATCAAATGGATTTAAACCAGATTATCTCAACAACTGAGAATGGTAAGTTTGCTACAACTACAAAAGATGGCAAATATATTATCGACATTCGAAGTGCTGAAGATTTTGGTAAAGGTCATTTAGATGGTGCTGTTAACTCAAGTTTAGTAAATATTTTAGAAACAGCTAAAGCAGCAGATAAGCCAATTCTTGTTGTTTGCTATACTGGACAAACTGCTGCAAGAGCTGTTGTTGCTTTACGTTTGAGTGGCTACCCAAATGCCGCTTTACTTAAGTGGGGAATGAGTAATCAAGGTAACTCTGGTCCATGGGATGGCAACATTGGTGATGCTGCTAAAGATCATGCAAATTGGACAAATGATGCTCCTGTTAATCCATCAACTTATCCTGCTCCTGTTCTTTACACAACGGCTACTGAAGGAGCTGTAATTCTTAAAGAAAGAGTTCAGGCGATGTTGGAAAATACAGCGTGGTCTATTAAGAATCCTGATGTATTAGCGACTCCTTCAAACTACCAGATCAATAATTATTTCTCAGAAGGCGACTGGAATGCTTTTGGTCACTTTAAAGGCGCTCACCGTTTAAATCCTTTGACTTTGAATGGAAGTCAGGTTTTCAATCTTGATCCAAATCAAACTATCGTGACTTACTGCTACACAGGACAAACCTCAAGTATCATTACGGCTTACCTGCACGTATTGGGATACGATAAAGCAAAGAGTTTATTGTTCGGAATGAATGGCTTGCAACACTCACATAGCCAATGGACTGACAACACAGCTATTACAGCAAACCAATGGACAACTGGAGGTCATTAGAATCTTAAAAGACTTGGGAGTGATGATCACTCCTAAGTCTTTTGCCTATTAGCAAAGCATTTTTTCTTTTCAAATTAGGCATCCTTGCTAAAACCTAAACCAAACAAAAAAAATCAACATGAAAAATATACTACTCTCTATAATGGTTATCATCATGGTACCTATTGTAGCAAACGCACAAGGTTGCGACGAACCTTCAGGAGAAGGGGTTAATGTATTCGGATTCTTCCAACCCAAGTTTGAATACAACCAAAATGAAGGAATTGATGACAGTAATACATTTAACTTTAACAGAGCTCGTATAGGGGCTATGGGTAGTATCCCTTATGATTTTAGCTACTATATGGTTCTTGAGACAAGTCCTTCTAAAAATAATGGAACGCCTTATTTACTTGATGCTTTCGTCACCTATTCTCGTTACGATTTTGCAAGACTCTCTTTTGGTTCATTCAAATCACCAATCTCTTTAGAATTGAATACACCCTGTCATAAGCTTCATACCATTAATCGTTCCAGAGTTGTGGAGCAGTTAGCAACGCCTGATCGCGATCGTGGTTTTATGGTTCTGGGTGGTGCAGACACAACCCTATTTCAGTACAGCCTTGCTATTACAAACGGTACAGGCTTATTCCAAAATGATGATAATAAAAGAAAAGATTATGCCGCTCGTTTAGTTACTAACCCTCATAAGAATTTAAAGATAGGTGCCAGCTACAAGTTTGGTAAAGCAACGGCTGCAGTTGACGGTATGCCTGAAGATGAAAGAACCCGCTATGGAGCCGATCTTCAATACAAGCAAGGCGCTTTTATGTTACAAGCTGAATATTTGTATGCTAAGGATGTGGGGTCTTATACCACTGGTGGTGGTTGTGGTGAGCCGATTGAAGTACATCAAGGTGATATTAAAAGAGATGGTATGTTCGTAATGGGTATGTATAAGTTCCAAAACAACCTTCAACCTGTTCTTAAATTTGAATACTTCGATTCAAATAAAGATGTTGATAGTAACACAGAGTACTGCACAACCTACGGTCTTAACTATTTCTTTAACGATTGGACAAAAATTCAAGCTAACTACGTATACAGAGCAGAAAAAGAAAAAGAGATTGATAACGATATATTCATGTTGCAAGTAACGGTTAAGTTTTAAAAACGGGATGATTGGGAGCCGAAAGGCTCCCTTTACTTGTACTTTGTTAATCAAATTAAAAATAGATAGATATGAAAAAAGTGATATTGATGGTATTTGTTTGCTTTCTGGGCATTCAAATGTCTTTCGGACAAGATATTATTTCAGTAAAGGATTATTTAAAGATTCAAAAAGACCCTAATGTTGTTCTAATTAGTGCTAGAAAGCCTGTTGACTACGCTAAAGTTCATATTGCGGGAGCTATCAATATAGATCATAAATCCTTATACAAAACCACTCCCAAAAGTACGCTAAAATCAAGTGCTGAAATTGCAAAGATTCTTGGTGAAAAAGGGATTAGTAATACCAATACAATTGTCATTTACGATAATGGCTCGGGGAAATATTCAGGTCGTATTTATTGGATCTTAAAATATTTAGGAGCCAAAGATGTCAAATTATTAGATGGGCATATGAAAGCCTGGAGAATGGCACGTAAGCCTGTAACCAAGAATCCTGCCAACAGAGCAGCAACAACATTTGCTGTAAACCTAAACAAAGCGGCAATTGCAAGCATCGATCAGGTAAAAAAAGCATCGACTAATCCTGCTTCTGTAATTATCGATGTTCGTGCAGCTGACGAATTCAGTGGCGTGAAAGAATCAAAACTACCCAAAGGTCATATTCCTTCTGCTATCAACCTTGAATTCAAAAATGTAATGAACTCAAAGGCTGAACTTAAGTCGAAAGATGAATTACAAGCTCTTTTCACTGCAGCAGGTATAACAAAAGAAAAAGAAGTGATTCTTTACTGCGAATCAAGTGTACGTGCAGGTATTGTATATCTAGCCTTAACATCAGCTTTGAATTACCCTAATGTGAAAGTTTATGATGGCGCTTTGTTCGAATGGACAGCAAGCGAAAAAATGCAATAATAGACTTCAAATTTTAATAAATCTGTTATCCTCTAGACTTTCCATAGGATAACAGATTGAAATAAAAATATCGATCTGATGAGCAAGTCAAGAAGAGATTTTATAAAGATATCCGCATTGGGATTCGGAGGCTTGGTTTTAGCAAATCCAATTCTGAATGCCATGATTGGGCAAGTGCAAGCCAGTGAGCCCTTAGATGCTTCCCAGTTAAAACGGGTACCGACCTATTGCGAAGTGTGTTTCTGGAAATGTGCTGGTTGGGTACATCAAGATGAAAAAGGTGAACTTTGGAAAATAGAAGGTAATGAAGATGATCCACATTGCAAAGGACGATTCTGTCCCAGAGGTACAGGAGGTCTTGGCATGTATAATGATGAAGATCGATTGAAATCGCCATTGATGCGTGTAGAAGTTGATGGTAAACAAACTTTCAAAGAAGTTAGCTGGGATAAGGCATTCCGCTTTATTGCTGACAAAATGAACCAGATTTCAGAAGAACATGGTCCCGAGAGTATGGCCTTATTCAAGCACGGTTCCGGTGGTGCACACTTCGGGAAATTATTCAAGGCTTTCGGTTCCCGAAATATTACTGCTCCCTCCTATGCCCAATGTCGTGGTCCTCGCGAAGTTGGTTTTCATGCGACTTTTGGTGCCAACATTAACTCACCTGAGCCTGTCGATTTGGAAAACACAAAATGTCTGGTTTTAATTGGTAATCACATTGGTGAGAACATGCACAATTCTCATGTTCAGGAAATGTCTAAAGCCATTGATAAGGGCTTAAAAATAATTACGGTTGATCCTCGATTATCAACTGCAGCCAGTAAATCGAAACATTGGCTACCCATTAAACCTGCAACCGACATCGCTCTGCTATTGGCTTGGATGCATGTATTAATCACAGAGAAATTATACGATAAAGCTTATATCGAGCGTTATGCTTACGGCTTTGAAGATCTTGAAGCTCACGTTGCTGACAAAACCCCTGAGTGGGCAGAAGAAATTACAACAATCAAGGCTGATGTGATTAGAGAAACAGCAAGAGAAATGGCTTTTAATGCACCAGCTACGCTGATCCATCCTGGTCGTCATGTCACTTGGTATGGTGACGATACACAACGCTTACGCGCGATGGCAATGCTGAATGCGCTTCTTGGATCATGGGGGCGTAAAGGTGGATTCTATTTCCCAGAGACAGCCAAAGTCCCTTCCTTCCCCCATCCAGCTTTCCCATCCGTTTCGTGGACATGGAAAGACTATCTTGATGGTAAATATGCTTTGGCAGGTTCATCCATTGCCAATGTATTCGTAGATGCATCTCATCCAGATAATACAACGGATAAGAAAATTAAAGGTTGGTTTGTTGTGGGTACAAATCTGATATCTACCATTCCTGATACCAAACGAACTTTGGAGGCAATTGACAACTTAGACCTATTTGTAGTGGTAGATACCATGCCTATGGAAATTACGGGTTATGCTGATATCATTCTTCCAGAATGTACTTACTTAGAGCGTTACGATGATATACGAGTATCGCCTAATCGTGAACCCAATATAGCCGTGAGAATGCCAGCTGCTGAACCCAAATACTTAACCAAGCCTTCGGATTGGATCGTTCGTAAGTTGGCCGACAAATTAAAATTGAGTTCTTATTTCAACTATAAGTCTTATTCCGAAGTTTTAGATTGGCAGTTGAAACAAATGGGGCATTCATTGTCTGAAATGCAAGAAAAGGGTGTTATCAAATTCGAGCGCAAGCACGAGAACCTTTATCTTGAAGAGGGTGAAGAATACGAATTCGGAACGCCAACAGGAATGATTGAGCTCTATTCTACCGATTTGGAAATGGAAGGCTTTGATCCCCTGCCAAATTACACCCCTCATCCTGAACCACCAGCAGGTTTCTTCAGACTGAACTATGGACGTGCGCCTATGCATACTTTTGGGCGTACAGCTAACAACCCAAACCTGAATGAACTGATGAGCGAAAACAAGCTTTGGGTGAACCCAAAAATTGCCAGGGAAGCTGGTCTTGTTAATGATCAGGAAGTCTGGTTAGAAAATCAGGATGGCATCAAATCAGAATTTCCTATAAAGCTAAGAGTTACCGAGCGCATTGGCATGGATAACGTATACATGGTTCATGGCTTTGGGAAATCCAATAAAAAACTTCAGCGTTCAAATGGACGAGGAATTAGTGATTCCCAGCTCGTAACCAAGGTGATGGTCGATCCTATAATGGGCGGAACAGGCATGCGTGGGAATTTTGTAAAATTTATAATTGACAAGCCAGAAAGGGAGGAGATCTCATGAGATATGCAATGATCATTGATACGAAAAAATGTGTAGGATGCAGCGATTGCGTTGTAGCCTGCCAAAATGAAAACCGCGTACCCATTGGTTATTGTCGTGATTGGGTGATAGAAAATGCTAAAGGAACTTTCCCTAATGTGAGCATCGAATTGCGATCTGAACGCTGTAACCATTGTGAAAACTCACCTTGTGTGCGTTGCTGCCCTACTGGAGCCAGTCACTACGAGAATGGTGGATTAGTCATGGTGGATCGATCGAAATGTATTGGATGCGGGGCTTGTGTACAATCTTGCCCTTACAATGCTCGATACTCGCATCCCGATGGATTCGTAGATAAATGCAGTTTCTGTAATCATAGATTAAAGGAAGGTAAAAACCCATCCTGCGTTTCGGTTTGTCCTACCAGCTGTATGTATTTTGGTGATTTGGACGATTCTGAAAGTCAGGTGAGTCAACTTCTTAAGAACAGAGGCTGGAAAGTACTCGCTCCAGAAGTTGGGACAAAACCACAGGTATATTATTTAATCTAATTATAGATGATGAGATCATAGAAATAAGATAAGAGAAATTTTCAAGGCTACCTTTTTCTCAAATCTAGAATCTCAAAACCTAAAATCTAAATTTTAGTTATGAATGAAGAAATTTTAATTAGCGGAAGAATGAATCCACACATTGATCCCACACTTGGTATTTGGGGCTGGGAAATTCCTCTTTACCTTTTTCTGGGAGGTTTGGCCGCTGGAATTCTATTCTTTGCTGCTCTATATTCACTATTAGGTAAAGAAAAAGAGCTACCAACTGCAGTCAGAAAAGCAACATTCCTAGTCCCCATTATTTTAATGGTAGGCTTAGGTGCTCTCTTTCTGGATTTAAAAAATAAACTTTATTTCTGGCAACTCTACACCACCATTCGAATTGAATCGCCTATGTCGTGGGGTGCATGGATTCTGATGCTGATCACACCGCTTTCTATGGCTTGGTGTTTGAGCTATTGGCGCGACTTAATTCCTAACTGGACCTGGCAGCTTAAATTCCTCGAATGGGTAGAAGTATTTGTTCAAAAGTACCGCAAAACCTTCGCCTGGACAATGATTATCTCATCTGTGATTCTTGGTATTTACACGGGTATTCTTTTATCCGCATTCAATGCTCGTCCACTTTGGAACACTTCGATTTTAGGCCCTTTATTCCTGGTTTCAGGATTATCGACTGGTGCCGCCACCATCATGTGGCTATCCAAAGAAAAATTGGAACGCAGCCTGTTTAGCAAAATCGATTTGCTCTTGATTGGTATCGAAGTCTTCTTTATCATTCACCTGTTTATGGGATTTATGGCCAGTAATGCAGCTCAAATTGAAGCCGCTCAGTTATTCCTCGGAGGTGCTTACACTCTACCTTTCTGGGGTGGTGTGGTTCTATTGGGTTTAGTTATTCCTGCAATTCTCGAAGTGATGGAACTTAGAGGCAAACATATTCCTGTCGCTTTACCAGCAATACTTATTCTTATTGGAGGCCTGGTTTTCCGATTCATCATAGTTGATGCTGGGCAAATCAGCCAATATTTTTATTAGTGGTTTAGATTAAGTTCAGAGAAACGCTCTGATCTTTTATTGCTAATAAGCCGTCTTCTTTGGTTTGACCCATAGGAGGCGGTTTTTTTATGTATATACTCTGAGGGTCTCACTTTTATTGTTCCCGATTATTCCCTTAGGTTTGCATATAGTCAGAGCATAATAGCAGCGGATAAAAAACTTATCTTATGGTCCACATTTTTGTTGCAAGTCCATCCTGCTAGTATATCACCATGCCCGACATACCAAAAAAGCCAACAGAAAAAAAATTCTGTTGGCTTTATATTTTGCGCTTTATATTCTAATTCTCCTCTCTAAAAAAGAGCTTATAGAAACTCATATCGCGGGCTGCATCGTAGCCCTTCTCAAGAAACTTCCTTTGGCCATGAATATAAACATGAAAATTCTTATCCAGCTTCAAGACTTGTTTAAAGAATCTTTGCTCTCCCTTTACAGCGTCTTTATTAATGCTAAACTCGGCATTAATATCGTGATCGTGCTCGCTTTGGTAATAGTTCTTGTATTCGTCAAAGGCATTTACAACCTCTGGCTGCTCAATCACTTCACGCTTAAATAACTCCTCATTAAACTCTTTTTTGTCTTTAAAAAAGTTAATCGACTTATTCATCAAATCAATCTGATCGGCTTTTGCGACTTCATTCTCATCGTTGTAAACCTCACCAATAAAGCCCTTACACATTTCAAGATAATTCTGAGTGTGGTAGAAATCATCTTCACGAAGCTTTAGGTTCAAGAAATCTTCTTTCCAATAGATTGCCTCACCATTCTTATTGGTTTTATCAACGATACAAACCTTGTAGCCATTTTCCTTCTCAGTATTAAAAATCAAACAACCTTTATCCAATTTCTTGATATTGATTCCACTTTCACAACCCAATTCGAAGTTTTCCTGATTCTGGTATACCTTTAGGAAGGTATCCTTATTTTCTGATTTGAAAATACCCAAGGCATCACAAACCTCCCCATCGATAATACAACCAGAGAACGCAACCAAATAAAACTCTCCACCTTTAATATTAGGGTGATTCGACTTATCGTAGAGGTGCATAGCAACATTTACCGATTGATCGTAGAAGCTCTCATTATCCTCAAAGAATTCACTAGCAAAACAATACACCTCGTTCATGCTTAATCCTTCTTCATGCTGAAAATTGTAGAACTCTTCTTTATTAAAAGCAGATAAAAAATATTTCAATAAGATATCTCTAACATCATCATCTTCCAATTGTATTCCCTGCTTTGAAAGTTTCAAAGTCTCCTCATGATGTTTGTTACCTACATTGTGAACCACTATTTGGTCCAGATTTATATCATCGAAATTAAACATGCTTACTATTTTATTAATTCTTATTTGATTTCTTTTTCTTTCGGAACATCTAAAAAATGATCAGAAATAGAGCGTAAAGATACTGACTTTAATGTATGAAAAATACACCCGATGCTTTGATAAATAAAAAAACAACTAAAAGATCTAGTTCGGATTTCGAACATTTACATTTGTCTTGGTGCTGAGAATGTAATAGTTTTGATAAGCTGTCTTAACAACAGCAACAATAGGTATGTCTCGATTGGCATTACGACCTTTCGGAATACTAAACTTAAAAATAGCCTTTCCTTTTTTTGTTTCCAGTTCGCTCATAAATGAATTGACTTTCACAGGAAGGCTTTTTCCATTCAACAGTTCTCCGATATAAAACTGCACATTCTTGAATTTCATATTCAAGCTCAACTCCAAATGGTACATATCTGAATCTCTTAGAAGGTTCACATGTTTAACCTTTATTTGAGGTTCTTCCTTTTGCTTCCCTATATTTGTGAATTCCTTCAGTCCAGCACACATCATATTGTCCATATAATTCATTTCGGATTTTATCTTGCCATCTTCCCAATATTTTCTCTGTGGGCCATGCTTAGCACCCGCAATATAGCTTGTCGATCGATACAACTTACCACTCTTATAAAACCATTTAACCTCGCCATGCTTTTTCCCATCCACATAGGGAATCTCATATTGTTTTTCTCCTGTTTCATAAAAAGAATGGCTAATGCCTATTTTCTTATTGTCCTTATAGTTAACAATTGATTTTAATTTACCACTCGGAAATTTATATCTAACCTCCCCATTAATCGATTTTGAATCAGTAGAACTGGAATCTATAGAAAAAGATTGCTCAACCACATCGTTCTTCTTAGAAAATTTTTCAACGATAAAGTCACAGGACGATAATAGGAAAATCAATAATAAAATTAGGCTTAGTTTCATTTTAGGCTTATCTGTTTAGGTTATACTTCTACTATTTCATCTAATTTACCATAAAGGATAAAAGCACTGACCTGCTTATAATTCATTTTCTCAAGCAGTTTTTTATAGGCTCCAACCTGATAAATATGAGTTTTTTCCTTCTTCTTACCAAACTTATAATCAATCACAATCGCTTGATCATCTTTCACAATCACTCTATCTGGGCGTAAAGTATTTTCATCTCCCAATAAAATATCACGCTCATTTATTACACGCCAGTCTTTAGAAAACCAAGAAGCTATTTGAGGATTTTTAAACAAATCTGCCACCATTTCTTGAACTTCATCTGCCTGTAATTCGTCTAACTTACCCTCATGCCTTTTTTTAGCTATCGCCTTCTCTATATCATCGTAATATTCAATATCCTGAAATAAACTATGCAAGATATTACCTCTATTTATTGGAGCAAAACTATCGATAGATGCGGCTTCAGAAAAATCAAAGTAATCTGCAGCATGAGAACGTAATTTCAATCTATCATCAAGCATTGCAGCTGGGTACTCGGTCATTAACTGCTCAGCTTCATGTTCAATATCTTCACTCTCTTTTACAGTTAACGCGCCTAATTCAAAACAATTATTCTCATCATCCCAATACGTATTCATATTGATGATCTCTTTACCACTAAAGTCAGAAGAATACTTGGCTGCATTCTCAAAAATATGGTATAAAAGATGACTGACCTTAGAAAACTGATCATTTGTTGGTAAAGGTGAATAGGTAATTAAAATTTCTTCTGCTCGAGTTGTTGCAACATATAGCAAATTCAGGTTATCGATATAAGCTTGAAGCTTTTCTGCAAAATACTCTTTATAATATATCGTCTGTTTTAAATCTGATCCGTAACGAATTGGCAAGACATCAATGCTATTAAAACCTTCCATTTCTGGCTGACACCAAAGAATTTTTGTGTGCTTCACATCATCCAAATCCCAATCGCAAAAAGGCAATAAAACAGCCTTAAACTCCAAACCTTTCGACTTATGAATGGTTAGAATACGAATGGCATCCTGATGATCAGAAACAGAGATAACTTCCTTACCCTTTCGCTCTTCCCAATAATCGACAAATGAATTGAGATCTGGCGCATCGCTACGAGAAAAGCCTAAGACCAAATCCTGATAGGCTTCTAAATAAGTAAAATCGGTTGTACGCTTATTCAGTTCAAAAATATCAATTAACTGTTCGACTAAATCGAAAAGAGCCTGTCTCTTTAAAAATGAGATATTTTCGGTAAATGCAGCTGGAAACAAACCTTTAAATATGTCTTCTGAATCTTCGCTCTGAGCAAATATATCATCAAAGTTTTCAGGCTTTATTTCTTTTAGATATAGACTGTATTCCTGCAGTAAATAAGCTAAGTTAATTTTATCCTCGGGGTAAATAAAATACCTCAATAAATGGGATAGAAAACTGATAACTGAAGAGTTCTTGAGATAGAGCGACTCATTTGAGATCACATTATAATTTACGCCTTCAATTGCAGATTCTGAATTTCTATAAGTCATCAGTTTATTAGCAATCATAGCCCCTTCACGTCCATTCCGAACCAAAATAGCCATATCGCCAGCCTTGTAACCCTTAGTTTGGATCTCCTCAATTTGACTTGGCAATAATTCTAAAACGCGATCAATCCACTTCTCTCCTTTTTCAACTTCGATCATATTCGCTTTCACGTATCCAGGGCACTTGTCTTCTCCTCCAGGATAATCCTGATAAACATCTGCATAAGCATTAAGTATTCGAGCTTGCTCAAGACTTAACTTGTCTTCTAAACCATCAGGAATATCATTATTATAATCGTTCTGCAAAGCCTGAGACGCCAATGCATATAAGGCATTATTAAAGTTAATGACGTTCTTTGAACTTCGCCAGTTCATATCCAAGGTTAAGCCATTTATTCCCTGATCTTTAAAATCAACGTCCAATTGCTCAGCGAGTAATTTCCAATCACCATTTCTCCAACGGTAAATTGACTGTTTCACATCTCCCACAACCAAAGAGCGATTATCCTCCGCCAATGAATTCCCTACCAATGGACGGAAATTTTCCCATTGCATAGAAGAGGTATCCTGAAACTCATCGATCATGAAATGCTTATACACATTCCCAATTTTCTCATAAACGAAAGGCGTATCGTTAGTTCCAATAATGCTACGAAGTAAACGAGAGGCTTCGGATAATAAAAACAGGTTTTCATCCTCGGTGAAAGCTTTAATCTTTTTTGAAATATCCGTTAAAATACCCAGCGTATAGATGTATTTCAAGGTTTTATCTGTTGAAAAATACAAATGACATTCATTATTAAAGAACTCAACGGCATTTTTCAACAAAGCTCCCAAACCAGTAGAGTAAACTGAGGAGACTGCCGCTTTTAAATCAGAACTCGCCTTAGCAGTTGTCCATTTATCCGGATTATCTATGGCCGCTAAAACTCGCGTACCAGGCTCATCAAAATCACCTGCTTGCAGCTTGTAGAAATAATTCGCAAAGCCTGATTTCCCGTAAGAAAAATCAGTAATGGTCAATCCTTGGTTTTCGATTAAACAAACCGCCTTGGTTCCAATCTCTTTGAGTGTATTTTCAAATTCGTCTTTAATTTGTTTTAAGCCCTTTCGGTAAACATTCAAAAAGTTCTTATCCGATAGCTTTTCGATCAAGACCTTATCAAAATTCATATAGTCTTCCTTGAAAACCTCAGTCCCAACTTCAAGAATATCATTCTTAAAATTCCAGGTTTTACCCTCCTTTATCTTCGATTCAGCAAAATCAGACAACCAAGAACGTAATTGTTCGTCCTCATCTACATCGAGAAATAAAAGATCTACGACCTCGTTTAAAACTTTACGCTGATCGAGCTCAATATTAAAGCCCATTTGTAAACCTATTTCTCTGGTAAATGAACGGACTACTTTTTGAAAGAAACTATCAATTGTGGTTACCGAAAATCGACTATAGTCGTGTAATAATCGGTTAAGGATTTCTTTTGCCTTTATTTGCAAACCAATTGCATCCAAACGATTAAGCTCCATTAGCTCTAAAGCATAGGGTGATTTCTCGCCTTTCGAGAGAATATAAATTTCCTTTAATATTCTCGATTTCATCTCATCAGTGGCCTTATTGGTAAAGGTTACTGCCAAAATGCTTCGATAGTTCAAAGCCTCTTCGAAAACGAGCTTCAAATATTCTCTTGTGAGTGTGTAGGTTTTTCCTGATCCAGCTGACGCTCGATATATATTCAATGATGACATAGTAAATCTAATTTATCCCGAAAATACAATTTTTAAGCTAGCTTAACAGTAAGAAAACAAATGTTTTTTTGTTTGAAATAGGTAAGCTGAAAATATCTCTAAACTGTTAATTTCAACTAATTATAAATTCAAAAAATGCCTCTCAAGTAAAACTTAAGAGGCATTTTGAAATATTATGAGCTTATTTTAGAACTTATACGATAATCCAATTCCTAATATTTCTTTGAATTGAACCTTTACACCCTTATTAACGCCATCCTTATTCACATATTGTACATCATCGTCGTAAACCAATGTTGTATTAATCGAAGCGGTTAGGAATTCATTCACTTTCATATTAATCATCAAATCCCAGTTCACATCAATATTTCCGAAAGTATCAGAATAGGCTGTAAATAGGTCAAGTGTACTCTTCAAATCAACATTTTTAGCAATCGATTTCTTTAACGTTAACTTAGTTAACGCACCAAATTCATATCTAACCTTATCACCTGGATCTACACCAAAAGCCCCTGCGTCTGATAATTCGGTATCATTAACAATGGTTGTCTTACCTGTTACAGGTGACAAATAAGCTGAAAATATATCGTTTGGCTTGTAGTCCATACCCAGAGAAAGTAAAAGATATGCTGGGGCCATAAAATTTGAAACTTTTACATCAGATTCTGTTTCACTTTTTGCATAATTATAACCTTTTGCAAACTGAGATTTAAAATCTAACAAGGCTGTATAATACCATTTTTTACTTGCCTGATGTCCATATTTAGTTACAAAGTCAATCTTATCAATACTCTTTCGTGTTCCCTCATCTCCTTGTTTCAATAGGCCATATTCTAACTTCAAAGTATTATCCCAGGCATTTTTAGCTTTAGTATAATTAGCAAATAGATTCAACTGCACATTAGTTGAAATAGCATTATCTCCACCACCAGACCAATTACTTAGAGAAGTCTGAGAAAAAGATAAGGAAGCCATACCTCCTTTTTTCCAATAGCTTGTGTCCTGAGTCTCTTGTGCACTAAGATTAAGACATAGAAGTGCAAAGAATACGAAAAGTAAATTTCTAGTCATTATTTTCATTTTTAATTAATATTCTGATCTAACAGTATACTAAATTAATTTAATTTGTTTAAAAATAAGCATTAATTATATCGAAAAAATCAATATTGCTCTTCAGAGTTTTAATAAGTACATTTGCAGATTCAAAATGAAGGAGAAAAAGAAATGACAAAAAAAGTTGTAATAGGATTGTCTGGTGGAGTTGACTCAAGTGTAGCAGCCTATTTACTAAAAGAGCAAGGTTACGAAGTTGAAGCTTTGTTTATGCAGAACTGGAATGATACAGTTGGCTTAAAATCTGAAGAATGTCCTTTTGACGAGGATATTCTATTTGCACAAATGGTTGCTAAGAAATTAGATATTCCATTTCATTTTGTTGATTTAAGCACAGAATATCGAGCACAGGTAATTGATTATATGTTCTCAGAATATGAACAAGGACGTACACCAAACCCTGATGTACTTTGTAATCGTGAAATTAAATTCGATGTATTCTTAAAAAAGGCGGTAGAACTTGGTGCTGACTACGTAGCAACGGGACACTATTGTAGAAAAGAAACAAAAATAGTTGATGGCAAAGAGGTTTATAGCCTTTTAGCTGGTGTTGATAATAATAAGGATCAGAGCTATTTTCTATGTCAACTTTCGCAAGATCAGCTTTCCAAAGCGATGTTCCCAATTGGTGATATTGAGAAGCCTGAAGTTAGAGAAATAGCTCGTAGAGAAAAGCTTGCATCTGCTGAGAAGAAAGACTCACAAGGCATCTGTTTTGTAGGAAAGGTAGACTTACCTGTATTCTTACAACAGAAACTTAAAGCTAAGCCTGGCATTATTGTCGAAGTACTAGCTGAAAACGCTCACAGAATCCTACCTAAATCTGAAGAATTAGCTGACTTAGCTAAACCCTTTCAGTTTAGAAGACATCATGGTAAAAAAGTGGGTGAACACAATGGCGCTCATTTCTATACTGTAGGACAACGAAAAGGGTTGAATGTTGGTGGAAAAGCTGAACCCTTATTTGTAATTGGTACTGATGTTAAGGAGAATATCATCTATACGGGTATGGGGCACTCTCATCCTCTTTTAATGCGAAAAGCGCTGTTTATTTCGAAGGAAGAAACCCATTGGATTCGTCAGGACTTAATGCCTACCGAAGAATGTGAACGACGTTATGATATAAGAATTCGTTATCGTCAGCCACTTCAAAAAGGGACGATATATTTTAAGAAAGAAGGTTTATATATTCTTTTTGACGAGCCTCAACGTGCTGTGGTTGCAGGACAGTTTGCTGCCTGGTACGATGGTGATGAATTGATTGGTTCTGGTCCTATAGACGGAGAGTAAAAGATTCTTTTCATTCAAATTACTATAATTCAAAAGGGGCTGATTCAAATGAATCAGCCCCTTTTATATCATATCAGTCAATAAATTAAACTTCTTTTTGCTCAACCATCACAAAAGGGATACCTACAATCGCATTATAGTCTTCTCCGGCTTCCATCATATCCTCATCATCCTCTTCGAAATACCAATTTACAGAAACATTTTTTCCTCGATTCGAAATCGCCTCAAGTTTTCTGAAAAAGTCCAAAATACATTTTGAAGAACTGGTATTGAAATATTCCAATTTCATCTGAACGATGATATCAGTTTTTACTTCATGAGAATATGCTTCCACCCATTCCATCAAAGGGATGTAAAATTCTAATGAATTTTCGGGAATTGAACGCCCCTCCAGTAGTAATTCGCCTTTTTCGGCATTGAATACGACTTTCGGTGTTTTTGAGCTGCCTTCTATTATTAAAGTATCCATAAAAGAATATCGTTATTTTTTTGACTAAATTTTTACAGTTAAGACTAAGAAGAAATTCTCTCCTTGGGTCCGTTTGGAACAATACTTAAGTTTATTCCCACTTCTTCGTATCATATTGATAATGCCTAGTCCGCCGCCTCCTTTTTCAGAAAAATGTCGATTAGACAATACTTTTCGATATAAGGTCTTTAGCTCACTAGTACCCAATGAATTGGTATGATCAATATAATCGGTGAAAATCTTCAGCTTTTCAATTTTAATAAAATTGGCAGATATAATTTTCACTCCCTCATCATTTTTATTAAAGATTAAGCTTCCGTAACTTTTGAAAGAATCTTCAATCTCAAACTTTTCTCCATGATGATAAAGGTTCTGAACCAATTCGATAAGGATATTTAGGATCTTTTTTCTTTCCTTCAAAGGAAAGTTTCTGTCTTCCATAATCGCTTCAATCTTCTCCAGAATCTCAGTTACCGTCTTAGAACCAACACTCCCTTTATAATAAAAAAGGCTGTCTTCGCTCACATTATCGGTAAACCACTGGTTAAGGTTAAAACTCATTGAAATATCTTTATATTAAACTATCTCTTCTCAACAAATATAATAAAATAGCTAAAAGATTACTGTCCGAATACTTATCTATTTGATTCTTTTCTATCCTTAAAAGTATCCTTCTTGCTTCCAGCAAACATCGAATATTTTTGAAATCTACATTCCAAAGGACCATTAAATAAGGTTACTTTTCTTGATGGACGCAAACCAATACTATCAAAACATTCTTTTCCATAACTTAAAATCCATGCATCATAACCCATGAATTGGTGCTTCAATCTTTCTCCGATCATAGAATAAAGGCCTTCTAGGTCTTTAACCTTTAAACGCTCACCATAAGGTGGATTTGTGATAAGAATACCCTTTTCAACTGGAGGAATAAATTGCTGAAAAGGTATTACATTCAACTTAATTTTTCTTCTTAAACCAGCGTTACGAATGTTCTGCTCTGCTATTTCCATTGCTTTATCTGAGATATCACAACCTATGATATTTGCGTCAAAATCAATTTCAGTTTCGTCATTATAAATCTCATCCCAAAGGTCTTGATCGAAATCGCTCCACTTCTGGAAACCAAATTCTTTACGATATAATCCTACAGGAATGTTATAAGCAATTAATGCAGCTTCAATTAACAAAGTACCAGAACCACACATAGGATCGATAAAGTTAGATTTCTTATCCCAGTCTGACATAAGAATCATACCTGCAGCCATGACTTCGTTAAGAGGAGCAGCTGTTTCAGCAACTCTATAACCTCTTTTGTGTAATGATTCTCCCGAACTATCTAAAGAAACTGTACATGTATTTTTATCAATATGGACGTTGATTCTCAAAGTAGGATTTACCACACGAACCGATGGACGATCTCCTGTTTTTTCGAAGAATTGGTCAACAATAGCATCTTTAACTCGGTAAGTTACAAACTTTGAATGCTTAAAATCTTCAGAACTGATAGTACTATCAATTGAAATGGTATCTTTTAAAGATAGATACTCACTCCAGTCTATCTCCTGAATACCTTTATACACTTCATCAGTATCTATAGCATTAAACTTGTGGATTGGCTTAATAACACGAGTCGCCGTTCTTAAGTGAAAGTTCGTTTTATACATTAAAGCTTTATCTCCGACAAAACTCACGGCACGCTTTAATACTTTAATCTCCTCAGCTCCTAAATTTTCCAATTCCTGAACCAATACCTCCTCTAAACCTTGAAAGGTTTTTGCAATCATTCTAAACTTTACCGAATCTGTTTTCAAAACTATTGTTATTAATTATACCCTTTTGACTAACTCGTGCATCTATAAATTCTATAAACTATAGACTCCCGCTAAATTACGCTTACAAAAGTAGTCTTTAGCTTATAAAAATCAGCTATTTTTCAGTGGTTTTAAATAAAAAAAGCCGGAAAACATCCGGCTTTTCTCATAAAAAGTAAATCTTTACTTTAAATATTTCTCATATTCTTTAGAATTATCAAGTATTTCCAAAGCTTTATCGAGTATATCGTTTCCTTGATTAACAATTTGATAAAACTCAGTTCCATCCCAAATATCTCTTGCGATTATAGCTTTCAAATAAACCTTAAGGTGATCTTTTACCGCTAAGTATTCTTCTTCAGTATGCTCAACTTTGGCTTCATCGCCTTGTGCAACCAATTCTTTCAACATATCCTCTGTAATTTGGAATTTCTTATTGAACGTTTCAAAATCTGGATACTTAGATTTGAAATTTTCTCTATTGTTATCCATAAAAGTCAAAACAAAAGGATAAAGCACATTCTTGCGAGCCAATAAATTAAAGTACTTAAAATTAGCGGATGTATCTATTGGAACAAATACATCAGGCATAATTCCGCCACCTCCATATACCAAGCGTTCCTTTACCAATGTTTTATACTTTAATGAATCAGCCAGATGAATACTATCCTGACTAACCATTTCACCTGAGTTATATCGATTGATGATATCCATTCTATAATCCATTAAACCATTATCATAGGGTTTTTGAATACAACGTCCTGTTGGTGTGTAGTAATGAGCTGTCGTTAATCGAATCATAGACCCATCAGACAACGGAAATTGACGCTGAACCAAACCTTTCCCAAACGATCGTCGACCAACGATTAAACCTCTATCCCAGTCCTGAATGGCACCAGATACAATCTCTGAAGCTGAAGCAGATCCTTCATCTATTAGAACAATAACTCTCCCCTCTTTAAAAGCACCCTGATCGGTTGAAACATTATCATGACGCTTCGATTTTAAACCATCAGTAAATACAATCAACTGATCTTTGTTGAACATCTGATCAACAATATTAATAGCCGCAGTCATATATCCACCACCATTACCACGTAAATCAAGAATAAGGTCTTGCATTTTTTGCTCCTTTAATTTTAAAAGAGCTTCCAAAAATTCTTCAGCTGTTTTAGCTGCAAATCGATTCAATTTAATGTAACCTACATTCTTATTAATCATGTATGATGCATCCAGACTAAAAATTGGAATATCATCGCGAATAATTAGAAAATCAAGTAATTCTTTTTCCCCTTTACGTTGAATCGATAAGTTGACCTTCGTTCCTTTATCTCCACGTAATTTCTTAAATACATCGGTATTTTTCATTCCTACACCAGCTACCATCTCATCATCAATTTTAATGATTCTATCGCTAGCTCTTAGGCCAGCTTTTTCCGATGGACCACCCGGAATAGTTGCCACAACCATTAATGTGTCTCTCAAAATATTGAACTGAATCCCTACCCCACTAAAGCTTCCCTGCAAAGGTTCATTCATCTCCTTCACTTCATCCTTACTGATATAAACTGAGTGGGGATCAAGTTCTGCAAGTACCTTTATAATAGCATCTTCAGTTAATTTCTCAAGACTCACACTATCTACATAAAAAGCATCGACTAGAGCAATTAGATTTTGATATTTAATAGTCTGATCTCTGACCTCTTGTGCTTGAGTCTGGGAAAAACTTAAAACAAAAAAGAGTATAAAAGCAAAAGCAGATTTACTAATGGTAAAATTCAATAATCTCATATATTAATTTTATTTATTTAGACTTCGTTAAAAGTAAAACGAAAGATACAATCTTTTTATAAACTTCGCTTAAGCCAGATATTGAAATATAAGGCCTTTTAGAGAAAAATAACATTTTCACAAACATGAGTTCGAGCAAAAAAAAAGAGCCACCCTAAAAGGATAGCTCTTGAAATATTATTCCCACTCAATAGTTGCAGGTGGTTTCGAACTGATGTCGTACACCACTCGATTAACCCCTTTAACACCATTGATGATTTTATTTGAAATCTTTGCTAGGAATTCATATGGTAAGTGTGACCAGTCGGCAGTCATACCATCGGTAGAACTAACAGCACGAAGAGCAACAACTCTTTCGTAAGTTCTCTCATCCCCCATCACTCCTACTGACTGAACTGGCAATAGCATAGCTCCCGCTTGCCAAACTTCGTCATACAATCCATCTTCAATCAAACCTGAAATATAGATATGATCGACCTCTTGTAGAATTCGTACTTTCTCATGAGTAATATCACCCAAGATACGAATCCCCAATCCTGGCCCTGGGAAAGGATGGCGAGCGATAAATTTCTCTTCAAGTCCCATACTACGACCAACACGACGAACCTCATCTTTAAATAACAACTTCAATGGCTCAACCACTTTCAGTTTCATATAGTCAGGTAATCCGCCTACATTGTGGTGAGACTTAATAGTTTGCGAAGGACCTCCTGTTACTGAAACAGATTCAATAACATCTGGATAAATAGTTCCTTGAGCTAACCATTTAGCGTTCTCAATTTTATGTGATTCTTCGTCGAAAACTTCAACAAAGGCATTACCAATAATCTTACGTTTTCCTTCAGGATCAGTTACACCAGCCATAGCTGAAATAAACTTATCGCCCGCATCAACGCCAGTTACATTTAAGCCTAAAGTTTCGTATTTCTTCAATACATCAGTAAACTCATTCTTACGTAACAAACCGTTATCAACAAAAATACAATGTAAGTTTTCACCAATTGCTTTATGTAATAACAAAGCAGCTACTGTCGAATCAACACCTCCTGATAAACCTAAAATTACTTTATCATCACCCAGCTTCTCTTTTAACTCAGCGACCGTTGTTTCAACAAATGCATCTGGAGTCCAATCTTGCTGACAGCCACAAATCCCAACAATAAAATTCTTTAGTAGTATTGCGCCTTCGGTACTGTGATAAACCTCAGGGTGGAATTGGATACCGTAAGATGTTTCGCCTTCAATTGCAAAAGCAGCATTTTCAACATCAGATGTACTCGCAATTACTTTATAGTTTTCAGGCATACGCTCAATGGTATCACCATGTGACATCCATACTTGCGAATTCAAACTCATCCCATTCAACAATTCGTTGGTATTATCAACTGATGTTAAGTTTGCACGACCATATTCTCTTTTATTTGATGCCATAACTTCCCCACCAAAACAGTGAGCTAAATGCTGAGCACCATAACAAACACCTAGAAGTGGTAACTTGCCTTTAATCTCTGATAAGTTTGGAATTGGAGCATTTTCTTCGCGAACCGAGAATGGACTTCCCGAAAGAATCACACCTTTAATACTATCATCCAATTGTGGAGGATTGTTAAAAGGATGAATTTCGCAATAAACATTTAATTCGCGAACACGTCTAGCGATAAGCTGAGTGTACTGCGAGCCAAAGTCAAGAATTAAAATCTTTTCTTGCATAATCTTTAAAAATATATGAGGTTGTTTAGCTTCTCTATTTGGCGTACAAAGATATACAATTCATCATCATTAAATAATTATTATTTCCGATTGTTATAACAATTTTTGATTTAATGTATATTCTAAAATAATTTAAGAGCCTATACCATACAAAAAGCCCATTTGCATCATACAAATGGGCTTGTTAAGTTCTTTAATAATAAGCTTACTTAAACTTCTTCAATAATTTCTTTACAGCATCTTTATGAACTGTAACACCCATCATCTTAAGTTTCACATAATCTTCGTGGAAGAAATAATAACCGAATTCAGCTGAATTCTCATCGATATTACGAGAACCAGAACTTGAGTCTTTAATTAAGTACCAGTCTTTACCTGATTTATCAACATAGTAACCAATTAAGTGCATACCATGATCATCCGTTGTTGTTCCATTAGAAAAACGGAATTGACGCGCATCTTCAGTAATATATTCCGATGGAATATCGAACGAAGGAACCATAGCACAGTTTGTTGTACGTAGGAAACCAGCTTCAGAAACATCACCACCAATACTCATGGTATAACCATCACGTACTGCTGACTTAATTGCTTCCATATAAACATCAAGAGGTACATTATAGTACTCTTTTGAATGCCACCAGTTGTCAGTCACCTTATATTCTACTTGTTCCCAGTATGGCTCTTGTTTATATGAAAGTAATTCGATATAATCATCTGGATTCAATTTCAAGTAATCTTTCAAATAAGTTTGAGGTGTATACTCAGTGCCTTCAACAGTAAACTTAGTTGGAGGCACACCAATATAATGGTTCATTATCGACTTGATTGTTGCAATAGCCTCATCTTCGTTCCAAGCACCACTTTTCTTCAAAAATTTCAAATAAGCCAACATCTCATTATACATTTTCTCATGCGTATGAAACTTGCGACCATCTTTTAATCCTGTGTATTCTGCCTGAGGGATTACACCATACATTTTCCACATACGAGCTACAGCATTACCTTCTGAACCCTGTCCAAATTCTGAATCCCCTCTTTCTTGCACAAAGCGACGTGCCTTCTCTACATATTCCCAATAAACCGTATATAGCTCCGAAATATCAACTTTCTTTTTATGAAGACGATAAACTTCTGACTCATAAAATGAGGTGGTTGAAAAACACCAACATGTACCTGTATTTCCCTGAGAAATAGTTGGCAAAGCCCAATGTGTATTGTTAGTATACAAGCTGATATCTTTCGGAAGATCGTATGACGACTGATCCATAAAGAAACGCTTATCAACTTCCTTATTTTCCAGTTTAGCATCAACGTTTCTGATATCCTTAAGTATAGAGTTCTGGTAATAACCTGGCTCATACTCTTTAAAAGTTGATTTGTCTTTTTTCTGCTGAGCAAACCCCGATGCACAAAGTGCAACTGCTACAGCTGATAATAAAATTCTTTTCATGTGTCTGAAATTTGATTTTTAATTGCCACATGGAAGTCGCCACCTTGGTCATTCCATTTGATTTGGAAGACTTAGATATAGGCTCGTTTCATGTTGTCCTTAAGTCTGTGAATCTAAATTCAATTAATACACACAGGTGCATTTAAGAATCCAGAATCAATTATTAATAAAGTTAGTTTTAGATTTTACCAAGAAGCTAAAGGTAATAAAAAAGGAATAGGACAGAATAATTCAATAAATGCTTTTCAACAAACCTATTATAAACTTGTTGGATATCATGTCTATTTAATAAAACCTAAAGTACAAAATTAGCTACCGGGTCGATTTCAAGGGGATTTCAAAGACACAACCATCTTCAGCAAGTTCTGTATTGGGAAAGACTTCTTTCGCTTCGTTCAAATGAGCTGATAGATCATGGAATCGTGCTGAAAAGTGACCAATTAGGAGCTTGCCAACCTGTGCTTCATCAGCAATTTTAGCAGCTTGCTCAGCCGTTGAATGATAAGTTGATTTGGCTCGTTTCTCGTCATCTTTCAAAAAAGTAGCCTCATGATAAAGTAAATCGACTTGCTTAATATTAGGTACGACTCTGGGAAAATATGCCGTATCAGTACAAAATGCATAGCTACGTGGTGAAGAAGCTGCAAGAGTCAACTTAGAATTCGGAATCAACTCGCCCTCTTCAGATAAATAATCATCTCCCGTCTTAATGCCATGTCTGGCTTTTATTGGAATCTTATAAAAATCCAACATATCCTTTTTGAGATGGCGAGGACGCTCTTTTTCCTTAAATAAGAAACCTGCACAAGGCATTACTCCATGCCTTAAAGGAAAAGATTGTACTGTAAGTGCATCATCCTCAAAAAGAGTTTGAACCTCTTTTCCAAAGATATTATGGAATACTAACTTATAACTTAATTTGGATTCTAAAATATCGAGCTGAAAGCGAATAATCTTTTCTAACTTACTATGTGCAAATATGTGCAGATCATTTGTTCTTCCTTGCAAAGAAAAAGTTGAAATTAAGCCAATAAGCCCAAAGAAATGATCGCCATGGAGATGTGATATAAAGACATGATTGATTCGAGACATGGGTACCCGAAACTTCTTTAACTGAATTTGTGTGCCTTCACCACAATCAATTAAAAAAAAACGCTCAAGTACATTGAGAATCTGAGCGGTTGGAAATCTTTTTGAGGTTGGCAATGCAGAATTGCTCCCTAAGATTGTTAATTCAAATTTCACTTTCAATAATAGTTAAACATCGTTTATAGCTTGCAAAAAGATTACAATAAAATACCATCCATAGCCACTGTAAAACGAATTTTAGACACGAAAAAAGCCAGGAAAGGAACATTTCCAATAAAACATGCAATATTCCATAAGTCTAAAACATCACATATACCTGCAAATTTATCAATTCCAAAGATATATTGTGATAATGGTAGAATAAAAAAAACATGCAACTAGCCCACACAAGCACAAGCCATTGAAATTCAGATACACTTCCCAAGAAGACACTTATCTCACGTTCAAGGAGCGGAAGTTTAGAAAATATAACAGCCAATGCCGATATTCCGAAAGCTGTCAGAAAACGAGAAGCTTCTATCTTGGAATTTGCGAAAGCACAAGGTGCTAACGCCCTCTTATATTATAAAATAGTTGAATGTATTATAAGTTACCCAACTTTGTTGAGCTTCTACCTATTCTTGCATCTGCATTTGCTGGCTTGTCCAATTATTTGACTTCACCTCTACACGGAACAAGACCGCTTTGAATATCAGATATGCTTCAAAGTTACGATGACAATTATTAAAAGAAGTTCCAAGTGGCATCTTTTTCCAAGCTCAAAAGAACAAATTTCTCTTTCCTGAATAGTCTACAATTTTTTATGATACCGGTAATAATTTCATCCAAGTTTCCTTTTTCCACTCGATAGGTTTTTCCATAGTTAAAATCCATTTATCAAAAGCAGATTTCATACTTTTCACTTTAGCGGGGAAATCTAAGGCTAAATTCTTAGACTCTCCAGGATCCTGTTTAATATTATATAATTCGTAAAAATCCCCTACAGGATAATAATGCATCATATAGTCGCCTTCTAAAACGGTTCCTGCAGGATCAGAAACATTCTCTTTATACTTACTCATAGGGAATTGATCTTTGACCTTACTTCCCTGTACAAAAGCTGTATAGTCATTCCAAAAACCTAAATTAATATCACTCCAGTGATAAGCTTGTGTTCCAGCCCAAAATAATTGTCTATCATTTGATAAACTTTTTTTACCTTTTACGATTGCTCCCAAATCAATGCCATCAAGGTTCGCTGGTAAATCAATACCTGCCTCTATCATAGCAGTAGGCAACAAGTCCATAGCTGAAACATTATCCGTAACAACAAGTCCTTTTTTATATTTTGACGGATACCAGGCAAACATAGGCACATGAACGCCACCTTGAAACATCAGGCCTTTATTCCCTTTAAAAGCGCCATTCAATGGTAAAGGAGAATCGACCACTGCACCATTATCACTAACAAATAGTATTATGGTGTTATCATCCAACTTTAATTCTGCAAGTTTACTTACAATCTTACCTATACCATCATCAACTGCGGCTAGTGTGGCGTAATAATTATCAACTTCAGGATTGCCCGTATTAAAGCGCTGATATTTTCTCGGAGCTCTTTCTTCTAAAGGAATATGAGGTGCATTATACGATAAATACATAAAAAATGAATTCTCCTTATTTTTCTCAATATAAGTCAAAGCCTCATCAGTAAATTCATCGGTAATATAGCCCTGTGATTTTACATGATCGTAATCTCTAAACAGACTGGTAGCATTATAATAGTTACTGCCGTGATAATTAAATCCGAAATAAAAATCGAATCCTTTATTTAATGGATGTTGGTCTTTCACACAACCATAAATGCAATCCCGATGATAGTCTCTGGTTTTATCTACAAGAGAATCAATGGTTAGCTCCCCTAAGTGCCACTTTCCAATCATAGCCGTTTTATAACCATTCTCCTGAAATGTTTCTGATAAGAATTTCTCTTCTGGTTTTACGCCAGCTTCTGCATCGTAGTTGTTATAAATACCAAAACGTTGTGTGTATTTTCCAGTAAGTAATGCCGCACGAGAAGGAGCACAAGTTGTAGAGGCAACAAAAGCATTGGTGAATTTAACACCTTCGTTGGCTAACTTCGCTGTATTGGGCATAGCCGTTTGAGCTGCCTTATAAGCCTCCTCAACCGAAGTCCTGTACCTTTTGGTCACAGTTGTATTATTAAGTTGCTCCTGATTATACGAATTCGAATCAAAATTCAATTGCCCATAACCCTGATCATCGGTAATAACAACAATAACATTTGGCTTCTTTGTATCATTTACATGTACTTCCTGATTGGGTGTTCCTGTTGAGCAAGCCCCTAGCATGACAGGCCAAATTGCATGGATAGATTTAGATATATTCACTGTATTCAGAATTTTGAATTAGTATTAGTATGAAAAACTCAAATATCTGAATAAGCGCAAAGTAGAATGTCTAATATCATTCACATTTTCTCCATTATTATACAATTCAAAACATCGAGCAAGCTATTCATCCCAAACAATTGCCGATTATTATTTTGGGGACAATTAAATACAAATGTTTGTCAAGACTTACTTGTATCCTCCTATTCTAGTTTAAATGACTTTTCACCAAACAATTATTCAGACAACAAGGAAAGCAAAGATCAGCCATATTTATAACTATAAAAAAAGCATCTGCTGAATATTCAACAGATGCTTTCTTTTTGCAAATCAAAATTGTATTGACTCATTCTCTAATTACCAGTTTTTTCGAAGCACTTTGCCCATTCATTTGTAATCTGACAATATATACCCCTGTTTTATTTGGAACATCCAAATATAATTCTGTTGAATCTTTATAAGGAGATGAAGCCACAATTCGACCCATTAGGTCGTATACTTGAACTCTAGTATCAGCAGGTGGTATTTTTGTCGATCTTAAAATAACCTTTCCGTCGCTACCATGTATATAAACATTATCATTTATATCAGGTAAGCCTGTCACTAAAGTACTAAAGCCAGCAGACGAGTATACATCAGAGATATTATCTGATAAATCTTTTGCAACAGCATACAAAATGTAAGTCTCTCCTCTTTGTAGATTATTCAGGTCTCCTGTCCATAGTTCATTTTCAGTACAATCCACTTGCCCACATACAATTGCTCCAGATCCATTTATAACATCAGCGGCAAAGGGCATTGCACTACTTACTGAGTTTAGATACCAAAATAAAACGCCACTCTCATTACTTCCTATTTCGATTGATGCTGAGTTATCTCTAATATCATCTACATTTATTTGATAAATAATTGGAGGAACATTATCCGATACTTCATCTTTCTTTTTCAATTTTAAATGCCTAGGAATACCATCTTTCAATTTGAACTGAATCTGTGTTTGCTGATTAGCTGTTGAAATAATTTCACCCTCAGAATCTTGACCAACAATTTCCCAATTTCCTTTTAATGTCAGAACAATTACAGATTCTTGACTTGGCTTTGCAGAGGTATAAGCAACTTCAGGAAAATGAAGATCAGGATCACACAAACTTAAATTCAGTTCGCTCTTATCTGTCGATGATTTAATCATTACCAAACTTGGAGCTGTTACTTGTTTAACAAACTCATCAGTTGAATTTGTGTTCTGTTCAAAAAACACGTAGCCAGTAGTATTGGTTTCACGATCCCACACAATATGAGCATTTTCATCATGCTTTAATACTTTATAAGCTGCAGTTTCCTGACTCTTCATTCTATCAGAGAAATCCTGAATAGACTGTGCCGTTGAATTTGGCAAGACCACATATTCATAAGTCGAATTCGAAGGAGAAGTTCCATGATTAATCCAGGCTGCAGCAAAATCACCTTGCGTGTTGGCTTTTGTTTTATTATGACGAGAATCTTGTGTTGAACGAGAAAGATTCACTTCAGCACCTTCTTTTATCCAAAAAGCATTACCTACAGGGTCAAGTAACCAATGACTTTTTTCTGAGTCTAGACTCTGCTGCACAGGGAAACCCGTTACAGCATTTCCTCCATCTACATAAGTCGCATCAGATTGCTTTTGTAAGTTTACTTGAAACAAACTTGTTTCTGTCTTATATTGAGAATTTGAATTTGATATATCTGAACCCAAACAAATAATTCGATTTTCGAAACAGAATACTGATTTATTAGCCTGATGATCATAAGTAAAGTTCGTTCTGCTTTTCTCTCTGAGCTTCATACCAAAAATCCCATTCTCTCCATTAAGATTTGAAGCCCCCGCAAAACCTTCTTCTGATTTTTCCATTAAAGTTCCAGATAAAGGACTCTCCAATAAATCTAAAGGTAAATGGATACTGGTCGCTCCTGGATATCTGTTCCAATCCCAACCATTTTCAACAAATCCACTTTCCACAGCATTAACCTTATCTCCTGATCCAATCACTTGAACTGTTCCATAGCTCTGATATCGACCATATCTGTTATCCTTAGTATATATCTCCGATCCCCAAACATGCTTATTGTACCCCTTAACACTCACCATCCACTTATCTCTACGATGAATACCCAATGCGCCATAATTGTAAGTGTAATTTCCTTCAGGTACAGCTTCAGCTGTAAGCCCCAAAGAAGAAAACTCTTGTTTGAATGTCGTATTAGATGATTCAAGTCGCATATACGAAGCTGCCATTTCGTTCCATACTTCAGCTTTTGTATACGGATTACCAGATTTAGCTAAATAAGCAAAAGCATTTATCGTTCCACTGCTTATAGATCCAGAAAGAGGATGACGCCCACAAATTCCAAACCCCCAGTCCAAATGATTAGAGTAATTTCGCATAGTCAGTAAGGCTTTTCCAAAATTGATTCTGGCTTCATCCGAAAGGGCAAAACAAGTTCCATTTACAAATCTTAGAAAGCTTCCAATTCCTGTATAGCCACCTTTGCTGTATGCCGGATACAATCCTCCATGATGAAATCCTGTACCATCTTCTTTAATTCCTCCCATGCTACCAGGTACAACTTTCAAAGAGATGTCCATCCAACGTTTAATAGCCTTCAATTCTCTGGCTTTTTCAGGTGTATCATCCATAGTCATTATTGCTATAAGACGAGGAATTACAGTAGTGTTCCAACTGTCCATTAAACCCTGTAGAGTTCCAACTTCTGGCACAACTCTGTACTCCTGCACACCTGTCCAGTATTTAATCATAGCTACGGCCTCGTCTAACTTTCCATCTTCTTTCAATACACCTTTCATCAAGAAAATAGCAGGAGGGAACTCACGGAAATTATAACCGTAATGGTGATTGGTTCCCATGCCACTTCCCACATCCAAGCCCTGATCTATCACATAGTCCAACAAATCATAAAACATTTGTCTAGCCTCCGCATCCTTATGATGATGCCAAATTTGAGCCAAATCTTCCAATACAGGCCCAATCTGAATCATCTTAACATCATTCAAACTATTCACATATTCATCATCACTCACATAAGGGCGACCTGTTATATGCTCTCCAATTCGATGAATTTGAAATGACTGAAATGCACTTTTAGTCGATGCGATTTTACTACTTGAAGGAGAACTCCCCTGATATGCTTTTATCATATCAGCTTCTATTGAATCAAAAGCTTTTTGTTCTTCAAAACTTACTGTAGACTCTAGTAATATATCATGATTGTAGGTATCAAACCAATGCCAAAGCGCAGCCCAATGATTATCATTCATTTCAGGATTAATCAAAGGCAGTTGTTTATCTGGCGTAACACGGTCGTGAATACGTTCGGATGGAAACATCATACGATCAAAAAAAAGACTTCCTGAAACCACATCTGTAGGAGCTTTCACCTTCATATAATCCAGATCTTTTCGCGATTTTGGACCACTCATATCCTCATCGAATCGTATCCAACAAGCTCTCCACCCCTTAAAGTTGATACCATAATCAAATTCATACTCCATGGAATCTCCTTTTCCAAACTGAAAAGATATTTTTTTATCCAGAGGTGTCTCATTGTAAATCCATAACATTAAACCACCTTTATATGTATTCAAGGCAGTTTGCATATTAGGTGGATTCATGACAGTCAGGCTAGATCCTTGTGTCCAGTCCCATTTTAGCGACTCACTTCCTAATTTATAATGTTCAGTGCTCATACTTAAATTCGCACCATTATTTGTACTCCAAGTATTAGGAACTTCTGTTTCCAAACCAATATATTGCGCTTGAACTCCCAAGCTAAATAAACAAAGTTTCAAGAAAAAAATAAGTGAAATTTGACGCATTATAATTTAATATTAGGATAATAAAATTAAGTAGAAGCTCCAGCACACCTGGGCTTCTTTTTCTAATTTATTTTATATTTTAATTCAATTGTAATCATAGTTTCAGTTTTTACTCTCTATTATACAATTCTGATCGCTTTTGCATTAATTTAAATCGTAACACTAATCACTTTCTCAGTGAATAGCATCAATAAAATAACTAGTAAGATGATATCACCTAACCGCTTTTGCATATTTTTCTTTATCATATCTTCATATACTATTGCTTGTTCTTTAATAATCATATTCTTTGTAAACCATTCTATTTAATCTGTTTTTTTTCAATACGATAAACCTTAAAATCATCAATTTTCATATGATTCTCAATTGTTCTTATTCCAAACCAACCTTGGGTATAAGGTGATTCATCAATAAAATCATAAACCAATTCCCCATCTCTGAAGAACTGCACTTGGCTCCCCATAGCTACCAATTGAATTTGACAGGATTTATTTGGGGAAATTAGCTCTGTTTTACCTTCTAAATCATGTTCAGGAAGAAGGGGCTTCTCTCCTTTTCCATTATACCTCCGAAATCTTGTCTTAGTATTGTTGTGTCCTCCCATGCCTACATAATACAAACGTAAAGTATCGTAATCCTGAAACTTACCTGAGGCTTTTCTTGGCGAATCAAACAAATCATCTGCATTTCGTGGATCACTAGCCATCCAGAAACAATTTAAATCACTCACTCTATCATTAGTCCCACCACTATCTATAACTGTTGCTTGATATTCAATCAAGATATCACCGCATAGTTTATGTTTAAACCAAACGGTTACTCCCTTAGGCACATCAATCTCTAAAGCACCCTTATTTACACCGACCCTATTCCCTGATTCGGCTTGCAATTCGGTAATCCAATCATCTGAATTATTCGAACTAAAATCGTCTTGATATAGTAATGTCTTCTTAATGAAATCAGCTTCATACTTTTTGTTTTGAAAACAAGATTGTAGCAAAACCACCAAACTAATAAGCGATAAAAAATATTTCATTCTGTTTGTTTTATTTATAATCATCTTATCATTTTCAAAGTACTCCTCTTCGAAAACGATTTCAAGATACCTGAAAGAGTATTGCTCAACAAACTCTTACTGTCCCAAAAAAACATTTCGGAACCTCCTCACAACCAAGCAAAACATAAACGCCTAATAAACTGAGCATTAGACACACTTACAATATCATCCGAACGATTTTAAACATCACCCCCAATAGACACTGAAAACACTCTAAAATCATCATTCTAAATCTAGAATATGCAATTACAGACGTAAAACGAAAGAAACAAGTCTGCAGTACTCTAGGTCTTCCCAAAAGTCATACCTGAATTATCCGTACAAAATCAACCTATCAAACCCAATCCTAATTCGTGTAAATAAAGAATTTGACACCTTAAAACAGAAAACATAAACAATTGATATACTGAACCATTAAACTTACCAACAAGAAAAACGTCCCATAATTAACTAAAGACTAATACCTACGACTTGCAATTCTTAATTTTAAATAAAGACTAAGTATAGAAACGATAATAAATCACATCAAAATATCTGATATGGACATAAAACAAAGCATTAAAATATGCAGCTTATTCGTTTGGAGCCTTCTGATTTCGACAAGCGTCTTTTCACAGACGTCAAATAGTAGTAAACTCAATGAAATCAGAAAAAATCTTGAAGGAAAAAACCTTTCCACTCGCTGGGAAAAGATGAGTACTGAAGAAGCGCTTTCTCTTCTTTTGGAGAATGGTAGTTTTTCTGACCAAAAACCAGATAAAAAGCAAATTACTGGTAGAATAATGCAGTGGGCAATTGATTACCATAAAGATGCCCATTCCAATAAAGTAGAACTAAGAATGGCTATTTACAAAGCCTTGCAGTATTGGCTGGATAATCGTCCAAAATACCAATTCCCATCCATTCCATTTGAAACACTCAGGGCTGTGGCTGCTATTGAGCTTGTTATATATGAGGATATGATGAATGATCGACTGTTATCTGCTGCTAAGGAAAAACAAATCGATAAACTTATTGAAAGTATAAGAGAATTTAGTCATTGGTGTTGGTATAACGGTAAAAGTTCCGAAAAATTCGACAAAGCTGAAGGCCATAACCGCGGAGGGAATATGGGATACCGCTTATGGGCGATGACGGCTATCGCCTCCTGTTCGGGAGATCCCAAAGAAATGGACTGGGTACATCAAATCGTGAAGGAACAATTTCCCCGAGTTCTGAACACAACAAATGATTTACCAACTGGATTCACTCCTGATGGCTCATGGATACAACACAATGCAGGTGGAGCACAGAACTACTGGATTGGCTATGGAGTTCATTGGATCAACCACGTTTTAACTTATGCTAAAGTTACAAACAAGAGCAATTGGGAGCTAACACAGGAAGAGTGGAACACTCTTGCTGACTATTATTTAGATGGCATCCAATGGTATTTCTACAAAAATCATGGTGCTCTGAATATTGCAGGTCGACATAACGCTCTTAAACAAACTCCTCTTGATAATGGTGCTATTCGAAAGGATGTATTAAAACTTATGGAAGAAGGACAGATAGATAGTTCTAAAAGAGCAGCATTAAAAGATCTTCTAAAAAGACATCAAGACAAGCAACTTGCACACATAGACTCTACGAAATATTTCTGGAATACTGATCTATTAATCCACAGTACTAATAATGCATATTTTGCCATCAAAATGCTTTCGAACCGCACTACAGGCTGCGAAACTTCTGAGAGTGAAAGAGCACATGGTAAAAACAACTTTTTAAGTGGCGATGGATCTACCATTATTTATAGTTCTGGGAAAGAATACGACAAAGCCAGAATCGGATGGAACTGGAGAGCTTGGCCTGGCATTACTGCTATTCAGAAAACAGGGAAACTTCCACTTAGTCCTTGGGGACGTGAAAGTAAGAGCCTCAATCAATACACTGGCGGTTTATCCACAGGCAAGCAAGGTATTGCAGCTTTTAAATACAATCGTAAAAGTGAATATGTGAACCTAAAGGCAAACAAAGCCTATTTCACTTTTGACAATAAGATGCTGGCTCTTGGTAATGGAATTAATAAGAATCAAGCTGATACTTTCGATGTTTGGACAACAATAAATCAAACCGAACGAAAAGGTGATATTCATTTCCATATCAATGGGAAAAAAGGAAAAATCAAAACTGAAAAGTATAAAAATCTTGAATTTAAAAAAGTTAAGCAGCTTTCCTGGGTTTATCATGAAAATACAGGCTATATCATCTTTCCAGGTAATAAAACAGGTATTGTAAAGCTATTTGCTGATAAAAGAAATGGTAACTGGTCTGATCTTGATGGTCGATACTCCAGCAAGAAAAACCAAATTGAAAGCACTTCAATATTTCAAATATCTCTTTCTCATGGATCAGAACTCGTTGATGCAGATTATGCTTATATGGTTATTCCGGGTATTGATCTCAAAACTTTACAAAACAGCTTAAAAAAACTGCCAATTATCATTCAAAACAATGAGATGGCTCAAGCTGTTCGATATGATACAGAGTCTTTTATGATCGTTTTCTATAAATCTGGAGAAATTGAGTTGGCTAATAACTTAAAGCTATCAGTAGCTCAACCTTCAATTATTCACTTAAAGAAAGTTGATAACAACTGGAAAATGACTGTATCAGATCCATTGCACAAGCAAGATAAAACTGAGATAAAGCTCACTAAAAAAGATAAATCAAAAACTTGCATAATCAACTTTCCTAGTGGAATCAACAGAGGAAAATCAATTGAATCAACTTTAAAACTTTAAATAATCAATATCAAAAATGAATCATTTTTTTAAATTAACACTTGTTTCGGCATGTATGATTAGCTTATTCTCATGCAGAAATCCTAAAACAAGTTCAAAAGGCAGTATTGAAGCTAATATCGAATTCGCAAGTCAACAAATAGGGCGCGAAATTGATATGATGAATGCCAAAGGCGTAATCCTTAATCCCAGAACAATTGAAAAAGATGGAAGTACCAGATACAACACTCCAGAATTATGGACTAGTGGATTCTTCCCGGGATCGCTTTGGTATCTTTATGAGCTAACAGGTGATAACAAATGGAAAACTGAAGCTAAGAAAATAACTGAAACACTGGATACAGTCCAATACTTAACTTGGCATCATGATGTTGGCTTTATGGTATATTGTAGCTATGGTAATGGATACAAACTGACAAAAAACCCTATATACAAGAAAGTTATTATTCAAGCAGCCAAATCATTAAGTACTCGCTTTCGACCAAACATTGGAGCCATCCAATCGTGGAATATTCAACGTGGCTGGCAAGCGAAACGTGGCTGGCAATGCCCGGTTATTATCGATAATATGATGAATCTGGAATTGCTTTTCGAAGCGAGTAAACTTAGTGGTGATAACAATTTCAGAGATATAGCTATTAAGCATGCCGAAACAACATTGGCTCATCATTTCCGACCAGATCACTCTTGCTATCACGTTATCGACTATGATACCATTACAGGCCAGGTTCGAAATAAAGTGACTGCTCAAGGTTATGCTGATGAGTCGGCCTGGTCGAGAGGTCAGGGCTGGGCTATGTATGGGTATACACTTTGCTACCGCGAAACTAAAGATGCAAAATTCATGAATAAAGCTGAAGATATTGCAGCATATCTTTTCGAGCATACAAGAATGCCTAAAGATTTGGTCCCATACTGGGATTTTGATTGCCCTAAAATTCCTAATACACCACGTGATGCATCAGCGGCTGCAGTTATAGCTTCAGCTCTATATGAAATGAGTACCTATTGTCCTGAAAAATCAGAAAAATACAAAGCTCTTGCTGACCAGATTGTAGAAAATTTATCATCGGATGCTTATCGAGCTAAGTTGGGAGAAAATAACAATTTCCTTTTGATGCATTCTGCAGGAAGTATACCACATGGTGCTGAAATTGATGTCCCATTGAACTATGCCGACTACTACTTTTTAGAAGCTCTTGTGCGTAAGAGAAAACTGGAGCAATAGTGAAACAAGTCTGGCAGGTTTATAAAGGCAATATTATAAACCTGTCAGCAATATAAGCGCTTAGCACTCCCATATTTATAATCTGGCACCTTTGTGAATAATAAAGATCCTAAAGTTTCAACAATAATTATTTTATTGCAATCGATTTAAAACAACCCAACATGAAAATGCAACAGCCTTTCAAATCAATACTGATCTTTTTGATAGTGTTCTTCAATAAAGTATCGGCTCAGGATTTTATCAATCCAGCCATTATTTCCTTTGAAGATTCAATCAATCAAAATTGGTCTACTCCTTCCCCATCAAGCATATCAACAAGTACGGCGCATTACAAACATGGCAAGCAAAGTCTGCAATGGAACTATGACCAAAATTCGGAATTGATCATTGACCAAAATATCAATTTCAAGCCCTTTGATCCCAATGCCGAAGACAAATCAATCCCTACATTTTGCGTTTGGGTATATAATGAAACACCAAAGGACGAGAAAATCAAATTTCAATTCTTAACGGATAATCAAGTAAACTGTGAATTCGAATTTGGAATCAATTTTAAAGGTTGGAGAGCAGCCTGGGTCGCTTTTGAACGCGATATGCAGGGACAGCCTGAGACAACAATGAATAAAATGAAAATTCTATCTCCAGTAACGAATACTGGAACACTTTTCTTCGACCATATTATGCTGTGTACTCCTGCTGACAGCAGATGGAACACTCCAGATTATCAGGTTCCTTTCGTGAATGCTAATACAAAAAACCACTGGCTTATTCTTTACAAATCGAGCTTAAACAAACCAAGTGAAAAACTGGAAGCTTTAAGTCAAAAACAAATAAAGGGTATTCAAACCATCAATAAAAGATACAGCAAAGAGGTTATTAAAAAGCAAAAGGTTAATGAGAACCTACTTATCAAATTAAAAAATGCTTACAACAAGTATGAAATTGCACGTCAGGATGACCAGGTCTCTGGAAAAGTGATGTGGTTTTGTCGTTTCTCAGAAATATACAAGCCTTACACTAAAAATTTCAAGGACTACTTCGATAAAAAGGGCAAAGGATTAGCAGCTTACACAAAACTGATGCACGAAATTGCTTCAGCATACAATCAAACTGATAATGCTGATTACAAAACGGAATTAGAGGAGCTATTTTTCAATATGTCCGATCATTTGATCGATCAAGGATGGGCCGAAGGAAGTGCAAACGGAACCTTACATCATCTAGGTTACAGCATGAGAACTTACTACGCGGCTTACTTTCTAATGCGTGAATCATTAATCCGAACAAAGCGAGCTGATCAAGCTCAAAAAGCCATGGAATGGTACTCAGGAGTAAAAGAAGTTTTTGCACCTATTCATGAAAAAGGCATGAGTATTGATGCTTTTAACACCTCTGTTATGGGACGTTTAGCAAGTATTCTGATGTTGGAAGATTCACCTGAAAAAGCCAGATATTTAAAAGCCTACGTTAAATGGCTTGACAATGGATTAGCCTATGCTCCTGGAGTTAAAGACAGTTTCAAAGTAGATGGAAGTGTCTTTCATCATGCAAACAACTACCCTGCCTATGCCAATGGTGGTTATGATGGAGCTACAAAAATGCTGTACTTTTTCAGCAGAACACCTTTTCATATTTCAGAAGAAGGACATCAAATCCTAAAGGAATCCTTATTAAAAACACGCCTATTTTGCAATAAGGAAACCTGGCCAACTTCTATGTCAGGCCGTCACCCTAATGGAAAAGGAAAACTATCTGCTCAACATTACATGTTTATGGCTCTATCGGGAACGCCTGATGGAAAAGACAATGTTGATGCAGAAATGGCAGCAGCTTACCTAAGATTAATGGAAGGCAAGAAAACAACCGGAGCTGTAAATAAATTACAAAAACAAGGCTATAAAGCAGAAACTGATCCCAATGGAAACTGGACTATGAATTATGCTGCTTTGGGCATCCACCGAAGAGCTAACTGGTCAGCTACAGCACAAGGACACAGTCGTTACCTTTGGGCTGCCGAACATTATATTGGAGCGAACTACTACGGTCGTTATATGAAACATGGGCAGCTTCAAATCATTTCAGGAGTTGAGAAACCAAGCGTGTTCACTTCAGGATTTAATGTAAACGGATGGGATTGGGGGCGTTTTGCTGGAACAACCGCCATTCATCTGCCTATCGAAAAACTTAGAGCGAATATTTTGAATGTTGATCTGGTAACAGGGTACGAAGAAATGCTGATTTCAGATGAGGCCTTTGCAGGAGCCATATCCCTTGAAGGAAAAAATGGAGCCTGGGCTATGAAATTGCATGAACACGACAAATACAATGGTTCACATCGTGCAAGCAAATCTGTTTTCTTTTTCGACAACAGAATCATCTGTTTAGGTAGCGATATTGAAAATACAAATTCTGATTACGAAACTGAAACGACTCTTTTTCAAAATTACTTGAATGAGGCATCAGAAAGTATTAGTTTCAACAAGGATGAAATTATTCAATTCCCTTTTTATAAAGCAAGCCAAGGCAAAAAAGCGACTCTGCTTACTGATAATGTAGGTAACAGTTTCTACATTCCAGCAGCCTATACTGTTGAAGTGGGCAAACAATTACAGCATTCAAAGGATCAGAAAAAGGAAACGCCAAACCAAGGTAACTTTGCGGCGGCAGTTATCAAGCACGGTAAAGCGCCTCATGGAGCAGACTATGAGTATGCGATCCTTGTTCAGAGCAATCACAATGAACTGGTACAGTTTGCTAAGCAAATGAGCAAAAAGAAAAAAGCGGCTTATACCGTTTTACAAAAAGATAGTAAGGCTCATATTGTAAGAGATCATGCCACTAAAACGAGCGCTTTCGCACTGTTTGAAGCAAATGCTGATGTTAAATTATCGGGACTTAATTCGGTAAGTGCACCTGCATTAGTCATGATAAAAGATAAAGAGCATTCGAAAATAATGAGTCTTTGCGATCCTGATCTTCACCTTTATGAAGGAGAAGCAGACGTCGTGATGGAAAATGGCAAGCGTAAAGAACGAAGTGTGTATTCGAGAGACTGGACAGCTAACGAAAGTAAAGAATCTACTATTTGGGTGAGCTTAAAGGGCGAGTGGACCCTAGAGGCCAATGCGTATTGCAAGCTGATCAGCAATAATGAAAATGAAACCATACTCGAATTCAAATGTCAACACGGACTAAGTAGAGAAGTGGAATTAATAGCACAGTAATTAATAACTTATTATTGTTTGTCGGCTATGAATTCTAAGGAGCTCAAAGCCGACAACTAACACTCCGATAAATCGCGGAATTATAAACGACCGTAAATGACTAAAAATAATATATCCCGAAGAAATTTCTTAAAAAGCTCAGCAGCTGTTACTGCTGGAATGACTTTGATTCCACAGGGTTTTCTTACGTCTTGTATGAAAAATGGGAAACGCCCGAATCTACTGTATATTTTTCCAGACCAGTACCGTAAACAGGCCATGGGTTTTATGAAACAAGATCCAGTGAACACACCAAATATCGATGCACTATCAAAAGAGGGAGTGGTTTTTACCCATGCAGTGAGTAATCATCCTCTCTGTAGTCCTTACCGTGGTATGTTGCTTACAGGAAAATACCCTCTATCAAACGGAGTCCTCTCAAACTGCCACTCAGGCAGAACACCACATGGCAACTTTCTAAATCCTGATGATGTCTGTTTCTCTGATGTGCTTTCACAAAACAATTACAATGCAGGCTATGTAGGCAAATGGCATTTGGATGGACCAGAACCTCCTGAAGATGGCAAGGGCAAAGTATGGGACTCTTTTTGCAAGCCAGGCAAATACCGTCATGGATTCGATTTTTGGTATTCTTACGGAGCCGATGACAACCACCTAACACCACACTACTGGATTAACGAGGCCAAGGAAGATGAAGCTAAATACTTCGAGCAGTGGTCGCCTGAACATGAAGCTGAAGTTGTACAAAAATATTTAGAGAATGTAGGCGATAAATTCCGTGATGATGAGAAACCATTCGCATTATTCTGGGGTATCAATCCACCTCACCACCCTTTCAATCTAGTTCCTGAAAAATACAAAGAGCGTTTCGAAGGCAAAACGGAGAAAGATGTCCTAAATCGAGCTAATGTTCAGTTTAGTAACAACACAGAAATGGGTCAGCATGGTTTTGGCGACATGTGGGTAGACGATCGTATTGATCAATCTACCGATTACTTTGCCATGTGCGAAGGGGTTGATCTGCAAATCGGAAAAGTACTACAGACTTTAAAAGAACAAGGTCTGGACAAAAACACAATTGTAATTTTCACATCAGACCATGGTGAGATGTTAGGAAGCCAGGGGATGATGCACAAAAACGTATGGTTCAGTGAGGCTTTCGACATTCCTTTCATTATCCGTTGGCCAGAAAAAATCAAAGCAGGAAGCGATGATCTTCTTTTAAGTGTGCCAGATGTAATGCCAACCCTTTTAGGTTTGATGGGATTAAATAAGCAAATTCCTGAAGAAGTAGAAGGTAAAGACTATTCAGGTATTTTCAGAGATGAAAAAGTTGACCGTCCTGAAGCTGCTCTATACTTCTTTGCAAAACCTGAAGATGATACAGAAAAACGTCGTGGGGTTAAAACACATACGCATACATACGTAATAGCCTATGATAACAAGGGTAAAAAGCATAATTTCTTATACGATGATAAGAATGATCCTTATCAAACAAAGAATATTTATGGTGCGAATTCAGAATTGGAGCAAGACTTGACAGAAAAGCTTCGTGAAATTCTAATCAGAACCAATGACCCTTTTATTAGCTATTTATAATTAAAGTCGGAAACTCAACTTAACTCCTATCCTATGGCAGGAGTCTAAAATAACTGTGAGCTCAAGAGTAGGGACTCGATAATATCCCCTTTTCTTTTCTCATTCTAATATTAGAAATAATATGGACAGAAGAAAATTCCTAAAAAACAGCAGTCTAACCCTAACGGGGATAGCTGCATCGAAATTGCTTTGGGGACAGGAAAGCATCTTTAGCCTAAAACCAGAATTAATAGGCACGCGCCCAAATATATTATTCATCATGACTGATCAGCAGTTTGCTGACGCGATGAGCAATACCGGTAATAAAGATTTAAAAACACCGGCAATGGATTATATCGCATCGAATGGGATGAAATTCGAAAAGGGCTATTGCCCTACTCCATTGTGCGTCCCTTCGCGTTCGTCGATGTTTACGGGTATGTATCCACACGAAATTAATGTACCCATCAATAACATGAAAGCCCAGTGGGACACCAAGCAATATCCTTATATGGGTAAGATTATGGCTGAGGCTGGATATGATACTGGGTACGTTGGAAAATGGCACTTACCTGCCTTGCCTGAAGATATCAATACACATGGATTCGAATACATCAAATACGCCAAGGACAATAGAATTGATGCCCTTGTAGATGGTGCCTGTCGTGACTTTATGATGAAAGAGAGAGAGAAGCCCTTTATGCTTGTGAGTTCTTTCGTGAATCCCCATGATATTTGCCAATGGGCACGTGGTGACGAAATGCTAAACGATCACCTTGGAGATCCTCCTGCTCCAAAGGATTGCCCAGATCTACCTGAAAACTTTGAAATCCCGGAATTAGAGCCAGACATACTTCGTCTAATGCAAACCTATACCCCATCAACTTATCCAACGTCTCAATGGAATAAAGATAAGTGGCGACAATACCGATGGGCTTACTTCCGATTAATAGAGATTGTTGATGCACGAATCCAGAAGGTATTGGATGCTTTGAAAGAATCAGGACAGGAAGAAAATACCATTATCATCTTTACTTCAGATCATGGAGATGGACATGGTGCACATAGATGGAATCAAAAGCAAGTGCTTTACGAAGAATCAGCACGTGTCCCATTAATGGTGAGTTGGAAAGGTCATACCCAAGGAGGATCAGTGAATAATAAAGAAGTTGTTTCTTCTGGAATTGACTTGATTCCAAGTATGTGTGATATTGCTGGTATTGCAGTTCCTGTCTATATGAAAGGGGCATCCTTTATGGATTTGGCTTTAGGCAGAGAAGATAACTCTTGGAGGAAATATACGGTGATTGAAACTGAATTTTGTCAGTCAAAAAAAACATTTGATATAAAAGGACGATGTGTCAGGACCGAAAACTTTAAATATATGGTGTATGACAAAGGTGATCTCCAAGAACAATTGTTTGATATGGTCAATGATAAGGGTGAAATGCACAACCTTGCCTACAAGTCGGGATATCAGAAACAGCTAAGAAGACACCGGAAATATCTTAATGAATGGATGAAGGAAACTAAAGATAATTTTCGACTGCCATTTTAAATAAATGAACTAAAAGGAGCTGGTTATTCATATATCAACTCCTTTTTTCAGATCACCTTTGACATAAAAGCATGAAAAAACACCTACTGCTTATGTATATATGCCTAATGACATTCACCGCATGGACTCAGGAATCCCTCGAAATAGGCAAACAGAAACAATTGGTTTACCAATGCGATTTCGAAAACAAGACATCATTGGATGATTGGGTGATGGAAGGACCTGGCATAGCCAGAATTAAAAAAGGTCGTTTGGAACTTTATTCGCACTACCACAAGAAGGTAAATCACAGAATGAAAAAAGGTAAACTGGTATTTGAAGAAGGAACTAAAAAATGGTATCAATATTATGTGGATGATTTGGCTAGGAAAGCCGAACCAGAATTGTATCCAATCTATAAAAAAGGTAAAACATTTCGTGGTGGTCACCTCGTGTTCTGGAACAATACAATTACACCTGAAAACTACGTGATAGAATTTGATTTTCAAAGCCCCATTCCCTATCCTTTACACATGATCATGTTTTCAGCCACAGGAACAAAAGGTGAAGATGTTTTCGATCCTGCGTTAAAACCACGTTGTGGACTAGCGGCCCAGTACACCAAAGGCGATATTTACAATTACCGCATTTCATTTTTGGCACCCAAACGTGGTACGGCTAACTTGCGAAAATGCCCGGGACGTCGTTTGGTGATAAAGGGAGAAGACTACAGCATTAAAGACCTAATTGGCAAGCATCATATGAAAGTGATCAAGTGGAAGGATCAAATAGAGTTCAGAATTGATGATAAACTGGTCTTTCAATATAAAGATATCGAGAACGACGCCCCTCTGGGTGCAGGACAAACAGCAATACGTCTAATGGTTCCAGCCAGAGGTTTTTATGACAACTACCATATTTTTGAATTGAAGGAGTAAATCACGAATCACACTCCGATAATACAAAACATAAGTTCCAAACTCACTATTTGAAACTTATGCTTTCAATATTTATAGGCAAACTGGGAAAGGTTTTAATTTAAGCTTCTGGATCTATTTGTTCTAGATACTCACTAGGTGTCAAATCAGTAAACTTTTTAAAAGTTCTATAAAATGAGGTTTTAGAATTAAAGCCACATTCCTCTGCTATTGCAATCAAAGTGAAGTCTCTACTTCGCGGGTCTTTTAACCTCTCCTTGACATCTTCAACTCTAAATGAGTTTATAAAATCGTTGAAATTGCTCTCTAAACCTTCACGAAGAGTGCTGGATAAATAGACTTCAGTCCATCCAATCTGAACAGCTAACTGTCCTTTTGTAAGGCGCTTATCTCTATAAAGCAATGTCTCTCTCATAAAATCCATAAGCTGTTTTGTGGACTCAGCCCATTCTGATACATCTTTAGCTGAAACTTTCACACGAGAAATGTTCTTTATCGTTTTTTTATCTTGCTGTTGTGTATTGTACTTTTTCGTTTGGATCATTCTAAATCGTGACTTCCTTAGCCAAACAATCAGTATCAAAACGGATGAAATGAGAAGCCCATACAATAGTCCACTATTTTTACTCCAATCTCGACTCACCTCAATCTGTAGAACTTTAACTTTAGGACTCCACTTCATATGATTATTCGAAACCTTGACCGCTAAAGAATGATCTCCAACCTCTAGTGCAGGTAGTTCTATTTTATGCTTTGATAAGTCTAAAGGCTTCCAAGTTGAATCTTGTGGTAATATTCTATATACATACGTATTTTTATATGCTTCTACATAAGAATCCGAAGTCAGTTCAACACTAACATTTCGTTCCGAATCATCAATCCTAATCTTCTCAATATCATTATCATAAACTGACAAATCACGACTTATATTTACGATCCCTCTAGAAGAAGAGACTTGAATAAACTGCAAATTGGGTAGATAAGTGTTCATTTTAAAATCCATAGGATTAAAGGCATTCAGTCCATTATTGCCTCCAAAATACAATTGTCCACCAAAGTGTTTACAAGCCACCTTATATTCAAAGATATTCCCTTGCAAACCATCTTCCTGATAAAAATTAGCGACTTGCTGTTTTTCTACATCAAAACAAGATAAGCCCTTATTAGTCCCTAGCCACAATCGTCCTAAGCTATCTTCCTGAATGCTAAGAACCACTTTACCTGCAAGACCTTCTTTGACTCCTATAATATCAAATGACTCATTAAGCTTATTGTATTTATTTAAGCCACTGCCAGTCCCTATCCACAAGTTCTTTTTAGAATCTTCGAAAATCGCATACACACTATTATTACTTAAGCTTCTAGATTTTTCAGAATGCTTATAACTTATAAATTTAGTTTGTCCATATGGCAATTTGCATAAGCCTTTCATATGGGTTCCAACCCAAATATCTCCATCAGAAGTTTGGTGCATCACTTTTAGATTAGTACTAATCAGTCCACTGACAGAGTCTTTTTTGTAAAGCTGAGTTTCACCCTTAGACGGATGCCATCTCCAAAGTCCTTTATCAATTTCAGCAAACCAATAATAACCATGGCTGTCTTGCATAATTTCAAAAACACCCTTCTTGAAAATTATTTTCCCTTGTGCATCGAAGTTTTCAAAACAATTTTTCACACGATTATAAAGCAGGACTCCCCCATCGGTACCAAAAAAAAGTTTATTCTCCCTATCAACATATGCAGTACGAATAGCATTGTGTCTCTTCCATCGTTCGGTTCCATATTCCATCCGATAGGATAAAAAATTCTGTGTTTTCGGATCAAAACTATTAATCCCGTCTTTAAGACTCCCAATCCAAATTTTCCCTGATGGATGAGCAACAAGAGTTCTTAGAGTATTATCTACCAAAGAATTCTTATTATCGGGGATATTCTGATAAAGATCAAACAGTAAATTTTTAGTATAAAAATAATTGATCCCCTGCATACTTCCAACCCAAAAATTCCCTGATCGATCAGCCAATAAAGACAAAATTGTATTGCTAGAGATACTTTCGGGACGCAAAGGATGATTTTGGTAATGATAAAACTCACCACTTATTCTATCAAAGCGATCAAGTCCTTTTTTGCTTCCAATCCAAAGTTGTCCATCCAAATCTTCAGCAATCGTCGTTACGCTATTATCCAATATAGAATAAGAAATCTTATCAGAATGACAATAAGTCGAGAAACTTTCTTCTTCAGGATTGTAATAACCTAAGCCGTTTGACGTTGCCAACCACATAGTTCCTCTACTATCTTTATAAATAGATTCAATATAATTAGAACTGATCGAACTTATATTCTGCCCCTTTAATCGTTTAAAAACTCGCTTTTTTTTAAGAGATATATCCAAAACTGTCAAACCATTACCCGCCGTTGCAATCCATAAATTTTGCTGAGAATCAAAACAAAGGTCATTAATTACCCGCTCCCCTTTTGAGTAATTAATTGATTTGCTACTAAAAGGGAAATGTTCGTATTGATTAAATTCTTTATTTTCCTGATTAAAAAGGTACAAGCCATTTCTTGTCCCTACCCAAATTTCATTTTGATTAGATATAACAATCGAATTGACATATTGAGATTGAGAAGCTTTGGTTTCATATGGCAAAGAATAATGGATCATTTTCCCGGAAAAGGCATCCATTTGGATGATACCATTGGGTGTCCCTAGCCAAATATAGCCCAACTGATCTTCACAAATAGAATTGATTCTTTGATGTGCAATATTTTTATAAGACTCAAAAGGTAACGAGAAAGAACGGATGCTATAACCATCATATCGGTTAATTCCTTCTTTGGTGCCCATCCATATAAATCCATGAGAGTCTTGAAATAATGCATAAACCACATTAGAATTCAAACCATCTACCGTGTTCAATTTATGGAATCGTAGCGTTCCATTATTAGAAAAGCCAGATCCTGAAAAGGCAAAAAATAAGAAAACAAGGGATATATATTTAATAATCTTCATTTTGGTAATTCAACAGTAATTGTCTATAGAAGCTTTGATTAAAAAAATTCAAACTTAAAAACTGCTTAAAAATAACAATTCCTTTTCGATAGAAAGGCAGTAAAATCAATAAATTGACTACTAGCTGTTCTCATTCTAAAGAAAAAAGCTCCTTAAAGTTTTCCAAACCTTAAGGAGCCTCAATATTATTGAAAACTAAACTACCCATAAGGCAGATTATATTTTTACTTTAGCGTTTTACGTCTTAATAAAGCCTCAAGATAATAATAGTCAGCATAAACTAAAGCTACATCAATTTCATGTCCTTGTGGCTTAGCGCCTGTACTGTGAAGTAAAAATGCATCATTCACGCCTTTAGCCGAATAGGCTGACGAAGCCAATGAATTTATAATTCCATCAGCAGCAGCACAATAACGCTTTTTCAGTTCGGCTGTTTTTACCAAAGCACTCAGTTCGACCAAACCTGAAGCAGCAACAGCGGCCGCCGAAGCATCACGAGGCTCTCCCTCTTTACCAGTTAAGTTAAAATCCCAGTAAGGAATATAATCCGCTGGAAGACCTGCAATATAACGTTCTGAAACTTTCTTTACAAAATTCAAAAATTTGGGATCACCTGTTTCACGATATACCATAGTGTAACCATATACAGCCCAAGCTTGCCCCCTTGCCCAAACACTCTCGTCAGCAAAACCTTGCGAGGTGTTTCGGTTTCGAACTACACCCGTATTCTGGTCGTATTCTACCACATGATAACATGAAAAATCATTTCTAAAATGATGTTTCATAGTCGTTTCTGCATGCTTAATAGCAATATCTCTATAAACGGGATCTCCAGTCTCTTTCGAAGCCCAAAACAACAATTCAAGATTCAACATATTATCAATAATCGTGATGTGCTGCTTCCACTGAGGATGTAATTCATTCGACCATGACTTTATGGTTCCCACTTTAGGATTATATCTTGATATTAATGACTTTGCAGATTGAATCAAAATATCACGATATTCTTTATTCCCAGTTAAACGATAGGCTTGTCCATATGAGCAATACATCATGAATCCCACATCGTGGTGCTCACAGTTATCTTTATAGGGCTCTAGAGGCAAGGTTCTTTTCAAAGCTTCCTCTTTCCAATATTCATCCTGAGTGGTTTCATACATCTGCCAAAGAATACCAGGATAAAAACCAACAGTCCAAACCAAAACGTCATTCTTTGGCATTTTCCAATGCTTATCGCCAGATTCGATTAAACGAGGATGTGTATTGTAATCGGTATTTAAAGCCACTGACTTTTTTAATTGATCCTCACAAAGGTTCAATTCGTTTTCAATATTGATTTGTAGCTTTTCCTGAAAGATTGAATTCTCTCTTTTTTCAAGAACAGATTGAGCAGTCTGAGACGATTTGACTGTGTTTTTACAGGAAAGCACTGTTATCAGTAGCATTCCAACAGCCAGCAAGCTCAGGGATCTATTTAGAATTTGTAACATTCTTCTCATAATTTGACAATCAAAAGTTCATCCCCCTCACAAATTGAGAGGAATGCACTTAGATTTATAAAGGTAAATTGGAGTTCAGAAATAGTATATCAACTAATCCAAACCACTCCAAAGTTCTGACTGATCTAACAATTGATTAATGGTGACCTCTTTCAATGGTATTGGAAGTAAATTATGCTTCTCTTCAACATTATCACATTGACGATAAGCCCATGACGAACGTTCAATTCCATAATTGATCATATCCTGTTCAAGAATTTTCATATTAGTTAAAAGTCTTCCCCAACGAATCAAATCATGCTTACGAATACCTTCGAAACAAAACTCTCTCATTCTCTCGTCCATCAATTCATTAAAGAAATCATCTTGAGTAGCTACCAATGAGGCAGCGATATCTCCCAAGCCAGCACGATTACGTACCATATTAAGATAAAGAATCGCTTCTCCAGTCTTAGCCAATTCATTTAAAGCTTCAGCTTTCATCAACAAAATATCAGAATAACGCAGGTACGGGTAATTAATTCCTGTAAAGTTCTTATCGATATCTCCGGTTTCAAGAATTTTATATCCAAAAGTTCCATCGCCATTGTCTACCTTATCAACACGACGGAATTTACCTGGATACCAATTGGTTTTGTTTGTGTCCTTAAGAATAATCACTTTTCCTTTGTTATCGACCTTCCAATTGGCAATGTTCCATTCGTAACGATTATCAATTGACGAATCAAACTTTTCAATCATTGTAATTGTAGGGTAATGAAAAGCATAAGCGTATGGGTTAAGATTACCATTTGCATCGGCTTTAGGAAGTGCAATGGCAACTCCATTTAAATTTCCAATTCGACCATCTTCCCTAAGTCCCTGAGGACGTAAGTTTCCAAACTGAATTTCAAAGATGACTTCAGTATCATCATTTTTATCTTCAATCTCATTTAAAAACACCTGCTTGTAACTTGGTAATAATTGGTGATATCCAGTATTGATAACAGAATCACAATGATTAATAGCTAATTGATAAGCATCTTGATGTTCAAGTGGTTTACCTGCCATTGTCATATAAACACGAGCCAATAAAGCATGAGCTGCAGTTCTTGATGCATGGCCATACTGAGCTGTACCACCTGTTGGATTAGCTAAGTTCTTATAAGCAAATGTTAGATCTTCGATAATAAATTCATAAACTTCTGATGCTGGCGTTTTTGCTATATTATTAGCCGCACTTCCTTCTGTTATAGGCTGTTTACGCAAAGGCACATCACCCCATAGTCGAACTAAATCGAAATAATAAAAAGCTCTCAAGAAATGAGCTTCAGCCAATAATTTTGCTTTAATACCTTCCTCAATTTCAGAATCTTTAACTCTTGCTAAAAAATAATTAGCAGAATTAATTCCCTTATACAAAGTCATCCAAGCATTCTCAATATTTACTGTACTTGAATTATTCATATAAAGAGCAACAGACCAATTCACATTGGTTCTGTTATAAACAGCCTCATCAGTTCCATTAGTAAAGTTCATAGATAAAAGGCTGCCATACAAAGCATCACTTGCAATATCGCTATAAACAGCAGCAAGTGCCAATCGAGCTTCAGCCTCGTTTTTATAAAAAGTTTCGGGACTGATTGAGGAGTATGGCTCCTGATCTAATTCGTCGTGACATGATGTTAGTCCTAAAAACAATATTGAAAGGCTAAGCATCCAGCTTATATTTATCTTCATTTTATTCTTTTTTAGGGAGTAAGACTCAGGTTTGAACCTTGCTCCTTGTTTTTTATACTATATATTGATATACAAATAGCATTAATTAAAAACCTAACTCAACACCAAATGTTACAGTTGAGCTCATAGGGTAAGCTGAGTAATCCAATCCTGGAGTTAAGGCGCCATATTTTCCTACAGAAACCTCTGGATCAAACCCACTATAATTTGTAAATGTTAATAAATTCTGACCAGCCACATACACACGAGCCTTTTTAAACATCGTCTTTTTCAATAAATTTTTAGTAAAATTATAAGCTAAACTAATCGTCTTTAATCTTATAAATGAACCATCCTCAACAATACTTGACGATACCATATTTCCTGCCGCTGGGCCTCCTAAGACATTATTCTCTCCACGAATAATGTGAATATCATTGGTTGGATTATTTGGGGTATAACGATCAGAAACTGAAGCATAGTAATTAAAGTTGCTTCTCAACTCAGGATTTTCAAAATCGATACGATTGGCATTTAAAACATCATTACCGTAAGACCACTGAAAGAAAACAGATAAATCGAATCCTTTATAACTGAAATTATTGGTGATACCTCCAAAATGTTTTGGTAAAGGATTACCAATTACGGTACGATCTTTTTCATTTATCGTCCCATCGCCATTTAAGTCTTTATGCTTAACTGAACCAGGAATCACTTGTTTGTTTCCATTGTTTGGAACACCAGTTTTCAATACATAACCTGTTCCATTTACATAATTAAAGTCTTCAACCTGATATAAACCATCGGATATGACACCGTAAATTTGTCCTACTGACTGTCCTACTCTTGTTAGGTACTCATATTCATTATATTTGAAATAATAATCTGCATTCCAAGGTAAGTCCGTCTGACCATCATTTAAGGCGATACATTTATTTCTATTAAACGAGATATTGAATGAAGTAGACCACTTAAAATTATCATTCTCGACATTACGCGAGTTAAAACCAAATTCAAGTCCTTTATTCTCAACTTCACCAATATTTCTCCAGGCATTTCTAAAGCCAGTACTTGGCGAAAGGTCAGCTTTAATCAAAAGATCTTTTGTATTCTTCTTATACACATCTAAGGTTAAACTCAAACGGTTATCGAAGAAAGCAGCATCTAATCCTAAATTATACTGAATAGTCGTTTCCCATTTCAAATCCTTATCTGCTACATTCTGATGCTCAACACCTTTCTGATAAACGCCACCAAATTCGTAACCGCTATACTCACCTACACCCATCTGGGAAAAAGCACTATAATCACCAACTTTATTATTTCCAGTCTCACCCCAACCAGCTCTTAGCTTTAAGTTTGAGAAAACATTCATATCTTGAATAAATGACTCTTCAATCATTCGCCATGCGAAAGATACCGAAGGAAAATATCCCCATTTATTATTGCCTAAAAATCTTGAAGATCCGTCGGCACGCATAGTAGCACCAAACAAATACTTTTCTCTGAAAGAATAATCTAAACGAGAAAAATAAGAAATCATTGTACTTTTCCCCTTATAAGACGTTGGTAGAAGAGGAGCAGTACCCAACTCCAAACCATCAACACCCAAAGTCTCGATAGGCATTAAAGTATTTGCTGATACAAAAGAGTCATAAGTTCTTGAAGACATTTCATGACCAAGCAAAGCATCAAACTTATGCCCACCTGAAAACGTTTTCTTATAATTTAAGACATTTGAAGAAGACAGAATGTAATAACGACGGTCTGTCAATCGACCATTTATTCCTTTAATACCATAAGTTCCTTCGTAGGTATCTTTCCCTTGAAACAAGGACTCACGACGCTGGTCAGTTACATAGCCACCATTCATACGAAGACTTAATCCTTTAGCTAATTCGAAGTCACCTGTTAAATTTGCTCTAAATACATCCAATTCTTTAACACGATCAGTATTAGAAAGCGTTTTTACAGGATTAAAACGCAGATTATTTCTATCATCCGGATCTATTCCACCTTCCATACCATCATCATTAACAGGATTCACAGGTCGGAAAGAAATAGCATCCTTAATGATACTTACACGATTGTTTCCTGAAACTTGTTCCCCCTCCTGCTTAATATGAGAGTAGTTCACATTAAAACCAATCTTAATTTTATCAGTCAGTTTATGATTTAACTTCAGACTTCCATTATACTTTTGATAGCCCGTATGAATCATGGTACCTTCCTGGTTTAAGAAATCAATAGAAGCATAATGTTTTGTTTTATCATTACCTCCACTCATATTCACATTATGGTTATGAATGATGGCTTCACGGAAAATTTTATCCTGCCAATTAGTAGATTTTGTGTTACGATACAATTCAGGATCAACCCAATGCTCGTTAAATGTTTCCAAGTAAGTACCACCTTGTCCAGTTGCAATTTCTTCTTGCATTTTAACAAAATCGTAGGCTCCCATCACATCGACACGATTAGGAACCCATTGAATTCCCATAGAACTTCTTACATTAATACGTGTAGGACCTTCTTTACCACCTTTAGTGTTAATAATTACTACACCATTTGCTCCACGAGATCCGTAAATTGCTGTTGCGGATGCATCCTTTAACACATCAAAACTTTCAATATCACTTGTATTAATAGTACCTGGATCGAAACTTTCCATAGGTATGCCATCAACAACATATAAGGGTGAATTATCACCTGTTACCGAGTTACCCCCACGAATTACAATTTGCATTCCAGAACCAGGTGTTCCATCAGACGCCATAACTTGTACACCAGCCATACGTCCAGCTAAAGCCTGATCGAAATTTGCTACTGGAGATTTGGCTAATTCGTCAGATTTTACTGAAACAATGGCACCGGTAACATCCTTAATATTCTTTTTACCGTAACCTACTACTACTACCTGATCCAGTTGTTGCGTATCTTCTTCAAGTGCAATGATTAGGTTTGTTTGACTGCCAACACTTATCACTTGTGATTTAAAACCAATAAAAGAAACAACCAACTGAGCTTTTACACCAACCTGTAAACTAAATTTACCATCAATATCTGTTGACGTACCGTTAGTTGTTCCTTTTTCAAGAATACTTACACCAGGTAAGCTAATACCTGAAGCGTCATTTACAACGCCACTAATTGTTTTGCCTTGGGCAAAAATTAGACTCGACGAAAACATAAACACAAGCAAGAGTACTCCGTGTGTTAATTTTCTAAGTTTATTTATATTTTTCATGAAATTCATTTCTATAGGGTTAGGTTCATCTTATACAGACAACACTATTTTTTCATTGCAATAACTGATACTTTAGAGAGGAATGTTGTTCGTGTCAAATTACTCAGAGACTTACCTTTATGAATCGATCGAAATGCAATGACTACTTTTGCGCCAAGGTATTTCTTAAGATCGATAGCTTGAGGCACAGCTTGATTGTGTTTATGGATTGACTCCCAATAAAGCTCATCCCAATCAGCTGACTCTAAATCTCCATTGTAATTGGTAGAAATTAGAAGTTTTAAGTCATTTCCTGTATCTGTTCCATATTTCGAATAAGCTTCTATATTTAGTACAGGCTTTTTACAATCATTTAGATCAATCAGCTCAGAAATCAACCAATCGTCATTTTCCAACTTATTGGGAACCATTGTAACACCGCGCTTAATTTCTCCTTCAATTCCATTCACTGTCCAATTTCCCCATGAACTTGTCCACTTTTTATTGTCAGACTGCTCAGGTTCACCTTGTAGACTAATTGCAGTAAAGTTTCCGGTTTGATTTTTACCCTCCACTGGTTTTAGCTCTTGCCAACCATCTTCAAACAAGACAGTCTTTCCTTTGCTTTTATCCTTTGCAAAAATAGAAAGAGAGCCAAAGCTTAGGAATGATACCAGTAAAACTACTGGCACCATCCTTTTAGTATATTGTTTTTTTAAAATATTCATCTTGCTTATTTTTGGGTTCCCATCACCTGGAAATTCAAAATATAACTTGTACGTGTTAGGTTAGTCAAACTACCTGCATCAGATTCAATAAGGAAACTTTCGTGACGAAGCGCTATTGTAACTACTTTGCCATCAAACTTGCTTAAGTCAATTACTCTGCTTTGAGCCTTTGTGTAATTAAAGAAAGTCTCGAAACTCACTTCCTCCCAAACGGCAGTACTAACATCTCCCGAATAATTCTCAGAAACCAGTAACTTTAGCGTATTATTATTTGATGATCCATAGCGGGAATATCCATCAAGGTTAAGATATGAATCAACATGCTTGGACAAATCAACATCTTTAGCAATCAACCAATCATCATTCTCCGTTTTTTCAGGAATCATAACTGCTCCACGCACAGTCACACCATCTTGGTCAATAACCGACCAGTTTCCCCAACCACGGGTCCATTTGTTATTCGTGGCTTGTTTAGGAGCTTCCTTTGCGCTGTATTCAATCATATTACCCAAACGGGTTTCCCCTACTGCAGGCGTCAGTTCATCCCATCCATCTTCAAAGATTAATTCCACAACGGCTGCTTTTACTGTAACACTAATTACATCTGTGAATATCGCATCACCTGCAAGATTACTTGCAACTACAGTCATAGGATAATTCCCGATGGCGAGTGTATTTCCTTCAGTTAATGAAATAACACCAGTTACTGGGTCAATGCCAAATTCTCCGAAGCTTTCAAGAAGTGAATATGTTGGAGTTGAACCAGAAACAGTAGGAATATCAGATGTAAATGCAAAAGCCTGATTTACACTGTAACTTACATTAACATAAGTCAAATCTGTTGCAATAATTGCCTGAATAGCGATAATTTCGAATGAAAGCGCATCGACAAAATCAACACTTCCGTGTTCATTAGTAGCAACAACAGTTAAGTTATAAGTATCAATAGCCAAAGTATGAGCTTCAGGAAGTGACACAACACCAGTTAATGGATCAATCGTAAAAGCGTTAAAATTATTCTTTAATGAATATGTTACAGGTCCTGTTCCATTAATCGCGGGTTCTACCGATTGCTTAGCCTGTGTTTGCTGCACGCCTAAATATGCGTTAGTGGAATATACAAGATCATAGGGTAAGGTTTGAACATCTATCCTCACAACCTCTTCAAAAGTTTGCTCTCCAGTCACATTTGTTGCTACTACAGATAATCTATATTCTCCTGCATCAATTTGAGAATCTATAGCCAATGAAATTTCACCAGTTTTAGTATCAATTACGAAATCTGAATTTTTAGATAAAGCAAAAGTAACTGGATTAGTTCCTTTAAATTCAGGGATAGTCGTTTTTTGTCCTTCAACACCACGCACAATAACCTGATTTAACGGACTGTACTGTAATCTTTCAATTGCTGATGGTAAAACAACCAGTTCAAATGCTTTAGGGAATATAGTCTCTCCTGCATCATTACTTACTTTTATATCCAGAAAGTATTTTCCAGCAACAAGCTGATTATCGAGCTTTAATGTGATAATCCCTGTTGTGTCAATAACTTGAAACTCTCCTTCTATATACGTACCGCCTTCTTCGGCTGTACCACTAGTAATTTCGAATTTCGGATTACTTGTAGAATAAACAACAGGACGAGATGTTTCCATTGCTTTTCCTTCATAAACTTCACTTACCAAAGCATAACGAAGACCTTCAGGAGTCAGCTCCTCTTTATTAGCCTCTTCTTCATCACAAGAAAAAGTGAAAATAGAGAGGCAAGCAAAGGCTATAGCCATCCACTGGGTCTTAAAGCGCCATTTACTTTTACAATCGTTTGAATGATTCATTAGATTAGGGTTTTAATCATATTAGTATTAGATTTTTTTAGATATCGAAGTCGTTTACGAAAACGACTGCGTAAATGTATCTAAGCAATAAGGTGTCGACATGATACTTTTATACAAAAAACATCCAATATTCTTCAAACGACACAATTCTAGCACCTAAGACTATTTGTTCGTACGATTACATCATGTTATTGTACGAATTTGGGTGTAAAAATATTAAAGTGTTCTTCAAGTCAAAATTTTTATGTCAAACCCATTGATAATAAGTAGTATTTGTATTGATTTTAAGGAGAAAATTCTGATGTAACAGAGAGATATTCCGTGTGAATTGGGACTATTAAATAAGGGCTTATACGTCTGTTAGAGATAAGAAGAATCTGAAACAATAAATGCTGGAATTATCCAGCATTTATATCTAATTTTATCTTTCTCCTTTGGCATATTTAGAAGGAGAGATTTTAAAATGATCACTAAAACATTTACTGAAATACCTTGGGGTTGTAAATCCAACAGAATAAGCAACATTGGACACACTAACTCCGATTTCTGTTTGAAGCAATAATGCTGCTTTTTTCAATCGGCTGCTTAGAATAAACTCATTGGGTGTTTGTCCCGTAATCCCTTTAATTTTGGCATACAAATTAGTTCGTCCCAGGCACATTTCCTGTGCAAATGTATTCACATCAAACTTGGAGTTATCGAGATGTCTTTCCACAATATCAATTGCTTTTTCAAGGAGTTCAGCATCGAGCGAATTTGTTGTAATGCTTTTTATCCCCAAGCCAGGATTCAATTGAAACCTTTCCTGTAATTGCTTTCTGGACTTTATCAGATTACGGCATCTCGCTTGAAGCAATTTAATATTAAAGGGTTTAGTTATATAATCATCGGCCCCAATTTCTAATCCTTCAAGCCTGTATTCAATGGCTTCCTTGGCAGTAAGTAAAATAATCGGAATATGACAAGTTGTTAAATCAGATTTTAGTTTCTGACACATATCAGTACCTGTCATTACAGGCATCATAACGTCACTTATAATCAAATCTGGTTGATATTGCTGAGCTGCCTCTAATCCCATCTGCCCATCCTCTACTTCAATAATATGATACTCATCCATAAATGAAGCGCAAAGCATATCTCTAACTTCGGCATTATCTTCAACAATTAGTAAACTAGCCGATTTTGGAAGCAAGTCATAAATCGCTTCTTTTTCAGATTCGTCAATTTTATCGATTAAAAGCGGCGTCTGTAAACTACTTTCAAGAACCTGTTGTTTGTCCCAAACCACTTGTTCTTCTTCAAAATGATCTTTACCCAGTAATAAACTGACCTCAAAACATGCCCCTTCTCCAAGCTCACTTTCTACACGAATACAACCGCCATGCATATCAACAATACCCTTAGTTAAAGCTAATCCAATTCCGGATCCCAACTGCTGTTGTTTATGTTCGCTAATATTATCAACCTGATAAAAACGGTCGAAAATTTTCTCAAGATATACCTTAGGCATTCCCTGTCCAGAATCAATCACTTTAATAATCAATTCTTTATTTTCCTGATTAATTAAGACATAAATAGAACCTCCATCAGGAGTAAATTTGAAAGCATTTGATAACAAATTAAAGAATACTTTTTCTAACTGTCTGGCATCGAACCAAAGAGGGATCTTATCTTGATAGCAGACCAACTTGTAATTTATATGACGCCTTTCGGCGTATTCTTTAAATGAATCAAAAATCATATTGGAGAAATCAACAAAGTCATGCTCATTAACCTTTAATTTCATATGACCTAACTCTTGTTTTCTAAATTCGAGAAGCTCATCAATCAGTTTTTTTAATCGGTAAGAATTTTTATATGCTACCAACATTTTATTATAAACTTTTGGGGCAATATTTGAAGATTCTTCAAGCAAACTCTCTAATTGACCCAAAATTAATGTTAGTGGTGTACGAAACTCGTGAGATATATTGGTGAAAAATTGCAATTTAGAACGATTCATCTCACTTATTTGTTCTTTGTCTCTTTGCTCTTTTTTTAGATTATCTTCTAATAATGCCTTAGAAATCAAGACTCTGTTGATGTATAATAAAATACCACTTACAATAGAAATATAAATCAGATAAGCCCACCACGTATTGTAATATGGTGGATCAATTATAATCTTCATACTGGTTTCAGCACCGTCTTCACCCTGACGTAACTTTTCTTTTACAGTGAATATATATGTTCCAGATTTTAGGTTCGTGTAATTAACACTTCTTCTATAACCAGCATCCACCCAATCTGAATCAAAACCTTCAAGTTTATATGAATACATGGTTTTATTTGTTTTCAAATAATTAAAGGATGTAAAATCGAAAGAAACAACACTGTGATTAGAGTTTAAGCGTATCGATTTGGTAAAAGGAAGTGTTTGAGACAAAATACCACTTTCATCATTGGGATGCACTTCACTATTATTTACGCGAAGTTCAGTAAAATAAAGTGGGTGCTTAATTGACTGATTTTGCAGCTCTTTCTCATAAAAGGAAACCATACCATGAATGCCACCAACAAATACTTCTCCATCGCTTGTGATATACAAACCCCTTTCATTAATTTCACTCAATGGAAATCCATTCTGATAATCATAAGCTCGAAAAGTTTCTTCTTCAACATCAAAACGGCTAATGCCTTTACTTGTAGCAATCCAGAGAAAACCATATCTCGATTCCGCAATTCCATAAATAAAATCAGATGACAAATCGTAATCACTACTAGTATATGAGCTGAAACTATCGTTTTCTGGGTGGTAACGATTAAGACCTCCTCCTGAAGTCGCAACCCAAATTCTCCGCATATGATCCTGATAAATTTGATATACAAAATTACTCCCTATGCTTTTTAAGTCGTGAACATTATTCCTAAAGTTCTTCAGCTCTCCAGACTTAAAATCGTAAACGCTTAAACCTTTAGTTTCCGATCCAATCCATAAACACTGATTCTTGTCCAATAATAAAGCCAAAATCTTTTTGCCTATTTTTTTCCGGAGTTCACTATTCTCAAAAAATGGAGTAAATTCTTCTTTATTGGGATTGAACAAAACCACCCCATCATTGGTACCCAATAGTAAATTGTTTTCAAAAGGAATTATAGCAGAAATAATATTACTTGGAATGGAATGCACATCATCTTCATTCTTTATATATTTTCTTATTCGTCCCGTTTTTGTATTCAAAACATCCAAACCTCCCAAGTGGGTCCCTATCCAAAGTTGATTTTGTTTATCCAGATACAAACTTTTTGCATTATTGTGTGAAAGTTTGTAGTCTCCCTCACCCTTTGTTATATACTTAAATTTATTATTCTTTCTATCATAAAAATTCACCCCCCCACCTTCGGTCGCAATCCAAAGATTCTTATCATCATCTTCAATCATAGAACCAACAACTCTATAATTGATTGATTTATTTTGGTCAGTTTCAGCAACAAAATATCGGAAAATATTCGTTTGAGAGTTGTAAATATTTACACCTCCAAAATAACTACCAATCCAGATACTGCCTTCTTGATCGCAGAATAAGGTATAAATGGAATTGTGACTTAAGCCATAAGGCTTTTTATCAGACTGAAAATAATTGGTAAATATTTTCTTTTCAGGATCAAGCATACTCAGTCCCAAAAACGTACCTATCCAAATTCGCCCATTATTATCCTCTGTAATATCTCTAATCACATTATGAGCTAAGCCTGAATCTTGACTATAATGAGCTACAACCTCATCTTTTTGAAGACAATACACACCATTTTCGGTTGTACCAAGCCAGAAAAGACCATCCATACTTTTATGGATGCAAGAGACTTCTGCATCCAATATCGAATCCAACTGATTAGAATGTGCATTATAAAGGAAAAGACCTCTATCACTAGTACCAATAAGAAGATTTCCTTCTGAATCCTCAAAAATCTCATTCACCTTTACTCTATGAGGAAAAATTTCGGTCGCAGCTTTATACCTGCGACTCTCCTCATCTAAAAAGAAGAGTCCTAAATTCGTTCCTACCCAAATATTCTTATTGCTAATATGAAAACAACTTATATTTTGATTAGGGAAATTAATCAGTTCTTCATTCTGTAAATTGATATTTGATATACCTTCCGCAGTCAATATCCATAATTTATTATTAGCATCAGTTTTCAAGTCCCGAATATTGTTCCCTAGAAGACTACTGGTATCCTGCCTATTATGACGAAAGACATCAATCTCATAACCATTATAACGGTTTAGACCATCACGAGTTCCAATCCACATAGTTCCTAAACTATCCTGCTCGAGTGCTGTGACTGAAATTTGCGAAAGGCCATTTTTAAGATCTAAATGATCGAAATAAATATCTTGTGCCTGGCAAACAAGCACCTCCATAAGAAAAATAAATAAAACCAGAATTTTCTTCATCGAAAAACAAATAATACGATTAACCCTCAGACTCTCAACGCAAAACTTATCTAAAAGTTATCTTGTTGATAATAAATTAATTCTAAGCAACTTACAAATAAACGAAATCTAAGTTGAAATTTATATAAAAAAAAAGACAAAGCTCCATTTATAATGGAACCTTGCCTACACCAAACCTATTGTATTTCAAAACCAAAATGAAATACAATTACAAGAAACTTATTTTCTCTATTACAATCACTTAACCAATTCAAGGTTTTCATTCAAAGGTTCCAATTTTGGTAACATTAAATGTATAATCAATAATATAATCAAGTATAGTAAACCTGCTACAAGAAACATCCAAAAGTAAAATGAGTTACCCGTAGCATCTAAACCTTGCCCTAAAGCAAAATCGACAACCATACCCGAAATAGCACCAACCATACCTCCGATACCTACAACAGAAGCAATCGCCTTTTTAGGCATCACATCTGAAACAAGGGTAAATAGATTAGCAGACCAAGCCTGATGTCCGCCAGAAGCCAAAGCGATTAAACTCACAGCGATCCACACATTATCAGTCAAAGCTGCAAAAGAAACGGGAGCAATACAAAGCGCACAAATCAACAATGATATTTTACGTGCCCCATTAAGTGTCCAACCTCTATTTATAAATATTTTAGATAAATAACCACCACCAATACTACCAAAGTCAGCGACGATATAAATAACAACTAATGCACCACCAAGTTCTTTGATACTATCCAAACCAAACTTTTGTTTGAAGAAAATACCAGACCAAAACATAAAAAAGAACCAAACAGCATCTGTAATTTTACCAATCGCGAAAGCCCAGGTTTGACGCAAAGGCAATACACGTGACCATGATAATTTCTCAAATTCCTTTTTAGCATCTGCTTCAGATGGCTTACAATCATGAAGAATATAAGCTAACTCTTCCTTAGAAACCTTAGGATGTTCTTCTGGACGCTTGTAAATCTTAAGCCAAAGAGCCACCCAAATAGCACTAAAAGCAGCTGTTACCATAAAGGCAAATTGCCAATTATCACCATTTGCAGCAACCACTAATGGAATAATAGCTGGTGCAAGGACAGCACCTACATTAGATCCTGCATTAAAAATACCTGTTGCAAAGGCGCGATCTTTCTTAGGAAACCATTCAGCAACTGTTTTAACAGCTGCTGGAAAATTACCGGCCTCTCCTATACCTAATCCAAAACGAGCACTGATAAATCCAACTAAAGCAAATGCTGGACGAACAGCAGCATGTAATAATCCAAAAATACTCCATACAGCTATTGAAAGTGTATAACCAATTCTAGTCCCAAAACGATCAATTAAACCACCCATACTAATCATACCGATGGCATAGGCTGCTTTAAAAGCCATATTAATATAACCATAATCAGCATTGGTCCAATCAAATCGATCCATCAATGTTGGTCCTAACACTCCCATAATACTACGATCCATATAGTTAATCGTCGTAGCAAAAAAGAGCATCGCCAATATTCTATAGCGATAATTTCCTTGTGGTTTTTCCATAATTATTTTTCCATATAAATCTTTAAAAGAAGACTGGCTTCTTATGATCTTAGTTTCTTAATAATTCCTAAAGCTTTTTCACATGATGTTTTAATTGCAGGATAATTAAATGAACCATCCGACTTTTTAACCATCAATTGTGACCCCATTCCTACACAATGAACACCTGCATCAAACCAAGACTTTAAATTCTCCTCATCGGGTTTAACACCACCAGTTGGCATAATTGATGACCATGGGAATGGACCTTTTACAGCCTTCACAAACTCAGGACCACCTACTTGAGCTCCCGGGAATATTTTTACAACCTCAGCACCTAACTCTTCAGCATATGATATTTCAGTAAGTGAACCACATCCTGGGGACCAAGCAACTTTACGTCGGTTACATATCTTAGCCATTTCGGCATTTAAAATTGGAGAAACCACAAAATTAGTTCCCAATTGGATGTATAAAGATGTTGTTCCCACATCAATAACAGATCCAACGCCCAAAATCATCTCAGGACATTCTTGGGTTGCCCACTTATTTAATTCATCAAAAATTTGATGCGCATAATCGCCACGATTTACAAACTCAAACAAACGAGCTCCACCTTCGTAACAAGCTTTAACAACCTCTTTACAAATCTCAATATCTTTATGAAAAAAAACGGGTATCATACCTGTCTCTTTCATTTTCAAAGCAACTTCTATTCTAGAAAATCTTGCCATCAGTTTTTCAATTATGAATTACGAGTTCTGAATTATAAACGCTTAATACCTGTCATAACCAGGCTTACTTTACAAAATCACAACTTATAATTCCTCATTTATAATTCATTTATCGTGCTACACGTCCTGAAGCGTCACCATTCATTAATTTAACAACCTCTTCTACTGTAACTTGATTATAATCGCCATAAATGGTATGTTTCAAACAAGATGCAGCAACAGCAAAATTCAAAGCTTGTTGGTCTTTTTCTGGCCAAGTTAACAGACCATAAATTAAACCACCCATAAACGAATCACCACCACCAACACGGTCAACAATATCTGTAATTTGATAGGTATTATTTGCCTTAAACAACTCTTTCCCATCATATAAAACACCTGACCATGAATTGTGATTAGCATTGATAGAACCTCTTAATGTTGTAATTACTTTCTTACAACGAGGATACTGCGCCATAATTTGTTTCGAAACGGAAAGATAAGCATCCGCATCAACATGACCACCAGTCACATCAACACCTTCGGGCTTAACACCTAGGACTTTCTCAGCATCTTCTTCATTTCCCAAAATAATGTCAGTTCCAGCAACTAACTCAGGCATAACTTCTGCTGCCGACTTACCATACTGCCATAAATTCTTGCGGTAATTCAAATCACATGAAACCGTAATACCTCTTTCATTAGCCGCCTTAATAGCTTCCAAACAAACATCAGAGGCTCCCTGAGAAATTGCAGGTGTAATACCTGTCCAGTGAAACCAATTAACCCCTTCAAAAACCTTATCCCAATCAATCATTTCCAATTCAATCTCCGAAATAGCAGAATGAGCACGATCGTACACAACCTTAGAACCACGGCTTACAGCTCCCGTTTCCAGAAAATAGATACCCAATCTATCTCCACCATATATGATATGATCCGTATTTACGCCATATTTCTTAAGATCCATTTCGCAAGCACGAGCGATATCATTTTCAGGCAGTCGAGTCACAAAATTCGATTCAATACCATAGTTTGCCAATGATACGGCAACATTTGCTTCACCACCACCGAAAGTGGCTTTAAATTCTGATGCCTGCGAAAATCTTTCATATCCTGGTGTTGCCAATCGCAACATAATTTCCCCAAAAGTAACTACTTTATTACCCATAGCTTATCTTTCTTTATATTTATTGAAATAGTTGTTATTTTACGATTACTCTTACGGGTGAACTCAACTCCTCCGATTGCGATTTCATTAAATTCTCAAAGTTTATTTGCTTACTCCAGTCTTTATTTTCAACTTCCCATGCAGCAAAAAAATAATGTCTTGCAGACTGATTATTTTTGATTTTTTGTGTCACAAAATGCGTTTCACCAACTGGCATATTGTAACGAGAACCTTTCATTCTTTTTTCACTCAACAAAGGTGCATCACCGGTTCTCAGTTTACTATCTGTAGAAAGTAGAATTCCCATTCCCAAATAGTCTTTATTCATTGATTGTATATCATGGGTTGCAACAGCAGTATATTCACGATTAGCAACAATTTTGAAAGGTTTACTATCCTTCAGGTAACTGGTTACGATACCAATGGCTAATTCTGCTTCATTATCTAAACCAGTAACTGTAACATCACTTTGGAACCAATATTTACCAGCCCAAACTGTGATTTTCTCCTGAGCCTTAAGCTTCTTTCCATCGACATCCCAACCGTCAAAATTCAATTCAAAGATTGAACGTACAGGCCCACGAGATACCAATTGAAATTCAAAAGACTTAACATTCCCTAAACGGTATAATGAATCTTGATGAAATAAAGCTAAACCGCCAGCTCCTAATGAAGGACCTACGTGTAAAACATCCATTCCCCAATCAGATAAATGGTGATAACTTCCCACTTCCTTTGTTCCTATTTTATTCATTACCATCTCTGGCGATAGCTTCCCAAATAAATCTTTAGCATTTCGACAATCAAAATAATTCCGGAAAGCCATAATATCATTCTCCCAGCTTACACTTTCAGCCTGGAATATAACGGGAACTCCAGTATAGCCTTCAGGTGAAACCGCTTGATCGGTTCCTTTAAAACCTTCATCGATTGATCCTACTCCTAAACGAACATTTGTTCTATCCGTAAAAGCTGGAACCTTATCGGGAGCAAGAAAATTCAAATTAACACTCTTTAATTCATTCGCACTCATATCGCATACGAACACCAATTCATCCCATTGTCCATCTCCATCTAAATCATCAACTTGGCTTGGGATATAATTCCCAGCATCATCAATAACAACGGGAATCTTATCACTAGGTATCTGTCCTACTGCTTTTGCAACAAGCACTCTATTTAAAACAACAGGAGCATCTTTTCGAGCAAGGTTCATTTCATTCTTCAACTCTAAAGCTGGAATCGAACTGCATGCCTGTAGAAGGGTTACAAGTACAACTATAACTAAATAATATTGTTTCATGCTTTTACTTTTTTATAAATCAAGATAAAAAGTCATCCTATATTTAGGATAATCAAGATTACAAAACCCTGAAATCCAATGTAAATTAAGAAAAGAGACGCCCCCCAAGGCTATAAGCGCGTCCCTTTTAATCACAAACTTTTAGTCTTCATTTGATGGCTTGCCAATAGTAGCTAGAATACCACCATCAACATAAACCACATGTCCATTAACAAAATCTGATGCCTTTGATGCCAAAAACACAGCTGTACCAGCTAAGTCTTCTGGATTACCCCAACGAGCTGCTGGAGTTCTATTAATAATAAATTCATTGAATGGGTGCCCATCAACACGGATTGCTTCCGTTTGAGAAGTTGCAAAATAACCTGGTCCGATACCATTTGTTTGAATACCAAACTTAGCCCACTCTGTAGCCATATTCTTTGTCAACATTTTCAAACCACCTTTTGCTGATGCGTATGCACAAACATCGTTACGGCCCAATTCACTCATCATAGAACAGATATTAATGATTTTACCTTCACGACGCTCGATCATTTTACGACCAACATATTTTCCCATAATGAAAGGACCTACTAAGTCGATATCAATTACCTGACGATAATCTTTCACTTCCATGTCTTGCATAGGAACACGCTTGATGATACCTGCATTGTTCACCAAAATACCAATAGGACCAACTTCTTTCTCTATCTGCTCAACTCCAGCAATTACACCAGCTTCGTCAGTGACGTCAAAAATATAGCCTTTACAATCGATTCCTTTCTTTGCGTAATCTGCAATTCCTCTATCAAGGTTTTCTTTCGAAATGTCATTCACTACTATCTGTGCACCGGCTTCAGCTAATGCAGAAGCAATTGCCATTCCAATACCGTGAGTTGCACCTGTTACCAAAGCAACTTTTCCATCTAACTTAAACGAATCAAGAATCATATCTATATCTTTTAAAAACTTACAATTTATTTATATCACAAAAATAATTGCTTAACGCAAGTCATTGGTTTGGCAAATATCCATATCCCCATAATCCAAATTCTCACCACCCATCCCCCAAATAAACGTATAGTTGCTTGTTCCTGCTGCCGAATGAATCGACCAAGTTGGAGAGAAAACAGCTTCTTCATTTGCCATCCAAATATGACGGGTTTCTTTGGGATCTCCCATAAAATGGCAGATAGCCTGATCGCTTGGCACTTCAAAATAGAAGTAAGCTTCCATTCTTCTACTATGTGTATGTGCTGGCATTGTATTCCAAACACTACCTGAATGTAATTCTGTCATACCCATTTGTAACTGATTCGTTTTAATTGTATCAGATACAATAAGTTTATTAAGCGTTCTACGATTCGAATTCTTAGCTTCACCTAATTCAATGATAATAGCATCTTCACGGCTAATTTTTACCGTTGGGAATACCTCATGTGCAGGTGCTGAATTCAAATAAAAATGTGCTGGGGCAGCATCATCTGAACTATTAAACACAATTTCTTTTTTTCCTTTTCCTACATATAAAGCTTCTTTGTATTCTAGCTCATACACTTCACCATCAACACTTACGCTTCCTTTTCCTCCAACATTAACGATACCAAGCTCTCTTCGCTCAAGAAAATATTCAGCTTTTAATGGATCAATTGTTTTCAGTGTTAAAGCCTTATTGGTCGGTACCACACCCCCTACAATCAATCTATCGTATTGTGAATAAGTCAAATTAACACTTCCTTCTTCCATGATATTCTGCACCAGATACTCATCTCTTAAACGATTCGTATCGTAATTCTTTGCATCTGATGGATGAGTAGCATATCTCTCTTCGTACTTTAGGCTCATAGCTATCTATTTTTAATAATTTGAATAATTTGAATAATCTGTAGTTTACAAGAATGATTCATTTTCACTTCTTGATCGACACAAAGAAATAAAATGCAATTGAATTGTGCAATCGATTGTCTGCTTTTTATTTTTATTTTTATATCCCCAAGATGCCCTTATACAATCAAAGCTCCAATAAAATCAGGTTTCCTAGCTATATCAAAAACTTATATTTATTTCAGAATGATTTAAACATTGCGCAATCGATTGGCTTTTTATTCAATTTCATCATCATATCTAAAAATTATTAGCATCTTTGTACTGGAAATTCAACCAAGCGTATATAATGAAGAAAGAGAGTAACATTACCATACATGACATTGCCAAAGCACTAGGAATTTCAGGTTCTACAGTATCTCGTGCACTCAATAACAATTCACGTATTAGTGACAAAACTAAGAAAGCTGTGCGTGATATGGCAAAAACACTAGGCTATCAACCCAATGCGCTGGCCTCAAATTTGCGCACTAGTTGCACAAATACTATAGGTGTTATCATTCCACGTATAAGTCGCTACTTCTTCTCTTCTGCAATTACGGGTATCGAGGAATTTGCTCGAGAAAAGGGTTTTAATGTGATCATCTGTCAATCTAACGACCAGAAGGAAAGGGAGTCTGATTGTGTTCAAACTCTTTTTGCATCGCGAGTAGATGGAGTCATTTCATCTGTCGCCTTAAACACTGACAATTACGACCATTACAAAACTTTTACAAACAAAAATATTCCTTTAGTCTTTTTTGATAGAGTTTGTGATGAATTGGAAACCAGCAAGGTGGTGGTTGATGACTTTAAAGGTGGTTTCTTAGCAGCTGAACATCTGATATCAAAGGGATGCAAACGTATTGCACACATCAGTGGCCCGCAACATCTAAATCTATACATCAACCGACTTCAGGGATACCTTAAAGCAATGCGCAAGCACAACATCCAGATTGATAAAGACCAAATTATCGAAAGTCCACTCAACAGAGAAGATGGTCTTGCTTGCGCTAAAAAACTACTTGAATCCTCTAATCCTCCGGATGCAATTTTCGCTGCCAATGATACAACAGCCTTAAGCATTATACTATATGCAAAAGATAAAGGAATCAGGATTCCCCAAGATTTAGCTGTAGTAGGATTCAGTAACGAACCCTTTTCAGAATACCTAAGCCCTTCTCTTACCACCATAGAACAATCAGGTTTCGATGTGGGTTTAAAAGCCACAGAATTACTTTTGGATATTATCCAGAATAAGACAGGCAATCGTCAGGAAACCATCGTTCTTCCAGTAAGACTGATCGAAAGAGAGTCCAGCAATAAACTACCAAATTGATGTGGAGCCAATCCAGACACGACTATAATTCATATGATTGATAATTTTAAAGACACAAATATTATGAGTCATGCTTTCAATTAAAGCTATAATAATGATAACATAAATTCTAGATAAAAAAAAACATTAAATTATTTATTCCTGAATTCAAATGATATATAAAGGCTGAAATTCTATTTGGCCTTAGCTAGAAGAAGCTTTCGCTTATTCAACATCACGTTTTGATATTTATCGAGCTAAACATCAAAAAGAAGTTGGAACAATAGGAAAATACTCTACGGAAAAGTAGGCTTAAAACTTTCACCACCATCGCGAGGACATTTTATATCCATTATGACTCCATTTCAAACTACTTAACTAAACGCAACTCCATCGCTTCTGATAAATCTTTCAATGCCTAAATAAAGGAATTAAGAAGACTATTTAGAGGAGTCACAGACACCATACTCTTCCTTTTTAAACCTACTAAGTTTTATACTTAACCAGACATACACGGGGCTTTGCTCCTGATTCTTCTAAATCGTTTTTTGTAGCCTTAAAAGTATAAATACTTGCAAACAATAAAGCTGCTAAGTCGCAGACCTTTGTGACTAGGAGCATAAAAGAAAACCGCTCAAGTACATTGAGTACTTGAGCGGTTGGGAATCTTTTTGAGGTTGGCAATGCAGAATTGCTCCCTAAGATTGTTAATTCAAATTTCACTTACGATCAATATTAATTCTCAATCTCACTATTATTCATAAAAGACTCAGCAACGCTCAAATTATCTGAAACGTTTAACACTGTATCCAATTGTGAAATAATAATCAGTTTTTCAACTGCAGGCTGTAAGCCATACAGAACAAATGTTCCGTTGGCATTCTTACATAACCTATTGGCTACAAGAATGGCACTTAAGCCGGATGAATCACAGTAGGTGCAAGCATCTAAATTCAAAAGAATATTCTTTTCTCCTTCTGAGAAAATCAAAACTAATTTCGATTTTAATTCAGGAGCAATATGAGTATCCAATCTACTATTTAATACCTGAACTAAAGTGTATCCGTCTTTTTTGTCAATCTTAAAGTCCATATTAACCTCTTTAAGTATTATTTAAAGCTTACTTTTCTCCTTTTTCAAGTTGAGATTTCAAAGCAGCTAATTCAGAAATATCACCTAAGGTAGTTTTTTCTAATGAATCTTTCATCTTCTTCACTCCTTTTTTCATGCTAGCAGACTCAGTTTTTTTCTTTTCAGAAACTTCAGCACGCTTAACATCTTCAAAAGTTCTTGAATGAGAAAGAATGATTCGCTTAGCAGCTTTAGAGAATTCAATCACTTTGAAAGATAATTTCTCTTCAACTTTAGCTTGTGATCCATCTTCTTTTACAAGGTGACGTGGAGTAGCAAATCCTTCAACACCGTAAGGAAGAGCAACAACAGCACCTTTTTCGAAAATCTCTACAATTGTACCTTCGTGAGTTGAGTCAGTAGCAAAGATTGTTTCGAATACATCCCATGGATTCTCTTCCAATTGCTTGTGACCTAAACTCAATCTTCTGTTGTCTTTGTCTATTTCTAGAACTACAACTTCAATTTCAGCACCAATTTGAGTGAATTCAGCTGGATGCTTCACTTTCTTAGTCCAAGAAAGATCAGAAATGTGAATCAAACCATCAACACCTTCTTCAATCTCAACAAATACACCGAAATTTGTGAAGTTACGAACCTTAGCAGCATGCTTAGAATTTACAGCGTACTTAGCTTCCACACCTTCCCAAGGATCTTGCTTCAATTGCTTAAGACCAAGAGACATTTTTCTCTCTTCACGATCCAAAGTGATAATCTGAGCTTGTACTTCATCACCAACTTTCATGAAATCTTGTGCTGATCTCAAGTGCTGTGACCAAGACATTTCAGAAACGTGGATAAGACCTTCAACACCTGGAGCGATCTCTACGAATGCACCATAGTCAGCCATAACAACTACTTTACCATTAACTCTGTCGCCAACTTTCATTTCAGCGTCAAGAGCATCCCATGGATGAGGAGTAAGTTGCTTAAGACCTAGAGCGATACGTTTTTTATCGTCATCAAAATCAAGAATTACAACGTTCAATTTCTGATCCAACTCAACGATTTCACTTGGGTGAGATACTCTACCCCATGAAAGGTCAGTGATATGGATCAAACCATCTACGCCGCCCAAGTCGATAAATACACCATAAGAAGTGATGTTTTTAACTGTTCCTTCAAGAACCTGACCTTTTTCAAGCTTAGCGATAATTTCTTTCTTCTGTTGCTCCAACTCAGCCTCAATAAGAGCTTTGTGAGATACAACAACGTTTTTAAATTCGTGGTTGATTTTCACAACTTTGAATTCCATAGTTTTTCCTACGTAAATATCGTAGTCACGGATAGGTTTAACATCAATTTGAGAACCTGGTAAGAAAGCTTCAATACCAAATACGTCAACGATCATACCACCTTTGGTACGACACTTGATATAACCTTTAATAATTTCGTCGTTTTCAAGTGCAGAGTTAACACGATCCCAAGAACGTAGAGCACGTGCTTTTTTGTGTGAAAGAACTAATTGTCCTTTTTTATCTTCCTGACTTTCAACATAAACCTCAACTGAATCACCTACAGTTAATTCTTGATTGTAACGGAATTCATTTAAACTCACGATACCATCAGATTTGTAACCAATATTGATTACAACTTCTCTTTTATTCATAGAGATAACGATACCATCGATAACCTCTTTTTCAGCAACTGTAGATAAAGTTTTATCGTACTGTGCTTCTAAATCTGCTCTATTAGCAGCAAAACCTGCATCTTCATTTTCGAATGCATCCCAATCAAATTCTGCTTCAATAGCAGCATTTTTGTTTTCTTCAACCATACTAAATAGTTTGTTTACTAGTAAATTAGACATTATATTATATAAATCGCTGCAAAAGTACTCATTATATTCCAAAACACAATTCAAAAGACATAGGATTTTTCATCAAATTCAATATAAAAACATCAATATCTTGAAACATTACTATTTCAATACTAAATCCCCCTATAATGGGCGCCTCTAGATTATTTTCACTTAGACACAAGACACTAACTAATGGGGATTTAGATCAGAAAACACATTACATCTTGAAATGAATGCCATTAATCAAGGAAACTCTTTGATTAATCCAAAAAAATGAGATATTTTTGAGACTTAATTCTTGAGGGGGAATAAACAAATACTCGAAAGTCAATTATATTTAAAAGAAGAACATGAATCAATCAGATATACTAGATATTGTAAACACCAAAGCCAGCGAATGGCTTAATGGCAATTACGACAAAGACACAAAAAAATCAATTTCTGAATTAATGGAAAAAGAAGATCAAACTGATTTGATCGATTCGTTCTATAAAGATTTAGAATTTGGAACAGGTGGTTTACGAGGCAAAATGGGACCAGGTACAAATCGCATGAATGTTTATACTGTTGGAGCTGCAACACAAGGTCTAGCAAATTATTTAAACCAATGTTTTGCCGGTGAAGAAATCTCTATATGTATCGGATACGATTGTAGAAACAATAGTAAACTCTTCTCGGACACGGTCGCTAATATTTTCTCAGCAAATGGTATCAAAGCCTACATCTTCGATGATCTAAGACCAACACCAGAGATGTCCTTTGCAATCCGTCAACTTGGCTGTAAATCGGGTGTTATCATTACCGCATCACACAATCCTAAAGAATACAATGGCTATAAAGCTTATTGGGATGATGGATCTCAAATCGTTACTCCTCATGACAAAAATATTATTGATGCAGTGAAAGTTGTAACGGTTGATGAAATTAAATTTGAAGGAAACCCTGATCTGATCGAAGTATTGGGTGCCGAAATGGATAGACTCTATCTAGATACAGTTAAGACCCTGTGTTTATCACCTGAATCAATCCAGAATCATAAAGATTTAAAAATTGTATTTACACCCTTACATGGCACTACAGTAAAACTAGTTCCTGATTCATTAAAGAACTATGGTTTCGAGAATATTATTAATATTCCTGAACAAGATGTTGTGGATGGCAACTTCCCAACCGTATGGTCAGCAAACCCTGAAGAACCAGAGGCCTTAAAAATGGCTATTGACAAAGCAAAGGAAGTAGATGCTGATTTGGTTATGGCTTGCGATCCTGATGGTGACCGTTTGGGAATTGCTGTTACCAATGATAAAGGTGAATGGGAAATTATCAATGGAAATCAAACCGCCTTAATATTCACTTACTACCTGATTAGAAGAAGAAGAGAATTAGGCTTACTTACAGGAAACGATTATGTAGTAAAAACAATTGTAACAACTGAGTTATTCAAAGATGTTGCAATCAAAAACAACGTTGAATGTTTTGATGCTTATACAGGTTTCAAATGGATCGCTGATGTTATCCGCAAAAATCCTGACAAGAACTATATAGGTGGCGGAGAGGAGTCATTTGGCTACATGCCTGGTGATTTTACTCGCGATAAAGATGCCGTTTCCTCGTGTAGCATAATGGCTGAAATTGCTGCATGGGCTAAAGATCAAGGGAAAAACCTATTTGACATATTAAAAGAAATATATGTCGAATATGGCTTTTCTCGAGAAAAAATGATTTATATTGTAAGAGAAGGACTTAGTGGCTCACAGGAAATTGAGAAAATGATGCATGATTTCCGCTTCAATCGCCCAGAAAGCATCAACAATTCTCCAATTGTATTGGTTAAAGATTACAATATTCGAAAAGCGATTAACCCAATAAGTGGTGAAGAAACGGAACTTGATTTTGAAACAACGGCAAATGTTTTACAATTCTTTTTAGAAGATGGTTCAAAAATTTCGGTTCGCCCATCAGGAACTGAGCCAAAGATTAAATTTTATTTTGAAGTTCGTGAAGATCTAGATAAAAGAGAAAACTTCTATAAAACTGAGGCTCTAGCGGATAAGAAAATTGAAGGAATTATTCTTTCTTTAAAATTAAACTAATAAACTAGGGTAGTTTATAAAAAAACTACCCTACATCTTTTTTGCATGGATAATAAACGTATCATACTATCTATCGATGACTCTCCAATTAATAACAAATTAATTGAGGCATATTTTAGAAAAGACTATAACATTGTTTCTAAAGATGGTGGACTAGAGGCTTTAAAATGGCTTGAAGTCAACCTTCCTGATGTCATTCTACTTGATGTCATGATGCCAGTTATGGACGGAATGGATGTACTTGAAAAATTACAGGAGAGTGAACGCTTAAAAGAAATACCTGTAATTATGGTAACAGCTAAAACCGAGATGGAAACCATCAAAGCTGCTCTTACCAAAGGTGCTCTTGATTACGTAAAAAAACCCATTGACTTTACTGAATTGCAATCCAAAATAATGATTGCTTTCCAGATGAATCAGCAAAAGCAAGAAATATCAAAATATAAATCCTATTTTGATATTCATCAGGGGATGATTCATGCTCAAAGAATTCAACGTTCAATATTACCTGATACTGAACATTTCAAACGCATGTTTCCAAAATCTTTCATTATCAATCTTCCAAAGCATGTTGTAAGTGGAGACTTTTACTGGATAAACCAGAATTTCCAACAAAAAAACATAGGTGTATTCGATTGTACTGGACATGGTGTTCCTGCTGCTATGCTAACCATGATGGGCCAAATGGAACTTCATACGATTTTTGAAAATGGAAGCAGCATTCAAGCTGGCCAAATCTTTTCTAAACTCAGCCAGAAATTCAGTCGTCTTTTAAATACTTCAAGTGATACATTTACTCAATATGATGGAATGGATGGGGCTTTTCTTTCAATCATTTCACAAGAAAACAAAATTGAGTATGTTGGAGCCAGACGTCCTCTTATTTTAATTCGAAAAGGTGTTGAACAATTAAGAGTTGATCAGAAACTACTTGAAGCAAAAATGACAAATGAGGATTTTTCTCTATTTGAAGTTCCTGCCGACAGATTTTCAATCGGAAAAGAAAGCGAGCACTCTGAATTTCAAACAAAATTAATAACAACAGTTCCTGGCGATAGATTGTTTATTTATTCAGATGGCATTACGGATCAATTTGGAGGAAGCCAAACAAAACGTCTGAAGAAAAAAGAATTCTATAATAAACTACTTAATCTTCAATCTAAATCTATCAATCTTCAGAAATCTGATTTCTTTAACTGGCTAGATGAGTGGAAGGAGAATAATGAACAAACAGATGATATCTTAATGGTAGGAATTGAATTATAAATCAACTTCTTCATTGGAAAAAAAATCCTTTTTAAAATTAACCAAGTACAGCTTCTCTGTTGCTCGCGTCAGTGCGGTATAAAGCCAACGGTAAAATTCTCGATTAAGCATATCCTCGTTAATAAAACCCTGATCAACAAAAACGGCACTCCACTGCCCCCCTTGTGCCTTATGACATGTAATGGCATAAGCAAACTTCACCTGCAATGCATTAAAAAACTTATTATCTCTAACTTTCTCATATCGCTTTTTCTTTGAAGGAATATCGGCATAATCCTCTGAAATGGTAAAAAAAAGTTTTTTATTTTCTTCATACCCCAAAGAAGCTGCTTCAATATTAAGTGTATCAAGCATGATCATAGTATCCAGTTCTAGATCTTTGTAATCAGGAAAACGAAGACTGACTTCAACATATCTTAATCCATAAATTTCAACATGCTTGCCAATCCTGGTGATTTCAACAATATCACCATTGGCAATAAAATCAATTTCTTTCACATCTGCTGTCCAGAAATAATTATTTTTCACAACCATTAAATAGTCTCCAACGGTTATTTCGTCCTCTCTATATAATATACTATTACGAATACCTTGATTGTATTGATTGGCTCGTTTATTAGAACGGCAAAGAACCATCGTTTCTTCTAAACCGTACTTATCGTGAGCCGAAGATATTTCTTCAATAAGCTCTCCTCCAGTAATTCGAACAATATCTGGAAATCTTTCAGTCTCGAGTTGAGGATAACCACTATCCCCCTCATCAAGCATTCGACGCAACTCCGTTGCATTCTTTAATATACCAGATTCTTCAGCCTGACGAACAACTTGAGTTAAAATAACTTCTTTAACCGTAAGATTATAGCAAGATTCGAGCTCCTTGGGATCTAAAGCTGGGCTCACATCAATACCAATTGGGGGTAACTGAGCAACATCTCCGATTAAAATCAAGCGACAATTAACTCCGGCAGAAACATAATCAACAAGATCATCCAATAAACAACCAGACCCAAAAGCAGAAGCTTCATTTGAATAATTTGAAATCATTGATGCTTCATCAACCAGAAAAATTGTGTCACGTGAAAGGTTTCTATCCAAATCAAATACTCCAAAGCCATCGGTAAGAGATTTTTGACGATATATCTTTTTATGAATCGTGTGGGCACTTTGCTTGCAGTAGTGGGACAGCACCTTTGCGGCTCGACCTGTTGGCGCTAAAAGAACAGTCTTAATCTCCATTTCGGAAAGGCTAGAAACCAAAGCACTAACAAGAGTCGTTTTTCCTGTCCCGGCATATCCTTTCAATAAAAAAATACGATCATTCTTACTACTAGTCAAATAATCAGACAATTCGGTCACAGCAAACTCCTGATCAGCAGTCGGTTCGAACTTTAATTCCTTACAAATACATAAACTAATGTGCTTTTTTAACATTTCCACATAAAATTAGTGGCTATAAAAATAACCAAACAGATTTTTTTTTTAAATTTGCAAACAAACTTACACAAACTAATAAACTATTTGTATGTTACGAGCATAAGAATAAACTCTAATTATTGTCTATTTTATTGCATCTACCGTATAACTAAATTAACACAAATTATAAACTATGAAATTAAAACCAGTCCTTCAAATTTTACTTGCCTTTGCAATTGTTGCGTTTGGATATTTGGCTTACCAAAGTATTATGAAACCAATTAAATTTGGTGAAATTAAAAATGAGCGATACGAAAAGATCATCAATCAATTACAAGATATTCGTAAAGCGCAAAATGCCTACAAAGAAGTAAATAAAAAATATACTGGCAGCTTTGATACTTTAATCTCATTTATCAAAACTGACTCAATGCCTATGATTAAGTCAATTGGTTCATTAACTGATGAGCAAATTGAAGCAGGTATGACTGAAAGAGAAGCAGTAGTTAAAGGGTTTATCACTCGTGATACGATCATGGTTTCAGCTCTAGAGACAATCTTCAACAATAATTATGCTATTGAAAACTTAAGATACGTTCCTTTTACACAAGAGCAGAGCGAATTTAAGATGGCAGCTGGTGTTGTTGTTACTGGTTCTAACGTAACAGTTCAGGTTTTCGAAGCTAAAGTTTCAAACATGGATATTTTCGCTGATCTTCGTGATGAGTACTTAGATGAGTTAAAAGAAGAAAACGGTAACCGTATTCGTATTAACAAATATCCTGGACTTAAAGTAGGTTCTCTTGAAGAAGCTAATAACGGAGCAGGAAACTGGGAATAATCCTCAAAAGATATTATGGACGAATTATTATTTGTTGACTCAACATTTGAAAAGGATAATACGTCAAGATATAAACTATCCATCCAGCTTTGTCTGGATGGATTTTCTTTTTCTATCCTTAGCTCAGAAAATAAATGTTTGGCACTTTTCCAATCAAAAAAGCTAAATTCAGAAACGGATAATAGTTCTATTGATGTATTAAAAGATGGTATACGTAATTGTGACTATCTCAACCTGACCTACAATCATGTTTCGGTTATTTGGTTGACAAAAAAAGCCTGTCTTATTCCCTCATGGCTTTTTTCTGATGTTCTGGCAATTGATAGCTTTCAATTATGCCACCCTCTCTTAAAAGCTGAAATCTTAAACTGGAACGAGGTCGAAGAAATGAATGCCTATATTGTATATGCCTTACCTTCGACTCTGCCCGATTTTATAGAATCTCAGTTTCCTGGAGCTGAAATATCGCATCAAACTTTGAGTTTCTACCATAAAGTTTTAAATCAAAGCATAGATGGTAAACATCCAAAGGTATTCGTTCAGATTTACAATCATTTTTTCGATGCCTTTATTCCAGATAACGGACAAAAACACTTTGCCAATAGTTTTTCCTTCAAGGATGAGACTGACATGGTTTATTTTATTCTGAATATCTATAAACAACAGAAATTAAATACAGAATACAGTCAACTTCATCTTTCAGGGAAAATAGATGAAACAAGTAAAGCGTATCAAATACTAAAACGCTATATTAAGGATATTGTTCTTGATAATATCCCCAACGAAATGTTCTTAAAACATATCGTTTCGAATTCAGAATACAATCAATTTACCAAACTTTTAAATACAAGTCTGTGCGAATAATTAGTGGTAGTCATAAAGGTAGAAGGATATCTCCGGATAAGAGCTTTAAAGCTCGTCCTACAACCGATTTTGCAAAAGAGAACCTTTTTAATGTTCTAAACAACACAATCGATTTTGAAGACTTAAACGTTCTCGATCTATTCGGTGGCACGGGGAGTATCAGTTACGAGTTTGCATCCAGGGGTGCCGAACAAGTGGTTTGTGTAGAATTAAATTTCAAACACTGCGCTTTCATAAAAAAAACAATCAACGATTTAGGATTTACACAAATTCATGCATTAAGAGCTGATATTTTTAAATATCTAAAAGGTTGCAACAAAAAGTTCGACCTCATTTTTGCAGATCCTCCATTCGATTTAGATACAATTGACACAATTCCTGATGCTATTTTAAAACAAAACATTCTAAATGAGGATGGTATTGTTATTGTGGAACATTCATCAAGAAACGATTTTTCTCAGCATCCATTATTCCATGATATGAGAAGCTATGGTAGCGTTAATTTCAGTTTCTTTAAGTTAAAGGATTAATTGAAAAAAACACAGAATATTTGAGTCCTCGTAACATGCTCAAAACAGCATGGTTAGTAGCTTTCTTTAATTTTTTATTAGAAAAAAAGTGATTGCTCTATTGCAAGTAAAAAAAGTTGCATTATCTTTGCATCGCATTCAGGGAAAGGTCAGGCTAACGAGCCGACTAAAATAAATATTTCTGTAGCATTTTGGTTTGGTAGTTCAGTTGGTTAGAATACATGCCTGTCACGCATGGGGTCGCGAGTTCGAGTCTCGTCCAGACCGCCAAAATAAGAGTTTTGATTCGTTACTCTTTAAATAAACAAATCATACATTTTGGTTTGGTAGTTCAGTTGGTTAGAATACATGCCTGTCACGCATGGGGTCGCGAGTTCGAGTCTCGTCCAGACCGCCAAAATAAGAGTTTTGATCTGTTACTCTTTAAATAAACAAATTACACATTTTGGTTTGGTAGTTCAGTTGGTTAGAATACATGCCTGTCACGCATGGGGTCGCGAGTTCGAGTCTCGTCCAGACCGCCAAAATAAGAGTTTTGATCTGTTACTCTTTAAATAAACAAATCACACATTTTGGTTTGGTAGTTCAGTTGGTTAGAATACATGCCTGTCACGCATGGGGTCGCGAGTTCGAGTCTCGTCCAGACCGCCAAAATAAGAGTTTTGATTCGTTACTCTTTAAATAAACAAATCATACATTTTGGTTTGGTAGTTCAGTTGGTTAGAATACATGCCTGTCACGCATGGGGTCGCGAGTTCGAGTCTCGTCCAGACCGCCAAAATAAGAGTTTTGAT
>NZ_QQWG01000011.1 GCF_003863355.1 Ancylomarina euxina | reverse complement strand
AATGCTGATAACTGAAGATTTCAGGTATCTATAGCAATGGGGTTCCACCTCTTCCCATCCCGAACAGAGAAGTTAAGCCCATTAGCGCCGATGGTACTGCCGAAAGGTGGGAGAGTAGGTCGATGCCGACCTTTAAGCGTCTTGTTTCCAATGGAAGCAAGACGCTTTTTTTTAGATTAAAGAATATTCTATAGAAATAAGGTTTCTATTTGAATTAAAAATATAAATCAACCTTCGTGTTGATGACAATTTCAGGTATCTATAGCAATAGGGTTCCACCTCTTCCCATCCCGAACAGAGAAGTTAAGCCTATTAGCGCCGATGGTACTGCCGAAAGGTGGGAGAGTAGGTCGATGCCGACCTTTATGCGTCTTGTTTCTAACGAAGCAAGACGCTTTTTTTATGCAATAAAATCTGATGGTATTAAGACTATGTTTACACAAAAATACTTCCTTAAAACAGTGTAAATAAGACAAAAACAAAGCTTCTCATTTAGTAATATCTTTTATTTCTATACACTCCTAAATCTGTTTTCGACTTGGATTATATTTTTTTGATATCTATTCCTTAATAAATCAAAATTAAAAACCTTTGACATGAGCATTTTGGCTTTATTAACTTATTTTTGTTTCTAATCTTTATAATTTTGTAGATCATTATCAAAACATATCGAATTGAAAGCATTTACTAGTAAAATATTTGTTGGGTTGTTTATTTCTTCCCTAATTTATTCATGTGCAAACATGGGATATCCTATTGGTGGACCTAAGGATGAAGAGTCTCCTGTTGTTGAAAAAACAAGTCCTTCCAATTTTTCAACAGAAGTTAAAGGGGGAAAGGTGAATATCTATTTCAATGAATTTGTGCAATTGAAGGATATCAACGAAAAATTTGTTGTTTCTCCACCTCTTGATAGAAAGCCCACTGTGAATTTACGTGGTAAATCTATTTATGTTGATATGGGTGATAGTTTAAAAGCCCATACAACTTATACACTGGATTTTGCCGATGGTATTGCTGATAATAATGAAGGTAATCCTTTAGGTAATTTTAAGTATGTATTTTCTACAGGGAAGGAATTGGATTCTTTAAGTATACAAGGACATGCCGTTAATGCGTTTACTAATCTTCCAATTGAGAAAGTTCAGATTTATGCTTATTCTAATCATCAGGATTCAGTGCCTCTAACAACAATTCCAGATTATGTTGCTCAAACGGATACCGCAGGTCATTTTAATCTAAGTAATTTAAAAGCTGGAACTTATAAATTATTCGCATTAGTCGATGGAAATCGAGATTATAAGTATAATGGGCCAGGTGAGATTATTGGATTTTTAGATACTCTGTTAACCCCAGCAGCTCAAACTTTCCAAAAACTGGATAGTATTACTCCGGATTCATCGGCCCTTAGAACTTATACGGCTTTTAGTCCTGCTGATTTGCATATTAATTTATTTGAGGAGGAAAACCCGTTGTTGTACCTTACTAAATTCAATCGCTCCAGACGTGAGAAGCTAGATTTTGAGTTCTCTTATAAAAGAACTGATTATTTAAAAATTGATATTTTAGATATAGAGGACGATGCGAGTAGTTTTCTGATAGAGAGTAATAGTACCCGAGACACCTTATCGTATTGGTTTGTTGATTCTAATATTTACAAGAGGGATACTTTAATTGCTGTACTGAACTATTTAAAAACTGACTCAACTAAACAACTTGTTAGTTTTAGTGACACTTTAAAGTTAAATTTTAAAGATCCTAAAAAGGCAAAGCAAACAAAGAAGCAGACTGAGAAAGCCAAAATTAAGAAACCTGTTTTTGAGTTTAAATCGAATTTGAAATCTATTCATGATCTTAATAAAAGTGTTGAATTTGAGTTCAACGAACCTTTATCTAGCTTTATCCTAGATAGTATTCATCTCGTTAAAATGGTCGATACTCTAGAGGTTGCTGTTCCTTTTAATTTTGTGAAAGATTCGGCTTTATTACGTACCTATCATATGAATGTGAAATGGGAATCTGAAACTAATTACCGTTTAGATATTGATTCAGCTACTTTTGAAAATATTTATGCTTTAAAAAGTGATGCTTTCACCAAGAAATTTAAAACGAAAGAACTTGAATTCTATGGGAAGATTCTTTTGAAAGTTGAGCATGTTCATCAACCTGTAATTGTGCAGATCATCGAGAATAATAAGAATGAAAGTCTCGTTCAGAGTAAAAAGATTTATGCTGACGGGCTACTCACTTTTGACTATCTTGAACCTAAAACCTATATCATAAAAATTATTGAAGATTGGAATGATAATGGAAAATGGGATACGGGTAACTATAATCTAAAACTTCAGCCAGAGACCGTTCATTATTTCCGTAAGGAGATAAAGGTACGCTCTAATTGGGACGTTGAAGAGAATGTTGTAATATCTCACGAACACTAAACACTTACTATATATGTCAGCACTTTTGGAATTTGCAATTTTTCCCACGGATAAAGGAGATAGCGTTAGTCAATATGTAAGTCAGGTAATTGATATGATTCGCGAAAGCGGTGTTGATTATCAATTAACGGCAATGGGTACTCTTATAGAAACAGAGACTTTTCCTGAAGCATTGGATATTGTGAATAAAGCTTATGCTATTCTTGAGCCACATTCTGATCGAGTTTATTCAAGCATGACAGTTGATATTCAGAAAAACAAACATAATCGTCTTAAATCTAAGGTCGATGCGATTGAGAAGAAAATAGGTAAGGTTAATCTTTAATATTTCTGATTTGAGATATATTCTTTTTATCCTCGTATTAATTTGTTCGATTGGTCAATTAAAATCTCAGGAGAAATCTGGGATTGAGAATTTTGCTTTTCAGTCGGGTGAAAAATTGACTTTTAGAGGCTACTATAATTGGGGCTTTTTATGGGTTGCTGCAGGAGAAGTTAAGCTGGAAGTTAAAAACGAATTATACTCTGACAAGCCAGCCTATAAAATTGAAGCTTTAGGGAGAAGTTTAAAGGCTTTTGATTGGTTTTTCAAGTTACGTGATACAATTTCATGTTACGTTGATACAACGAGTTTAAAACCTTTTTATTTCGATCGCAAAACGCATGAAGGAGACTATATTGCTCGACATGAATATTGGTTTGATTACGATAAGGATCAGATATACTCGAAAATTAGAAAAAGACAAAAACCTGAAAAAAAAGATACACTTGAGAATAAAACGATCAGCTCTGATATTGTATCGGTTGCTTATTATACCCGTAACTTAGATTTTTCAAAATATAAAAAGAAAGAAAAAATTCCGCTGCGAATGCTGATTGATAACGAGGTTCATAATCTATATATCAGATATAAAGGGATAGAAAACGTGAAGCTTAAAAGTGGGGAAGTTTATGAGTGTTTAAAATTTTCTCCAATGTTGGTAAAAGGACATCTTTTTCAAGGTGGAGAGGATATGACCATTTGGGTGAGTAACGATAGAAACCGAGTTCCAATTATGGTCGAGGCAAAAGTATTAATCGGAAGTGTTAAAGGCCTTCTTAATTCATACGAAGGCCTAAGATCAACACGAAATTCTCATTTTAAGAAACGATCAGGAAAAGTAGAACTTGATTAGACAATCGATTTAATCAATCTTTATTTCAAAGAGTTTAGACCATCGTTTTCCTGTTACAAATAGGCGATTATTTATAGAATCGTAAGCGATACCATTTAGAACGTCATCACCTTTGATTAGTTTGCGTTTTTCGGCTGGGGATAAAATATTTTCTAGATTTAAATTCGCTTCAACTCGTCCTGTTTTAGGATTGATTACAACAATGGTGTCGGTTAACCAGACATTGGCGTAAATTTTACCATTGATATACTCTAACTCATTTAAAGTATCCACTAGCCCTTTTTCGTCGTAAACTTCTATATCACCAATTTTACTGTAGCTCTTCGGATCGACAAGCGTTAGTATATTACTCCCATCAGAAATAACAAGTTGGTTATTCATGGTTGTAATTCCCCATGCCTGTCCGTTTGTAGTTGGAGGCTTAAAATAATCTTTCTGAGAAAAATCTTCAGCATCAATTACAAAAGCCTTAGATTCTCTCCAAGTTAACTGGATGATATTCCCACCGTAATAAGTGATCCCTTCTCCGAAATAATTAGGTTCTAGTTTTCTATCAAAAACACTGTTGCCCTTTGGGATATCAATTTTTCTAAGTGTTGACTCGCCATATTGACCAGTTCCTTCGTATAAGTATCCATCATGGTAGAATAAGCCTTGAGTATAGGATTTTACATCATGTGGAAAGGTATTAACAATTTTATAGGTCAATTCCTTAGGCGCAATATTCGATTTAAGATTGTAATACGATGAGATATTTCCGACTTTACCATCCTTGTGATAAGCCATCAGTTGAAAATTATGCTTCCCCATTGTTTTTTCTTTTGCAATATGTGAAAAAGTCCAGGGTTTAGATAAAATTGTTTGGTTTACCTTACCATCAATGAATAGTTGTAAGGAATCGATAGCTTCTGAATTCTGTCTTTTTTTGATTGAAATTTCAATTGTATCTCCTTGAGCAAAAAGCTTGGCACGCTGTGGATTCTTTAACTTTAAACTATGTATGTACTCTACAACTTTAATTTGAGCTTCGTTTTCTGTTTTAGATAAAGTTTTATGAGCTCCGTTTCCATTACAAGCTGTAAGTGAAACAAGACATAAGTAGATAATAAGAGATTGAAGTTTCATATTTTAAGAAAGAGGTGAAATTATAGTAAACGAGAGTAAACTCCGAAGATCAAAGTTAAACTAATGATATTAATTTAACAATTGATTAAAAAAAAGCTGCTCAATATTTATTGAGCAGCTTTTGTATTATTGAATGATTTCCCATTCGGAACCGTCTTTTGTATCCTTTATGGCAATACCATAACTGCTTAATTCGTTACGAATTTTATCGGCAGTTGCCCAATCTTTATTTAGCTTAGCTTCGTTTCGTGTTGTTAGTAATAAGGAAATAAGCTTGTCTAAAATCTCATTGGTTCCCCCATCATCTTCTTTTTCATTTTTCAATCCCAACACATCGTAAACTAAGTCTTGATAAAGTTTCTTAAGTGATTCAAGCTGTTCAGCAGTGATTTGTTCTTTTCCAGCTGCTAATGAGTTGATCATTTTCACGCCATCGAAAAGATGAGCAATTAGAATTGGCGTATTAATATCGTCATTTAATGCAGCATAAGCTTTAGTTTTTAGCTCTTCAACATTAACTGTTGATTCTGCAGCTGCTTTAATTTTATCAAGTGTTGCTACAGCAGTCATTAATCTACTAAAGCCTTTTTCTGCAGCTTTAAGTGCATCATTCGAAAAATCGAGAGGACTGCGGTAGTGAGCTTGTAAAATGAAGAATCGAATAGTCATAGGACTATAAGCTTGCTCTAACACATCATTATCACCAGCAAAAAGTTGATCAAGTGTAATGAAATTACCCAATGATTTTCCCATTTTCTGACCATTGATTGTGATCATGTTATTATGCATCCAATAACGGACAGCTTCGTGACCATGCGCACCAGTTGACTGTGCAATCTCACATTCGTGGTGTGGGAATTGCAAATCTAATCCACCACCATGAATATCGAATTCTGCACCTAAATATTTTTGACTCATAGCCGAACACTCAAGATGCCATCCAGGGAAACCATCGCTCCATTTTGAAGGCCATCGCATGATATGCTCAGGATTGGCTTTTTTCCAAAGTGCAAAGTCAAAGCTATTTTTCTTTTCGCTTTGTCCCTCTAACTCACGAGTATTCGAAATTAGATCTTCAATTTTTCTACCAGAAAGCTTACCGTAATCGTGTTGTTTACTATAAGATTCTACATCGAAATATACAGAGCCATTACTTTCGTAGGCAAAACCATTCTCAAACAATTTATCGATAACCTCCATTTGTTCGATGATATGGCCCGAGGCCCGAGGTTCTATACTTGGCTTTAGAACATTCAAATCGTCCATATTTTTGTGGTAACGATCAGTGAAAAACTGAACCACTTCCATAGGTTCCAACTCTTCTAAACGAGCTTTCTGTGCAATTTTATCCTCTCCTTCGTCAGCATCATTAACCAGGTGTCCTACGTCGGTAATGTTACGAACGTAACGCACTTTATAGCCAGAATGCTTTAAAAAACGGAATAATATATCGAAAGTAATTGCTGGACGAGAGTGACCTAAATGAGCATCACCATAAACAGTAGGACCACAAACATATAATCCAACATGTCCGGGGTTAATAGGCGTAAACAGCTCTTTCTTTCGGCTGAGTGTATTGTAAATTTGCAAATTATTTTCCATCGTCATTGTATTTAAATATCAGCAATTCATACTTGTTGATATACAGCTTAAAATAGTCAAAAGAATGATCGGTTTCTTTTGGGTGTGTAAAATTATAAAAAAATATGGCTTCAAAGGCTGATTATAAGCAATAATAGTCGTACGGAAGAGATAGTTAACTATTTCTCACTCATTACCACCTCGAATCTTCGAGTTAAAACTTCTCCCTTGTCATCTATTAATGTGAGAGTATGTTTGCCAAAACCAGCAAGCACTTCTTTTTCATGAACATCATTAGTGCTGCCTAAATATTCATTATCTATATGCCAATAAATCGTTGCGCCAGGGATACTATGAGCTGCCTGGAAAATTGAACGCTCGAGCAAGCCTCCAAAATTCTTAGGTATAAAAAGGCGGGTGTTATTCTTGGGGTAAATAATATCAATGTTTTCATTTCCCTGACTCATGCAAGCTTCTAAATAGGGAGGTCGAGATTGGTATAAGGGATTTTTCCTTTGATAATACCATTCCATTGCTGGAGGTAAAACCAGATACGATTTCTGGATCATATCGCTAACACGGTAGCAATCGGCATTTACTCTATATTGACCCGTTTTGTCTAAATTGATTTGTTTACAATAGGGGCAAACATCTGTTCGTTCTCCGGGAATTGCAATATCTAGACTGTCTATTTCACTGCAATTGAATGAAGCTTTGTAGCCACTCTTTTTACAAACAGCAACTTTCAACATGTCGTCGTAAGGTTTATTGAACCAAGTGCTAGTTGGGAGCGATTTAAAAATATCAAATAAAACGGGTGCTGCTGTTGCACCACCTGTTAAGCCCGGTCGTCCCTCGCCATCGGCATTGCCGACCCATACAGCAACAACATATTCGGGTGTAACACCAACCGACCATGCATCACGATGACCAAAGCTCGTTCCTGTTTTCCATGCGATTTTGCGTGATGAATTATACTGGCTCCAATTGACACCATCGATGGGTCTATCCATTTCGTTTAAAGCCTCGAAAGTGTGATAAACGGGAGCAGCTCCCATCATATCATTGAAAGATTTGTTTTGGATGGTATAAGCAAATGATGATTTATAGGAAGCTGGAAAATACAAATCGCTTGAATATTCTGAACTCCCATCCGTGTAGAATTGTAACATTCTACTCAGGCTGGCATAAATGCTTCCAAGATCCCATAAACTCACCTCTGCACCTCCCAATATTAAACTCAAACCATAATTATCAGCTGATCGATTAATGCTTGTGAAACCTAGTTCTCTAAGCTTATTCCGAAATTTATCAACTCCATATTTTTGAAGCATCAAAACGGCAGGAATATTTAAGGATCTTGCTAATGCATCGCTGGCTTTTACGGCACCATCGTGCTTTTTATTAAAATTCTTTGGTGCATAGCCTGATATTTGAGTGGGGATATCGGCTAATAAGGTGTGTGGCAAAAGTTCCGATTCCTTAATCATTAAGGAATAAAGGAATGGTTTGAGAATGCTTCCTGAACTGCGATTGCAAGAGATTAAATCGACCTGATGGCCTGAATTGATATCTGCGCCTGGTGTATTCCCTACATAGGCAAGTACTTTTCCCGATTTGACATCAATAATTAGTGCGGCTGCATTCTGAATTTGATTTTCTCTAAGTCGCAAGTAATGTTGCTCAATAATTCGGTTACAGGATTCCTGAATATTGATATCCAAACTTGTTTGAATCGATTTGCCTTGTTGTCCGTCGTTGATGGCGCGGGTTAATAAGTGAGGTGCTAATTGAGGTAAAGCTTTGGGTTTTTGTGGCAATTCCTCAGCTTTAGCCAATTCGCAGGTTAAGGAATCGATAATGTCATTTTTAGCCAACTTATCCAACAGTCGGTTTCGTTTTGCTAATAATATTTCATGGTTTTTACCTGGATATATTAATGATGGCGAATTTGGAAGAACCGCTAAAGTGGCTGTTTCTCCCCAAGAGAGTTTACTTGAAGAGCGGCCATAATATCGCCAAGAGGCCGTTTCCAATCCCACAACATTACCTCCAAATGGGGCATGTGAGGCATATAAATTTAGAATCTCTTTTTTTGAGAAGGATAATTCCAATCTCACAGACAGCACAAATTCGATCAGTTTCTGATACAAATTTCTTTGCTTGCCATCCCGACTCATACGAATAAGCTGTTGCGTTATAGTGCTACCTCCACTGACGATGTGATTAGCTGAAATATTCTGAGCTAAAGCTCTACCAATAGAAAGTGGATTAACTCCTGGATGATAATAGAAATATTGGTCTTCGAAATAAAGGAGCGCCTGTTCGTATTTATAGGGAATACTATCGCTTGCAGGAAATCGCCATTGCTCATCGGGAGCGATTTGTGCTGCCAGCAAATGATTGTTTCGATCGAATAGTAAACTTGAATAAGGCGTATTAAATATCGGCTGGGGTAAGCTAAGCCAAAACCAAATTAGTAAAACAAGGAAACTCCCAAACTTAATGAGGTTTGGAAGTTTTAAGTATGACTTTAAGGCTTGGGGTTTCATTAAACGTCAGATAATAAATTATACAAGTCTATTGGATATGTAACAAAAAACTGGACTTTAAATTAAGCCGCGATTATATGTTTAGATTTTCCATATTGATCTGGGGTTAAATAGCCCAAAACAGAATGTCTTCTTTGTTTATTATACCATACTTCTGTCCAAATCTATTTCTAATGCAACTTCATTAGGTTTGCGTCCACTTAAACATAGGTTCACAACCATTGTCTTGAACTCTTTATCATACTTCCTTCTTACTTTTCCTCTCATAACGTAAAGATAAGGGCTTAATTTAATGTCCAGTCAAATGCACCTATTCCAGGATAGACAAATAGTCAGAATTATAGTTTTACGATTCATTGTTTGGGTTTTATTTTTTCAAGATATTTTATTATTCAAAAGATCATTTTTTGCTTTGTCAATGTTGATATTGGGCAAAAAAGCAAATATTCAAGCTTTGTCACTATTGATATTGGGTGAAAAAGCAATTATTTAGGCTTTATCAATATTGGTATTGATAAAAAAAACAATTTTTCATGTTTTGTACTTTGTACAATGATCAAAAAAACAATTTTTCGAACATTGTACTTCTTACATCGATCAAAAAGCTAATTTGCTGCTTTTATCCACCGCTGCCGCACGATTTTATCGTGTGGTTTTATTTTTTTAATCAAGGCACGCGATACTACCGAAACGAAGTGGAGATCAGCGAAGCTAATCGCGCACCAGCGAAAGGAAAAATTACGTGTGACATGGCAATAAAATGAGTTTTGCATTATCAGTCACGAATACAAAATACGTTTCTATTCCACTGCTTTTATCGTATCACTTGCTGTTTGCTTAATAGCCGTTTCCACAACAGGTATGGCAGAGATTACCTCTACCCATTGTCCTGCTTGGCTAGCGTTAATATCATTATCGTACATGGCTTCGCAATATACCGTTGGCAAATAAAATCGACCCAAATATGCTGCATTCAATATCACCTTATAGGTTTTAGTTTTATTCTTTTCGATATCAAAATAAGTATAAACCCTATCGTCTCTTATGTCCTGATAGCGCGATTTATCGCCCGCTTTTATTGTTGTGTTCCCTTCCAGTCTGAGGTTGCGAATTTCCCAACCCGATGGGAATATCTGGCTTAAAGCCATTTCTTTATAATCAACCTTAATACCAGGGTGAGAGATACTCACTTCGGCAATAAAATCGCTGCCTTGTACCAAGCGACTTGGGTTTAGTTTTTTACCATCAAGCGTATAATAATTGATGTTCATTTTTAAATTATTCGACGAAGAGGTCGAATCGCCCACCAATGGAATACCTTTTAATTGCAGCTTTGCAAATAAGACCTGATTGCTAGTGTTTGTGACCTTTACTTGATGCGAATTAATGGCATCAACAGTCAATTCTGATTGCGAGATAGGAGATGTTGTATTTATCGATTTAGCCTCCTTATTATCGAGCGTAAATTCATATTTTAAATCAATTTTGTCCGCACCTACGCCAACAAATTTAGAAATAGCTAAAAGCGAATAGGCTGTGGTTTGGGTACTCATCCATTTGTTCGAAGATAATTTATCAGCCAAATCATCAAGAACTGTTTTTGCCTTTACTTTGTTATTCATCAATACCAAAGTCTCCAATATCATGGCCTGATCGCGCTCCGAACTACCGTATGAATAGGACATTTCTTTATAATCGTTCACGCTAATATCTAAATTAGAAATCATGTCTTTGGCTACATTTTCGCGACCCGATAACTGATAGGCTGCTGCCAATCTCCATCGTGATACGGTTGACAAATTATTCATCTCTCGCATTCTGTTCATGGCGCCAAGTGCTGGTTTGCCAGCCAAGGCTAAAGTGTATAGTCTGTAAGCCTGTATCAACTGTCCACTTCTGAAATAATAATCTTGATTACTCTGAGTCCAATCGTTAGAACGCTTGCTCTGGAACGAAATCCATTTATCCAAAAATCCGACAGGCAATTGGTAACCTTGGGCCTTGGCCTCTAACATAAAATGCCCTGCATAATTCGTTCCCCAATCGCTTGGCTGCTCATTATACGAATCAGGCCAATAAGTCATACCGCCGTCAGTCAATTGGAATTTCTTTAAACGTTTGATGCCTTCGCGGATGTTGTCTTCGATCTTTTGCTTATCCTCTTCGCTGATTTCCATCAGTTTTGCCAAATGTAATTGTGGGAAAACCGAGGATGTGGTTTGCTCAATACAGCCGTGTGGGTATCGAATCAAATACTCAAGTCGTTGCCCCAAATTAATAGCAGGAATTCGTGAAATCTCAAGTATGCTTTTATTGGTGCCTTCAACACCAATGGCTTTAAAATTCTCTTCCCAAGTCTGGCCTGGCTCAATAGCATATTCAAGCACTTTATGAATTGAAGGATTAGGTAGGCGAACATCTATTTCAACAGGATATTCAGCACGTTCGTTACCACTTGTAGCCACAATTTTGACCTTTCCCATGCCGATATTTTCACTCAAGAGTAAATCGAAATAGAGCATTTGTTCGCCTTGCTTTTCGAAAGTTAAATTTTGAGATTTATTACCTTTTACCTTAAACAGCTCATTGGTTTCCAGGCTTACTTTTACATTTTTAATATCATCCTTCATCGTAAAAATGGTGACAGGCAACCTCAGGCTTTCGCCAGGGCCAACAACACGAGGCAGAGTACCCAATACCATCAGTGGCTTTTTAACAGGACAAACCTTTTGAGTTTTTCCATAGGAGCCATTATCTCCAGCAACCAACATGACCTTTACAGAGCCAATATAATTTGGCATGGTAAATTCATGGGTTCTCGATCCTGATTCCAACTCAAATGGGCCAACAAATTTTACTACGGGTTTAAATCGATTTGCTTTTTTGCCCCCTTTGTTTACCAAATCTTCATCGCCACCCAAAGCTAATAATCCCGACATCTCGCCAGTATAGGCCCCTAAAACATATTTGTACATGTCCCAGGTTTTAACTCCTAATGCTTCTTTGGTATAAAAGTTCGACCAAGCATCAGGCGTGTTAAATCGGGTCAGATCCAACAAACCTTCATCAACGATAGCCAATGTGTAGGTCATTTTTTTGCCCGCAGCTTCTTTTACTGTTATCGTATACTTTTCCTCGGGACGTAACTCGTCGTCCATTTCAATAATAGGATTCAGATGAGTTTGAGGATCTTCAACATTGATCAACTCTACACCATACAATCGAATTGGCAAATCATTATCAACCTGTTTGTAAGGCTGTATGTATGATACATGTATGTAAACATTAGGTGCCATGGCTTCGGTGGCTTCAAAACTGAAGCTATTGTTTTCTTTGGATGTTTCTACCCAGAATAATTCCTCAACTTTATCACCTGATTCAATACTGACTAAAACTTTCCCTTTTGATTTTGTTGGTAATTGTACTTTAACTTGCTCGCCAACTTTGTATTTCTTTTTATCGGTGCTAAAACTTAGCATTTCGGCTCCACCTGGAGTATTACTCGATGATTGAATCCACCAGCCTTTATAACTTGTATAAAAAGTTTTTCCAGAAGAGTGACCACTTTCTACATCGGTAATACGAATGAATTTACGCCCCCAGGTTTCGGTTCCTAAATTCAATTCATACATGGCTTCGCCGTTCTTTGTGCTGATATGTCCGGTGTGAATTAAATTACTACTTTGATTTCTCACATAGCGCGACAGTTCATCATTTGCGCTATTGTCCCACCACCATCGCCATTTGATTTCAAAAACTTCAATTTTGATGTCTTTTTTACTGACAGGGGCACCCAGTTCATCAACTGTTACAATCGGAATTAAATTGCTTTCGTTAGAATATAATGCATCGTTCCAACCTTTCCCTTTCGGGATTTTAAAACCAACATAGCTGGCAAAAGGTGAATATGGCATGCTAAAAATATCAGTACTAAAATCGCCACCTTTTTCAAAAGCACGGGTTTTAAATTTAGCCTTTAGCATTCCAGGGGCATTTCGCTTGATATTAAGGTTGAATTTCAAATTTGCTTTTCCATCAGCGTTAACGTTACCATCAAAAATGGTTTGTTCGTGAGAATCAAATTCCTTTGAAGTATCATCAAACGTATAGCCTTGATAAGTTTTAAATTGTGTTTTTTGAGCCTCTAAACTTAAATTAACATCAACTTTTAAGTTACTAGCCACTGCACCATGTAGCCAGTTAACCTGTAAATCACCAGCATTAGATTTTTTAGCTTGTAAAATTTCATCAGGAAATTCAAGTTTTATTTTCAACCGATTCGGCTTCACCGTTTCGATCTTAATTGTTTTGGTAAAACTAGCACCTCCAACTTTAACTTTTGCCAACCAATTTCCTGTTGGGGAATCAGAATCGGTAGCCGTTCTAAAGTCGTAAAACCCATTTACTGAGTTTGTTTTAACTTGGCGCTGAAAGAGTTGATTATCGGGAGAATACAAATCGAATACAACTGGGTGATCCTTGGGTAAGAATTGATTTTTATCTTCCAAAATGAAAGATACAAACAACGAATCACCTGGGCGCCAAACCCCTCGTTCTCCATAAATAAAGCCCTTTACCCCATTAGGCGTTTTACCTCCCGAGACATTAAACATGCTTAAGGATAGAGCCGAACCATCATCAAGTCTTAAATAACCCAGTTGATTGTTTTTACGAGCAATTAATAAAAATGGTTTTTTATCTGAACTCACTTCATACAAACCTTCTGCATTAGTTTTGCCTTTGGTAATAAGTTGATTTTGGTAATTGTACAATTCAATATCAACATCAGATAGCTTTTCGGTTGATACAATATCAGTAACAGCCACCCAAAGTTTGCCACCATCGCCACCTTTTGCAATGAGACCCAAATTTGAAGCCAAGACATTTCGAACAACAGAGTGTCTGTTTCTGAGGTAATATGATTTTTTACAAGGGTTATCTCTGTCAGAGTAATTATACTCTTCGTAATAATCGTTGTCTTCATCATCATAATAATAGCCCGAAGGCTCATCATATAATTTTTGTTCTGAGTCCACTACAAAAAGATCTTTCTCTTCTTCCTTTTCTTCAGAATCTGAGCATGGATAAAGAGATTGAGACATGTCGAAGCTAATATGAACCCTATAAATGGCGCCAGGTTCAGTCGCAATCATCTCAGATAAATCCAAAGAGAAAGTATTCCATTTTGAGTAATCGATATTCTTTTCGGACACTAAGGGAACCGCTTTTTTGTATACAATACGCCCCCAACGTTTTAATTCTCTATCTCCATTAAATTGGTTTTGTTGAAGAAAGTAGGGAATATTATTTTCAAATACTTTTATGATTTTAACATTCACCCCACTTAAATTCACAGCCTTAAACGGAAAAATTAAACCATTAGAGTTTGGAATAATAACACCATCGCCAATTAGTTCAACATTGGGTTTAATACTTGTAAAAGTAACTTCTGTGCGATATTCTTTTTCGAGTTGATAGCCACTTGAGTTTCTGACTCCAGTTTCAACGATCACTTCGCTTTTACCAATTAGTCGTTTTTTGGGATATATTTTTACCGTATTTGCGTTTACTTCTAACCTGAGATTCTCTCCCGACTTTAATCTTATTAATCCTTCCAAATCCTGATCTAAATCTAATGGGTCAGAAAAATAAATAAGAACGCACTGTTCTGGTGTTTGGTATAAGTGGCTCGAGCTCACTTTAAAATTTCCAAGAGGAGGAATCTCAATGGTTTTCTCACCTTTTTCCTTTACTCCAAGACTTGAACCATTCCATTGACATACTAATTCAGATCTTTTCTCACCTCGTTTTAAGCTGTCGATTGTAAATTTATGCACAGTGCCATTATGCTCCCATGCAATTTTAAGTATAGATCCATTTTGAGTTGCTGATAACACAGACTCTACTTCAGCCTCAGTAGCTATATCGGCTGTCAATATTTTACCTTCCTGCTTTTGAACTTCAAGACTCGAATCTTCATAGGCACTCATACCATCGAAGCTTACAGATATACTTTGATTTTTGACTTTAAATGCTGATTTGAAGACTTGAAGGTTTTCGGAAACAGTCAAAAGCTTACCTAGTTTAAATTCAAACTTATAATCTTGTCCTGATTTTAAATGTTTTGCTGGTCTGAATTCAATTGTTTTTCGGTCTAGCCACCATGCTTCTCCTTTTATAGATGGCGAAAAGGAGAATAAATCTCCTTTGACTTTAGTATCCTCAATATCCTCAGTCATTGCATCTCTTAGAATTATTCTAATACTGGCGTCTTTCGCAACGATTCCATTAGTATACCCAACTATATGAGCTGAAAATGCTGGATCAACTTTAGCTGGCTTGGCAGGTTTCTTATGGTTGCATTGCGTAAATACTATTAAGCTCAATAATAAAAGTAGAAATGAGTGAAATCGTTTCATAAAGGAATTAGTTAGAATTATGGAGTAAATATTCTTAAACTGAGTGTATTTGATTTATTCAGTTGTACACTTGAACAATGACAAATATAAAAATAATCCGGTATGTAAAATAAGAACTTACATCAATTATGATAGTAAAGAATTTACACAGGGATGATGGAAAACAAATACATACTCAATCCTTTTGACTACTTTTGTATTAACACTCTTAATTCAGGGTGAATTAAGTATATTTACATTTATGGTAGGAAAAAGAAAAAAAACAGAGTCCCGATATAATAAGCAAAGTTTAATGCAACAGGTGATGGAGATCTTTGCAAAAGAATCATCGAAAACTTTAAACTATAAGCAAATTGCTGCAGCTCTTGAAATAAAAGATATGGGCATTAAACGCTTAATTGTGTCGGTTTTGTACGATTTGGTTGCTTTAGATCAAATTAGTGAAGTGTCGACAGGGAAATTCAAATTGAAAGCAAAAATGGGTACAGTTGAAGGAGTGGTTGATATGACTTCTCGAGGAGCTGCCTATATTGTTTCTGAGGAAACAACAGAAGATATTTTTGTGAGTCCAGCAAATTTAAATAGAGCTTTACACGGCGACTTGGTGAAAGTCTTTTTGTTTGCACGTAGAAAAAGCAAGCAGCCAGAGGGTGAAGTTGTTGAAATTGTTAAAAGAAAGAAAACAAGCTTTGTTGGTGTTGTTCAGACATCAAAAAACTTTGCATTTTTAATTCCTCTTGGAAGAAATATGCCTCATGATATTTTTATTCCTTTATCACAACTTAATGGTGCATTAGACGGGGATAAAGCTATCGCTCAGATTACGGAATGGCCTAAGAAAGCGAAAAATCCTATTGGAAGAATTACAGATGTACTAGGAAAGTCGGGTGATAACGATACGGAGATGCATGCGATTCTTGCAGAGTTTGATTTGCCATACAAATTTCCTGAACATGTGAATGAAGCTGCAGAAGAAATCTCGGATGAAATCACCAAAGAGGAAATTGCAAAACGACGTGATTTTAGGGACATCACAACCTTTACGATCGACCCAGCTGATGCGAAAGATTTTGATGATGCTTTATCGCTTCGAAAATTAGAGAATGGGAATTGGGAAGTTGGTGTGCATATTGCCGATGTGACACATTATGTGCTTCCTGGCAGTATCATCGAACAAGAAGCCTGCGAACGTGCCACATCTGTTTATTTGGTCGATCGTGTTGTACCCATGTTACCAGAACGTTTGTCTAATGGATTGTGTTCATTGCGACCTAATGAAGAAAAACTGACTTATTCGGCAGTTTTTGAAATAGATGAGAATGCTGATGTTTATAGTACCTGGATTGGTAGAACAATTATTTGTTCTGATCGTCGATTTACATATGAGGAAGCTCAGAATGTAATAGAAACCGAAGAAGGAGATTATAAGGAAGAGATTCTTTGTCTGGATAAATTAGCTAAGAAATTAAGAGCAAGACGTTTTAAGCAGGGTGCTATTGATTTTGATCGATATGAGGTGAAATTCGATATCGATGAAAATGGAAAACCTCTGAGTGTTTATTTCAAGGAGTCGAAGGATTCAAATAAGTTGATTGAGGAGTTTATGCTTTTGGCAAACAAAAAGGTTGCAGAATCTGTTGGGCGTGTACCAAAGGGAAAAACAGCTAAAACTTTTGTTTACAGAACCCATGATCAGCCAAATACTCAAAAATTGGAGACCTTTAATAACTTTATTCACAAGTTTGGGTTTGGTATTAAAACGGCTTCACCTTCTGCTATTTCAAAATCGATGAATGAACTTTTGCATAATGTAAAAGGGAATGCCATACAAAATCTGGTAGAGACTTTGGCTATTCGATCAATGGCAAAAGCTGAGTACACAACCAATAATGTTGGGCACTATGGCTTGCATTTCGATCATTATTCGCATTTTACTTCACCAATTCGTCGTTATCCGGATATGATGGTTCATCGTTTATTAACTCAATACGAGAATCATGGAAAATCTGCAAATCAAGATAAAACAGAATCTCAGTGTAAGCATTGTAGCGATATGGAGCAACGAGCAGCACAAGCAGAGAGATCTTCAATAAAGTATAAGCAAGTTGAATTTATGCTCGATAATGTGGGAGAGGAATTTGAAGGTACCATTTCGGGCGTTACCGAATGGGGCTTTTATGTGGAGTTGAACGACAATAAATGTGAAGGAATGGTTTCTATTCGTGAGCTTGAAGATGACTATTATGAGTTTGACGAAGAGAATTACTGTATTGTTGGACGTCATCACCGAAAGATTTATCAGTTAGGTGATGATGTGAAAATTCTTGTCACTAAAGCTAATTTAGCTGCTAAACAATTAGATTTTGTTTTAGCTTAATTGACTAAAACAAGAGATATAAAAAAGGCTTCGAGCATAATGCTCGAAGCCTTTTTCTATGAATAAAATTATTGTTTAAACAGGGTTTGGAATACTTGACCAACTTTACTTACGAAGTGAATCTTGATTTTAAATTTTGAAGTATCCAGACCTTTCGAGTTATTTTTTGGAATAAAAATGTGCTTGAATCCCAGTTTTTCAGCTTCAGAAATTCGTTGGTCAATTCGATTAACAGGTCGAATTTCGCTTGAGAGTCCGATTTCACCAGCAAAGCAAACCTCTTTGGGAAGTGAAATATCCATACTCGATGAAAGAACAGCAATAATCACAGCTAAATCGATAGCAGGGTCACTAACCTTGATACCACCTGCAATATTTAAGAAAACATCTTTGGTTCCAATGCGGAATCCAGCGCGCTTTTCAAGAACAGCAAGCAACATGTTTAGGCGTCGTAAATCGAAACCCGTTGAAGATCGTTGTGGTGTACCATAAGCAGCTGTACTAACTAAAGCTTGCACTTCAATCAGAAAAGGTCGCATGCCTTCCATTGAGGCTGAAATTGCCACGCCACTTAAACTCTCATCATTTGATGAAAGCAACAACTCCGAAGGATTATCAACTTCTCTGAGACCATCACTTCGCATTTCGTATATTCCCATTTCTGAAGTCGATCCGAATCGGTTCTTTGTTGCACGAAGAATACGATACATATGATTCTGGTCTCCCTCAAACTGTAAAACAGTGTCAACAATGTGCTCTAGAATTTTTGGACCTGCTAAACTACCTTCCTTGGTAATATGACCAATTAATAGAACAGCAACTGAGGATTCTTTGGCAAAATGTAAAAGTTGAGCTGTACATTCTCTAATCTGAGAAACCGATCCAGGTGCTGAGTCCACAGATTGAGTACCCAGAGTTTGAATGGAATCTATGACTAAAACATCAGGATTCGTGTTTTTAATGTGAGAGAAAATATTTTCCATTGAGGTTTCACTCACAATAAGGCATCTGTCGTTATCCGAATTAAGTCGGTTCCCTCGCAGTTTAATTTGCTGCGCACTTTCCTCTCCTGAAATATATAGCGTGGTGTAATTCTTAAGATTCAAGGCAATTTGTAAAGCTAAAGTCGATTTACCAATTCCTGGTTCTCCACCAATCAAAACCATCGATCCTGGAACTAAACCACCTCCCAATACTCGATTCAACTCCCCATTTTGTGTATCGTAACGTGTTTCTTCCGAGGTTACAATTTCCGATATCTTTTGAGGTTTATTAGGCGTTTTACCATTGCTTCCAATGGTTTGTTTGTTGTTGGTTTTTACAATCACCTCTTCGACGAAGGTATTCCATTCGCTACACGATGGACATTTGCCAACCCATTTGGGCGACTCAACACCACAGTTCTGACAGAAAAAAGCAGTTTTTGTTTTTGGAGGCATAGCTAATAAAAGTTAAAGTAGAAAAGGGGAAAAACTTAAAGGTTTAAGGATAAAGTAAACAAAGTATAAAGAATGTGGATTACACCTATCCTCATTCGTAAATTTAAGATCTTAAATCAAAAATTGATTAGTGGGTGTTGATAATTTTATTGATGATACCCGTTGAAGAAAATCCTTCGATAAAATCCAAAGTAATAATTTCACCTCCTTTTGCTTTTACGATATCGTAGCCCACAATATCTTCAGCATTGTAATCGCTGCCTTTTACCAATATATCAGGCTGAATGAATTTTATTAAATCGTATGGAGTTTCTTCGTCGAAAAATACAACCATGTCGATAAAACCAAGTGAAGCGAGTAGTAAGGCGCGAGAGTATTCATCGTTAATAGGACGGTTTGGGCCTTTTAGTCGTTGAACTGATGCATCGGTATTTAAACCCATCACAAGCTTATGCCCCAGGTTTGAAGCTTCGGCTAAATATTCCAAGTGCCCACGATGTACAATATCGAAACAGCCATTAGTGAAGACAATCTTCTCTTCTTTAAAGCGCCAGGTTTGTAGTGTGGCAAAGGCTGATTCCTTATTGGTAAATATTTTATTCTTGATGATTTCGAGCTTAGTCATAATTTCATTTAGAGTGGAATAAACACTAAAGTTCATATTAAATTAAAAAATTCAGGGGAAGTTAATCATTCTCGATATGGCTACCAAAGAAAAAAGGCTGCTCTAAACGAACAGCCTTGTGTGTATTTTTAAACTGATTTGTTAGATCAATTTATTGGTTTCAGTATCGGGGAAAACCAGGCTAGGTTCCCAAGTTTTAGCTTCCTCAAACTCCATTGAGGCATAGGAGATGATAATAACAACATCGCCAACAGCACACTTACGAGCAGCAGGACCATTTAAACAAATTGTACCAGAACCTCTTTCACCTCTAATAACGTAGGTTTCCAGACGTTCACCATTGTTAACGTTAACAATCTGCACTTTTTCGTTTTCAATAAGGTTGGCTGCATCCATTAAATCTTCATCAATGGTTACCGATCCAACGTACTGCAGATTCGCACTGGTTACTGATGCTTTGTGAATCTTCGATTTGCAAACTTCAATATACATGTCGCTTAAAACTAAATATTATAAAGAAATATTATCTATCAATCTAACTTTTCCTACTTGAACAGTAATACAGGCAATTCGATTGTTCGAATCTTCCCATTTTTCAATGGATTTAAGACTTGTATCATCTACTATTTCAAAGTATTCAACTTCTAGATAAGCATTATTATTAATCTCGGTAATAACCCAGTCTTTTAATTGGGATACGCCAAAATCGGGCACTAAGTTACAAGCTTTAAATAAAGTTTCAGATATTTTCACAGCATTTTTTCGTTCCACCTCTGAAAGAAGCATGTTTCTAGAACTCATTGCTAGTCCATCTAACTCTCTAATAATGGGACATGCGACTATATTTATGTCTAGTTCGAGGTCTTTTGTCATCTGCTTAATAACAGCAACTTGTTGGAAATCTTTTTGGCCAAAATAGGCATTATTGGGACTAATATAATCAAATAATTTGCTCACAACTTGAGCAACCCCATTAAAATGACCTGGTCTATTCTTACCCTCCATGACCTTTTCAAGACTTCCAAAGTCGAAAACACGTGTATCTGGTTCAGGATAAACTTCTTCAACTTCAGGTATAAAAACTAAATCGGGTTGAAATCGAGATAATAATTCAAGATCCTGATCTAGAATCCTAGGATAAGTCTTTAAATCATTAGGATTATTAAACTGAGTTGGATTTACGAAAATACTAACAACCGTTATATCGTTTTCCTTTTTTGATTGTTCAACTAATGAAAGGTGTCCTTCATGCAGAGCTCCCATAGTAGGTACAAAACCTACACGTTTACCATCGGCCTTGTATTTACCAACGATTGATCGTGTTTCAGCAATTAATTTAACTATTTGCATCATTATAATTTCTCTTGCCTTGTTGAGGCAATATTAACGGCTATTTGCTGTTTGTCTTTGTAAAAAAAATACAAGCAGATGATAACAGTTTGTTATTAGTCTAGTTATTAGATTATCGCGTTATTATCTATTCAAGTACTGTTTAAAAGTATTGAATGAATGAAAGTGCAAATAAATAAAATTAATAAACACAAAATTCACTAATAGGTCATTTAATTGTACACTAGTTGTTTTAGATCAGCTTAAGTAGACGTATTACAAATTATTTTCTTAATTTTGCACGGATAATCTGTATTACAATATTAGCGATCACATGGAAAAGACAAAAGTACTGTTTGTATCACAAGAAATCATGCCTTACCTCCCTGAATCTGAGATGTCTAAAGTCGGTAGATATTTACCACAAGGAATCCAAGAGAAAGGAAAAGAAATCAGAACATTCATGCCACGATACGGTTGTATCAACGAAAGAAGAAATCAGCTACACGAAGTTATTCGTTTATCAGGTATGAATCTTATTATTGACGATACCGATCACCCATTGATAATTAAAGTAGCTTCAATTCAAGCTGCAAGAATGCAAGTTTATTTTATTGATAACGACGATTATTTTCACCGCAAGAAAGTATTATTAGAAGATGATGGTCAGGCTTTTGCTGATAACGACGAAAGAGCTATCTTTTTTGCTCGTGGAGTATTAGAGACGGTTAAGAAATTACGTTGGGCTCCAGATGTTGTTCATTGTCAAGGTTGGTTCACCGGACTTTTACCTCTATACCTTAAGAAAGCATTTAACGAAGATCCGTTATTTACTGAGACCAAAGTTGTATTTTCGATGTACGATGACGAGTTTTCAACAACATTCAGTAAGGATTTTGCTGAAAAATCATTGATTGAAGGTGTTAACTCAGATGATGTGAAGATCCTTGAAAATGCCGATTATCTGGCAATAAATAAATTGGCTATTGATTGGTCTGATGCAGTTATTATGGGAAGTCCATCTATTAATGAGGATTTACTTTCATATGCTAAAGCCTCAGGAAAAACGTTCATGGAATATAAGAATGGAGAAGAGTATATTCAAGCTTACTCTGATTTATACGATAGTTTGGTTAGCGAATAGATAACCTATTTAGAAAACATAAAGGTGAGTTTAAAACGTTTGTTTTTTACTCACCTTTTTTTCTTGCCATTATTTTTTTGTTTGTATAGAATCCTTCGAGTATATTTGAATGAAATTATGATTATTCGCTGAAGCAAAGGATTCTTTATTCCTTTTTGTTTCAGATTAATTGATAAAAGAAATGGGGACTTTCGTCCTAAAATTGGAACCTTAAAAAATATTTTACTATGTGTGGAATAGTTGGATATATTGGAAAAAGGGATGCCTATCCTATTCTAATAAATGGATTAAAAAGACTTGAGTATAGAGGTTACGATTCTGCAGGAATTGCTTTACGTACTGATGAGACTCGTGTTTTTAAATGTAAAGGTAAAGTGCAAGATTTAGAGAATCATGTATCGGGTCTTGATATTTCTGGACATATTGGTATAGGACATACGCGTTGGGCTACGCATGGTGAGCCCAATGATGTGAATGCCCATCCTCATTGTTCTATGAACAATAAGTTTACAATTATTCACAATGGTATTATTGAAAATTACTCTCCCTTAAGAGAAAAGCTTATTCGTAGAGGTTATAAATTTTCAAGTGAGACGGATACAGAAGTATTAGCAAATCTTATTGAATATATCTATCTGAAAGGAAATGTAACTGCTGAAATGGCTGTACGTTTAGCTCTTTCTAAGGTCGTTGGAGCATATGGCTTAGTTGTTATTTGTGAAGATGAGCCTAATCAATTAGTTGCTGCACGTAAAGGTAGTCCTCTCGTTATTGGAGTAGGAAAAGATGAATATTTTTTAGCTTCTGATGCGACTCCAATTATTGAATATACTCAGAGTGTTATTTACTTAAATGATGATGATGTTGCTATCATCAGTCGTGATGAATTGACTTTAAAAACGATTCACAATGATAAGTTAACGCCCCATATCCAAGAGTTGGATTTGGATATTGAACAAATTGAGAAGAATGGGTACGAGCATTTCATGTTAAAGGAAATCTTCGAACAAACTCAATCTATTAAAGATACATTCCGTGGTCGAGTTGTACCAGCATCTAAAGAAATTTTCTTAGGAGGTATTAACGACGTCATTCCTAAGTTAGTTGAAGCTAGACGAATTCTTATCATTGGATGTGGTACTTCATGGCATGCTGGAATGGTAGGTGAATACCTGTTCGAAGAATTTGCCAGAGTCCCTGTTGAAGTTGAATATGCTTCGGAATTCCGTTATAGGAATCCTGTGATTTACAAGGATGATATCGTTTTAGCAATTAGCCAGAGTGGTGAAACAGCTGATACACTTGCAGCAATTAATTTGGCAAAGCAAGCTGGGGCTACTGTGATTGGCATTTGTAATGTCGTTGGATCTAGTATTCCTAGAAACACTGATGCTGGAGTTTACACACATGCAGGACCAGAGATTGGGGTAGCATCTACTAAAGCATTTACCGCTCAGGTAACTGTTCTGACTATGATGGCCATGTTGGTAGGTTACAGAAAAGGAACGCTTTCGAAGGAAGAATATGAGAAGCATATTGATGAGCTATCTTGTTTACCAGAGAAGATTCAAAGCATTTTGGATAAGAGTGAGGCAATAAAAGAACTTTCAGCTAAATATGTAGACTCAACTAATGCTTTATATTTAGGACGAGGCTATCTTTTCCCAGTAGCATTGGAAGGTGCTCTTAAGTTGAAAGAGATTTCTTACATTCATGCTGAAGGATATCCAGCAGCTGAAATGAAACATGGACCTATTGCACTAATTGATGAGCAAATGCCTGTTTTTGTAGCAGCTACTAAGGATAAGTCTTACGAGAAAATTGTAAGTAATATTCAAGAAGTAAAAGCTCGAAAAGGACATGTAATTGCAATTGTTACCGAAGGTGATACAATAATTAAAGGAATGGCCGATCATGTGATTGAAATTCCTGAAACCCTTGAGGCTTTAGCTCCACTATTAACTGTTATTCCATTCCAGTTGATTTCATATTATATTGCTGTTCTTAGAGGATGTAATGTTGATCAACCAAGAAATTTGGCAAAATCAGTTACTGTAGAATAATATAATTAGATACAGATATATTTAAAGCGATGCTAAGAAGCATCGCTTTTTTACTGGTAGACTTTCAATAGACTCTTCAAAATAGCCAAACATTTTCTTTATCTTGGGTTTCTATCTCTAAGTATAAGTGTTAATATGGACAAAAAGATTAAAATTGTAATTAGCGATTTGGATGGTACGCTTTTACCTGCTCAGGGAGAAGTGAGTGATCGTGATATTAAAAGCCTATATAAACTTAAAGAAGAGGAGATTGTTAGAGTAATAGCCACAGGACGAAATCTTTATTCAGCCTTATCAGTTTTGCCTGATGATTTTCCCATTGATTATTTAATATTTGCTTCAGGAGCGGGGATTTTTGACTGGCAGAAAAGAGAGCTTATCTTTTCCCAGCATCTTGATTCAGATATCGTATTTGAGCTTTCTTCCGAGTTGATTAAACTGGAGACTGATTTCATGATTTTAGACCCCATTCCCAATAATCATCAATTTGCCTATTATAGATCCGGGAAATCAAATCCTGATTTTGATAGACGATTAAGTTTATACAAGCCATTTGCAAGCCCTATTGGTCATGCAGAGGATACCAGGCGCGAAGCCTGCCAATTATTGGTTATCCTTTCCAGTTGTGTTAATGGATTTAATGAATTAAAGGCAAAATTCGAGAACGTGAAAATCATTAGAGCCACTTCTCCCTTAGATCACGAATCGATTTGGATGGAGATATTTCCTCTGCACATCTCAAAAGCTTACGGCGCAGAATGGCTTTGTCAGTATCTAAATGTGGATACTGATCTGTCCATAGTTATAGGGAACGATTATAACGACCTTGATCTATTGGAGTGGGGGAAGTATCCTTTTGTTGTATCAAATGCTCCAAAAGAATTAAAAGATACCTACGAGAATACTAAAAGTGTTGACGATAGTGGTTTCTCTGTAGCAATTAAGAAGATTCTTAATTGAGTGAAGCAAGAAAATAAAGCGTAAAAAAAGAGCTACCGAAGGGCAGCTCTTTTTATTAGATATTAATTTTTCTAGAAGTTGTATGTAATACCAACACTTGGGATAAACGCTGTGTTTTGATATTCTCCACCAAAACCTTGCGATCTTGTATTTGTATCATAAGCTTCTATCTTTTCACCTTTTGAGTAGATGAAAGCCGCATCAATACTAAATTTCTCGTTTAGTAAATATGAGAAACCACCGGTGATTCCAATCTTATCAGCACCAGGTGTCTCAGGAGCGTAAAACTTATCATTAGTAGGAGTCTCGTCATAATAGAAACCGGCACGTAAATCTAATTTTTCATTAGCTGAATATTGAGCACCAATTCTATAAGTCATAGAATTATCCCAATCTCTTTTATTTAAAGAATTAAGAGCGGCAGCGTCTTTTGAAACGAACTCAAGATTTTTATAAACTGACCATTCAACGAAATTAACATCAGCTGAAACCAACCATTTTTCATCAATTTGATAAGCAAAACCAACATTTAAGCTAGCAGGTAATGGTAATGTTGCAGTAAATGTACCATCTGTTACACCACCTGCTTTATAACCAGCAACTAATGCTGGAGGAACTGTAGATGGGAATGAAAAAGTTCCTTCACCTTCACTATCATCCAATTCAATATCAACTTTTGAACGATATGAGATACCTATATTTAGTTTCTCAGTAGGTTGTAAAAAAACACCTAGGTTGTAGCCATACTTAATTGTATTTCCTGATAATTCAGCACCTCCATCTGCAATAATTGGATTTGTTGCTGATGGTGGAAGAGTAGGGTTTGGTAAAATAGGAAATGCTTTATTTAATTTGAAGTCACCATAAACGATGTTTAAGCCAGCTCCTACAGACATCCAGTCGTTTACTTGATATGAAACAGTTGGCTGAATGTAAATTGATTTCATTGTAATTTCCTGAATCAAATATTTACCAGCCCAAGTGTCTCCCCATATATTAGAGCTACCAAATGGTGTGTAAACAGCTAAACCAACAGCAAGTTTATCAGTTAATTTTGCTGATCCATATAAATAGAATGGTGTTGCGATTGGGTTATCAGTCTCCGTATTTAATGCAGAGCTTGAAAGGTTGGTATATTCTGTGTTTGACCATACCAAACTACCACCCATAGATAGAGAGTACTTTGCATCTAGAGTTGCAAGTGCACCAGGGTTAAATTGCATACTACTGGCATCCCAATTGATGGCCACACCAACGTGTCCCATACCAGTTTGTTTTGCGCCTTGAACATTTACGGCATAGCCTTCTGCTTTTACGCTATAAGTGAAAGCAATAAGAGCTATCGCTAAATAGATTTTTCTTAACATAGATTGAAGTTTTAAAATTCGCGGCCAATATAGACTTAATCTAATTTTCGAAAGAATATTTAGTAGTTATAATAGCTGTTCACTTTATGGAAGCCCTGATTTTATGACACTTACAGTGGATCATAATTTTAAAGAAATATATTTGTATTAAATCAGATGTTTATATCTTATTAAATTATTTATATTTTTACCTAAATAAGAGGAATTTATTCAACTTTATGAACGTAAAGCTTAATATGAGAAACAAGGGGGATTTTATTAATCAAAGTCATCGTGAAGGCTACAAGAGTACTTCTTCATTCTTGATTAACCGTTCTTTCGAATGGCAGGATAAGCAGATTAATATTATGCTTGAATCTTGTATGCATCGACTTGGAGAGTTAAACGCTTATTGTAGATTTTTTAAGGATATTGATATTCACCTTCCTATGTTTACCGCCATAGAAGTTACGGCTTCGAATATGATGGAGGGGATTCGTTCGAATATGACTCAGGCTTTTTTACCTTCTGCTTCCAAAGGTTACCGGAGTTTAATTGCCCATAAGCAGGTTACAAATTATATCAACTCAATAGATTGGGCTGTTAAGGAACTTGAAAAATTTCCATTAACGCTTCATATGATAAAGGAAACACATCGTATGCTTTATGCCGATCTACCAAAAGAAGAAGAAACGGCGGGTAAGCTTCGTATGAAATTTAATGCTAAGGACAATAAACATCAAGAATCATCTGGCTCGAAATATACACCTCCAAGTAAATATGATTTAAAGATTCTGATTAATGATGCGAAGTGGTTTTGGCGCAACGAGAGTTTAGAGCTTCCTTATCTTATAAAAATGGCAATTTCCCTGTGTCAGTTTGAGACAATTCTGCCTTTTCTTGATGGTAACGGCCGTACGGCTCGTACATTGATATTATTAGAATTATTAAGCTTGAAATTTATCGAAAAACCTATTTTTTGTCTTTCAGCGTTTTTTGAAAAGAATCGATTGGAATATTATCATCGATTAAACCTAATTCGATCGAAGAATGATGTAGAGCAATGGATTCGATTTTTTATTACAGGCATGAATGAAACGGCTACATTTTGTATTGAGAAACTTGAGGAATTGCAAGATCTTAAGAACAACTATCAGGATAGAATTGAGACGAAGTTAGGTAAGAAAAGACATCCTTCTGCAAAGCAGCTTTTACATATATTCTATTCAAAACCCTATCTTTCTGTCAATGAAATAAAGGAAGAAATGCAATTGAGTTTCCAGTCTGCTAATCAATTGGTAAAAGAATTTGAAGAAGTTGGTTTTATAAAAGAGATGGCAGGAGCCAGACGAAATAGAGTTTTCTATTTGTGGGAGTATCTGGCCATTTTTGAAATGTAAATCTACACATTATGGAAGAAGGTTTTTTGTTTAAGGATGTTTTTAATCCGAATCTTGTCGCTCGTATGGGGCAAAGAATTAATGCTGTTTCATCAGAATTTGATGAAGATTCTTTTTATAAGGACATTGTTCCCAAATTACCCCCCTTAAGCTTATCGGAACGGTCAAACTTAATTTTTGAAACCCTTTTTACATATTTACCTGATGAGTACAATAAAGCTATAAATATACTTCTCTCTTCTTTCGATCCGCTTTCAAAAACTTGTGAGATGACTGGGTTTGAGGGTTTTTATTTTATGCCGATTGCTAAATATGTTTCAACTTATGGTCTTGAAGAGAAGGATTTTGAACTCTCAATGAAGGCTTTGATCGAAATTACGAAGCGCTTTACATCAGAAGATGCGATTCGACCTTTTATTCGCAAATATCCTAAGCAGACTTTCGAATACCTTTATAAATGGACAGCAGATGAAAATGTAAATGTTAGAAGATTGGTTTCAGAAGAAACACGTCCACGCTTACCCTGGTCGTCAGTACTTAGAGAGTTTATAGATGATCCAAAGCCAGTTTTGAACCTTTTAGATGAGTTAAAACAAGATACCGAGCTTTATGTCAGACGTTCTGTTGCCAATAATCTGAACGATATTGCAAAAGATCATCCTCAATTGGTTTTGAAAGCACTGAAAAGATGGAAAACTATTAATGATAAGGGGACGCAGTGGATCATTTCTCATGCTTCGCGAACACTTTTAAAGCAAGGTTTGCCTGAAGCTCTCGATTTATTAGGATATCCATCAGATGTTAAAATATCGGTTGATAATCTGATTTTGAACAAAGAGGAATGCAAAATGGGGGAAGAAATTGAGTTTTCTTTTAATCTTGTTTCCAAAGCTTCTAAAGAACAGAACTTGATGATTGATTTTGTTGTGCATTATATGAAAGCTAATGGAAAAACGGCACCCAAGGTTTTTAAATTATCAAAGAAGAAATTGCCTGCAGAAGGGAAATTAAGTTTAAAGAAGAAACTCTCTTTTAAAGCCATCACGACTCGTAAATATTATCAAGGCTTACATGAAATAGAAATTCAGGTTAATGGAAAAAGATATTCCAAGCTGGAATTTAAATTGAAAAAATGACGTTTTAGGACTAAAATTCTAAAAAAGAGAACTTTATGCAATCGTTTCAGGATGATACATAATGCAGTTTTATTTAATTCTTTTACAGAGAGTTAAGTTTATATATTAATCATTCTTTGTTGCAGAAAAGATAATAATGTAACTTTGTTTTGCAGAAAAAAAACTAAATATAATTATATCATGCAAACTATTGATTCATACAATTTTTCAGATAAGAAGGCTATTATCCGTGTAGACTTTAATGTGCCTTTGAACGAGCAATTCGAAATTACTGATGATACTCGTATTCGTGCAGCATTGCCTACTATCAAGAAAGTATTAGAGGGTAATGGTTCATGTATTTTGATGTCTCACCTTGGTCGTCCAAAAGGAAAAGATGAGAAATTTTCGTTAAAGCACATTGTTGCTCACTTGTCTAAATCGATTGGTGTTGAAGTAAAGTTTGCTGATGATTGTATTGGTGAAAGTGCAAAAACATTAGCTGCAGAATTGAAGCCCGGTGAAGTTCTTTTACTTGAAAATCTTCGTTATTACGATGAGGAGAAAAAAGGTGACGAAGCGTTTGCAAAGAAATTGGCTGATTTAGCTGATCTTTGGATCAACGATGCTTTCGGTACAGCTCACCGTGCACACGCTTCTACTGCAGTGATTGCTAAATTTTTCCCAGAAGCTAAAATGTTTGGATATGTAATGGAAGGTGAATTATCAAGTGTTGATAAGGTATTGAAAGATACCAAACGTCCATTAACTGCGATTATGGGTGGTGCTAAAGTTTCTTCTAAAATTGAAATCATCCAAACTTTAATGTCACAGGTTGATCACTTGATTATTGGTGGTGGTATGACTTACACTTTCGTGAAAGCTATGGGTGGAACAATTGGAAACTCATTGGTTGAAGACGATAAATTGGAAACTGCAAGAGAGATTCTTCAGAAAGCTAAAGAAAATAATGTGAAACTTCACCTTGCTTCTGATGCTTTAATTGCTGATGATTTCTCTAATGATGCCAACACTCAAATTTGCGATGTTAACGCAATTCCTGAAGGATGGATGGGATTAGATGTTGCTGATGCAACTATCGAGAGCTTCAAAAAAGTAATCGAAGAATCTAAAACAATTCTGTGGAATGGTCCTGTAGGTGTATTCGAAATGGATACTTTCGCTAAAGGAACTAAAGCTATTGCTGATGCCATTGTAACAGCTACTGAAAAAGGTGCTTTCTCATTAATTGGAGGAGGTGATTCAGTTGCAGCAATCAACAAATATGGTTTAGCTGATAAAGTAAGCTACGTTTCAACTGGTGGTGGAGCTCTTCTAGAGTACATCGAAGGTAAAGAACTACCAGGTGTGAAAGCTATTAAAGAATAATATAGATTTTGAATTATGATTTGAGATTGTTTTCAGATCGATTCTTAAGACATAACCATGAATTCACAAATTTTATAATTTGTAAATTCATGGTTTTTTTATGATCCAACACTTGATTCATTATCATTAAAGAATCAAGTATCTTTGCAGTGATAATTTTTTCCTAAGTGTGCATTGTATTAATTAAGTACTCTTGGAAGGTTAATTTTCCAAAATTATAATGAGATTTGTTATGATAGATTTGAAGCATAAAATATTCAACATACAGTCCGAAGAAGAATTCAGACAAATAGCTCTTGCAGTTTTCCAATTTCAAGTGGTCAACAATCCTGTTTATGCTCGGTATATTGAACTATTGAATATTGATGTGAACTCTGTGGATTGTTTAGAAAAAATACCTTTTTTGCCTATCGAATTTTTCAAATCACATAAGGTAACATCCTCTACGGATGAGGCTAAAGCTATTTTTACCAGCAGTGGGACAACAGGTAACTTAACCTCTCGTCATTATGTGCCAGATCTAGAAATTTATGAGGATAGCTTTACAAAAGGATTTGAGGCTTTTTACGGCCCTGTCAATGATTATTGTATTCTAGCTCTACTTCCATCTTATCTTGAGCGTGAAGGCTCTTCATTGATTTATATGATGGAGAAGTTGATTAAGGATAGCGGCCATCCGAAATCAGGATTCTATTTGAATAACCATGAGGAACTAATTGCAAATTTGGACGAATTGAAATCTCAAAATCAAAAGGTTTTGTTGTTGGGGGTTAGTTTTGCACTACTTGAGCTTGCCGAAAATCATCAGCTCGACTTGGGCGATGTTATTGTGATGGAAACGGGTGGCATGAAAGGTCGACGTAAGGAAATCACCCGCGAAGAATTACACGCTATTTTCACCTCACGTTTGGGCGTAAAAAAAATCCATTCAGAATATGGCATGACTGAGCTTTTGTCGCAAGGCTATAGTAAAGGAGATAGTCTTTTTAAAACACCTGCCTGGATGAAAATCCTGATTCGCGATGCCTATGATCCATTTTCCTATGAAAAAACGGGACGAAGTGGTGGTGTCAACGTTATCGACTTGGCCAATTTGTATTCCTGTTCTTTTATCGAAACACAAGATTTAGGAAAGATTTACGCTGATGGTAAATTTGAAATCCTTGGTCGATTTGACAACTCTGATATAAGAGGGTGTAATTTATTGGTGAGTGAATAGTAAAAATATAGATACAAATAAAGGAGCTTACAAACTACAGTAAGCTCCTTTTGTTTAACAACTATACTAGAATTAATGAAATTCAGTTTAGAGATCTAATATCCCAGAGCTCCAAATGAGTTCAATGGATTATCTACTGAAACAAAATCAAAGATAGAAGCACCAAACATAAATGGTTTTTGATAAACTAAATAGCCCGATTCCTTAGACATTTCTGCTATATAATTTTGTAATCCTGGGCTGTTTTGTAGATTGGACAAAACAGCTTCGCGCTCAACCTCAATTTCATTAATCTCTGTATCTGGATTATCAACTAAATCAGAATTAACTACAATTTGTGTTTCACCAAATATAAATTGAACAACACCAGAACCTTTTTTGATCATCTCGTAATTGATAACAGCTTGGTTACCATTTTTAAATGTGATATTTAAACCAGGACCAACAATTGTACCATCATCATAGTTATTTAACAGAAACATTCGATTAAATGATGTGACTTCAGATTTGATTGCTGTCATATACCCCGAGAATGCTTCTCGACTAAAATAAATTCGAGCATATTCATTTTTCTCAAATTTTTCAATGATACCAGGAGTATAGAATACAGGAACTGGTACATTCACTATCTTTAATTCGATGTTAGAATCTTTGTAGATGAAATCGCCTGCCGTTTTAATATTGTATTCTTTATCACCACTATTAGGAGCAACTTCTACTTTTTCAATTTCTCCAGTGTAAGATAAAGAACTAACTTCTTTTCCGTTAAGGATAAGAGGTTCATTAAAAATCAAACCTTCTGTCGTGAAAATAACAGCTCTTTCTTCTTTAAATAATTGTTCATCTGCATTATAACTAATACTGGCATTATTATTAGAAGCATCGAATTCGAAGCCATATTTATTCTTTGAATCTCCTTCAATTTGAAATGCCATAAAACCGTTTGATTTTAAAGCTAATAGTTGATCTTTTATGGCTTGAAAATTCCAGAATGGCAATTCAGTTCTGTTTGTTTTCTTGAAGATAAGTTTTCCTTTATTTACTTTACCCTCCATTATAATTTCATCCTCAGTTGAACTTATAAAAACAAATTCTATTTCACCACCCATACCTTCAGGATTGTATCTGTCGGGAGTCGCTAACCATGTTAGGTTTTTATTATAAGTTGAAAACTTTATTTGAGTGGAAGCTTCTTGATGAATTATGTATTCAGATGTTTCACGGATTTTTGTGTGATCGCCAAGAATACTTACTTGACCATCAGCATTAAACTTCATGATCATCGTAGAGCCTTGCATAGAGCTTTCACTTACCGCAAAATAATTCGTTTCCCACCCAAATTCCGAAGAGGTTAGAAGATCTTTGTATTTCTTATTTGCTTCGGCAATTCTTTCTTCTGGCGATTTCTCAAACACACTTTCGAAATCATCATCATTGCAGGATATAAATGATATAACTGCGATTAATAAAAATAATATCTTTCTCATAGTTATTTGTTCTTAACGATTAAGGCTTCAGTTGCTGAGTCAATTCGCTTTTGTAAGCTAAAAAGATCTACCCCCCAAACTGTTTTAAAATAATTGGTCACTATCTGAAGTTTACGGTTGATTTTGTCAAGACCTTCAGGTGAGCCTGCTACTTGTGTATACTTTAAGTCAGCAGTCGCGTTGTAGGTTATTCCCAGCATATACAGTCGATACTCCCATGCAGTCATCGTTATTGTTGTAACCTTAATATATTCCTTTTTAGTCCAAGCGCTTAAAGCTTTTATAATTAGACCATTTGCATCTTTTTCAGGAACGGTATATTCTATTGGCGTATTGCTATTATCAACGGTTGTTAAAATGGCAGCAACTAACTCTACAAAATCTTCATTCTCGTTTAGCATCGAGTATGATGTGATATACCCTTTCAGATTAGCATCCGACACATTTACATCTTTCCAGTTTCCTGTATAATCACCTTTAGTTATACTCTTAAAATCTAAGGAATAGAATGTTGTTTGATGCAATACGTGAGCAAATTCATGGTGCATAGTATGAAATGCTCTAATAACTGAAGATCTGTCAGTGATATCAAACTTATCAATATCAAATACAGTTACTTTTCTTCCTCCTTCAGCTAAACCAAGTGTTATTGTCCCATCTTTATTGTATTGAGGGGTGCCTACTAATACTATAATTTTAGGTATAAAAGTCTCTAGGAAAGGGTTGCCTGCAGTTTCTTCTTTATAAGGTTTGATCCAGATTTCCAACATGGCTTCTAAAAATTCTTGAGCCTGCTTTTTTTGTGGAGGTGTTACCCAGAAATCATTAGCGACTTCATTATCATCCCAACGCCATTTAACTTCAATGTTATAAGGGGTTGTATAATTATCTATGATCCATTTATCAAGATCATCTTGATTGCTTTCTTCTACTGAAAGTACTGAAATATCAGAAAGATCAGCTTCTTCATCACAGGATGAAAAGCCAAGAACTATAAGACTGATAGCCAGTAAATAATATATTTTTCTCATAATGTATTTTTTTTAACTATCGTGGGTTTGCCGCAATACCGTATGACTGAGCTGATTCTGGAATCTGAAGTTGCTTTCTAGGATCTTTATCTGTTAACAAGATTGGTGAACTCTTATCAATTTTGTGTTCAACAGCTAAATTAAATCTTCTAATGTCGAACCATCTATGCCCTTCGTAGTAGAACTCCTTTCGTTTAAGATCAATAATACAGTTCAGTATATCACGTGATTCTATAGTTGAATTATAGAATGGATTAAGTTTAAATTCGACTTTAGATTCCTTATATGCATTTTCAATATTAACAGCAGTTGCTTCATGTGTAGTAGAATTATAGCTCTTAATTCTTTTACTAAGAATGTAATTAATGTCAGCTATAGCATCTGATTTTTGATTGAGCATTGCGTAGGCTTCAGCACGATTAAAAAGTACCTCTTCAGATGAAAATAAAGGAGTCATTGTATAATACCAACCCGTATTTGCATTTAAACTTTCACGCTTAAAGAAATATCCCCATTTTAGCATTAATTTATGTTCAGAACCATATGCTGCAGCTGATAATGCCCAAGTACCACCCACAAATACATTGTTAAATAATGAATTCTGGATATTGTATGTCATCGAATATCTAGCTTTTGCAAAATAATAGTTAAACCATCTAGAAACAGTGCTGGCAAGAAGTAGATTAGATGGCTCCTCAGCTTTATTATATTGAGCTTCCTGTTCATTAAGACCTAGCTTAGTATAAGCACCATTTAAATCTCTAAATTTAGTAGTAGGATCTGAACCTAAAACAAGGTTGCTGTATTTAATTACATTAGGCCATTCTCCTTTCATTAAATAAAAACGAGATGCAAAAGCATTTGCAGCATCGAAATTTAGGTGATATTTAGGAACCTCGTAAGCATTATCCTTAATGTATGGTAAACCTTCAAGTAGATCTTTTTCAATTTGAGCATATACTCCAGCAACAGTTCCTCTATCATAATTAACTAGAACAGTTTTTTCAGGAGTAGTTACATATGGAATTCCTATATCACTTCCTGCAGTTTTTGGATCATATGTTTTAGACCATAGGTTAACGAGCATGAAATGAGCATAAGCTCTTGCAACCAATGCTTCCCCATAGTAGGGAGCATAAAAGGATTCGAATATTTTCTTACCATCTTCTTCTCCTGTAACTTTAGATTTAAGAAAGTCTAAAGCTTCGTTAGAATGGGAAATGGCTTTATAACAAGCATCCCAATATCCAGTTGGACTATCTTGAGCTACATCAGTGAATTTATCCCATGAATATGCATCGGCATTAGACTGAAGTATTGTTCCTGAACCTTTGTCTTCAGCATTGTCACTCATCGAAAAGCAGAACATACCATAAGAGTTGTCAGGATAAGCATTAACCAGTAACTCACTTACTTTTTCTGGAGAATCTAAACTGGTTCTATCGTCTGGAGTTGTGTCCAGATAATTATCACATGCCATAAGGTTTATGGCAGCGATCATTAGATATAAATATTTAAATTTCATAAGAGTCGATTTTAAAATCCTAGTTTTAAGGTTACTGTATACTGCTTAGCAACTGGCATTGCAACACCACCAGCTCCAAAGAATTCAGGATCTTGTCCGTTTAATTTTGAATCAGAATACAGCAGAAATAAATTTGTTCCTTGTGCTTTTACTTGAGCAGAGTTTAAACCAATTTTTTGAAGAGCAGATTTAGGTAAATTATAGCTTAATGATATCTCTTTCATTCGAACGAAATCACCTTTAGCAACTCTTTGATCTGAATAGTTGTATGCATTATAAGTTGATTCTAAATCTGAACCATATTTATCGTACATTCTTTTTGATACTAGCGTTGGAATAGTAGTTAATTTTTCATCTCCTTTCATAATCCATCTGTTATTCATGTCACGTGTGATTGCATCCATATCACTATAATTGGCATGAAAGGAAGGGTATAAGCGGATTTTATTACCCATTTGATAGGTCATGAAAATGTTTAGGTTCCAGTTTTTGTACTTGATTTGATTTGATAGACCACCTGTTACTTTTGGATCTATAGAACCTTCATATTTTAGATATTCTGTGTCTTTGTCCTGAAAATAGACATCTTGAGTTGTCTCTCCATTTGCATCTTTAAATGTTGGAATTCCATCTTCATTTAGTCCTGCAAAAGGAATTGAATATAGACCTCTTACCGGTCCTCCAAGAATTGCCCCACCTTCAGATTTAACTAACGAAAAGATATTTGGTTTTGATTCAAGCTTGGTGATTTCATTCTCGTTATATGCAAATGTTAGATTAGTTGTCCAAGAAAAATCATTTGTCTTGATATTTTTAGTATTTAAAGTAAATTCAATACCTTTTGACTCCATGTCAGCATAATTTGCATATTTCCATGCTTCACCACCAATTCCTGAAGTTCTAATCGCAGCAATTAAATCAAAGCCATTTCTCTTGTACACATCAGTCTGTAAACTAATTCGGTTGTTAAATAATCCGATGTCGAAGCCAAGATTGGTTTCATATTGCTTTTCCCAAGTTAACTCAGAGTTCTCTAGTGCGCTAATTACCATTCCATTTTGTCTTTCCGATTCATATGGAGTAGTTGTTAATTCATTTCTTAAAACGATTTGGGAGTTTGTTGAACGCCCCATGCTTGCGGTTAATCCATAAGTACCTCTTAATTGCAAATATGAAATAGCATCTACATTTGCTAAGAAAGATTCAGATTTTACATCCCATTTACCCGAAACATTCCAGGTTGGAAGATATCTTGCGCTTTTAGCTTCACCTAGTTTATTGGAGCCATCAATACGTGCAGTACCGTTAAAGGTGTATTTTCCTTTGTAAGAATAACCAACATTGGTAAAAGCTGCAATCGAACGATCACGTAAAGGTGTCATTCCAAAATATGAATAACCTGATTGTACAGTCGACTTGATAATATTAGGATCGGTATACACGACACCCCCTTTATCATACTGGTATCCGTAACCATTGAAGTATGTTTTTTGTCTATCAACATATTTTAATTCTTGCCCAGCCAACACATTTACGATATGGGTTTCATCAAAGGTTTTATTCCAATTAATAATATTTCTGAAATAGTAATTTTTTAATGAATTATCTTCTCTATTGTAGAAACCTCCATGAGGTAAAACAACAACAGGGTTAGCATTTGGGTTTTCCGGATCAGTATATAAATATCGATTTGCTTCTGCTACTGTTGCGTCATCATTTGCGCGATAAGCTCTCGCGACATTAGACTCACCCATTATCTTATGTTCGTTAGTAGATTTTACATAGCGAAGAGAACCAATGAATTTATAGTTCAAATTTTTATTGAACTTATAGCTTAAATCTGCTTGAATATTCAAATCCAGAACATTCAATTCATTCTTGTTGTTTTTGTACTCATTTATAACATTAAATGGAGCATGATTCATTCTAAAATACTCAAGATTACCATTTTCATCATAAGGCGTAATGGTTCTACTCGTATTCATTGCATAGGAGAATGGATTAATATCAAATTCCCTTTTGTAGTTACCATTAACTACATCATTTGTACGATCAAAGGAACCAGGCGTTTCCTGTTCTCTAATTGATCCCTTGGTTTGAATTCCGACTGATAGTTTATCACTCAATTCGAAATCACCTCTCATGTTGATTGTATATCGATCAACTTGATCCGCAATGGTCCAACCGTCATCGTGTAACCAACTTGTGGAGACATAAAATTTAGATTTGTCTGACCCACCAGAAATAGATACTGAATGGTTTTGCTGTAAGGAATTTCGAAATAAGATATCAAACCAATCGGTATTGGCATATTCATATCTTCTTAAGAAATTGGTTCTTGCTTCAGGGGTATTATCTAAAGCAAATTTACCTTGTTCAGCATCATAGGTATTGATTGCATTATACATTTTGAAATAAATACCACCATCTTGAGATCTCGCCATGCTGGCATGAGTCAACCATCCTTTTCTTTCCATATCAGTAAACATTGACATCTGCTCCTGCGAGTTCATTATGTCATACTGCCCATAATTAGGCTTCTGCTTTACTGTCATTTCAGATGTGATATTTACTGTGGTTTTTCCAGCGTTACCTTTTTTTGTTGTGATCACAATGACACCATTCATTGCTCTTGCTCCATAAAGAGCTGTTGCAGAAGCATCCTTTAAAATTGAAAAGGATGCAATATCATCTGCATTGATTCCTGCAACTGAAGAACTAATTAGTGTGGAAACATCGCCTGATGATAATTCATCAGGTGAAATATCAACAACATCTTCTAATACAACACCATCTACGACCCATAAAGGTTTAGTATCTCCATAAATCGATGAAGCTCCACGAACTCTAATTTTTGGAGCGGCTCCAAAGGTTCCTGAAACATTTTGAACTGATACTCCAGCGACTTTCCCTTCTAGCATTCGCCCAACATCAACAATCCCATCTACCTTTGCTTGTTTTGCATCAATCTTTGTAGCAGCTCCAGTAAATAAACGTCGATCAATTTTTTGATAACCATTACTTACAACAACTGTTACCTCATTAAGTTGTTCTGATGAAGAGCTTAATGTAATATTGAGTTGTGTTTGATTTGTAATTGAAATTTCTTGAGGATTCATACCAATAAAAGAGAATACAAGAACAGTTCCTTTTACAGGAACATCAATTGAATATTTTCCATCGATGTCAGTAGAAACCCCCGTACTGGTACCCTTTATTACTACGGAAACACCGGGTAAAGCCATATTTTGATCATCTTTAATAATTCCAGTGATCGTCTTCTTTTCTTGTGTCTGACCTGAATTAGGACTCATCTTCTGCTCTTTGTTAGTGGCAGGCTTGATGATAATAACCTTATCTTTAATCTTGTATTCTAAGTTTGTCCCTTTTAAACTTTCATCAAGAATATCTTTGATATCACCACTTTTATTAGTGATCGAAATATTTTTAAAAACTTCAACATCTTCTACACTATAAAGGAAAGTATAATCCGATTGTCTTTTAATGGTGTTAAAGACTTCAATTAGAGAAGTTTGATTTAATTCGATGTTCAAAAATGTAGGTTGTGGAGTTCCAAATGAACTCGCATGAATCACGCCTATCATTAAAAGCGTGAGTAACAGTCGTTTCCCTCTGAGAATATTCTCATAAAAATAGGAGGACTTTTCTCGTTTTTTTTCCATAATTTTATAGATGATTTGGTTAGTATTCATTTCTGCTTTAACAGAAATGTTTATTGACAAATACGGAGATTGTTGCAAGCTTTCTCCGTATTTTTTTAATGAATTTTTTCTACTAAAACACTTCTATTCTTTATCGTAAACGTCACCTTTTCAGTGAACTCTATCATTTCAAGGATACTTTTGAAATCTTCATATCTAGCTAAATCTCCTGAAAAGCGAATATCTTTGGATTCGCTGTTCTGAAAAAAGACTTGGACGTCATACCATCTTGATAAACGAGTCATAATGTCTTTAAGTTTTTCATTGTGAAACACAAAGCGTCCATCTTTCCATGCTGTATAGATATCTGTATTTACATTGTTTTTCTTGAAATTTCCATTGTATTTATTGATACAAAATTGATCATTGGGAGCAAGTATCTCTTTCTGATTTCTTCGTTTGTCGTTAACTTCAACTTTACCTTCAATAAGCGTGGTGATAACTTCATTCTCTTCAGAATAAGCATTAACGTTGAATGAAGTTCCCAGAACTTTTATTTGGATATCATTCATTTTCACAACAAATGGAAAATCTTTGTTTTTGCTTACTTCAAAATAGGCCTCACCTTCCAGTTCAACAAGGCGTTCTTTACCCGAAAATTTGGTAGGGTATCTTAATTTTGAATTGGAATTAAGCCAAATCTTTGTACCATCACTAAGAGTAAGATTATATTCACCTCCTTTGGGTATAATTAAGGAATTATATGTGATCTTTTCTTGCCTTGGGGTTTTATCGTTATTCGTATAAACCAAATGCCCCCCGTCATTGTTAATTTCTAAACCATCTTCTTTAAGCTTAACAAATTCATCAAGGATTATTGTTTCTCCCCTATCTCGCATTAAAAGAGCTTGGTTTTTACCAGGAGAAATTTGAGCAATTTTCTTTGTTGCTTTGTCTGGAATAGAATTAATTAAAAAGAAAGTACTAATACCAATTACAATAATGCTTGCAGCATATTTAAGAAATTCAGTTCTTATTCTTCGTGTTTTTTTCTCTTGTAAATTGGTGTTTATTTTATGCCAGATTTCTTCTTTTTTTACTGTTTCAAGTTGCTCTTCATTTTTAAAATAGTTTGTTTCTGGGTTTTTCGAGAGTTTATGATAGAGGTTTAAATTTTCTTTATTTTCGTATTTCCATTCATCTAAAACAAGCCCTTCTTCAAGAGATAATTTTCCTTTTAGTCTCTTTGTAATAAGGTTAGCAATTTTAAATGAGGAATTTAATTTATTCATCTTCTTGTTAGTATTAGTAGTTTGTATAGGCTTAAACAGGTAAAATTGAAAAAGGGGTGACAAAAATATCTTTTTATCACCCCTTTTTTTGAAAATTATAGCTCGTCTGTCTAGTTATAAGGAATTTAACTAGTTTTGTTTTTTTAGTTTTTCTTTTAAAAATCGATTAGCACGCAGCTTTTGAGTTTTGACTGTGTTGATTGATATTTTCAAATCTTCAGCGATTTCTTTGTTTTTAACACCATTCAAACTTAGAAGATATATGATTCGAGCTGATTCGGGAAGTTCTTGAACCGCTTCAGAAATTTGACGATTCACCTCTTCTTCAATAATATTTCTAAAGAAAATATTCTCATCATAAGAACTTTCATCATGTCTGTTTTCAAACTTCTTTTTGACGGATTGATGTTCAATATGATTGAAGCAGGCGTTTTTAACAGATTTATATAGAAAAGCTTTTAAAGCTAAGTCATGAAAGAAATAGGCTCTTTTTTCCCAAGCTTTAATGAAAATTTCTTGCAAAATATCTTCCATTACATCTTGGGTTGAGATGTATTTCATTCCAAAAAGATACAACGCATCAAAATAGCGTTCGTATATCTTTTTAAAGGCGAAATTATCTCCATTTCTAAATTGCTTTAGAATGGAATTACTTAGGGGTTTCATGATTAACTTAGTTAGTAGTGGTTATAATTGGGTTAACAATTATATACATTTTTTCTTATATTTTATTCATGAAATAATATGCTCTATAATCTTTTTGATGCAATTCATATTTAGTTGCCTTGTGTTATTGTAAACTAGGACGCGCCTTGAAATTAAAATCTGACCAATCAGGATCTTTGTTTAATTGGCAGTAAGCAAATTGTTTGGAATTTGTTGTTTAAATCTGACAGTTTAAATTATGTTGTATTGTTTTTTTGTAAAATAATTGAAATCGTTTCGTAATACAGAAAACAAAAAAAAGTCCGGAGTTTATACTCCGAACCTTTACTCAGTTTTAATTCTGATATCCGTATGTCAGAATCAAATTATAATCCCAATTTCGTTTTTAACTCTGCAGGAATTGCATCCTTGTGCACCATGATGGCAACAGTTTTAAGACGTACATATGACTCACTCATGTTTAGATAGCCACCCATCTTGTTTGAGTTCTTAGCCCATGAGTTTTTAGTCTTGTAATAACGAGTTCCATTCTGATCTTTTACGATACCAGTTAAATGCATCAAGTGATCATCAGTCGTCTGATAGTTATTGAAAGTTGATTGTCTTAAAGCTTGATCAACTTTTTGCTCAGTTCCAGGTTTATTGAATTTATATAAAGAAGCCTTTTTTTCTTTAGCAGACATGGCATCCCACTTTTCAATTTCTGAGTTAGTCATTTCCTTAACATTAGCCTCAGGAAGAATAGCAACTCCATTACGATGTGAGAAGCCTTTTTCGCTTACATCACCATCCCAGCATACTGAATACCCATTGGTTAATGCATTATCCATCACCGACATTAATTCATCAATTGGAAGGTTGTAATACAAATCATCAGACCAGTTATCTGGAATTTCAAGATTCATTTTCTTATAAAAAGGATGATGTGAGTATGAAGTTAACTCGATATACTCATTGGGATTGAAACCCGTATTTTTCATGTACTCTACTGGAGAAATAGCCTGCCCATTTGATTCAAATTTTTCCGGAGCAGCACCCATATAGGTGTCTAAAACACCATTAACAGATTTTTCCCACACAGGAGTAATTGTCTTGTTAGGATTTGTTACAATCTGATCTAACATCGCTTTGGTAGATTTTACCATTTCCTGATGAATATGGTAATCACTTTGATACTGATTTCCCGAATAAGCTGTTTCTGGAAGAAAACCAAATTCCTTCACCACATTTAAGACATCATGAGCCTGACCTCCTTCGCTGTAGTTGCCTTTTCCATGAAGTCGGAAATAACGTAGAGCTTTTTGAGAATAGGCATGACGTACAGTGAACATCTCTGATAAATCGATATTTCCAGCACCTAAACGAATCAATTCCGTTTCGATAAATGAAGTTGTTGCAAAAGCCCAACAAGTTCCAGTACTTTCCTGATTACGAACTTCTGTTGTAGGAACATCAACAACGCTAGTAAACTTGAAGCCTTCTGGTTCAATTGTTTTTTTCTTCTTTGCGAATGCTTGTCCTTGACCACATAATGTCAAAGAAAGTGCAATAACGCTTAATTGTTTAAAATTCATGATTGTTGTTTTATGGTTGAGTATTTAATTCCGGATGGAAAGATATTAAGATTACTGAACTATTTACATGCTTAATAGCTCATTTTGTAGCTTTTTAGTTAAGCTAGAAACGATTAAATCATATGAGTGATCGATCCACTCTTTGAGCTTATTATTCGAAATTGAACCATCAATGGCAATCATATTCCAGTGCTTTTTATTTAAGTGCCAGCCTGGTAATACTTGAGGGAATTGTTCGCGTAATTCCACTGCTAGTTCTGGATCACATTTTACACTCATACTTAGATCTTTATTGATATTTGTAAGCAGAAATATCTTGTTCATTACTTTAAAAACAAGGACCTCTTGGTCAAATGGAAAACCTTCGGTGACTCCTTTTTTTGAAAGGCAGTAGTCTCTTAATTCTTCAATATTCATGGTATTCAATTCGAAATTTACAATGAGCAATTATTAATTAGTCTATGGGAGCGATAAAGGCATCTTCTATGTGTTCAATATCGTATTTTTCATTTCGCTTAATCACTGAAATCACATCGAAACGGACTTCCATTTCAACATCTTTCAGGTCGACATAGGCTTGAGTAGCACGACACAGAAATTTGATTTTTGGTAGTGTAATGGCATCAGATGGATGTTCAAAGTAATCCGTTGAACGCGATTTGACCTCAACAATAACGAGAAACTCACCATCTGTAGCAACAATATCCAATTCCTTTTTCTGATAAATCCAGTTGCGATCCAGAATTTTATAGCCTTTGCTCATCATGTGCTTAGTCGCCAAATCTTCTCCTAATTTACCTAAATCGTTGTGTTCTGCCATAGTCTTGAGTATTTGATACACGCATCTCTTTGCATTGGATTTAGTTTTTCCAACTCAGCTTCACATCCTTTTCACTCACCTCGAACTTCACTTTTTTGCCCAGAGGTAAGGGCCAATTTTCATCGATGTGTCCTGCAGGGAAATCAAAAATGACAGGAAAGTTATACTCCTGAACACTCTCTTTAATAATCTCATAGGCTGTTTTCCCGAAAGGCGTTTCTCCATCTTTCATATCGCTCATACCACCAATAATAAGACCTTCGAGGTGAGCTAATTTTCCACTTAGCTTTAGACTTAGCATTAAGCGATCTAAATGATATAAATCCTCATTCAAATCTTCGATAAAAAGAATTCTGTTGTGTGTATTAAGTTCGTAGTCTGTTGCGTTAAGGCTACAAATAATTGATAAATTTCCACCAACGAGTTCGGCTTCACTAGAACCTGATCTATTGAGATTGTGATGAGGTATTTGATAGTTTGTTATTTTTCCTTCCAAGTAATCAGTGAGTTTTTGTAAGGAACTGGAATCAGTTAAATTCTCGGTAAAATTGATGGGCATAGTTGCATGCAAGCTTCCAAAGTGAAGATGATTCAATCGAGCATGGAAAATGGTAATATCACTAAAGCCAATCAATAGTTTAGGATGCTTTTCGAAGCCATCAAAACGAAGCTTATCAATGATACGAATACTGCCATATCCACCACGAGCGCAAAGAATCGCTTTCACCTCTTCATGGTCGAGCATGAATTGAAAATCTTTAGCTCTATCTTTATCAGTACCAGCAAATATATGATGTTCATCGAAAATATGCTTACCAAGTATAACTTCGTAACTTAGTGATTCGAGTACTTTTTGAGCCGTGAGAATTTTTTGCTTCGCGATTTTTCCAGCTGGCGCAACAATGCCTATTTTATCCCCTTTTTTTAGGGCAGAAGGTTGAAACATATATGTCTTTTTTTATATAATCAAATCATTATAATCCAGTTTATTTGAATTCAAGACATCTGATTATTGATCTTGTTAATTAAGAAATTACAAATTAGCAATAAAATCCCTAATTGAGATGAAATGAATCCCGAATCATTTCAAAGCTAAATGCTTGAAATTGTTAATTCTATTTTATCTTTGCGCTTCCGAGACTGATTCATTAATCAAAAACTCGTAAACAATTTCATTATTAATACTTAAGGTCTTTGCAAAGTTCCTTGGGACAAATTGATCTCCCTAGTTGAATGAAGATCTTTTAAAACCTCTTTTTTCAGATGACAAAATTTAACAGAACACTTGTTACTACTGCTCTTCCGTATGCGAATGGGCCAGTGCATATTGGTCATTTAGCGGGCGTTTATGTTCCTGCTGATATTTATGTGCGTTATATGCGTATGAAAGGTGAGGATGTGTTGTTAATTGGTGGTTCGGACGAACACGGTGTACCCATTACCATTAAAGCAAAAAAAGAAGGTATTTCTCCACAGGATGTGGTTGATAAATACCATAACATTATAAAGGATTCTTTCGAGAAATTCGGAATTTCATTCGATGTGTATTCCAGAACTAGTTCGAAAATCCATCATGAAACGGCAACTGAGTTTTTCAAAACCCTTCATGATAAGGGTGAATTTGTTGAGAAAACTTCGGAGCAATTTTACGATGCTGAAGCCAATCAGTTTTTGGCTGACCGATACATTACAGGGACTTGTCCTCATTGTAAAAACGAGAAAGCTTATGGAGACCAATGCGAAAGCTGTGGGACATCATTAAATGCAACTGACTTGATTGATGCTCGTTCAGCGATTACGGGAAATAAGCCAGAGTTGAAGGAAACCAAGCATTGGTATTTGCCTCTTGATAAGTATGAACCACATTTGAAACAGTGGATTCTAGAGGAGCATAAAGAATGGAAGCCAAATGTTTACGGACAATGCAAGTCGTGGTTAGACAATGGTTTGCACCCAAGAGCAGTAACCCGTGATTTAAATTGGGGTGTGCCTGTTCCTGTTGAGGGAGCTGATGGTAAAGTCCTTTACGTTTGGTTCGATGCACCTATCGGATATATTTCAGCAACTAAGGAGCATACACCTGATTGGGAAAAGTATTGGAAAGCTGAAGATTCAAGAATGATTCACTTTATTGGTAAGGATAATATTGTATTCCACTGTATTATTTTTCCAGCTATGCTTAAAGCTGAAGGATCTTACATTTTACCTGATAACGTACCATCTAATGAATTCTTAAATCTGGAAGGTGATAAGATCTCGACTTCTCGTAACTGGGCAGTATGGTTGCACGAATATCTTGAAGAATTCCCTGAGAAGCAGGATGTGTTGCGTTACGTTTTAACTGCAAATGCACCTGAAACTAAGGATAACGACTTTACCTGGAAGGATTTCCAAGCTCGTAACAATAATGAGTTAGTTGCAATCTTTGGAAACTTTGTGAACCGTGCACTTGTTTTGACTCACAAATATTTTGGAGGTTTAGTTCCAGAAGCTGGCGAGTTGACTGATTTCGATAAAGAAACATTGGCTCAGATACCTGTGATTAAGGCTGATATCGAAAAGAATTTAGAGACCTTCCACTTTCGTGAGGCCCTAAAGGTCGCAATGACATTAGCGCGTTTGGGTAACAAATATTTAGCTGATACCGAACCTTGGAAGGTGATTAAAACCGATGAGGAACGTGTAAAAACCATTCTGAATATCTCTTTACAAATTTCAGCTACCTTGAGTACATTAATGGAGCCTTTCTTGCCATTTACGGCTGAAAAACTTCGTGGTTTCCTTAATATGGATCGTATAGAGTGGGCAGATGTAACTGCTGATGCTCTTCCTGCTGGTCATCAAATTAATAAGCCTGAACTATTGTTCGAGAAGATCGAGGACGAGACGATTCAGGCACAAGTTGATAAATTGGAAGCAACTAAGCTTGCCAATGAATTGGAAAATAGAGTGGCTGTTCCTGTTAAGGAGAATATCAACTTCGACGATTTCATGAAAATGGATGTTCGTGTTGGAACCATTACTGAAGCAGAGAAAGTAGCTAAGACTAAGAAATTGTTAAAACTGACTGTGGATACAGGTATCGATATCAGAACCATTGTTTCGGGTATTGCAGAGCATTATAAGCCTGAAGAGATTATTGGTAAACAAGTGAGTGTTTTGATGAATCTTGAGCCACGTAAATTAAAAGGAATTGAATCGCAAGGTATGATTCTGATGGCTGAAGATGCTGATGGTAAATTGGCATTCGTTTCTCCAGAGCAAGCTGTTGCAGCTGGTTCGGAAGTCCGATAAGCAGATACGTTTTGAAGATATAGCCCCAATCGTTTCATGCGATTGGGGCTTTTTTTATGCCTTTTAAAAGGTTGTTGGTTTCCCTTCAGTTTGTTAAGAAGATTCTAAAGGCTTTATGATGTTCCTTGCATACACCAGGGACAGTCGCAAGGCCTTTAGAAAGCTTCCTGCAGCTTGCAGGGATGGTCACAAGGTTTTTAGAAAGCTTACTGCAGCTTACGAGAAGGTTTAGAAAGGGTTTATAACCTTTCTTGCAAAGTGCAGGAGTCTTTACAAGACACTTAGGACGTTTGCTGCGACATTGTTCATAACTCTGTGTCAGTGCTAGGGTATGTTTAATATTCTGTGTCACGGGTGTTTTACTTGTTTATAACTTCTTTTTCGGACTCGGATTTTGAAGCTTGCTATCCATAAAAAAAGCACCTCCCGAAACCGAAGGTGCTTTTCTATATGTACTGTGATCCTTCAGACGTTCAGACCATTGGACTGTTCGACTTTTTGACCTTCATAATTATCTTGTCATCTCAACTTTAGCCGTTGGATTCTGATTCTTGTTTCTGTCTTCAACAGATGCCATTAGTTTGCTTGCCAAATCGGCGAAAGCCATACCTGTAACTGAATCTTCGTTCAATGCTGCAGGAGCACCATTGTCACCACCTTCGCGAATGCTTTGAACAATTGGAATTTGTCCTAATAGGTTCAATCCTTTTTCTTCAGCCAGTTTTTTACAACCATCCTTACCGAAAATATAGTACTTGTTGTTTGGTAATTCAGCTGGAGTAAACCAAGCCATATTTTCAACTAGCCCTAAAATAGGCACATTAACACCAGCGCCTTCGAACATGTTGATCCCTTTTACAGCATCGGCCAATGCTACATCTTGAGGAGTACTTACTACAATAGCACCTGTTACAGGAACAGTTTGTACCAAAGTCAGGTGAATATCCGATGTTCCAGGAGGAAGATCGATTAAGACGAAATCAAGTTCGCCCCAGTTACCTTCTTCAATCATCTGCTTAAGCGCATTCGAAGCCATAGGGCCTCTCCACACGGTTGCCTGAGCCGGATCAACAAAGAAACCAATAGATAGCATCTTAACGCCATAGCGCTCGTGTGGCTCAATTCTATCCTTACCATCAATATGGGTTAGTTTTGGACTTGCATCCTCCGAACCAAACATTTTAGGAACTGAAGGTCCGTAGATATCAGCATCAATAAGACCAACTTTTTTACCAGCCTTAGCCAAAGCAACTGCTAGATTTGAAGCAATAGTTGATTTACCAACACCCCCCTTACCCGAAGCAATTGCAATAATATTGGTTACATTAGGCAATACCGAAGGTGCTTCAACAATATGAACAGCCTTCACCTTAATGTTTCCTTTGATTTCAGCATCCTTATCGACGAATCGTAAGATATTAGTCACACAAGCCTTCTTTAAAGGAATGATATTCGGATCGTCTGACTTTTGGAAAACTAAATCGAATGCAATTTTTTTGCCTTCAATCTTCATATTACGAACCATGTCGAGGCTAATAATATCCTGATCGCTACCTGGAAACTTTACGAGTTTTAAAGCATCGGTAACTTGCTTGTTAGTATATGTCATGTTAATGAATGTATGTGTAATTGAGTTAAAAAGTGAATGAGGGGCGAATAAAATCTGTAAATTTTGTTCTGAAAAAAACCTCTCTTTAACTGATTGACCCTTTAATTATTTAACTGTCGACAAATATAAGCATTTAGATTGATTTTAAATAAAATCTTCTGGGAGTTCCTTCATCGGATCCCAAAAATGCTTTTCAAAATCTTGAATCTGATCGTCTATCACCACAATGCCCTCGTTTTCGAGTAGTTGTTGCATTAAATTTTCACCAGGAAAATGGTGTTTACCCGATAGCATCCCAATGCGATTTACAACACGATGTGCAGGGATGTATTCCTTACTTGAATGAGAATTATTCATTGCCCAACCTACTAGTCGAGAACCTCTGGGGGAACCAATATATCTCGCAATGGTACCATAATTACACACGCGACCTGCAGGTATTTCCTGTACAACTTTGAATATGCGAGAATAAATATCAGACATGCTCTTTTTTTAGTAGAGAGAATTAATCTTTCTTCTGAATTTTGTGTTTTTCTTCAGTAGGCTGCTTGCGTCTATCACGACCAAAGCTGCGATACTCATCCAATTCGATTTCAACGTCAGGTTCAACAAATTCAGCTTTTCCTTCCAATAAAAATTGAAGATACTTGATAGGAATACCTTTGCTTAAGAATTGCGCCTCATAATAGGTTTTAATTCCCAAAATGTCATTTGCGTGTTCTGAATTGTATAAATCATCGGTATCGGTTAATACTTTCAGATTATTTTCCTTAATCATATAACGCGTGTACTCGTATAAGAACTGGCTGTCAGATTTAAGGTGAATCATGCCATTAGAGATCATTAAATCGCTATAGAGTTTCATAAAGCGAGTGCCAGTTAATCGTTTGGTCACTTTTTTCATTTGTGGATCAGCAAAAGTGATCCAAACCTCAGAAATTTCGCCAGTGGCAAAAACAGAGCGTAATAGCTCAACTTTGGTGCGAACAAATGCAACATTCTTTAAGCCCTCTTCATTGGCTATTGTTGCACCTTGCCATAATCTGGCACCTTTTATATCAATACCTATAAAATTTTTCTCAGGAAAACGCTGAGCTAAACCTACGGTGTATTCACCTTTACCACAACCAACTTCAAGAACAATAGGATTGTCATTTTTGAAATATTCCTTGTTCCATTTCCCTTTAAGTCTGAATTCTTTATCCCAAACATCTTCATGCGAGGGCTGGAAAACATTCTCAAAAGTTTCCATCTCTGCAAAACGCCTTAATTTATTCTTTCCCACTTTTAAGCTATATCTGAGTAGATTAATTGTCGTCATGTTATCGCATGACTCATCTACTATTTTGAGTTTTTATTGATTTGTTTTGTCAAGCTTTAGACCGATATTCACAACACCAAGTAACTTATCATCTCTCATACCTTGAACCATTTCGAAAGTATAAAGTCCGGGTTTTGTGAATAAAATTGCTGGTTTATAAAGCATTTGTAAGTCGAATATATTTCCAAAACCACTTCCATACCATTCCCCTGTATCACTTGCTAGCTGACATTCATATTTCTCTTCAGTCATCTTACCTTCAGGATCTATTTGCTTGATGAAAAGCCACAGATTACTATAGGGATATTTGCCAGTGTTTCGAATGTTCACATAAATGTTGTGTAGCTGAATAGAGTCAGTTATTTCTACCTCGAAACGAGCAGTATAGTCCTTATTCCATTCGTGATTAGGAATGTCGACATAGCTTTCATAAACACGATTGTCCTGACAAGCACTTGTGATAAGGATTAGTGCTAAACTAATAATTAAAAGGTATTTGGATTTCAACTTCATCGATTCTAAAATATCTAGTCTTAAATTCTCTTAATCAAATAAAGTATCGAGTTGAGATTTGTTTAATCTCAGTTCTCAATACTTTAGTTTTTATAATTGAGGACGAATAGCTATTCGCTTGATTTATTTATTTTACGTGGTTTACGACGGAATTTGCGTTTAGGACGTGGCTTTTTAGCTTCTTCAACCTTATCAAAACGATTCAGGCTGTCTTGTCCCACTACATTTTCATAATCGAGAGCTTTACGAGTAATTTCTTCTTTCTTAAGAACAAGCTCGTTTACCTTGGTTCCCTTTTTGTTTAAGAGGATAATTTCTTTGACTCTATCAATAGGAATCTGAACCATATTTACGGCATAGTTCTTATCGAAGCTGTACCACATTATACGTTTGAAAATATCGGTTTTCTGATGGTAAGCAGTCCCATCCTTACATTCCAAAGGAACATTAGTTGCTGGGAAATCTCTACGAGCATCAATGTAAACATCCATTTCGTAATTCAAGCAACACTTTAGTTTTCCACATTGGCCAGCAAGCTTTTGAGGGTTTAAAGATATTTCTTGATAACGAGCTGCATTGGTTGTTACCGATACAAAATTGGTAATCCAGGTTGAGCAGCATAGCTCTCTACCACAAGGACCGATTCCTCCAATTCGTCCTGCCTCTTGACGAGCACCAATCTGGCGCATTTCAATTCGAATTCTAAATTCTTCGGCTAAAACTTTAATTAATTCACGGAAATCAACTCTCTCATCTGCGATATAATAGAAAATTCCCTTGGTTTTATCGCCTTGATATTCCACATCACCAATTTTCATATTCAGCCTTAATTCGGCTGAAATTTGGCGAGCCTTAATCATGGTTTTGTGCTCAAGAGCAATGGCTTCATGCCATTTTTCTATATCTACAGGTTTGGCTATACGGTAAACTTTTTTGGCTTCGTAGGTTTTAGGATCGAGCTTCTGTCTTTTCATTTGCTCAACCACTAAATCACCTGTTAGTGAAACAATACCAATATCATGTCCGGGAGATGCTTCAACAGCAATTATATCGCCACGCTTTAGTCTTATTTTATTGTTGTTTGAATAAAAACCTTTACGTGTATTCTTAAATTTAACTTCTATAATATCGGGACATAAAGCACTTTCAGGAACATCACCTAACCAGTCGTAAACATCAAGTTTACCGTCCAAAAGTCGGTGGTCTGATTTACCTTTAGAGCAACCGCCACATTTGCCTTTTGGTTCCTTTTCTTCTATCATATGTATATATATTGAGTGCAGAAACTCATTAAAGTACGGTGTTTTGTACTCAAATGGCTTGCGTCATCTTTGTATTGAGTTCGTACAAATGCCGAACTGAAAATTCTACAATCGTGTCTGCAAAATTAGCTAATAAAATGGTACATCTGTCAGATTTACTGAGAGTTTATACCAAAAACAACCCCTAAAGTTAATTAATTTTTTAAAGGACTGTAGAGTGCAGGAAAAATATCTGAGAAAAGAACTTCTTATTGTGATGATTATCTGAACGAAAGAACATAGGGGATAATAGATTTACTTTCTGTCTTATCAGATCGTCTTCTTAGTATTCGTTGAGTATTATGGTCGCAACAGTTTAACCCAGCGTAAACTTAAGTCCAGGAAAATGATTTTTGCATTACCATTTCGTTCAATGTCGTTATAGGCTTTGGTTAATTCATCTGCAATTGGCCAAACATTATCTTCGTTGATAAAGGGAGAAAAACGTTGAGAAAAATTCATTTCCTCTCCATTTAGGAAAACCATTTCCTCTTGCTTAAGGTTTAGAATAAAGTTTTCGCGAATCATCTTTAAACAATATTGAAGAAAACTTTTCTGTCTTTCACGACCGATCGTACTGATTTCTTCAGCCCAAGTCATTAGTTCTAACACATTTCGGGCATAACAAATACGCATGATACTTACAAAACGATCGAAGTTAAAGGCGTTCTCATCGGAGTTTTTGATTAGAATGCGTGCCTTACGATAGCTTCCTTCTGATAAACGGACAAGGTTATTCAATTCCGTGTCTGATAGGTTGTATTCTGATTTTAGAGCACGGCTTAAAGCATCCTTCTCAATCCTTGGGATTTTCATCATTTGAGCTCTTGAACGAATGGTTTGAAGAATTCGATTTGGTTCTTCTGAAACGAGAAAGAAAATGGTTTTAGTGGGAGGTTCTTCAATTAGTTTAAGTAGTTTATTGGCACAAGCAGCATGCATTTTCTCTGGCAACCATATAATCATGATTTTATAATCTGATTCATAGGTTTTAAGATTCAATTTTTTAATAATCTCACTACTTTCATTTGAGTAAATCATGCCTTGAGCATTCTCTACACCTAGGCTTGCATACCAGTCATTAAGGTCGAAATAAGGATTACTAAGTACCTGTTTTCTCCAATTCCCAATATAAGTGTCACTAACAGGATTGCTAGCACCTTTACTTTTTACAACAGGGAAAACAAAATGTAAATCGGGATGAACGAGTTTTTGATATTTCTTGCAAGATGCACATTGGCCACAAGAGTCATTGGCCTGTTTGTTTTGACATGAAACGTATTGGGCAAAAGCAATAGCCATTGCTAATTTACCTACACCTTTTTCACCAACAATAAGTTGAGCATGACTGACTCTATTATCGTTAACCGTTTGAATAAAACGCGACTTTGTGGCCTCTTGTCCAATAATATCTTTAAACTGCATGTGTTTTATTTTGAATTGTAAAGCCTGTGCTCTTGACATTTTTCAAATAGATACCAAAGGTAAAAAAAATAGACTTTGTTCATATATGTTTTTTTTGTGTTGAATATCGATATGAAGATTCAGCATCTCGAAAAGGAAGGCTAAAATTAAAGGTCGAACAAAATGTCCGACCTTTGATTCAATATATGAGGGGTTAGGGTTATTTTACAGTTAAAACAATACTATCGTAACTCACTATGGTAACAATTTGACCTTTAGAAATTGCTTTCCCATCAAAAGAGACTGCTTTCCAGTAGTCACCGTCAACTTCTACACGTCCCTGTAGTTTATTGGGATCTATAATTTCAACGACAGTTGCTTTTTGCCCCAATAAGGCATTAGCATTTTTAGAGACAAAGTCTTTTGCTTTAAAAATATACCTTTTTGCTAAAGGACGAATGATGAATAGACTTAGGAAAGTAAATCCGGCAAATAGGAAAAGTTGCTGAGTGACACTTAGGCCAATATAGGCTCCTACGCCAGTTACTAAAGCTCCTACTCCAATAATGACTGCAATAAAGCTGGTCATGAATATTTCAATCATAAAAAGAAATACTGCCACCAGTAGCCAAATATGCCAAATCTCAAATCCCATAGTGTGTATCTTTAATTATATGTAAATTTAGATTAAACAGTTTTAATAAACTACTGTCAAATCTGCCAAGTTTTTATGATAGAGCTTATTCTCTTGCAGTATAGGTTGTTGTGGTGGATCGAAAGGGTTTGTTATAACATAGGGAAGTGTTTTTATTTTTTTTGTTTTTCAGTTTTTCTTTGTTGAATTAGAGTTGTTTATTAATGATGTTCAGTAGAACTGACTTGTGGAAATATTGGTCGACCTTATTTAATGGAATCCTGATATCGATTAAAGTCAAATATTTAAAATTTTGTGACTCCCTAAAATGAGCTTATTTTTATCAAAATTAATTCTAAATAATTTTTAGAGATAAAGGATTTTATTTAGGTTTGCTAATTAAAAGACTTTCGAGTCTGATATTAGAATCAAAAGAGCAAAACAAGATATGAATCCCTATACAAACAAAGAACACGAAGAACTTAAATTAAAGGTTCGAGAATTTGCCGAGAATGAAGTAAAAGCATTGGCATCAGATCTGGATGAGAAAGAAGAATTTAGTTCACATTTAACCGAAAGAATGGGGGAATTGGGACTTTTTGGAATATATCTTCCAAAGGAATATGGTGGACAAGGCAAGGATTATTTGTCTCTCTTAATAGCGGTTGAAGAAATGGCTCGTGTAGATGCTTCACAGGCTTCAACATTAGCGGCTCATAATTCGTTAGGAATTGGGCCTATTTATTATTTCGGGACAGAAGAGCAAAAGCAGAAATACCTGCCTCAATTGTGCACTGGTAAAAATGTTTGGGCATTTGGTTTAACCGAAGAAAATGCAGGATCGGACTCCAGAGGTACGCAAACAAAGGCTGAGCTATTTAATGATAATTGGTTAATTAATGGGGCAAAGAAATTCATTTCTAACGGTTCTTCAGAATCTTCAATAGGGGTTACGCTTCAGGTAATCACGGCTGAGGAAGATGGTAAAAAGGAATTATCTGTTATCTTAGTTGATCGAAGTACTCCTGGATTTAATGCTGATCCTATGAAAGGGAAGATGATGTGGAGAGCATCCGATACAGCAAATTTGACGTTTGAGAACTGCCAGGTACCTGAAGCTAATTTATTGGGTGAGCTTGGACAGGGAGCTAAAATCATGCTGAAAACCCTCGATTCGGGGAGGTTAACCATCGCAGCAATGGCGTTGGGTTTGGCTCAGGGAGCTTATGAGGAATCGTTAAAATACGCTCAGCAGCGCGAGCAGTTTGGGAAGCCTATAGTAAAATTTCAAGCGATTGCTTTTAAGCTTGCTGATATGGCTACAAAAATTGAAGCTGCAAGAGCTTTGTTGTATCAAGCTTGTTGGTTGAAGGATAATGGCTATGAATTTGGAAAACAATCTGCAATGGCAAAACTCTATTGCTCTGAGATTGCCAGAGAAGTCGCTAATGAAGCCGTTCAGATTCATGGAGCACATGGTCTTTTAAAGTCTTCGGATGTGGAGCGGTTTTATAGAGATCAACGTATTTTGGAAATTGGTGAAGGGACCTCTGAGATTTTAAGGCTGGTGATTTCAAGACATATTACAAGTGATAAGGGAACAAGGGTAAGGGAAACTAAAGGATAAAGGCGTCGCACTGAGCGTAGCCGAAGTGTTAAAGTGAAAACTTTCAAACCGATAACAAATAACTGACAACAGAATATAAACGATGACTGACCGAAAAAGAGACCATATTGATTTGGCTTTCCGTTCGCATATGGAAAATGCATTGGCTGATAAGCGGTTTTATTACGAACCTCTTTTAAGTGCCCATCCTGATAAGGAACTTCAAGCTTTTGAGTTTTTAGGTAAGCAGCTACGTACCCCAATATGGGTTTCGAGTATGACAGGCGGAACAGAAAAAGCAGCTAAGATCAATTTGAACTTGGCTCGTGCTTGTGCTCAGTTTGGAATGGGAATGGGTTTGGGCTCATGTCGATCAATACTGGATAGTAAGGCTCATTTTGCTGATTTCGATATGCGTTCTGTTATTGGTGATGATTTGCCTTTGTATGCTAATCTAGGTATCTGTCAGATTGAGACATTAATTAAAGATAAGGCTCTCGATAAGGTTGAGGCTATGCTTCACGATTTGCGTGCCGATGGCTTAATTGTTCATATTAATCCGATGCAAGAGAGCTTGCAGCCTGAGGGCGATCTTATGAAACGATCCCCAATTGAAACTTTGAATGAGATGATGGAGCAAATAAAGGCTCCCATTATAGTGAAAGAGGTAGGGCAAGGTATGGGACCCAAAAGTTTGGAAGCTCTTATGCAATTACCCTTGCAGGCTTTAGAATTTGGAGCCTTTGGAGGAACAAATTTTGCAAAGATTGAGCTGATGCGCCATCCTGAAAAGGCAGGTCAGGTTTTGGAAGCTTTGAGTGAAATAGGCCATAATGCCGAAGAGATGCTCGAGTGGACAAATGCTATCTATAAAAATAATAAAACAATTCAGTGTAAAGAATTGATCATCTCAGGAGGAGTGACGTCTTGTTTGGATGGTTATTACCTGATGAAAAAAAGCAAGATGCCAGCTATTTATGGTCAGGCTTCAGCTTTATTAAGACATGCTCAGGCTGAGTATAACGAACTTGAATCTTATATCAAGAGCCAGATAAAAGGACTGCAGTTGGCAGAAGCCTATCTGGATCTTCGCTAACTGATATCAGATGATTTATTTAAGTGTAGTAAAAGTTATATCCTTATGGAGAATAAGATAATAAAGGGTTTTTCGAAACTTTCGCGAATAGAGAAGTTGAAATACTTGGGAGAGATTAGTGGAAAAGGTGAGCAGATTGAGGCTGATTTAGATTATTTCAGATTGAATGATCTTGAACAGCAGAGCTTATTGGATGAAATCAGTGAGAACACCTTATCTAATTTTTTCCTTCCCTTTGGGATTGCACCTAATTTTGTGATAAATAATAAGGTTTATCACCTACCCATGGTTACTGAGGAGAGTTCTGTGATTGCAGCAGCTTCTCGTTCGGCTAAGTTTTGGGCAGATAAAGGTGGCTTTCACGCAGAAATTGTCTCCGTTGAAAAAACAGGACAAGTTCATTTCCTTTGGAATGGCAAAAGCGATCGTTTAAAGCTAGCTTTCCCTGAACTGAAGAAGGAGCTGATGTGCGCAACACATGGCTTAACAACCAATATGAGACGACGTGGAGGTGGAATTCTCGACCTGTCTCTAATTGATATGAGTCATGAAATGGAGAATTACCATCAATTGCATGTGAGTTTTAATACGCTCGATGCAATGGGAGCCAATTTTATCAATTCTTGTTTGGAGATGATGGCTAGCACACTTGAAACGTTCATTCGGAGCCAAGTCGATTGGACAGATGAGGAGCATGAGTGTGAGATTGTAATGTCTATTTTATCGAACTACACGCCTGATTGCCTTGTGAAATGTTGGATTGAGTGTGATATTAAGGATCTCGATGATGTTTTCGATGGCATGACTGGTGAGGTTTTCGCCAACAAATTTTTAAAGGCAACTCAAATTGCTGAGCTTGATGTTTACCGTGCATGTACTCATAATAAGGGTATTATGAATGGAGTTGATGCGGTGGCACTGGCAACAGGAAATGACTTTAGAGCAGTTGAAGCGAATGCGCATGTTTGGGCATCGCAAACTGGAAAATATAAGAGTTTGACCAAGGCTGAAGTGAGCGATGGTCGATTTAGATATGAACTAAAATTGCCTCTTGCTTTAGGGACCGTTGGTGGTTTAACTAAACTTCATCCTCTGGCAAAATTAGGTTTAGAATTATTAGGTGATCCTTCAGCAAAAGATCTGATGATGATGACAGCTGCCTCTGGTTTAGCTAATAATTTTGGAGCCATCCGCTCTTTGGTCACAACGGGTATTCAACATGGGCACATGAAAATGCATTTGTCGAATTTATTGAATGCCTTTAATGCAAATAAAGCTGAAAAGCTGATGGCTAAATCTCGATTTGCAAAATCAACGGTGAGTTATAGCGAAGTTGAGAATTTTTTGAATACCATTAGAAACACAAAATAATTAGGATTTGGATCAAGCTCAGTTTTTTTATTCGAACGGTAAACTCCTTATCACTGCGGAGTATTTGGTGCTGAAAGGCGCCCTGTCTTTGGCAGTTCCTACTCAGCATGGGCAATCGCTTTCAGTTTATCCTAAAACGAATGAAGGATTAATCTGGCAGGCCTTTGAAAATGATGAACAGTGGTTAAAATTTCATCTGAATAAAGATGACTTATTGAATCCCACAGAAGATTTTTCGCCGGAAAAAACTTTTATAGCACAGCTCTTAAAACAAGCATTAGCCTTGAATCCGAATTTTCTTAATGCATCGGCTTATCGAATAGAAACCCATTTGAATTTTAATCGAAATTGGGGTTTGGGAACGAGTTCTACACTCATAAATAATGTGGCGCAATGGGCACAGGTTGATGCCTTCGATCTGCTTGCTCGAGTTTCAAAAGGATCGGGTTACGATGTAGCCTGTGCGCAGAACGACACACCCATACTTTTTCAAAGACTAAAGAATAAGATTTGGACCGAAGCTTGTATTTTTTCACCAGAATTTAAAGATCAAATCTATTTTCTATATCTGGGAAAAAAACAAAAAACGGAGAATGAAGTGAGGCGATTTTTAACTCAAAAGAAAGATTACAATCTCGAAATACAAGAAATATCCAGCCTATCTCTTCACCTTTTAGATGCAGAATTGGCCGTTGATTTCGATAAGATAATTGAGGAGCACGAAGCAATTACCTCAAACATATTAGGCATACCAAGCATAAAGAAACTCGCTTTTCCCGATTTTGAGGGATCCATAAAATCCTTAGGAGCATGGGGGGGGGATTTTGTAATGGTCCGTAGCGATTGGGATAAAAAAACATTAACAAACTATTTTCGATTGAAAGGCCTAAATACGCTTATCCCATGGGATAATATGGTGCTCGAAGATGAAGGTGATTTGTAAAAAAAAAGAAATTGATAAGAATGTAACGAGCCATGAGCAAAGCTTTAATATACACGAAAACGATTAAAATGGCGGCTTCCATCCGACCAAAATATAAAATTATAATTGGATGAAAAATACGATCATATGGGAAAGCCCATCTAATATAGCTTTGGTTAAATATTGGGGAAAAATGGGTGTTCAACTACCTTGCAATCCTTCTTTAAGTATGAGTTTGAGCGCGTCAGTTTCTCGTTTTGAACTGACTTATTCTCCCAAGAAGCCGGGAGAAAAAGATCTTACCTACCTTTTCGAAGGGAAAGAGAATAAAGCTTTTGAAGAGAAGTTGAGCAAATTCATTGATTCTGTTTCAAACGATTTGCCTTGCCTGACTAAATATCAACTTAAGATTTCGAGTTCCAATACCTTTCCACATTCGGCAGGTATTGCCAGTTCAGCTTCTGCTATGAGTGCCTTGGCTTTGTGCCTTTGTAGTATGCAGGAGGCTATTGATGAAATGGAGATGCCTCGTGATTTCTTCCTTCAGAAAGCCAGTAGAATTGCTCGTCTAGGTTCGGGTAGTGCTTCGCGTTCGGTATTTGGACAATATGCTATTTGGGGTGAAATGGAAGGTCAGACTGAGAGCTCTAATTATTTTGCCATCCCTTTTAAAGGAACGATTCACCCAACTTTTCAGGATCTACAGGATACGATTCTGATGATCGATTCTTCGCCTAAGAAGGTTTCGAGTACAGCCGGTCATGAACTGATGGTAGATCACCCTTATGCCGATGCTCGTTTTCAGCAAGCACGTCTTAATATGGTGGAACTATTAGATGTTTTGGAACAAGGTGATTTTGATAAGTTCACTCATATTGTCGAGAATGAGGCTCTTAGTTTGCACGGGCTGATGATGAGTTCAAATCCATCTTACACTTTGTTAAAACCGAATACGCTTATCGCCATAGAGCGAATTAAGAACTTTAGGGAAAAAACTCAAATTCCACTTTGCTTTACTTTGGATGCTGGGCCTAATATTCATCTTTTGTACCCAAAGGCTGATGAATTTATCATTCAGAACTTTATTAAGCAAGAGTTGATTGAGCTTTTGGAAGAGGGTAAATATATTCAGGATGGTATGGGGAATGGTCCTAAGAGAATCAAATAAGACATTGTAATGAATCATAGACCTGAACAATATTACGCTAAAATTTTACTCTTTGGGGAGTACGCTGTTCTATTTAATTCAATGGGATTGAGTATTCCGTACACTCATTTTAAGGGTGAGTTGAGTTTTATCGATGAGAATAAATATACCGATAGACAATTTGCTCGTCGATCGAATGAGGAACTTCAAAAATTCTGTGAGTATATTGAAGAGAATCAGCTTGATACTTTTATTCACATTAAAGCCCTTAAGAAAGATGTCGCCAAAGGTTTATATTTTGAGTCGAGCATTCCAGAGAGTTATGGATTAGGGAGTTCAGGAGCTTTATGTGCAGCTATTTATAAAAAATATGCTCACAAGGCGATTTCGAATAATCGTGTTATCCGTACCGAACAAATTACGGAATTGAAAACTTTATTCTCTCAACTAGAATCAGGTTTCCACGGACAAAGTTCAGGCTTGGATCCCTTAAATTCCTACCTAAAATTGCCTCTATTGATTCATAATTCAAAAAAAATAGAGTTGGTGACCTTGCCAGGGCGTAAATTTGGTCAGGACAGTGCCATTTTTCTTGTTGATACCGATAAGCAAGGCAATACGGCACCTTTGGTTAAGGCTTTTCTAAAATCTTGCGATGAGGAAGACTATTCAGAGCAGATAAAGCAGGAATTTATACCACTCAACAACAGCTGCATTCAAGAACTCATAAGGGGTGAATCGACTCCTTTCTTTAATAATGTTGCTAAGCTTTCAAGCTTCCAATTGCAGCACTTTAAATCGATGATTCCCGATGAATTCCTGTCTATTTGGGAGTTTGGACTCGATAATAAAATGTTCTCACTTAAACTTTGTGGTTCGGGAGGGGGTGGTTTTCTCTTGGGATTTACTCAGAACTACAGCCAAACGCAAGAACTTCTTATGAGTAAAGGCCACAAAATTGTTACGGTTTATCAGAATAATTAGGTCTATTTTATTTTAGCATGTTTTCTTATAGGGATGGAGTTATTTTTGTCATGCAAATTTGGTTTGTATCGATGTCCAATAACTTTTGTTCACATGTAGGTATCATTTGCTCACAAACGAACCTATCTGTCTCACCTATTTTGCTTCCTGTCTTTAAGTGTGAAGATTTGTACTGTAAGCAAATGTCTTTTGTAAGTGAGAGCGTGAGCAATGATAGTAAAATAAAGACAATTGTTTGTACGCAGGAGCCTATCGTATCGGAACAAATAGTCATTGTTAAGGAGAAAAATAGATTCACCCTATCAAGGGCATGGTTTTATTCTATTCCTCAAGTGATGATTTCTTATTTTTTCGGTACATGATATTTCGTTTGTGGATATATGAGCTTGTGTAAGACTTTTGCTGGTTAGGCTTCTTTCGGAAAGCAAAACGACCATAGGCACGCAACTCGTCTACCACCTCTTTCAGTAGACTATAGGCTTTGTCTCGTGTGATTTTAATTTCGTCTTCGACATACAAATGCCCATTAACAGCTCCTAATATATGAGCAAATCGGCTTGATGCCTTGGCGGCTTTATCGCAAAGGCTGATGTCGAAATGAATGGCTTCTAATAGATGTAGGTTCCTCGTGCCTAGTACGGCTAGTCGCGATAAATCATGAATGTCATCGGCTTGATTACGCCCCTTTTTTATCTCGCGTAAATGTTGCATTAGATTTTCATCTTTTCGGAAAGCAAAACTCATCCCTTCGAGCAAATCCTTACGAAGTTCGTAGAGGGTCTTCGATTCTTGTTTCCAAATAGATTGAGCTTTTTGTTTCTCGGTTTTTAATTCTTTCCAATTGACCTGCGCACGTCGAAGTGCTGTGGTGAGATGTTTCAGTCTATCGAGTAAATCTGCCGACATGCCAACTTCCTGAAGTTGTAATAAATCAAGATTGGCACGGGTGTGTAGGTTATCAGCTTCATTTAAATAGATGCTGATGGGTGTGGTGAAATTTTTAATTTTTTCCCGGGGAAAAACTTTAATCTCCTCCATTATATCTATTAGTTCTTGTTGATCTGACATTGGGATTTATTTAAAATGGTGTCAAAAGTCATCTCACCTATTCTTAAGCACTTATCCAGGACTTTTGTTTGATTTAATTTCCAACAACCGAGATCTAATTTAGGAAAAATTAGTAAAATTATTATATGTTTTCGCAATGTTATGTATATATAATGATATGTGTTAGATTTGAGTCCGAAAAGAAATACATATTGAGCATGAAAAGTAGGATATACGAATTAGTGGAAAAAGGTTCTCATGGAAGAAGATTAAATCAGATGTTCGATAATTTCATAATGAGCCTGATTGTAATGAGTTTGGTATCAATAATCTTAGAATCAATACCAGATGTACATTCAAAATATTCTGAGATTCTTTACGGCTTTAATATTTTGTCTATTGGTATTTTTACAATTGAGTATTTTATGAGAATATATGTTTCTGATGTTACCCATCCTTCAGAAACAAGATTAAAATCAGCATCAAAATTTATTTTTTCTACTTATGGTTTAATTGACTTACTCGCAATCCTACCTTTTTTCTTACCAATGCTTATAAAGATTGATTTAAGATTCTTACGAGCTTTAAGATTAACGAGATTCCTTAGAATTTTGAAACTTAATCGATATAATGATTCTCTAAACTTAATATGGGCAGTCATCAAAGAAAAGAAGTCAGAACTAGCCGTAACGGGTTTTTTAACTTTTCTAATTCTAATGATCGCTTCATTCCTCATGTATCATATCGAAGGTGATAAACAACCTGAAGCTTTTTCGAATATTCTTGAATCATTTTGGTGGGCAGTTGCCACACTCACAACAGTTGGATATGGAGATATTTATCCTATTACAGGATTAGGTAAATTCATAAGCGGTTTGATTGCGATTCTTGGGATTGGGATTGTTGCTTTACCTACAGGAATTGTTGGAGCTGGCTTTATGGCAAAAGTTGAACAAGTCAAACAGAAAAAAGAGGATAGAAAGTGCCCTCATTGTGGTTGTGATCTATTAACAAGACAACATGAAATACATTCTAACTAAGAACAAATCCCGATCTGCTCATGCAAATCGGGATTGTTGTTTAATGTGTTTATTGATTTATTTCAATTTCGCTTTTCTTCTACGTTGTGCTTTGAAGTATAGAAATTGAGCGCGTAAACTGTATATTCCTCCTGCAATTACAAATAGGAAAATGATTTGTTTGCGTCCCAGGCTAAATTCAGCTACTAAGCCCTTTGTTAGCATCACAGCTGACATAACAACTAGAAGAAGGGTTAGAACACCTGCTAAGTGACCAATTACTGAATTCTCATTCTTAATACCATTGGTAAAAGAGAGCAGAATTAGTCCGAATACAGCCGGAATTAGGGCCGTGAATTGCATATCGCCCAGCTCTACATATCGCATAATAAAACCGAAAGAACCTAAAAGGATCAAAAGTAACGCGTAAAATTTATTGATGTTATGTGCTTTGTCCATAATTGAATATTTTATTTATTTAGAATGAATAAAAATACTAAATAATTCAATTAATACAACAAAGGATTCTCGTATTTGTGAATTGGAAGTACCAAACGGGTAAAAATAAGAAAGGCTGTTCGTAATGAACAGCCTTTCTTGGACAACCTTAAAACTCAACCATGAATTGATTATCGAGCCTTAACTACTAGGAATTTTGAAGACTTCCAAAATTCGTCAGCATTAGTAATGGTAATACCTTTACCTTCTTCAAACTTATAAGAGCTTGCAGAGTGAGTAGTTACCAAAGTAATCTTCTTTCCTTCAACAGGAATCAAAGTAGTCTCAGTGATATCAATTTTTTCAAATTCTTTTGTATCTGCATTCTCGTTTAAAACTGTAGCAGAAGCGATTCCGATAATACCACCTTTTTTAGAGATTACATTCTTAGCTTTTAGCTCAGAAGTAGAACCTACTACATAGTAAGCAGTATTCATTGAAGTTGTTCTTTCGCTAATAGTTTTAGCTTGATCAGCATTTTCTGTAGTTAACTCGTTAACTGCAGTATTTAATTTAGTAACGTTTTCGTTTAATCCTTCAACTTTAATGTTAAGGTTAGCAACTTGCTCTGTTAAAGCAGCAATGTCAGCTTCTTTCTGAGCAACATCAGCTTTCAAACGATCAGTTAATTTTCTCAATTTAGAGTTTTGGTACCAGCTACCTTTTAGTTTCTTGTCTAAATCAGCAATCTTAGCACGGTTCTGCTCAAGTAAGTTATTGATAGCAGTGATATTTTTAGCAATTTTTTGCTTTTGAGATTTAGTAGGAGCTTCTGAATCAACAGCTACAATCTTCTCTTTTTCTTTAATGATTTCAAGATTCTCTTCGATAGAGTTTAAAGTAGAGACAAACTCATTAATAGAAACTTCTTTCTGCTTAAGTGTTTCTGTAAGTTGTACTTTGTCAGCCTTTAGTTGTTCAAGTTCTTTTTGGTTACAAGAAGCAAAAACAGTTAGGATCAATAATGCAAAAATAATACGTTTCATAGTCATGTTCTAATTATTACAATATTCAAAATAAATTCAGGAATGTATAGTATAAATACTGTGCCAAAAATAAAATTCTGAAAAATTGAGTTTGAAAAATTATTGTAAAAGCCACTGTTCGTAGGCTTTGTATGATGTTTTCTGTTTGGTTTGAACTTCCCGATGTATTAATTGGGGAGTCAAACTGTGGAATATTTCCTCACTACTGTGGTGTGCCTCCTCAATTATGTAACACATCCGCTTTACTAAAATAACAATATATGTTTGGAAAGATGAAAGACCATCTGAAAGGATGGCCTTTCTTTAATGCACTTTTCAGTAGGTTTTGATTATCGAATTTTAACGACCAGGTATTTTGAGCTTTTCCAAAATTGTTCAGCATCAATAATTGCTAATCCTTTTCCCGCTTCTAATTTAAATGAGTTTAGAGGATGGGTTGTGATAACTTCAATTTTTTCACCTTCAAAAGGGATTAATGCTATTTCTCTGATATCAATTTGTTTGAACTCTCTTGAATCGAAGTTTTCGTTTAAAACAGTAGCAGAACCGATGCCAATAATACCACCTTTTTTACTGATAATATTCTTTGATTTTAGCTCAGAACTAGACCCAATCACATAGTAAGCAGTATTTAGGTTGTTGGTTTTCTCTTCAATAAGTTTTGCTCTTTCAGCATTTTCAGTACTTAAACTATCAACAGTTGTATTTAGACTTGCAACACTCGTTGTTAAACCTTCTACTTTGATATTTAATGAAGCAATATTCTCTGTAAGAATTACAATGTCAGCTTCTTTTTGAGCAACATCAGCTTTCAAACGATCAGTTAATTTTCTCAACTTTGAATTTTGGTACCAGCCATTTTTAAGTTTCCTATCAAGCTCAGCAATCTTTAAACGATTTTGCTCAAGAATATTATTGATAGAAGTCAGTGCACTTGAAATTTTTTGTTTTTGAGATTTGTCTGGATTCTCAGAGTTTACAACGACAATATTTTCTTTCTCTTTAATAATCTCAATATTTTCCTCAATAGAATTTAAAGTTGCTACAAAATCATTAATGGCAACTTCTTTTTCATTTGCTGCGATTGTAAGTTCTTGATTTTGTTCTTTAAGTTGTTTGATTTCTTTCTGATTACAAGCAACGAAAAAAGGAAGAATTGATAAGGCAATGATAATACGTTTCATGTGTTTAATCTTTATTTATGTGATTCTAGTTTAATTCTTGAAACATGTATTGTAATTATTATGCCAAAGTGAATATCCTAAACTTATTTTGTGATAATTGTTTCGTAAGTTGTTTAAAATGTGACATATGAATTCTTGGCAGGTGAAATAAAGTTTCTGTTGTGAGTTTGGAGCCTGGACTTGAATTGGGGAATTTTTAGCCATAACTGAGTGAGAAATCCTCAATTGTAGAATTTTAACATCGGTTTATATATAAAATCCTCTAAATTTGTATTTTACAAACATTTCGAACCTCATATGGTAAAAAATAAAGATCAACACATCAGAGTAAAAGTGATTGCAGGTTATCTTGTATTACTAATAACGATAGTAAGTGCTGGGTTTATTGGTCACTCAAGCTATAAAAGGTTGATGAATTCAGTATCTCAACTGTCTAAACCTGATGCCGAGATTTCTCGCATGAACCACCTTCTTACCGATCTTTCTGAAGCTGAAAATCATATTCGAGTTTATTCTCTAACTAAGAAAGAGCAGTATTTGAATTTGTTTGTAAAAAAGGTTAAGTCTATTAAATACGACCTGGACTCTTTGCGTTCAAGTAATATTAAGAATGCACATTCAATTCAAATGATTGATTCGATGATCTTCTTGATTGATGTTCGTTCCAAAAAATTGGATGCTTTTGCTCGAATCAAAAAGGTTAAGGAGAGTATAAATTATACTGAGCAAGCTTTACAAGAATTGAGTGATGCTTCTAAATATTCACGAACTGAGTTTGAGAGCTCTATAACCAAGCGGACTATTGTTGATACAATAAAGAAAATCAAGAAAAAGATAGAAGAACCTAAAAGCTTCCTTGGAATTAAATTTGGAAAGAAAAAAGAATCCAAGTACGAGGTTGTTGATCGTGTGATTGAACGCCAAGAGGTGGGAATTGACAGTAGCTTTATCCAAAAACAAGACAGTTTATTCAATAGTTTTAAGGAAGAACTAGAGTTATCTCGTAGGAAAGAGCAAGAGGCTCGTGAAAGATTAATGCACGAGGAACTTAAATTAGTTGATGAAAATTCTATCATTCTACAGAAGATAAAAAAGCTACTAACTGAGCTTGAACAACAACAAATCAGAGATATTACACAAAAGGTTACTCGAACCGAGCAAATAGCTAAAGACTCCATCATACTTATTACCATTGTTATTATTGTTGGGTTTATTTTTGGTGTATTATTCATTCTTTTTACCCTTCTCGATCTTTCAAAATCAGATTATCTGAAAAAACAACTTATCCTTGCCAAAGGCAAAGCTGAGAAATTAGCTAAAGTGAAAGAAGAATTTTTAGCATCGATGAGCCATGAGATTAGAACACCCTTAAATGCTTTGATTGGTTTCTCTCGTCAGCTTGAAAAAACGGAAATGAATACGGAGCAAACCAAGTATGTTGAAGTGATTGGAAATTCGTCAAATCATCTTTTAGGTTTGGTTAATGATATTCTAGATCTTGCGAAAATTGAAGCCGGTAAACTGGTGATAGAAAAGCAGAGTTTCGAACCTAAGAAATTGATACAGGAGGTTTACAGCTTGTTAAGTGTTTCTGCTAATAAAAAGAATGTCAAGTTTTCATGGACTTACGAGGGTGAAGACCAATACCTATTTGAAAGTGATCCTTTTCGTTTAAAGCAAATCTTATTGAATCTAGGTTCCAATGCCATTAAGTTTACAGAAGTAGGTGCCGTAAGCATAAAGGCTGTAATGGAAACAGATGCTGACAAAAACACGTTTAAAGTGAGTCTGATTGATACAGGGATTGGTATTTCATCTGATAAATTGGAGCACGTTTTCGAAGATTTCAGTCAGGCAGAATCCTTCTCTGCAAGAAAATATGGAGGAACTGGTTTGGGACTATCTATCAGTAGACGTTTAGCTAGAATGTTAGGTGGCGATTTAAGTGTCAGTAGTGAATTAGGTAAAGGATCTGAATTTCGTTTGGATCTTCCAATTACAAAGGGTGAAGTTATTAGTGAAGAATCATTGGTGAAGCATATTCATAAAGTATCTGATGAACTTAAGCAAAAAAGGATATTGGTGGCTGAGGATGATGAATACAGTTCGCTTCTGATGCAAACTATTTTTAAAGGATGGAATCTAAATGCAAGCTTTGTAAATAATGGTTTGAAGGCTCTGGAGTGTATGCAAAATAAAAAGTTTGATATTCTACTGACTGATATTCATATGCCAGAAATGGGAGGTGTGGATCTTTGTAAGCATATCCGAACCAAGCTAAAATCAGAGATGCCTATTATTGCTTTAACAGCAAATGTGCGTCAAGTAGATTTAGATAAATATATCAAAGAAGGGATGTCAGCCTACTTATTGAAGCCCTTTGAAGAAGATGCATTATTGGAAATCCTGTGTGAGCAATTGAGTCTCGAAGTTGAAATGTGTCCACTAGGGGAAGTGAAATCAATATATGAAACGTATCATCTATTATTTGATTTATCAGAAGTAAAGAAATTCTCTGGAGGGGATAATGCCTTAGTTAATCAGATTCTGACCAGTTTTATGCGGATTGCTAAAGAGAGTATTCAGCTCCTTAAAGATGCTAGTGATGATAAGAATTATAAGCAACTAGGTGAAGTTGCCCATAGAATGTTAAGTTCTTACCGACAACTTAAAATAGAGTCAGCAAGCGAGATATTGTTAGAATTAGAAAAAATGATTCATCAAAAGTCTGATAAACTATTGAGTCTTGAAGAGGTGAATCAATCTATTAACAAACTTGAGGAATTATCCAATCAGGTTTTTGAACAAATTGACGACTTGCAAAAGAACGCTTAACTAGATCCTGGAATCACCCCTCAATACCGTATTGCTTCATTTTAGTATAAAGCGTTTTTCTATCGATATTGAGTAAGCGAGCCGCCTTTGATTTATTGTTGTTGACTTCTCTCAAGATATCTATAATTTTATCTCTTTCTGTTGAAGCTTGAATAAGTTTCAAATCAGTCGTATTATTAGCGATACTTGTTGTTTCCTGATAGTGGAGGATTTCTGGAGGTAAGGCTGATGTTTCAATACGTTCTCCTGTGCTTAAAAGTAAGGCTCTTCGAATCACATTTCTAAGCTCTCTTAAATTTCCTGGCCAACTGTATGCTTTAAGTTTCTGAATAAATTCATCAGAAAAAAGATTGATGTTTTTATTGAGTTCCTGATTGGATAGGTTTAGAAAATTATCGGCGAAAAGCTTAATGTCTTCTTTTCTATCGCGAAGAGCTGGAACCGAAATCTTGAATTCGTTCAAGCGGTGGTATAAATCCTCTCTGAAATTAGCCTTATTAACCTCTTTAATTAGATCTTCATTGGTTGCAACGAGGATTCTAACATCGGTATCGATATCATTATTGCTACCAAGCTGACGGATTTTTTTTTCTTGAATAGCTCTTAATAGTTTGATCTGAATTTCGTAGGATAAATTTCCAATCTCATCCAGGAAGAGTGTCCCTCCTTTGGCAAATTCAAACTGACCTTTTTTATCGGTAATGGCCCCTGTAAAAGAACCTTTGTTGTGACCAAAAAGTTCACTTCCTGCTAACTCATTGGATAAGGCGCCACAGTCTACAGCTACAAAGTTTCTATTCTTTCTGGCACTGGCCTCATGAATTCTTCGAGCAACAATTTCTTTTCCAGTACCACTTTCTCCTTCAATAATCACAGACATGTCAGTTGGAGCAACCAGATTGATATACTGGTCGATTTGAATAGAATTAGGACTATTTCCACGAATAAATTCAATTTTTTTAGTTTGACCAACTTTCTCAACGGTTTTAGATTTTTCTATTGCGGAATTGATAAGGACGAGAATTTCTTCAGGATTGAGAGGTTTTGTTATGTATTCGTAAGCTCCCAGTTTTATGGCATTCACAGCTGTTCGAATCTCCGCATAAGATGTCATGATGATGACTGGCATGTGAGGATTCAAACTCTTTATTTGTTTGAGAAGATCAAGGCCATTGATATCAGGTAAACGGAAATCACTAATGACCAAGTTTGGCTTAAAACTGCTAAATTTTTTTAATCCTTCATTGGCAGAAAAGGCGATGTCCGATTCGAAACCTTTCTTGTTAAGTAGGCCTTGAAGCATAATACAGATCGTAGGATCATCGTCTATAATGAGGATTTTATTCATAATGAGCTTATCGGTATGCTAAACGGTGAAAGTCAATTTAGACAAAATTAATTAAAAAGCTTTGACGGTATACTATGAGTTTGAAAAAAAATAAAGGATTGTAAGCTTGCTGTTGCAATTTTACAATCCTTATAACAGTTACTTATGAATTCTCAAGAGAAGATCTATGGCAAAGATCAACTCTGCTTGCGTCAAAAAAGTGAAAGGTTACAGAGACTTTCTGCTTTTCTTACCCGAAAGCTAAACTCATGATTATAGGCAGGTCTTCTGGCTTATCTCAATTTTGAACACCTTCCCATCCGCCAAAGGTGGACAGTGGTCTTATGTTCAAAATACAGATTCGAAAAATTTTGAATCAAGAATTACAGCTGCGGGGACAGCTCCTGTTTTTAACAGGATTCCCTATTATTCCTTTCGGAACCCAAATCGTTCTGCAAGTTTAATCAAAAATTATAATTTGCCAATAATATGAGCTGATTGATTTTTTAAAAGAAATCCTCTTCTTCAGATTCTATTAGACCTTTATTTTTAGAGTTTGCCGATTTTGTATTACAATCCAGATCAATATTGAAACCTTGAGGTTTTTCAAATTTGCCTATCGGTATATTTAAAGATTCATCAGCATATACTTTTTGCATATAAAGTGCCCAAATAGGTAAAGCCATATTAGCGCCTTGTCCCAGAGTAATTCCCTCGAAGTGGATGGCTCTATCTTCTGCTCCAACCCAGACTCCAGAAACTAAGTTGGGGGTAATACCCATAAACCATCCATCCGAATGATTCTGAGTTGTTCCTGTTTTTCCTCCCATAGGGTTGTGGAGATTGTATTTCCAGCCTAGACGTCTTCCGGTCCCTCGTCTTACAACCCCTTCAAGAAGATTGGTCATTAGGTAAGCCGTTTTAGCACTCATCGCTTCATGTTTTTGAGGGATAGAATGAGCAATTTCGTTTCCTTTGCTATCTTCAATTCTTGAAATACAACGTGGTTTAATGTAAACACCTTTGTTGGCATAGGTTCCGTAGGCACCTACCATTTCTCTTACAGTGATCTCAGATGTACCCAGAAAAACTGAAGGTACTGGATCGATTTGACTAATAACACCCATCTTTTTTGCCATATTGACAACAGCTTGAGGTTTAAATTGCTTCAAAACCCATCCTGAGATATTATTTACAGAGTTGGCTAGTCCCCACCTTAGTGTTACCATCTCGCCTGTGCGTTCGCTAGTTGAATTTCGAGAAGTCCAGGTTGTGCCATCACCCACATCAAAAGTCTGTGCAATATTGGGAACCTTATCACATGGTGTTAATCCTTCTTGCATGGCTACTGTGTACAGGAATGGTTTGATGATAGAACCAACTTGGCGCTTACCATTATTTACCATATCGTACATAAAGTGTTTGTAGTTTGGTCCACCGACATAGGCTCGAACTTCGCCTGTTTGTGGAACCATAGACATAAAACCAGCTCTAAGAAATCCCTTATAATAAAGCATAGAATCATTAGGTGATAATATGGTATCGCGCTCCCCTTTCCAAGTGAAAATTCTCATTGGGGTAGGTGTTTTGAAAATACTTTTAATAGAATCAAGGGAAATATCTTTGTCTTTTAAAACTCTATACCTCTCACTTCGTCTCATTGATTGGTATAAATTATTATCTACAGCTTCATCATCTAAATCATCAGAAAAAGGAGGATTTCTATGATATCTCTTCTCATTGTCAAAAGCAGCTTGCAAATCAAGACCCAAATGCTCTCTGACGGCTTGCTCGGCATATTTTTGCATACGAGAATCAATGGTCGTATATATTTTCAGACCATCCTGATAAATATTATATGATTCACCGTTTGCTTTTTTATTCTTATTACACCATCCGAAAAATGGGTTATTCTTCCACTCTAGAGAATCTTCAACAAAACGTTGTTGATTCCAGGAAGGATAACGACTTCGAACAGGTTTTTGGGCCGTCAGACTTGTTCTTAAATATTCTCTAAAGTATGTTGCGCTTCCTCTTCGGTGGTCAACTTTTTGGTAATCCAGATTGAGAGGTAAAAGCTTAAGTGAATCGTATTGCTCTTGTTCAAGATAATTATACTTCACCATTTGACTTAAAACAACATTACGTCTATCTAAAGTTAATTCAGGTCGACGAAGTGGGTTGTAGTATGACGAATTCTTAGCCATACCAACCAACATGGCCGCTTGTTCAATTTTAAGCGAATCGGGAGTTGTATTAAAATAAACGTGGGCTGCAGATTTAACACCAACTGCAAGGTTTAAAAAATCGTATTTATTTAAATACATGGTAAGAATTTCTTCTTTAGTATAACTACGTTCCAGTTTAACACCGATAACCCACTCACGAAATTTCCTAAATACCATGTCTAGTTTGCTACTGAATCGCTCTCTAGGGAATAACATTTTGGCTAATTGTTGCGAAAGGGTACTTCCTCCCCCTGCATTTCTGTTAGCAGTAATTAATCCTTTAACAACACGACCAAGACCAATTAAATCGACACCAGAATGATCGTAAAATCGAACATCTTCGGTTGCTACCAAAGCATTCACCATATCAGGAGATAACTCTTCGTATTTCACAAAACTTCTATTTTGAAAGTAGAATTTTCCAAGAAGAACCTTATCTGAAGAATAAATTTCAGTGGCCAAACTATTTTTGGGGTTCTCAAGCTCTTCGAAACTCGGCATAAATCCAAAATTTCCATTTGAAATACCTATAAAGAAAAAGAATACACTTAAGACTATAAATGAAAACATAGCCCAAAATGCAATGATATATTTTTTGAAATTTTTAGATCCTTTAGTTTTGTTGTCCGTTTTATTAAGATCTGAATCAGTCATATTTATCTAAAATTAATTGTTGTTCTGCTTTGTTTGTGTGCAATTGGTTCGTAAAAATAGTAAATAAAACAACAAATCTGATGAGTAAGTTTTACTTCAAAAAATGCCTCCTAAAATGAAGTGTTTTGAAAATTAGTATCATAAAATTTGGAACTTAGGGTTCATATGTTTTTACTTTGCACAAATTTTAAGAGCACGATTTTCCATAAATAGTGATGCGATGGTAGAGAATTTAGTTATTGTTGAGTCCCCTGCGAAGGCGAAAACAATTGAAAAGTTTTTAGGTGATAGTTTTCTTGTAAAGTCCAGTTTTGGGCATATCAGAGATCTAGATAAGAAGGATTTTGGTATTGATATCAAAAATAACTTTACGCCTAAATATATTGTTTCGACGGACAAAAAGAAGGTTGTAACAGAACTAAAGAAGTTGGCGAAGGAAGCAAAGACCGTTTGGATCGCTTCCGATGAGGACCGCGAGGGAGAGGCAATTGCTTGGCATTTGTTTGAAGAACTTAAATTGAAGAAAGAGAATACAAAACGTATTGTTTTTCATGAAATTACAAAAGATGCAATTCTGAATGCAGTAGAAAATCCACGTCAGATAGATGATAATTTGGTAAATGCTCAACAGGCTCGTCGAATTCTTGATAGACTGGTTGGTTTTGAAATATCACCTGTTTTGTGGAAAAAGGTTAAGCCATCCTTATCAGCAGGACGTGTACAGTCAGTGGCTGTTCGCCTTATTGTTGAAAGAGAACGTGAAATCATAGCTTTTAAATCGAAATCATTCTATAAAGTTGTAGCTCATTTCTTGGTCACAGAAAAAGATGGCTCAAATAAAGTATTGAAATCTGAGCTGCCTAAACGTTTCGACACAAAGGAAGAAACACTAAAGTTTTTGGAGTCATGTAAAAATGCAGAGTATCATATTGATGATATTGTGACGAAGCCATCTGTTAGAAAACCAGCTGCACCTTTTACAACTTCAACATTGCAGCAGGAAGCAAGTCGTAAGCTCGGATTTTCAGTGTCGCAAACAATGACAGTTGCTCAACGTTTGTATGAGGCTGGACACATTACTTATATGAGAACAGACTCGGTAAACTTGTCTGAGACAGCATTAAAGATAGCTAAAGAAGAAATTACTCGTTTACATGGTGCAGACTACGTAAAGATCAGAAAATATAGCACGAAGAGTAAAGGAGCTCAAGAGGCTCACGAGGCTATTCGTCCTGCATACCTTAATAAGGATCGTGTAGAAGGTGAATCAAATGAAAAGCGTCTTTATGATTTGATTTGGAAACGTACCATTGCTTCTCAAATGAGCGATGCTTTGCTCGAGAAAACAAATATTAAAATCAGTATTTCAACAAATGAGGAAAAGTTTGTTGCAACTGGTGAGATGATTAAATTCGAAGGGTTCCTTAAGGTTTATTTGGAATCAACTGACGATGAAGAACAGAAACAAGAAGAATCTCTTCTTCCGCAAGTGAGTATTGGAGATAAATTAGAGTGTGAGCACATTAAAGCTATTCAGAATTTCACACTTCGTCCTCCACGATTTACTGAGGCAAGTTTGGTTAAAAAGCTTGAGGAATTAGGAATCGGTCGTCCATCAACATATGCCCCAACAATTACTACCGTTCAAAACAGAGGGTATGTTGTTAAGGAAACACGTGATGGAGTGCAACGTGAGTATGAGGTCTTCAATCTAATTGATAACTCGATAGAAGAAGAGATTAAAAGTCAAATAACTGGAGCGGAGAATAAGAAATTATTTCCTTCAGATATTGGAATGGTTGTAACTGACTTTCTGATTAAGCATTTCTCAAATATCATGAACTACAACTTTACAGCTGATGTGGAGAAAGAATTCGATGAGATTGCTTTAGGTAACTCAGTTTGGTACGAAATGATTGGGAAGTTTTATTTTCCTTTTCATGAAAACGTTGAGAAAACACTTGAAACATCTGACCGTTCTACAGGAGAAAGAATTCTTGGTGAAGATCCAAAAACAGGTAAAGTTATTCTTGTTCGTATTGGGCGTTATGGGCCAATGGCTCAATTGGGCGAAAGTGTAGAAGGAGACGAAGAAAAGCCAAAGTTTGCCAGCCTGCTAACAGGTCAGCATCTTGAAACGATAACTCTTGAAGAGGCGATTGATCTTTTTAAACTACCTAGAGATTTAGGTTTGTATGAAGATAAAAAAGTGGTTGTTGCAATTGGTAGATTTGGACCTTATGTCCGTCATGATAGTAAATTTTCATCCCTGAATAAGGATGTTGATGATCCTATGACTATAGATTTGGAAAGAGCAATTGAGTTAATTGAAGAAAAACGTGAGAAGGATCGTTTGAAGCATATTAAGTCTTTTGAAGAAGATGTTGAACTTCAAATTTTGAATGGCCGCTGGGGACCTTATATCGCTTATCAAAAAGAAAATTATAGGTTGGCTAAAGATGTGGATCCAAAATCTCTTTCTTACGAAGCTTGTTTAAAAATTATTAAGGATACGCCTCAGAAGAAGAAAAAATCAACAGCAGCAAAGAGTACGCCTGTTGTAAAGAAGAAGGCTCCAGCTAAGAAAAAAGCGACTGCTAAAAAGACGACAGCGGCTAAGAATAAAACGGTTGCCAAAAAGAAAGAATAATCTTTTGAATCAATTTTTTATAATTCAAGAATCCAACGAAATATTTCGTTGGATTCTTTTTTTTTGAATTTAATTGCGAATAAATACGATGAATTTCCAGAAAATTGTAATTTTATATCTAGCTTGTTTGAATGTAAAATATGTGTTTTGTTTGACTAATGTATCGGTTACTTTGATGAAGCTTGTATAAGATGAATATTATTGCTTACTTTACAACAAACCAGATTATCATTAGTACAGAATCTGTTTCTATTTATGAGAAGGATATTTTTCATCATATTGGCTGTCGGGATAAGTATAGTTTCAAAAGCTCAGCAAGATCCTCAGTTCAGTCAGAACATGTATAACTTACTCACTTTTAATCCTGCATTTGCAGGAGTTGGTGAAGAAATGACAGGATCTATTATTAACCGCCAGCAATGGATAGGCTTTGATGATGCTCCTGTGTCTACGGCTTTTAACGGAAATATTCCATTGAAAATCGGAAGTAGAATGCATGGCCTGGGTTTAACAGTAATGAGTGATAAGTTGGGTATTGAAAATAAAACCAATATTAAGTTTCAATACGCTTATCAGTTTAAAATATTTAAGGGTATTTTGAATGCTGGATTAAGTGTTGGATTACAAAATAATGCATTAAAAGGAGAGTGGGAAGCTTTGGATGATGGAGATGTTCTTTTAAATGGAGGAAGTATTGACGCAAGTAAAATGGTTTTTGATGCAGGCGTAGGCTTCTATTATAGAAGTAAATCATTATATTTAGGAGCATCAACAACTCATATTAATAAGCCAAACGTGGCTTATAATGAAAGTCTTGGAACCTATTTGTATAGGCATTGTTATTTTATGGGTGGTTATAAGCATGCTTTGAACTACCAGATTGATATTATACCATCGTTTTTTGTTAAAACGGATGCGATAAGTACACAATATGATATCAATACGAATGTTGTATACAATAAAAAATACCGTGGTGGCGTTTCCTATAGAGTAGACGACGCTTTTGTTTTTTTAGTAGGAATTTTATTAAAGAATGGATTAGATATAGGTGTTGCTTATGATGTTTCTGTATCAGATATAAAAAAGCCATCATTAGAATTTATGTTGGCTTATCATTTTACACCGAGTCTAATTAAGCGGAAGCAAAAATATAAGAGTATTCGCTTTTTGTAGAAGAAAATGTATTAAAAATCAGTGCATAGCACGAATCATAGAGTTATGAATAAACTTGTTGTATTTATCGGAGTTGTTTTTCTGTTAGGATTGTCTAGCTGTGGTCGTAGAAACGAAGGCGGCGAATTGGTCGGAGCTTCTCAAAGAGGGAAATATATGGAACCTATTCCACATGGTATGGTTCTTATTCCTAGTGGAAGTTTTACTCAGGGTATCAATGATCAGGATGCAACCTGGGCATTAAATTCTCAATCGAAACGTGTTTCTATCGGCGCTTTTTGGATGGATGAAACAGAGATTACTAATAATGAGTACCGTCAGTTTGTTGAGTGGGTACGTGATTCTATAGCTAGAACCAAATTAGGTGAGCAATTTGAAGAATTCTTGAATTCTGAAGATGAGAATGGTAATTTAATTGAACCACCAACACTTAATTGGGACAAAGAAATTGAGTGGGATAACGAAGAATATTCTGAACTTCTTGAAGAAATGTACGTGCCAGAGAATGAAAGATTCTCTAGTAGAAAAGAAATTGATGCCCGAAAATTGGTTTTTTCTTTTCAATGGGTTGATTTTAAACAAGCTGCTCGTTTGTCGAACCGTTACAATAGTGAAACGGGAGAATATGATGGTTTAGTTGATGACTACCAAGGCGGACGAAAGAGTATAGAAGACAGGTCGTCTTTTATCATTAAAGAATCTTTGAATATTTATCCTGATACTTTAAGTTGGATTCATGACTTTACTTATTCCTATAATGAACCTTTAGCTGAACAATATTTCTGGCATCCATCTTTTGATGACTATCCTGTAGTAGGTGTTAGTTGGAAACAAGCTCGTGCATTCTGCCGTTGGAGAACTGAATTTCACAACTCAGCTTTAAGGAAAAATGGGAAATATCCTGTTCCGGAATACCGCCTACCAACAGAGACCGAGTGGGAGTACGCTGCCCGAGGAGGTATTTCTTTAAACCTATACCCATGGGGTGGAGATTATACTCGTAATGAAAAAGGATGCTTTTTGGCCAACTTTAAACCATTAAGAGGTAATTATGTTGACGATGGTGGATTTGTAACTTTACGTGTTGGAACTTATGAGCCCAATGGATATGGTCTTTACGATATGGCTGGTAATGTTGCTGAGTGGACTTCCGCAGTATATGCAGAGTCGGCATATAGCTTTACTCACGATATGAATCCCAACTATCAATATAATGCACTACCCAATGATCCTCCAGCTCTAAAGAGAAAAGTTGTAAGAGGTGGATCATGGAAAGATGTTGGATATTTCCTTCAGTGTGGTGTTTCTAGTTATGAATATCAAGATACTGCTAAATCATTTATTGGTTTTAGATGTGTTCGTACACGTCACGTAAAATAATTGTAAATAATAATATCCTAAATAAGTTATTATGAATATTACCGAAATAGTTGAATCGCCTAGGTGGAAAAGATTTATGGGCTATGTGTACGGTTGGGGTGCGTCTGTAGTTTTACTAGGGGCTCTTTTCAAAATTCAACACTGGAATCATGCTGGAACATTGCTTACTGTAGGTATGCTTACGGAGGTAATCATCTTTTTCTTTTCGGCTTTTGAGCCACCACATGAAGAGCCAGATTGGAGTTTAGTTTATCCTGAGCTGATTGGTTTAGATCCTAGAGAAAGAGCAGGAGGCCTTCAGGTTGAAGGTTTAGACGAATTGCAATCATTCTTAGAGAATGTGAGCATTGATTCAAATAAGCTATCCAATTTGAGTCAAGGTTTAGGTAAGCTTTCTGATGCCGCAGAGCGTATTTCGGATATGTCGGAAGCAGCTGTAGCCACCGAGGGATATATAGAAACTCTTAGAAATGCCAGTGAATCAGTAAGCGTTCTTTCTGACTCTTATAATTCTTCTTCTCAAAATATATCAGAATCGGCGACACAATTGAGTCAGTCATATAGCCAATTGGCTTCGACAATCTCAAGTAATGGTCAAGAATTCTCTGATAGGGTTCAAGAATCAGGAGATCAGTTATTGAATACTTACGAAGATTTTAAATCTAGTTTAAACGGAAATTTTTCACATATCACCGAAAGTGGTAAGAGTTATGCAGAATCGATGTCCAGTCTTAATGAAAAATTGGCATCTCTAAATTCTGTGTTTGAATTGCAATTAAAACATTCGAATGAACAGATTGAAGAAGGAAGAAGAGTTCAGGATAATTTTAATGAAATAGTTGAAAACCTTAATGTGACTCTTGATAATACAAAGATATATCGTCAGGAAACTGAAGCTTTGAATGACCGTTTATCTGCATTGAATTCAGTGTATGGCAATATGCTGAGTGCTTTAGATATTAGTAAGAATAAAAATTAATATTGACTAAGTTTTCTATTTAAGCTAATATGGGAGCATCGAATTGTAAAGAGACACCACGGCAGAAAATGATTGGAATGATGTATTTATTCCTGACAGCAATGTTGGCTATAAATGTATCTAATGAGGTATTGGATGCTTTTACTATAATTGATAATGGTTTAGCCAAAACGGTTCGAACTTTCGAACAGAAAAACCAAATGATTTATGGTGAATTCAAAAGAGCCTTAGATGCCAATACAATAAAGGTAAAACCTTCCTATGACAAGGCAATGGTGATACAAGATTTATCAAACGATTTGTGTAAGGAATTACAAGATTACAAGGTTAAGTTAGTTAAGATTGCTGATGGCCCAGAAGGTCGTATAGATAGTATTCAAAAGAAAGATAATATTGATGTTGCGGCTCAACTTATGATCGTTGGTGGCAAAGGGAAAGTTTTAAAAAAGCAAGTTAGAGATTTTCGAGAGCATATTTTGGAATTGATTCCAGAGAAAGATAGTTTGTTTAAACACTCTATTGCTGCGACCTTAAATACGGATGATCCTCCAAAGAAAAAAGCTGGTGATCCAGCTTATTCGTGGGAATCTCTGCAATTTGCACATATTCCGTTGGCAGGTGCTATTACACTTTTGTCTAAACTTCAAACAGATATTCGATCGGTAGAATCTGATGCTGTTAAATATTTATTTAATCAGATTGAAGCTGAGTCATTCCCTTTTAATAAGTTGAAAGCTCAAGTGATTGCCAAATCAAACTTTGTATTGAAAGGTGATGCGTATGAAGCTGAGGTCTTCTTGGCAGCTAGTGATACTACTCAAAACCCTAAAATTACTCTTACAGGTGGTGGTGAAATTAAGAATTTTGATCCTGCATCTAGAAGAGGAATTTATACTCGTAAGGAAAATGAATTAGGGCAGAAATCTTGGGGTGGAGTTGTTCATTATACCACACCATCAGGAGAAACAAGAGACTATCCATTTGAAGCGGAATATATCGTTAGTGAGCCTCAGGTAGTTGTTTCCCCAACTAAAATGAACGTATTTTATTCTGGTGTTGATAATCCTGTTAGTGTATCTGCACCTGGTTTTACGATGGATAATTTAAGAGCTACTATTGATAACGGTGTGTTGATTAAAGAAGGTAAAGGTTACATTGCAAAACCTAAAGTTGTTGGGAAAGCTGCTAATGTTTTGGTAGAGGGAAGACTAGAAGGTAAATGGCGTCCTCTTAAATCTGTGGAGTTTAGAGTAAAACCTATTCCTGATCCAGTTGCCATGGTTGCTGGTAAAAACGGAGGATCAATCAATGGGAACCTTTTGGCTATGCAAACTGGTGTAGATGCAGTTATGGATGGTTTTGATTTTGATCTGAAATTTAAAATAAAAAGTTTTACGGTTTCAACTCAGGTAAAAGGATTTACAAGGGATGAAAAATCAGATTCAGACTATTTTACGCCAACTCAAATTAAGTTGCTAAAGGGCTTAAGAAAGAAACAAAAAGTTTATATTGAGGACATTAAGGCTGTTGGACCAGATGGTTCAATCCGAAATCTTCCTACAATATCGTTTAGAGTTCAATAATTCTCAACGGGATATTAAAATATTATCGGTTTATTTAATCGAGTTAATCTAGAATTAGATCGCTTGCTCTATTTAAAAGGAGTAGCAATCTGCCTTGGACATATAAATTATTTACGGATGAAAAGGATTGTATTTTTATTAGTCGGTTTAATCATAATGGGAAGCTTTTCTCAATCGAAAGCACAGACAACTCCTACTAGTATTTATTCTAAGGATCATACTAAGAATGAGAGACCAATTCCATATGCTCACATACGTGAGGCAGATGTTATTTTTTCGAAATTGGTTTGGCGTGTCATCAATTTACGCGAAAAGATGAATCAACCTATGTATTATCCGACACGACCCATGGATGATAGATACAGTTTGATCGATCTTCTGATGTTTGGAATTGAGAACGAGGGTTTGACAGCTTATGATACAGAGGATGATGAGTTTACGACACCATTGAGCATCGAGGATATTCAAGCAAAATTTGGAGCTGGTGTTGATACGATTAGACAACCCAATAGAGAAACAGGTCTGATGGAGACTAAAATTGTTCCAAGATCGGTGAATACTAATGAGGTGACCAAATACTTAGTAAAGGAACAGTGGTTGTTTGATAAGCAGAGTTCTACTTTACAGGTTAGAATTATTGGTTTAATGCCTATTCGTGAGTATGTGAAAGAAGGTGATTCAGAACTTGATGGTTTACGTAAAAAGAAAATGTTTTGGATTTTCTTCCCTGAGGCTAGACAATTGTTAGCGACTCATGAAGTGTTTAATCCATTTAATGATGCTCGAAGATTCTCGTATGATGATTTGTTCATGAAGAGACGTTTTTCAAGTTATATCAACCAGGTTTCAAATGTACATGATAATAGACCAATTGAATCATATACTGTAGGTCTTCAAACCATGTTAGAATCAGAAAAGATTAAAAATGATCTTTTAAATATGGAACACGATTTTTGGGAATATTAAGATATTATAAAACAAAAAAAGGAGCCTTAAGGCTCCTTTTTTATTAAATAAACTTATTCCTTTGGGAGACTTTAAGGTCACCAATAAATGTTTTAATGTCTTGTTCGTTTTCTTTTTTGCAGATGAGTAGGGTGTCTTCACTATCAACAATGATATAATCATTTATTCCCTGAACAACGACAAGCTTTTCCTTCGGAACATTAATTAAGCAGTTTTCAGAATCATAAAGCATGACATTATCGCCTTGAACCACATTTCCTGCTTCATCTTTGTTTGATCTAATATAAAGTGATCCCCAGGTTCCAAGATCAGACCAACCAAAATCAGCACAGAATACATAAACTTTATCAGACTTTTCAAGTATGCCATAGTCGATTGAGATGTTTGGACATTCTGGGTATATCTTGTCGATGAATTCCTTTTCAGAAGCTTCATCTGAAATATTTTCCCCCGATGAAAATAGACTTTCTATATCAGGTAAGTAGTCTTTAAAAGCTGCATCGATTGCTGAAAGTGACCAAATAAAAATTCCGGAGTTCCAGAAAAAATCTCCTGAGCCTACAAAGAGTTTAGCAAGTTCTAAATTTGGTTTTTCTGTAAAGGTCTTAACTTTTGAAATACCCAAATCTAGGATCTTATTCTCTACCTGTATATAGCCATATCCAGTCTCTGGGCGATTAGGTTTTAAACCAAGAGTTAGGAGTTTATCGGTATTGTTTACATAGTTTAAACCCTCGTTAATCACATTTAAAAATTCCGTTTCGTTTGTGATTAGATGATCTGCAGGTGAGATTATTATACGAGCATTTTTATCTCGTTGTTTTATTTTGTAATTGGCAAAGGCTATGCAAGGAGCAGTGTTTCGCATGATAGGTTCAAGTAGCACTTGTTCAGGATTAAGCATAGGAAGCTGTTCCAAAACCAAGTCTTTGTAATCCTCGTTGGTTACGATATAGTAGTTTTCTTGTGGGCAAACAGAACTGAATCGCTCAAAAGCCATTTGAATAAGTGTCCTTCCAGTACCTAATATGTCAAGAAATTGTTTCGGACTTTCTCTCTTACTCAGTGGCCAAAATCGGGAGCCGATACCACCCGCCATAATGACGCAGTAAATATTTGAATTCATCGTTGTGTGTTTTAGATATCTATGTAATGATATTTAATCTTAATTGCTTTTTCTAAATTTACACATTCAATTATTGATTTCAAACAGTGATTTGAATGTAGTTTGCTTTTTATTATTCTAATGATAATTAAGGGATAATTGTTACTTTTATCATAAAATGTAATCCTTATGAATATTATTGAAAATATAGGACAATATATCCTTTTTCTGAATAGGGTTTTTTCTAAACCAGAAAGAGGGCGTGTGTTCTTTGCACAGATTATCAAAGAGATATATAAACTGGGTGTTAACTCTGTTGGTATTGTCGTTATTATCTCTGTATTTATGGGTGCTGTAATTAGTCTTCAAACAGCCTATAATTTGGTGAATCCTTTATTACCAGACTACCTAGTCGGGTATACCACTCGTGAATCGATGATACTGGAATTTTCGTCTACAATAGTCGGTTTAATATTAGCAGGAAAGGTGGGTTCTAATATTGCTTCCGAAATTGGATCTATGCGCGTTACTGAGCAGATTGATGCACTTGAAATTATGGGGGTTAATTCAGCAAGTTATTTAATCTTCCCTAAGATAATAGCTGCCGTTTTTATCAACCCATTCTTATACATTCTCAGTGTTTTTGTTGGTATTGGAGGTGGTTTATTGGCTAGTTCATTTGCAAATGTCGTTAGTGTTTCTGATTTCTTGTATGGTGTACAAAATGATTTTATTCCTTACTACATAACTTATTCTTTAATTAAAACGCTTGTCTTTGCTTTTATAATAACCTCTATACCATCTTATTATGGGTATTTTGTTTCTGGGGGTGCTTTAGAAGTTGGTAAAGCCAGTACTAAAGCTGTTGTGAATAGTAGTATTCTTATTCTACTTGCTAATCTGATTCTTACTCAAATTTTATTGAAATGATTGAATTGAAAGAAGTCAATAAATCCTTTAGCGATTTGAAAGTCTTAGATGATATATCTATTCAATTTGAGGCGGGTAAAACAAATCTGATTATTGGACAGAGTGGGTCGGGTAAAACGGTTTTGCTTAAATCAATCATTGGTTTGCACGAGGTGGATAATGGCCATGTTTATTATGATGATCGAGATTTTACTCAGATGAATTTTAATGAAAGAAAGCTTATTCGTAAGGAAATGGGAATGGTCTTTCAAGGAGGAGCACTTTTTGATTCTTTATCTGTTGAGGAGAATGTTCGTTTTCCACTTGATATGTTTTCTGAGATGAATGAAGATGAGAAGATTGGTCGAGTGAAATTTTGTTTGGATAGAGTGGATATTAAAAAAGCTCATAAATTGTATCCTGCTGAGATAAGTGGAGGGATGCAAAAGCGAGTAGCCATTGCAAGAGCCATTGCTCTTAATCCAAGTTATTTGTTTTGTGATGAGCCTAATTCAGGTCTCGATCCGGTTACAGCTATTTTGATTGATAAGCTTATTCAAGAAATCACCAAGGAATTTAACATGACCACGATTATCAATACGCATGACATGAATTCCGTCATGGAGATAGGCGAGAAGATTCTTTTTATAAATAAAGGTGTGAAAGCTTGGGAAGGTTCAAGCGAAGAGATCTTTGATACCGAGAACCAATCATTAAATAATTTTGTGTTTGCATCTAATCTTTTTAAAAAGATAAAGAAGGAGCTTTAACTTCACTTTATACCTGACAGAGTTGCTTATATTTAAATATTTTAAACAAGTTTCTATGAACTGATTTTTTATCTTTGTCCAAGATAAATTCTGTACCGACTTATTATGAATAAACAACTAATATTTCTGTTTTTTGCAACATTACTTTTATTCTCTTGTTCTAAGAAAGAGGAAAAAACGTATTTGTCAAAGGATGATTTTACCCGAATCCTATTTGATATTCATTTAACTGATGGTGTGTTAACATCAAAGAATATTGTTAATAGAGGGAGTGAGTATCGCCCTAGTTTTTATTATAATTCGATTTACAAGAAATATAATATTACTCCAGAGCAGTTTGATTCTTGTGTGAGTTTTTATACACAGAATTCGGCCTTGTATGAAAAGATTTACGAGAAGGTAATTGATTCTTTAAATCGTATGGAAACACAGTTTCGTATCGCTTTGAAAGATTCTTTAGTTGTTCGAGATACGGTGAATCTATGGAAAGGTAGAAGAAGTGTATTTCTAGCCAGAGGTCGTCATGAGAATTTAAGTTTTTCAATTCCTATCACAGAGAAGGGGATTTATACAGTGCGTGCTGATGTAAAGCGTTTTAAGGATGATCAAAGTAGGAACCCATTCTTAAAGGCTTATTTTTGGAAAGAGGATTCTTTGAAAAAAAGTGAACGAATTAATTTTGATTCTATTCCTATAGAGCACTCAGATGATTTTGTTCGATACGAAACACAGCTGGAGTTTTCTGATTCTACTTTTAAAGAGTTAAGAGGAGATCTTATTGTCTGGAGTAATGTGGATAGTAATTTCACCCAGCATATTCAACTGAAAGATATCATGATCTTTAACCCTCAAATTAAGCGTGATTCTTTAGGTCTGGATTCTATTGTAAGAATGAAAAGATTTGGCAGAGAAGAATTTGATGAGTACGAGGAAATCAATAGACCCCAAAAATTTAGGGAGCTTGATAAGCCTAGTAAGATTCGAAAAATTGATGAGCTGAAGAAGTAATGAGAAAAATTTCTGCTAGTTATATCATCAGTAACGTGGGAGTTCCATTGAAGAATGGAATCTTAGTCCTAAATGATGATAATTCTGTTGCTGAATTGATTGATAGGAAAGGTTCTGTTAAAGAAATACAAGACTTAGAATACTATAGTGGGGTTCTTGTCCCTGGGTTTGTTGATGTTTTCACCTTTTTGTCGTGGCCTGATATGAATACTGGTTCGATTAAGTCTAACGATTTATCTAAATTGCCATTGGGTGAATTGGGTGATATACAGATGATCCAGAAGGCGATCAATCATTTGGAAGCTTTTGGAACCAAAGGTGCAGCAGATTTTTTTCCTAGCCAAAAGAGTCACGATCTTAAAATAAATTCAAAGCTGATTATTAGAGATATTCACGATATCTCAGGTATATACACAAGTAAACTATTTTCAGAATTTTCAAGTACGGTTTTAGGTCGATTGTTCCCTAACAATATTTCTTCAGATAAAGCGTTTTGTATAGGGACAGGAAGTTTGTCAAGCCATCTTAAACTATCGGTTTTTGAAGAGCTTAAGTATCTAAAAACAATCAAAACTGATTTAAGCTTAGAACAGCAAATAAAATGGGCCTGTTTGAATGGTGCAGATGCTCTAGGTTTCGATCAATTAGGGAGTTTTGAAGTAGGCAAGAAACCTGGTGTTAATTTGATTACACATCTCGATTACGATAATTTCTGTTTGAAATCTGATAGTAAACTTAAAGTGATAGTTTAGACGAGTTTATTTATTCAAAATCTTTAGGTAATAAGAATTTCTCGAGAGATAAAGCCTATTAAATGAATTCTGATAAATTAAAGTCAATATAAAAAATAGTTTCTAAGGCTGATAGCTAACTAATCTATTTGTATATTGTTTCTTGTTTTCAAATAGATTATTGAGGTCTTTGAGCCTTTAGTATTTCCAATAAAAATAGAATTGCTTTGAATAAAGGAAAGTTAAATATTGCAATTTTGAGTTTGGGTATTGTACTTTTTTCAATTGCTTGCTCCAACCAAAAAAACACCTTTGTGAGTCGTAAATATCATGCTCTCACGACTCACTATAATGTATTCTTTAACGGAAAAGAAAGCTTTAAGGCTGGAAAGAAGAAGATTGAAGATGGCATTGAATATAATTATACCACGATCTTACCCGTATTCGATTATCAAGACATTAGTGCACGTGCAATAGCTGCTGGCGATATTGATAATGCTATTGACAAAGCTACCAAGGCAATAAAATTGCATTCTATAACAAGAAAACCGAAACGTAAAAAAGTAGAACAATCTGATAAGTATAAGGAATTTCGTAAGAAAAGAGAATTTAATAGTTGGATTGAGGATTGTTATTTGCTTCTTGGTAGGGCTCTGTTTTATAAAGCTGATTATAGAACCGCTGAAAAGGCCTTGGAACAAGGCTTGAAAGATTTTCCAGAATCTAAAATAAAGTATGAATTTCAGATTGAATTAGCCAGATGTCAAATTGATCAGGAAAATTATTCAGGAGCCATTGGTTTACTTGAAGAAGTGAGTGCTTTACCTAATTTGTCTAAAAAGAATAGATTGGAAATTGCAGCACTTTTTGCTGATATTAATATTCGAGAGAAAGATTATCAAGCTGCGATCTCGAATCTGCAAACGGCAATTCGGTTACAGAATACGAAACATGTAAAAGCTAAGTACTATTATATTTTAGGGCAGCTATATCTTAAGTTAGATCAAGCTAGTAATGCTTCTGATGCGTTCTTAAGCCTAATCAAATTGCATTCTACTTATGAGATGGCTTTTAATGCTAAAATCTCACAGGCCCTTACCTATACAGGTTCGGGTAATGGTTCTGAAATTCGTAGGCAGCTAAATAAGATGCTTAAGGATCAGAAAAATTCGGATTACAGAGATCAGATTTATTTTGCTTTAGCTGAGATGGATATGATTGATGGAGATAAAAATTCAGCCATAGAGAATTATTGGAATTCGACTAAAGAAAGTGTCGCCAATGATAATCAAAAGGCCGTGTCATTCATTAAGTTAGCAGATAATTATTTTGCTGATCTTAATTATAAAAAAGCTCAGATTTGTTATGATAGTTCTATGGTTTATCTTGATCAGAATTATCCAAATTATCAAAACATATCACTTAGGGTCGGTAACCTGACCAATTTGGTAAATAATCTGAATATTATTGAACGAGAGGATAGTTTGCAGAGAGTTGCTGGAATGAGTGAGAAGGAAAGAGATTTCTTGATACGTGGCCTGATAGACATAGAGCTGGAGAAAGAAGAGGCTAAAAGACTAGCTGAATCTGAGAATAGAGCCGATAAAACGTTCTTTACTCAGAATAATATGGTTGGAAATTTTAATTCCAATAATTCATCTCAAACACAAGGGAATTGGTATTTTTATAATCCAACAACTGTGGGTCTAGGTAAATCAGAATTTCTGCGTAAGTGGGGAAGGAGAAAACTTTCTGATAACTGGAGACGTAAGAATAAATCAATTGCGACAGCTGATAATTTAGATGAGGCTCCTTTGAACGATAGTGGTGACACAAAAGTTATTGTTGATAAAGGTGATCGTAAGAATAAATCGTACTATCTCGTTGGTTTGCCTTTAACCGATGAATTAATTGATAAATCGAATCAAGACATAATGGAAGCCTTACACGAGGCATCATTTGTATATTCTGAACGATTGTTTGATAAAGCTAAAGCAATTGAGATAATGGAGGTTTTATTAAAACGCTTTCCTCAAAATCCCTATTTGTTATCAGCTTATTACCAATGCTACTCTTTATATAAACAGGAAAGTAATTCTTCTAAATCGGAATACTATAAGAATAAAATTCTCACAGAATTTGCAGATACCGATTATGCTAGGGCTTTAAATGATCCGGATTATTGGGCAAAAATTGAAATGCAAAATAGAGAGGCAGATTCATTGTATTTAACTGCTTATGATGCTTTTCAGAATTTTTATTACGAGCAAGTTATTCGTATTTGTGAACAGGGCCTAAAGAAATATCCAGAATCTAAATTAAAATCAAATTTCTTGTTTTTAAGAGCTTTGTCTATAGGGCGAACTCAAAGTGTGGAAGAATTTAAGACTGTGCTTCAAGAGCTTCTTGACTCGAAACCAAGCTCGGAAATTGAAGAAGTCTCTCGTGGTATTTTAAGTACTCTAAATGCAGGATCTGTACCAATTCGTTATTCTCAGGAAGATATGAATAAGGCAAGGCAGAATCGTTTGCTGATTAATTGGAGAATTGAAGATCAGTTAGCTCTTGAAATGGTAAATGGAGGTGGCAATGATTCGGATATTGAAAAAGACTATTTCAAGTTTGTGCCAAATGAAGAGCATTACTTTGTTCTCTTGTTTAAGAGAAGAGCTGTAGACCCTAACAAAACCATGTTTAATATTGATCGTTATAACAGATCTGAGAATAAAAGAAACCTAAGAACAGATCGTCTTTCGTTGAATAAAAATGAGGTTATTATTTTAGTTAAGGGCCTTAAAAATAAAGAAGAAGCTTTAAATTATTTTAATCAGGTTATTGCGTCGGATATAGCTTATAAAGGTCTGGAAAATATACCTTATAAAAACTTCTTGATATCAGTATCAAATTTTGAGACAATGAAAAAGGAAGAACTCGTGGATGAATATATGAGTTTTTACAAGAAGCATTATTATCAGAAAAAAGCGGCATTGATTGAGCAAGAGGGCGAATTGGTTGATGAAGAAATAAGTGATCAGGATTTTGAAATTGATTCAAAAGATAATCATCGTTTTATTCTCTTAGTACCTTCACGTAAAATAAATATGATAAATTTAAAGAATGATGTCTTCAATCATGATAAGGATTTTCGTGCTATAAAAGAACAATACGACGAAACTCGCCATATGGTGATTGTCAGTAATCTGGGATCTCAGGATTTAGCAATGGATTATTTTAATCAAATTACAAAAGATAAAACAGTGTTCGATCAGCTATCTCAAATTGATTATGAGAGCTTTGTGATTGGTGAGAAGAACTTCATGAAGTTTTTTGTTAATAGAAGCTTGAATAAATATCTATCTTTTTTTAGTGAAAATTACATCAAGAAAGCTGCAGAAAAACAAGTTAGTGATATTAAAGTGACTGAGTTTGATAATGGTCCTTATCAGTATAATGAAAATTCAGCTCACGATTTTGTTTTAATCTTTAAAAAAGAAGGTGTAAATTCTAAAGCCGTTGAAAATAGTATCAAAAAATATAATACGAAAACTTTAAAAACAGAACTTCTATCTCTTGACGAAGAACGTGATATGATTGTCGTTTCTAATATGAGAAATAAGAAACAAGCGATGATGTATTTCAGAGCAATCATTTCCAATCGAAATTTATTCGATCAGGTTGAAAAATCGGGCTATCGTAATTTTATTATCTCGAAGGATAATTTTGAGATGTTTAAAAATTTGACTGATACGGATCAGTATTTGGAATTTTTTAGCAAACGCTATTTAAATTAAGCTTTCTTAATGTTTTTGTTGAAATATATTCAGGTGTATGAACGTTACTTATGACGTAGGACAAGTTGGGTAATTACAAGTATTAGAATCTTGTTTCTGCGACGAATATTAAGGTAATAGCGCATTACTAATTGTAGAACATTAAAAAGATTTGTACGTGAAAGCAATTAAGATACTTTGGGTTGACGATGAGATAGATTTATTAAAACCGCATATTATTTTCCTGGAGGGAAAGGATTATATTGTTGAAACCTGCAATAATGCCCCAGAGGCAATTGATATGGTTCGCAATACGCATTACGATTTGGTTTTATTGGATGAGAACATGCCCGGTATGTCGGGCTTGGAAGCTTTGTCAGAAATAAAGGCCATCGATCTGACTCTTCCTATCGTCATGATCACAAAGAGTGAGGAAGAAGATATTATGGATGAAGCTATTGGAGGGCATATAAGCGACTACCTGATCAAGCCTGTAAATCCGAAGCAGATTCTTCTGAGTATCAAAAAAAACATAGATAAAAGACGATTAGTATCGGAAAAAACCACCTCTGCCTATCAATCTAGATTCTCACAGTTAGGAATGGAGATAAATGATTGTAGGAACTTCGAAGATTGGAAACAAGTCTACAAAAAGTTGGTCTTTTGGGAACTGGAACTTGCCGGAATTGAAGATTCAGGTATGGATGAGGTTCTCAAGATGCAGAAATCAGAAGCCAATAATTTATTTGCTCGCTATATAAAGAAGAACTATTTGGATTGGATGAATTCCGACACCAAAGAAAAGCCTCTATTTTCACACGATGTTTTTAAAAAGAAGGTTTTTCCATTATTAGATAAAGGGGAGAAGGTTGTTTTTGTTTTGATCGATAATTTACGTGTCGATCAATGGCAAATCTTGTATCCTATTATTAGCGAGTATTTTGTGATGAAGGATGATGATATGTATTGTTCTATCTTACCTACTGCAACGCAATATGCTAGGAATGCTATGTTTGCAGGTTTGATGCCTTTGGATATTCAGAAGCGATATCCTGAACTGTGGATTAATGATGACGAAGAAAGTAGTAAAAATATACATGAAGAGGAACTCATCGGATTGCATTTAAAACGTAAGTTTAAAGACGTCAAATACAACTACGAAAAGGTCAGTTCTAAGAAAACGGGAGCCAAAATTCTGGATAATTTATCAACCCTATTGGATTCTCAGTTGAACGTCTTTGTTTACAATTTTGTGGATATGCTTTCTCATGCACGAACTGAAAGTGAGATGATTCGAGAATTGGCTAATGATGAAGCAGCCTATCGCTCGTTGACATCTTCCTGGTTTGAACATTCCCAGTTACTAGAATTGATTAAGAAATTATCTGATCAAGATATAAAGCTTATTATTTCAACAGATCATGGTGCTATTAGAGTCCAGAATTCTATAAAGGTGGTTGGTGATAGACAGACTAATACCAATTTAAGATATAAGCAGGGTAGAAACCTGAACTACAATCCTAAGCAGGTTTTTGAAGTTACTAAGCCCTCAGAGGCTCATTTGCCACAGATGAATATGAGTTCTTCATACATTTTTGCCACAGGAGAGGATTTCTTAGCTTATCCTAACAACTATAATTATTACAGTTCTTATTATAAAAATACTTTTCAGCATGGAGGCATTTCAATAGAAGAAATGTTAATTCCTTTAATAACTTTGAGCCCGAGAAAAAAGTAAAGGCTTTTCTCTGAGATTGTAACATGATTAGTATAATTGAAAATGACTGAATTAAGTATTAAAAATTTAGAAGAGATCAATTCGGTAGCGAAGCAGTTTATCGAATTGGTGGGGGAACGCCGTGTATTTGCTATGTATGGGGCTATGGGAGTTGGAAAAACGACCTTTGTAAAAGCCGTTTGTGAAGTGCTAGGTGTAGAGGATACAATTAATAGTCCAACCTTTGCTATTGTAAACGAGTATCATACGCCGAAAGATAAGATTGTTTATCATTTCGATTTTTACAGAATAGATGATGTTCAAGAGGCTTATGATTTTGGATACGAAGACTATTTTTATAGCAAAGCCTTGTGTTTTATAGAATGGCCAGAGCGAATAGAATCTATTTTACCTGCTGATGTAATTAATTTGAATTTCACTGAAAAAGAAGACGGAACTCGAATAATTCAGGTTGAAATGAATTAGAAATTTCTTCATTTTAGATAAGTCTTCCAATTTGTAATTATCAAAATCTGTTAAGCTTTAAAAAAAACTGTAACTTGTATTTCTAAAGAAGACACTAACGGTATAAATGACGATTATGGCAAACCTAAGTGATACCCCTAAAAATTTCCCTGTTGGCTATGAGTTTTATCATCCCAAGGAAAGGCTATTAGAAATTGAGAAGAGTAAGAAAAGATTGGTAATAGGTCTTCCTCGTGAGGATTATAGAGGTGAAAATAGAATTTGTTTAACACCACTCACTGTTGAGATGTTGGTGAATAATGGCCATGAAATTTTTATTGAAGAAGGTGCCGGACTAGCCTCAAATTATTCGGATAAAGATTATAGCGAGAATGGTGCTATGATCGTTAAAACAAAAGAGGAGATCTATCAAAGTGATGTTATTCTACAAATTTCCCCTCTATCATCTGACGAGATAGATATGCTTAAGGGGAATCAGATTATTATGTCGGCCCTCCAGGTACATTGTCAAACTGCTGAAAATATTAGTAAGTTAATACAGAAAAAAGTCACTGCAATTGCTTTTGAGTATCTCAAAGATAGAGATAATCATTTTCCTGTTGTTCGTTCTATGAGTGAAATTGCTGGGGTATCAGCCATTATGATTGCTGGTGAATATTTGAGTAAAGGTAAAGGTGGCAAAGGGGTTCTTTTAGGAGGTGTAACGGGAGTTTCTCCAACCGAAGTTATTATACTTGGAGCAGGTACAGCAGCAGAATATGCAGGAAGAGCAGCTATGGGGCTTGGAGCAAGCATTAAGGTCTTTGATAACTCGATGTATCGCTTACGTCGTTTGGATGACCATTTAGGACATCGCGTACATACATCAACCTTCCACCCTTATGTTTTAGCTAAAGCTTTAAAGTCTGCCGATGTTGTTATTGGGGCTCTTCGTTACGAAGGCAATCACCCAGGAACACTTGTTACCGAGGATATGGTAAAGGAAATGAAAGAAGGCTCTGTCATTATTGATCTAAGCATAGATCAAGGGGGGTGTTTTGAGACATCGGAGATGACAACACATGAAAATCCCGTTTTTCGAAAGCATGGCGTTATTCATTATTGTGTGCCTAACTTAGCTTCTCATGTAAGCAGAACGGCATCTTTGGCCATGAGTAATATTTGCGCGCCCTTATTATTACACATTGCTAATAATGGAGGCTTACATCAATTCCTAAAAACGGATATGGGCTTACGACATGGGACTTATATCTATAGAGGTATATTAACCAATCAGCGTTTAGGTGATTGTGTTGGTATCTTGGCTAAGGATATTAACCTGTTTTTTGCATCTATGTAATTTTGAATGCAAAATTTGGATTTCGATTTTCATATGTAAAGTTATTTTTAACGACAAGCCGGTTTGTCTGAAACATATCATTTTAGTTTTTATTAATAATTGAGAGCTTGCTTTTTTTAGAGTAAGCTTTTTTTGTGTGTTGATACATAGATCTTTCTGTTAAGGTATATTTAAATCATTAGTGAATTCTTATTGAATGTTAAGTTTTGTTTCTCAGTAGTTTTTATCTTATTTTGCCATTATAAATAAGCCTATACTATGTCTAAAATTCTACTCGTCCTATTTTTCATATTGAATTCCTTTATATCGGGTATAAATGCTCAAAACCAGATAGAAAAATCAGACTTAAACATACAAGAGCAAATTATCTCTAATCTAATTGAATCTTCAGTTAGTTACAGAGGTACGGATAAGAAGTTAAGTGTAGAAATTTGTGAGAAGGCAATTAAGTTAGCAGAAAAAGAACAAATTGATTCTTTATTGGCTCTTGCACTAAAAACACAGGGGATTAACTACTATCTTTTGAGTGAGGATGATTCCAGCAAACTTTATTATGAAAAAGCTGTGTCTAAGTTTAATGAAATCGGGAACCTGGTTCAAGCGGGTAAAGTTTTGGGTAATATTGGCCTTATTTATAAGAGAAGAGGTGAGTATACCAAGGCTTTGGAGTATTATTTAAAAGAGATTGAAATTTTTTCAGAAATCAATCACACAGAAGGCCTTTCATCCATTTATATAAATATGGGTAATTTGGCTAATACAATGGGAAATCCATCCAGAGCAGAAGAATATTTTAATTCAGCTCTTAAGCTTGCAGAGAAAGAGAATAATATAGGCGATCAAATTAGCGCTCTTAATAATTTAGGAGCGATATATGAAAGTCAGGATAAATTTCGCGAAGCATTAGACGTATACGAGAAGTCTTTGAAGTTTGTTTTAAATAGTGGTAATAGCTCTATGGAGAGCCGACTGTATTTAAATGTTGGTCTTATATATCGTAGAACCGGTGCCTATGATCAAGCGGAATCATATTTAAAGAGGAGTTTTGATATTCGTAAACTAAGAGGAAACTATGAGGAACTTCTAGGCGTTTATAATGAGATGTTTGAACTTGCGATGTCTAAAAAGGAATTTGGAAAAGCTAAGCAGTTTGTTGGAACCATGCAGGATTTAGCAGAGATGAATGAAGATTCTGAATGGATGAGTGATATTTATCGTGCATATTCCAATTTATATAAAGAGACTGGTGATTATAAATTAGCGTTGGAATCTTTTGAGAATCATAGACAATTAAGTGATTCCATTCAAGCTGCTTTTAATACTGAAAAGTATAATGAATTGATGGTTAGGTATGATATGGATAAGACCAAGCAAGAAATGGTTGTAATGGCTCAAGATACTCGAATTCAAAGCTTGGAGCTTGATAAGAAGAATGCCTGGTTGGTTGCAATGCTTGTCATTATGCTATTGGGTGTTATTGCCATAGTGGTCTCATTCAGAATTAATAAACTAAAAGCTGAGCAAAAGTTGATGAATTTAGATCAGAAAGTATTGCTCTCGCAAATGAATCCTCATTTCTTATTTAATGCTCTAACAGCTGTACAGAGTTTGGTCCTCGATAATGAGTGTGATAAGGCTAACCTATATTTATCTGATTTGGGAACTCTTGTTCGCAATATACTCGAAGACTCTCGAAAAGAAAAAATAAGCCTTAGTCAGGAATTGATTACACTTGAAAAGTATATTGATCTACAGAAATTACGTTTTGATTTTCCAATAGAATTTCGATTTGATATTGAAGAAAATATTGATCTGGATGAGTTGAGTATTCCTCCTATGTTAACTCAACCTTTTATCGAAAATGCTTTTGTTCATGCAAATCTGCAGCAAGTTGATAAACCTGTGATTCTTATAAAAATTGAACTTTTAGATCCCAATTTTGTGACCTTTAGTATTCAAGATAATGGTGTTGGAATTGAGGAAGGAAAGAAGCAGTCTTTAATGAAAGAGAAGAAGTCGTTGGCTATGCAAATTGCCAGAGATCGTATTCAAATCTATAATTACAAGTCGAAATTTCAGATGAAGCTGGAAGTTATCGATTTGAAATATGTAGACCAAAACAAACAAGGAACTCTTGCTCGTTTTACTATTCCAACTCAGGCTTTATAACTTATACCTATGCGTAAATTAATTTTACTTCATCTCTGTATCCTGTTTATTAGTTTAAACCTGAAAGGCAATTTTTATTTGGGTGATAGTCTCATTGAAAGCTCTAAAGACTATGATCTGCTTTTGGATTCGATTAAGAAGATGAAAAGCTTGAGAGACTCTTCTTATACGATAAGCACGAAGTATGGAAAGAAAATTATTGAACTGGCTAAAGAATCTTTAGATCCAAATGTGATAGGGCTGGCAGAAAAGGAACAAGGGAATAGTTATATGTATCAAGGTTTATTTGATTCTGCTCTCTATCATTACAATAAAGCGATACCTGAGTTTAAAAAGGCAAAGCAAAATCTTGATGTCGGAAAGGTATTCAATAATATGGCCATTGTTTATAGGAGAACTAATAAGGCAGAACTTGCTCTTGAAACCTATCTCGAAGCTAAAGAAATATATGAATCAATTAATTTTGAAAAAGGAATAGCAAGTATTCAATTCAATATAGGCTGCATCTATCATGATTTCGCGGATTATAAAAAAGCTGAAGAGTATTATCTTGTTGCTTTGTCGTTATTGGAGAAGTTGGATTATGGATCAAGATTAGCTAGAGTAAACATGAACCTTGGTGTACTTTATCTTGAACAAGAGCAATTTGAAAAAGCTTTGGTATTTTTACATAAAGCAGATACCTTAAATGAGGAATATGGAACTCCTAAGCAAAAAGCGACAATACTCTTAAACCTTGGGCAGGTCGCATTTCATAAAAATAATTATACAAAAGCCCTGACCTATTATAAGGAATGTGAGGATGTAAGATTGAAGATGGATGATGTGTGGGGATTGCCTAAATCGTATAAGTGGTTGGCACAGTGCTTGATTGAAATGGAAAGATTTGATGAGGCGATCGTAAATCTCCAAAAAGGAGAAAAAATCTGTCTAGAATACAATCTTGATGATGACTTATTGGATCTTTATAGGATAAAGACAGAATTGTATGAGAAAATTAATGACCCAATCAAAGCTTTATTTTACTATAAGAAAACAACATTTTTGCATGATTCCCTGAACTCAGGGAGTCGAACCAAAAGATTAGCAGAGCTTGAGTTTACTCATAATTTAAAACTTAAAGAAAAGGAACTGGCTATTAAAAATATAGATTTAAGCAGAAAGAATATTTTGCTCTTGTCTTTAATTTGTTTTATAATTCTTGCTACAGCTTTTATACTTTTTTATTTGAGATCAAGATCCTATCGCAATAAGCTTCAGACTCTTTCTTTGGAGCAAAAAATACGATTAAGTCAAATGAATCCTCATTTTCTTTTCAATTCACTAACAGTGATTCAAGATTCTATTTTGAGTAATGAAAACGATAAGGCATTTAATTATTTGTCGAAACTTTCAGGATTGGTTCGTGGTGTTTTAGAGAATTCAACCCATGAGTATATTACCGTACGAAAGGAATTGGATATTCTAGCTGCTTATGTAGAATTGCAGAATTTAAGATTTGGAAATGGTATTAGCTATCGATTTGATATTGATTCTGAGATTGATTTGGATGAAATCAGAATTCCTCCTATGTTGGCGCAACCTATTGTAGAGAATGCCTTGATTCATGGTGAATTGAGAAGCAATCCTGATGCTGAAATTAAAATTTGCTTACTCAAGAATAAAGAGAGTAATAGCATTGACTTTACTGTTGAAGATAATGGAATCGGTATATTGAAGGCTCAGAATCAAAATAATGTTCATAAATCAATGGCAACAGAAATATTGAAGGACAGAGTCAGGATTTATAACTATTATTCAAAAAATGACTTAAGTATCGTTGTGACTGACCTTAAAACATTGAACAAAGATTTACATGGCACAAGAGTTTGTTTCAGTATTCCTCTTTCCAGTAATTAGACTTAATATTTGCATGAATTAAAGATAAAGAAAAAGCCGTTCGGAGAGAACGGCTTTTGTATGGTGATAAGCTTTGAGGATTACCCTAAAACTTCTTTCATCTTGTTTCCGATATCAGCAGGAGATTTCACAACGTGAATACCTGCAGCAGCAAGAGCTTCCATCTTTTCAGCAGCCGTTCCTTTTCCTCCGGCGATAATCGCACCAGCATGTCCCATACGTTTGCCTTCAGGAGCTGTTTGACCAGCGATAAAAGCCACGACAGGTTTTTTTACATACTTGGCAATATAAGCTGCAGCAGTTTCTTCATCCGATCCACCAATTTCACCGATCAGAACGATAGCCTCAGTTTCAGGATCCTCATTTAATAGTTTTACTGCATCGATATGCTTGGTTCCAATAATAGGATCACCACCAATACCGATAGCCGTTGATTGACCAAAACCCGCATTTCCCAGCTGATGAACAGCCTCATATGTTAGAGTCCCTGAACGTGAAATAATACCTATTTTACCCGGTTTATGAATAAAACCCGGCATAATTCCAATCTTCGCTACTCCTGGGGTTATTACACCAGGGCAGTTAGGTCCAATTAAAGTCGTCTTAGGACGCTTTTTAAGGAACTCATGTACATTGATCATATCAAGAGTAGGAATCCCTTCGGTGATACACACTACAAGCTCTATACCCGCATCGGCAGCTTCCATAATCGCATCAGCGGCAAAAGCTGGAGGAACAAAAATAACCGAAGCATTAGCGCTTGCAATTTTTACTGCATCTTTCACGGTATCGAAAACGGGTACGCTATCCATAAACATCTGACCACCTTTACCTGGCGTAACACCAGCAACTACATTGGTGCCATATTCTATCATTTGTTGGGTATGAAATCCCCCTTCTGTGCCAGTGATTCCCTGAACCACTAGTCTTGTATCTTTATTGACTAATACACTCATTGTGTCGATTGTTTTAATGGTGATGGTTCATTTAGCATGAACCCATACTAATTACCTACTTACTAATTGTTTGCCCTAATGTAGTAACCACTTTTTCAGCAGCATCTTTAAGTTCTGTGGCAGCAATAATATTCATGCCTGATTCCTCAAGAAGCTTTTTACCTTCTTCGGCGTTGGTTCCTTGTAAACGAACAACAATAGGTACTTGGGTATTGATATTTTTGATGGCTTGAATAACGCCATTGGCAACACGATCGCAACGAACGATACCGCCAAAAATATTAATTAAAACAGCCTTTACATTTTTATCTGAAAGGATGATGCGGAAACCTTGCTCAACTGTTTCAGCTGAAGCTGATCCTCCAACATCAAGGAAGTTTGCTGGTTCACCACCCGTCAACTTAATAATATCCATAGTTCCCATAGCCAAACCAGCACCATTCACCATACAGCCAATGTTACCATCCAGTTTGATATAGTTAAGGCCTGATTTATCAGCCTCGATTTCCAATGGCTCTTCTTCGTCAAAATCGCGAAGAGGCGTCAAAGTTTTCTGACGGTACATCGCATTATTATCGAAATCTGCCTTAGCATCCAATGCGATAACATCACCTTCCTGGGTTACAACCAATGGGTTGATTTCGAAAAGAGAAGCATCGGTTCCTATATAGGCTTTGTAAAGAGCAAGGAAAAATTTCACACCGTTTTTAAAAGCTGAGCCTGTTAATCCCAAAGAAAAAGCCATTTCTCTGGCTTGGAAAGCTTGAAGCCCAACTGAAGCATCAACACCAACTTTAAGAATTTTATCAGGAGTTTCTTCAGCAACTTTCTCAATCTCCATTCCCCCTTCGGTAGAAACCATAAAGGTTACCTTTGATGAGGCACGATCAAGAACGATACCCGCATAATACTCATGCGCGATATTCGAAGCTTCTTCAATCCAGACCTTTTTTACCAATCGTCCTTCAGGACCCGTTTGATGTGTGATTAGGGTCATCCCTAATATATCACTAGCATATTGGCGAACATCTTGAGCAGTGGGTGCAAATTTGACACCTCCACCTTTTCCGCGGCCTCCAGCGTGAATTTGTGCTTTAACAACGACAGGTAATCCTATTTCTTTTGCTGCTTCTTCAGCCTCTTGTACTGTAAAGGCAATTTTTCCCTGGGGAACAGCTACACCATAGGATCTTAAAATCTCCTTGGCTTGGTATTCGTGAATTTTCATGGGCTAATAATTATTGTGGCTTAGTTAGATTAACTCGTTAAAAGTCGATTTATGATGACTCAAAACAAGCCTTGTTTTTTTAACGAACTTAAATATATAAATAACTGAATGAATATAAAAAGATGAGAAGCCTTTTTTCGGACTTCTTTGTCTTAAATTCTTATAGATAATATCAATGAGGTCATTTAAAGCAACTTGAGGATCTCCTTTGTTTGAGAGTTGTTCCATTTTAACATCTTGTGAAAAAGATAGGCTGATTTTAATCTGTTATAGTAAGCCTGAGTTTGGAATTCCCATACGTTAGAATATTTAAAAGCTCCCTTTCTGCTTATGCGGAAAAGGGAGCTTTTTATAAAGGAAGCAACTCCAGATTTCTTATTTTAAAATATATTGCCCTATCGCCTGCCGGCACTTTCCCTGATAGGGAAAGGAATTCGTATTTTGATCTATGAGTTTGATAATGGTTATAATTTGATTCAAAATTAATAAATCATTTTCTCCCTTTTTAGGGGAATCCGATGGATCACGAACACACTAATATTTTTTTCTGTGAGTAAATGTCCGAAGGACAGAAGGGTGCCATTTGTTCAGCTCCATAATTCTAGCTTTTTACTTCAAAACCCTAGCAAAAAGCCAAGCTCATCTACATTTTTTACCCACGCTTCTGGCAAAAAGCCAGAACATCCTCCAAAATAGCCAACCCGTTCTATCTTAAGCGAAGGTGATTGCAGTAGAAAGCTAGGAAATCCTAGCAAAAAGCCAGACGAATCTCTCAAAAAGCTAGGCGCATGACCAATTGATAAGGAAGCTTGAAGCTTTTTTGAAGAAGGATGCTGTGCAATGAAGGCTTATGTGCTTGCATTTGTAAATCCTGATACTAAAAATCCCGAACGACGGGGTTCGGGATTATTACCGTTTAATTATTATTCGTTTTTATTCAACGACCTCTTGAGCTGTTGTTGACTTTTTCTTTGCACGTGGGAAACGGTTCTTTAATTCGCTAGTTGCTTCTTTAGCTCCAGGTTGCCCCATACTAGCTGCATTTTTAAGCACTTTGTAAATAGATAAAGCTGAAGAATACGCTTGGCTGCCTGCCAAAGTCATGGTGTCGTCTATTTCGTTTGCTATACGCATTAGTGGTGTGTTTATGTTACGAAGAACACGCACGGTTTCAAAATTGACTCTTGCCTCAGGTACATCAATAAAATTGGGCATAAAACCAGGATATTGCTCGCCATATTCTAAGGCTTTTTCTACAAAGGCTACGGTCTTATCACCCATTTTAGGTAGGTCTCTTTTTTCTTCAGGAATTAGGGTGTGAAGCTTAGGCGAAAGTATAGCATTAATGCCTGCTATGTGATCGTTTAACTGTGTTTTTTCGTCGTCACTAAGTTGAAATGAAATTACATTTTCCATAAGGGTTTGTTTGTTTTTAATTGTACATTGGGTTAAAACTTATGTAAGTTAAATCAAATACTTAGGCGAAATTATAATTGAGATGTTAAATATTCATAAAAATATTTGTTGATAATATTTGATGGATGGTTATCTGCTCTTATGAAATTTATATTGTACACCGATAGGATAATTATCCTACGTGTAGTTAGATAGATACTTTTTATAATATGCAAGGTAAAAATATTATGATGTTTATTATTTGTTAATAAATTTATAGTGTGATGTAAGTATAATGTTGATATAAATAATAGTTTTGTTGTCTTGAATTACTGATGAAATAATTAATTATGGAAGAGTTTGACATCAATAAAGTAACAGCAGAGTTGTTATCTGATCAAATGAAAGGAATAGTAAATGTTGGAAGAGATTTTTTAAAAGGATCTGCTGATAATATTCAATTCTCGTTAAGAACTATCTATACTGACTATATAAAGAGAGTTTATGATAGGTATGGGAAATCAAAATCTTTTTTTATCCGTGATAATCCAGTTGAGTTATATAATTTTTATGTTCCAATGGGAATAAAATGTGAAGAAATAATTATTAACTCATCGAATCTTAAGGGGATATTGAATGTTAATACACATAGTATTATTTCTGGTACTGGTGGAGCTGGAAAATCAATAATGTTAAAGCACCTTTTTATTGATTCACTTAAACAAAAGAAGCAGATTCCTGTTTTTATTGAGTTGCGTGATCTAAATAATACGAGATTTTCACTTATAGATTTATTAGTTGATACAACTAATAGTTTTGGATTAAAAATTGATAAGAAATTCTTTTTTAAAGGTTTGGATAAAGGACACTTTATTTTATTTCTTGATGGTTTAGATGAAGTTAATAAAAATAGAAAATTAGCTCTTTTAAAAGAGATTAAATATTTTACAAATAAATACCCCACAATAGATATCTTATTGACGACACGGCCAGATATTATGCTATCCGAATTAGATATCTTTTCAACATTTAATATTATTCCATTAACACTTGAACAGAGTCTAAAGCTTATAAAAAAGTTGCCTGCTGATGAAGAGTTAAAATCTAAATTTTCAAAAGATCTTGAAGGGAGGTTATTTACTAAACATGAATCTTTTTTATCTAATCCATTATTATTATCCATAATGATGCTTACTTATGGATATAGTGCTGACATACCTAGTAAATCAAGTGTTTTTTATAATCAGGCATTTGAAGCATTATTTCAAAGACATGATTCTTTCAAAGGTGCATATAAGAGAAAAAGAGAAACAAAATTAGATAGTTTAGAATTTTCTAGAGTGTTTTCTACTTTTTGTATTTTAACGTATGAGGATCGAAAATTTAAGTTCACAAAAAATGAAGTTTTAGAGTATTTGGTTCAAGCAAAGGATATTACATGTATTGATTTTGAAATAGAGAACATGTATACAGACTTACTTCAAGCAGTTAGTCTTTTGATAGAAGATGGTTTGTCATTATACTTTACTCATCGATCTTTTCAGGAATACTTTGCTGCAAAATTCATAGTAGAGTCAAATAAAGAGGTGAAAATAGAGCTATTTAATAAGTATATGAAGTATGCTAATAATGACGATGTTTTTGAATTGTCTCGTGAGATGGATAAGGAGTTTGTAGACTTTGAGGTTATTCAACCATTTATTGAAAAATTTCTTAATGAGATTCATTTAAAAAAGAATATTGGAATTACCGTATACCTTAAATATTTAAAAATTATATGGAAAAAATTCGAATTTAAAAATGGGAATTTGTTTGGAACACCTCTAAGTGCAGAATATAGGGAGATGATCTTTTTTATTCTGCAGAATGTATGTCCTGATCTGAGAGAAAAAGAATTAAGCTTGATTGATCAAAGTGAATGGGTAAGAGAACAAAAGTCATTAAGCTTAAAGGAAAACTTGACAACATCATATGAAACAAAGTCGTTAAAAACAACTGATGTAATTGTTAAAGAGTTGTATATGAATGGTATTTTGTTTTCTAAGCAACCGTTAAAGGTTCTTATTAAGATAAATAAAGTAATAAAAGAACGTAAGAAATGTTTTGAAAAAAGACTCAAAGATTTATTGTTGAAAAGGTAGAGGTCTTTAGAAGCTAGCAAATTTTAATAAAAAGAGAGTACCCACCAGGATGCTCTCTTTTGTTTTATCTAGTTCGAAAAAGGGATTAAAGCTTAAAAGCTTCCTTCACTTTCTCAACATAGTCTAGTTTTTCCCAAGTGAAAAGCTCTACTTCAAGTTCCAAATCTTCGAAATAAGGAGAAGCGAATGTTTTCACAACAGTGCGAGGTGTACGTCCCATATGACCATAGGCAGCAGTTTCCTCATAAATAGGGTTACGTAGTTTTAAACGTTGCTCGATAGCAGCAGGACGTAGGTCGAAAATCTCAGTAATCTTATCAGCAATTTCACCTTTGCTCATATCAACATTACACTTGCCATAAGTGCCTACATAGATACCAACAGGCTCAGCTACACCAATTGCATACGAAAGTTGTACTAACATTTCGTCAGCAACACCAGCTGCAACAAGATTCTTCGCAATATGACGAGCTGCATAAGCTGCAGAACGGTCTACCTTCGAAGGATCTTTACCTGAGAATGCACCACCACCGTGAGCACCTTTTCCACCGTAAGTATCAACAATAATCTTACGACCTGTAAGACCTGTATCACCATGAGGACCACCAATTACGAATTTACCCGTTGGGTTCACATGAAGAATAAAATCAGCATCGAAGAAAGCCTGAACACGTGCTGGCAACATTTTAATCACACGAGGGATTAAGATGGTACGAACATCGTTTTTAATCTTAGCCAACATGGTCTCATCATCAGGACCAAAATCGTCGTGCTGAGTTGAAACCACAATGGTGTGTACTCTTTCGATGGTATCATCGTCAGCATACTGAATAGTCACCTGTGATTTTGAATCGGGACGTAAGTAGGTCATATCTTTCCCCTCACGACGAATCTCAGCCAATTCCATCAACAAACGGTGCGATAATTCAAGAGATAAAGGCATATAGTCGTCAGTCTCTTTACAAGCGTAACCAAACATCATACCTTGGTCACCCGCTCCCTGGCTCATTGGATCTTCACGATCTACACCACGGTTGATATCGTCTGATTGCTCGTGAATAGCCGTTAGCACACCACAAGATGTACCATCGAACTTGTACTCGCTTTTGGTGTAACCAATTCGGTTTATCACATTACGAGCAACTTCCTGAGCATCGATATAAGTTTTTGTTTTTACTTCCCCTGCTAAGATAACTTGTCCTGTTGTTACCATAGTTTCGCAAGCGACTTTCGAGTTTGGATCGAAAGCTAAAAATTTGTCCAATAAAGCATCTGAAATTTGATCAGCAACTTTATCTGGATGTCCTTCTGAAACAGATTCAGATGTAAATAAATATCCCATAACATTTTAATGTTTAGAGTACATGGAGTGTCTTAAGTTTTAAATACTTAAAGTGTTTGAAAAGTAAGCCGCTTAAATTGTTTTTAAACGTTAAATACTTTTTACTTTAGGCACTTAAGGCATTTCTTAAAGTACTTTTCATAAATAAAATATACGGGAAAGCATTGGTTGTACTATGTACAGAAAATGTAATAGGGTAAGTATTACCATTTAGCATTTTTTTCTGTGGTCGCAATCAGCCAAATCTTTCCACTTAATTCGATGCAAAGGAAAGCAAAGTTTCGGAAACAAACAAGGTTGATTATGCATTTAGGACTTTAAGCTCTTTATTGCCTGGTAAGTTCTTGGAAAAGAGTCTCTAAGCTTCTTTCTTGAGATTTCATTTCAATGAGGACTAAATTGTTGCTGACAGCCATTTGGAAAATCTGCTCGCGTACATCAGTTTTTGCAGACACTTGGTAGCGATGATTAGCTAAGGCTTCGACATGTGTTATGCCTGTAATAGATTGAAAGAAGGCTTGAGGTACTGCGCTGGTAAACTGCAAGTCCAGCATGTGGGATTCTTTAATGCTGTGAATATTATTCGAAGCCTGATCGGCAACCAGTCGACCCTTATTTATTATCAGAACACGCTCACATATGGCTTCAACTTCCTGCATGATATGAGTTGAAAGCATCACGGTTTTTTCTTTCCCAATATCCTGAATAAGCTGACGTACCTCAATCAGCTGGTTGGGATCGAGTCCTGTAGTGGGTTCGTCTAGAATCAAGACTTTGGGATCGTGAATGAGAGCCTGAGCCAATCCGACTCTTTGTCGGTAACCTTTTGATAGGGCGCCGATTTTTTTCTTTTGCTCCAAGCCTAAGCCTGTGAGCTCAATCATTTCGTTAACTCTTTGTTTTTTCTTTTTGCCTAGCTTGTAGATGCCTGCCACATATTCCAGATATTCTTTCACATATAGATCCAAGTAAAGTGGGTTGTGCTCAGGCAGATAACCAATTTGCTTTCGAATTTCCAGAGAATGCTCCATCACATTCAAGCCATTTACAAAGACATCGCCTGAGCTTTGAGGCAGAAAACCCGTGATAATCTTCATCATGGTTGATTTTCCAGCTCCATTGGGTCCAAGGAAGCCAACAACCTCAGCATCTGAAATTTCAAAACTCAAGCTGTCTAATGCTTTTTGTTTGCCATAAAATTTGCTGACTTCTTTAACTTGTATTGACATGGGTTTATTTTTTCTCGCAGATTCCTATGTTGATTGTAATTTTATGAACACAAATGAATTGTTCTTCCATTATATGGATCAGTTTGGGATGTATAATTAAATCCCTACTTATTCGAAATTCAAATTTAAGAATTTATAGCTTACATTTGTACATCAAATAGAATCAAACTAAGATTTATCAATATCAAATTGCCTACAGCTTTATATCCATTAAGATAGACTTTATCGCATGAGATATAGGAAAGAGTTGTTTATAATATCAAGTTCATGACAATTTCGAAACTCAATACATTCTGCAAGGATTTATTTAATTATTCCCGACGTTTATCTTCCGAAACCAAAATTGGAAAGACACCGCTAGGAGCTCTGCATCCTATCCGTGTGCAGTCGATGACTAATACCGACACGAATAATGTTCAGGCAAGTGTTGAGCAAGCTATCAGAATGATAGAGTCGGGTGCGGAATATGTACGATTGACCACACAGGGAACCAGAGAGGCTGAAAACTTAAAACATATCAAAGCGGGTTTGTTGGAGAAAGGCTATCAAACACCTTTGGTTGCCGATATTCATTTTAACCCTGAAGCAGCGACTATTGCAGCTCAATATGTGGATAAAATTCGTGTAAACCCAGGTAACTTTGTTGACAAAAAAGCCGATTTGAAGGGGACAGAATACTCTGAAGAAATGTATCAAGAGGGCTTAAATAAGATTCATGCCAAGTTTATTCCTTTGATTAATATTTGTAAAGAGAATAAGACGGCTATTCGCATTGGAACCAATCATGGTTCACTCTCAGATCGAATAATGAGTCGTTATGGTGATACGCCACGCGGGATGGTTGAGGCGACACTTGAATTTCTTCGTATTTGTAAAGATGAGAGGTTTAGTAATGTTGCGATTTCCATTAAATCAAGCAACACCGTGATGATGGTGAAAACCGTTCGCTTGCTTGTGAGTGAAATGAATAAGGAAGAACTTTACTTTCCTTTACATTTGGGGGTAACTGAGGCTGGCGAAGGAGAAGATGGTCGAATTAAATCGGCTGTTGGAACGGGTGCTTTGCTCAACGATGGTTTAGGTGATACCATTCGAATTTCATTGACTGAAGACCCAGAGATTGAATCGCCAGTTGGCCAAAAAATGGTGGATTATATTCTCGAGAAGGAGAATCATGGCCTAATTCAATCGCCTGCATATAGCGGTATCAACCTTTGTGATTTTTATAAACGATCAACACTAGAAGTCAATAATATTGGAGGGCGAAAACAAACCATTGTTATTTCAGACTTTAGTTTAGAGAGGCATTTTAGCAGTGATTTCCCTGAGCAAGCAGGTTATAAGATGAATGTCGATACTTTTGAGTGGGAGAAGGGTGATTTAGCGGCAAATTATATGTACTTGAATGGCTTTGATCCTGCGATTCGTGATTTTCCAAAAGAATTGGGTTTAATTGTTGATCAGGAATGTTGGGAAGATGCTTTTCAGTATTCTGAGCTAGCTCAGCCCTTATTCTCATCTGAGGTTTTCATGCACGATGATTTGAGCTCTTTTTCATCTGATATTCATTTTGTTAATTGCGAGTTTTCTGACCTTACTGATGATTTTATTAATAAACTAAAAGCTAATCCTAAAGCCGTAATCATTTGCCAATCGAAGCATCAAAATGCTTTTGCAGAGCAACGTGCTTTCGTTTTTAAGTTAATTCAGTTCAATTGTAAGACACCAGTGGTTTTCCATCGACTATTCAATGAAAATGAGTTGGAAGATCTGCAGTTGAAATCGGCTTGCGATTTGGGTTCTTTGTTCATAGATGGATTAGGGAATGGTATTTGTCTAAACAATACGGGAAATATCTCTCGTGAGGATTTGAATGCAAGTGCTTTCGGTATTTTGCAGGCAGCTCGGGTTCGTACATCTAAAACAGAGTTTATTTCATGCCCAGGATGTGGCCGCACCCTGTTTAAGCTGCAAGATGTGGTTGCTGAGGTAAAGAAAAAATTTGCACACTTATCTCACCTTAAAATAGGTGTAATGGGTTGTATTGTGAATGGACCGGGAGAAATGGGAGATGTAGATTACGGCTACGTCGGTGCAGGGGCTGGAAGAGTGTCATTATACAAATCGAGGGAGCTGATAAAGAAGAATATTTTGAGTGAGGATGCGATTGATGAATTGATTCAAATCATTAAAGAGAATGGCGATTGGAAAGATGCTAAGTAAAAATATGTTAATTAGTATCTCAAAAGGCTATTCATTTATCTAAATTTCTTATCTTGAATTGATTTTTAAGAGCCATTTTAAACGCGCATATTGACAATTGGACCCATTCTGAAAAAAAAGGACTAAAGAATATGAATTTTAGATTACTATTTGTTTTTTGTCTATTTATATCTAGCATAGCTTCATCTCAAGAACTCAATATAAAAGGGGTTTTTACAGGGGCGAATGTCTATGTTATGAATCCTTTTGCAAAAATTGAGGGTCGTTTTACCATCGAATCTATTTCTATCAACGATAAGGAATATACTGAGAATATGGAGTCGAGTGCCTTTGAAATTGACTTGGCACATATGGGTTTTAAACTTGGTGAAGATTTACACTTCTGTATACGATATAAAGATTCAATAACGCCGTCTATTATTAATATGGAGGCCATACAGGCTGTGAGTTCTTTCGAAATGAAAAAGGCATCTATCGATAAAGATCAATTCCTGAATTGGAAGTGTTCAAATGAGACGGGATCTCTTCCTTTTAGTATTCAGCAATACCGATGGAACAAATGGGTTACTGTAGGGCAATTGAGAGGAGTTGGTACTGATGGAGTCAATCATTATAGGATAAAAGTACCCATTCATTCTGGTGATAATATGTTTCGAATTCACCAGGTTGATTATACCGAGAAGGACAACTATTCGGATACAATTCAATACAAGTCGAGAATTAAACCAGTCACATTGGTGAATAAAAAAGTGACATCGAAGCTGATATTTTCAGCTCCGACTCAGTTTGAGATCTTTGATTTGTTTGGTAATCTTATTTACAATGGTTTTGGAAATGAAGTCCGATTCGATGACTTAATTCCAGGTAAATACTACGTAAATTACGATAATACCATTGGAGAATTTATCAAAGAATAAGTTCAATCTAATTCTTGGCAAATAGATCCAGAACACTTTCCCCATTTTCCAGATCGAGATGGTGAGCAATCATACCTACAGAGCGAGCAGCCTCCACATTAGAGTACATATCATCTATAAGTAAGGTTTCCTCAGCTTTCAGCTTTTCGGCTCTTAAAAGTTCATTATAGATACTTGTGTCAGGCTTGCGTAAGCCCATATTGTGAGAATAATAGTCCTTCTCAAAACAATCGGATAATTCAACTCCGTGGCTTTCTTTTATCAATTTGGTATAGCATTCCCAATGGATGCTATTGGTGTTGCTTAGTAAAAAAATCTTATGTGTTTTTTTTAGCTCCTGCAACAAAAGAAGTCTCTCGTATGGGAAATCAAGCAACATGGCATTCCAAGCTTGATCAATTTGTTGGTCGCTAACCTCTGCATTGATATATTGACGAATCTCGCTTCGGAAATCTTCAGGACTCACCTCGCCTTTTTCAAGACGATCGAATAAACCATTTTCTCGATATTCATGTTGGATGCGATCAGTGTCATTCAAACCTATCGCTTTAAACTGATTAACAGAATTTTCGGGCTTAATATTTAGTAGGACACCACCTAGATCGAAGACTATATTTGGAATTGATGAAAAATTAGGCATATTTTTTTCTTAAAATTTTTGAATTATTCAATGCAAATATGTAACATTGCAGTCGCAAAACAAAGGTAATAAAATACTTTTACCGTCTTGTTTTCGACGGGCCTATAGCTCAGCTGGTTAGAGCACCTGACTCATAATCAGGGGGTCCATGGTTCAAGCCCATGTGGGCCCACCCCCAATAAAAGCAGTTACACTTGGTGTAGCTGCTTTTTGCTTTTTATCTCTAGCCATATTTAATATTGAGATTTTTAATCGTAATCTTGTTTTAAAGATGAAAAATTGGAGCCCAAAATAAAGAGAATGACCTTTAAGGGCACTCTCTTTATTTTATCTCAAATTGGATTTTATCTAAAACTAAAAGCAATACCTCCAGTTATTGTATTGTATTCCTGCATAGTATAATCGGCAAATATTTTAAAGAAGCCCAGATTTAAACGAGTTCCAACTGTTGCTCTTACACCACTGGCATCAAATTCAACAGATACAGGATCAATTAATGTTTCAGAAACAACTGTCAATCCAGAATTGACCTCTGTATATTCTAATTCGTAAGTTCCTTTTATATTCACATCCATTTTAGCCGTATTGTATCCAAGGGCGCCATAAAATTCGATTAGTTTTAAATTTACAGAGGCAATGGCCTGAATAGTATAGGCGTTGGTTGAGAATTCCAATTTTTGTCCAGAGCCGTTAAATTCTGAATCTCCTTGAATATCATATTCAGCATTTAGGTTTGTAAATGCAAGCAGGGCAGAAACATCAAAAGGCGTTTTATCTATCTTCAATAACTTACTAAAGCTTTTTTGAATTCCTATTCCAAACATGCCAGTTTCCAGATCTGAAGTTCCAAGTTTGGGTAGATATCTTATTTTTAGATCTGCGTCGATTACTGGGATTCCGATGCCTACCTGAAGGGTTGCAGAAGGGACTGCTTTTATTGGTAAATCGTCACCTATACCATCAGGCATATTAAAATTCGCAAGATCAAAAGAACCACCATCAGTTTCAATTTTAGCTTGAAGTACAGTGGTGTTTTCACCTCCAAACAGGGTTTGGATTTTACTCGGTCCACTTTGCAGGCTTAGGTTCTTGTAATCAGAAGCAACAAAGTTAAAGATCTCATCTTTCCCTGGAACTTGTGCTAGGTTAGCAACCAAGGTGATGTCGAAACCAAATTTCTTATGAGTTCTTGCGGTAGTATACCAACCATTATTAAGTCCATACATAAAGCCTTTGGCAACTGGGTTTACGTAGTTTTCGGTAAGTTTTGAAGCATCTTCGGTTCCAGATAGAAGAAATTGCTCAATGTCTTGAGATTTTCCTAAAAAAGGGATCAGTAAAAAAAGAAGTAGAATAAATTTTTTCATGGGATATTATTTAGAATGAATATTTAGACAACTACTTGTTGGCAGCGATTCGCTTTACTCAAGTTAAAGTAAATATTGAATGTAAACAAATAGCTTTTCTAAGTAGCGGGGATCAGACTCGAACTTGTCCGCCTTAGGCGGATATGATCCAAAGGGTATTTTAGTTGAAACTTATTTGTAGAATTTAGGGCATAAAAAAAGCTCCTAACTTTCGTTAAGAGCTTCTCTCGAGTAGCGGGGATCGGATTCGAACTTGTCCGCCTTAGGCGGATATGATCCGAAGGATATTTTAGTTGAAACTTATTTGTAGAATTTAGGGCATAAAAAAAAGCTCCTAACTTTCGTTAAGAGCTTCTCTAAGTAGCGGGGATCAGACTCGAACTTGTCCGCCTTAGGCGGATATGATCCGAAGGATATTTTAGTTGAAACTTATTTGTAGAATTTAGGGCATAAAAAAAAGCTCCTAACTTTCGTTAAGAGCTTCTCTAAGTAGCGGGGATCGGATTCGAACTTGTCCGCCTTAGGCGGATATGATCCCTAATTAGTGTTTTGCAATAATTTCATTTCGGATCCACTTCCTTCCTTTTCCACCTTTGAGTTGTTTCTCCCGATCTAAAGCTTCTCTTTTTGAATCGAATTCTTGGGTATGAACAATCTCCCAAGGACGGAATTTAATTGTCCAGCCTTTTATGCCAAATTCATTATGAGATTTAAATCGAGCATCAAGATTTGAAGTACACCCGATGTAAATCTTATCAAATTTGTTTGAGTATAGAATGTAAACAGTGTACATAGCAGAAATCAAGATACAAAAAAGCTGCGAATTATGTTTTAATAAACTTCAGGAGTGATGAAGGCTAGGCTTGAATTATTGTCTGCCTTAGGCGGATATGATCCAAAGGGTATTTTAGTTGAAACTTATTTGTAGAATTTAGGGCATAAAAAAAGCTCCTAACTTTCGTTAAGAGCTTCTCTAGAGTAGCGGGGATCGGATTCGAACTTGTCCGCCTTAGGCGGATATGATCCAAAGGGTATTTTAGTTGAAACTTATTTGTAGAATTTAGGGCATAAAAAAAAGCTCCTAACTTTCGTTAAGAGCTTCTCTAAGTAGCGGGGATCAGATTCGAACTTGTCCGCCTTAGGCGGATATGATCCAAAGGGTATTTTAGTTGAAACTTATTTGTAGAATTTAGGGCATAAAAAAAGCTCCTAACTTTCGTTAAGAGCTTCTCTAAGTAGCGGGGATCGGATTCGAACTTGTCCGCCTTAGGCGGATATGATCCAAAGGGTATTTTAGTTGAAACTTATTTGTAGAATTTAGGGCATAAAAAAAGCTCCTAACTTTCGTTAAGAGCTTCTCTAAGTAGCGGGGATCGGATTCGAACTTGTCCGCCTTAGGCGGATATGATCCGAAGGATATTTTAGTTGAAACTTATTTGTAGAATTTAGGGCATAAAAAAAAGCTCCTAACTTTCGTTAAGAGCTTCTCTAAGTAGCGGGGATCAGACTCGAACTGATGACCTTTGGGTTATGAGCCCAACGAGCTACCAACTGCTCCACCCCGCAATATATTTTTAATAAGTTGAAATCGACGAAAACGAATCCTCGAAAGGATTCTCTGTGTAGCGGGGATCAGACTCGAACTGATGACCTTTGGGTTATGAGCCCAACGAGCTACCAACTGCTCCACCCCGCAATATATTTTCAGTATGTTTTCGTCGATAAAAGAAATTCCGTTGAATTTCTAAGTAGCGGGGATCAGACTCGAACTGATGACCTTTGGGTTATGAGCCCAACGAGCTACCAACTGCTCCACCCCGCAATATATCTTTAGATTGGTATCTTTCTTATTTGCGATTGCAAAGATACGCCCTTTTTAAACTAATGCAAGGTAATTCAAGTATTTTTTATAGAATGGCGATAATCTCTGTCTGCTCTTTGTGGCTTGAAAGGTAGAGGACGTGAGGGTGATTTATTCAAACGAATTCTCATCGTGCAATAAATCATTGTGTTGAAGTTTTGTTAGCAAGAAGTAATAAGTTAAAGAATGAATATTAGCCTCTTTGATTTTTTTTTAGAAATAGGCTCTTAATTCCACACTTCCCACATGAATTGCTGTATTTCCCTCGGCTTGCCTTCCTCTGTAGTTGATATTCATTTGAAATGTCTTCGATAGTTGCTGCTGATAATTTAGGTGCCATGTCATATTATTACCAGGTAAAAAGCCTTCGAGCATTTCGTAGGCAATCGAACTATTACTATCGCTATTATAAGTTAGGATAAGGTAATGTACCGAGGCATTCAAATTTTTCTTTTTCCCTAGTGAAAGCTGAGCTTCCAATCCTAAGTCATGAGATTCTAACTTTTCAATATTCAACCTGTTTTCTTTATTCTTGAAGAGGTATTCGAATCCTAGCTGAAAATCCCGTCCGACTTGATATTTGAGTTTTAATAGATTTTTAAGATAGTTCAACTTATAATCTTTGCTGGAATAAACTTCGCTGCCCCGTTTTTTATTTCCTTGATCAAATCGATTACTAATTTGCCAATCCTGTTTTTTCCAAATCAGTCGTAAGCCATTTTGACTTAGTTGACTTTTTTCAAAACCATTATTTAAGAGAAGTTTACTTTCATTATCCAAATAGATATAGTCATAAGTCACCTTCGACTTTTTCGGATGAAACGAAAAGGTATTTTGTAGAGAGGAAGTTCGATAGATGATATTGGCATTGCTTTGTGTCGAAGAGAAAGGATTGCCATAAAGGTTGAAATCATTATCTGTACTCTTCTTAGCGATTCTATAAGAAAAGCGGTTGCTTATTGCTGAGGCGAACTTTGAAAGCCTGGAGTTCCCCTTAAGAGACTTCAGTTGGATGTTTAGGCTTTGACGGTACTCGCTGGTATAAACTTTTCGATAGTTGGTTGTGATGTTTGAGATTCGAATATAATTGGCTTCGTCCTTAAAGCTGGCGATTTCAAATTCATTGATCTCCTTGATTTCATTATTATTGTAATCGGTCCATTTGTAAACGCCTTGTCCTGCATTGACTTCAAAGTACGAGTAGATCCGATCAGCCTCCAGCCCAGAACCCAATTCATAATAGGTGGATGTTCTAAGTATCCCTTTTAGAATTCTTGATCGGTGCTCTAGTTTTCCAAGAAAGTTTTCTTCAGGTTTTTCATTGCTGATTTCCTGATTCAGAATCCGAAGCTTTCGATAGTTACTGCTCAGTTTTAATTGGTTTTTCTTGTTCTTTTTTAACCAAAGAATAAAACCAATATCTTCGGACTCACTTTGGGAGCTCATTTTGCCTTCCCAAGGCAATAAATCCTTACGATACTGATAAAAGGTTTCAAATTGATTTTGATTGGTTTCACGGCTTTTTATGTAGACCTTGTAGGTTTTATTAGCAAAGCTATTAATTAGTAAATTTTGATTGGTTTTTTCTTTCCATTGATTGTTTTCACTATACTGTACTAAACCTATATTGATCGCTTTTAGCTTATAAAGGGCAGCCATATTATTTCTGAAAAACTTGGTTTCTGTATCATTTTGATTACTTGTTAATAAGCTTGCACTCCAATTTAACTCAAATCTATTTTTGTGATATTGTGCGATGGCATTCTGTCGTAAGCCCTTAAATCGCGATGACTGATTTAGGGCAGCAATTTCGTAAGTAAAGTTGCTGACTTTATTTTGATATGTATTTTTAAGCTCTACAAAATGTTCCTGACTCTTGCTTGTTTGCTCCTGAATATTCCAATCTCTATTGAACTCGGGAGATCTGAATTTCTCAACGTTTTCGAAGTTATTACTCAGATAATTATAAACGATAGAAGTATTAAATAGCTGGTTTGTATCTTTTAAAAAGGTTTTTCTATGGCTTTCGAACATAAAGGCTATTGCCTTATTGTTTTTATCATCCTTGGAAGAGAAAGTGTTGAGATCCTTATTGCTTAAAGCGAGTTCAAATTGACTATTGGCGTGCTCCGAATGTTCAAATTGACCACCGAAGCTCATCATCTGATGTTTTTCAGGAGCGACCAGTTGTGAGTTAATGGAGAAGTCACCTTGAGGAATCGAATTGATCGGAGCCACCCATTCATAAACCCGGCCATTTGCCGAGGATTCAATTTGCCTATAATTTCCTTTTTTGTCACCCACATACGAAAAGCGAATTTGGTAAATCGCTTCTTCCGCTTGGGTCGAGTAGGCATAGGTTTCATAATCTAGCCCATCAATTTGATGGATAACCTTTTTATATAACACCAGTTCATTTGTGAATTCGACAGTTTGAATTTGAGGTGTAATGGCAGCTTGCAGATTATCACCTAACTGACTTAGTAAGAGTTTTTGATCATCGTTTAAGTTCTGGCTGATGGTGTTGTTTTTATTATCCTGTTCGTTATAGAAATTGAAATGGAAGCTGGCATTTTCGCTGTTTATTTCGGTGCTATTATAAATTAAATATCTTGAGTAATTTTCCTCGGAGTATTCAAACTCAGCAATAATTCTGGAGTTTCGATTGATAGGTTGATTGGTATTGAAGCTCAGCTCTGCGGTATTGTAATTGATACTATAATCTTGACTTTCACCACGGCTTAGTAGTTTTCCATCTTTGTAAATCTTCTCTGATCCAGCAAGGATAATAATATAAGTTTCGTTGTTTGTTCCAAATAATCTGTATGGACCCTGATTGCCTTCAAGGCCTTGAATCTCCATCCTGTTGAATTTTCCTTTGGCAATGGAAGTACTTATTTGCGTATGAATTTTAGTTTTCTTCCCATCCGAAACGAGACCTTGATATTGCCCTCCCTGAACCTTCTTTCTGAACCTTAAAAAGTGAGATTTAGTAGCGTTCTCTATTTGATAATCACCCAAGGTCAGTTCATGCTTTTCGTTGAATAGCTTAATAAAAATGCGATCAAAATCCTGTATTTGCTGTGTATTGCCATCGGGCTGAATAGGAATGTTGTCATCAGTAATGGCGGCAAGTATATTGACATGATCGCTAAGCTTGCCAGATAATTGCAGATTCAAGTTCGAATTACTCACTACATCCTGATTGTTTCCCAAGGATAAACCTCGGGTATAACTGCCTTGTTTGTTGAGTTGGGATTTGAACTCATTTTTTTGATTTCTATGATTTTGAGCTAGAGAATAGTGTTTGTTTCGGATCACATCAGGCTGATTGATTTCATTGGGATGATGTTTGTAAAGTACCTGAGCTGTTTTGTAATTGAAAACCCGATATGTGATTTTGGCTTGAGATCCTTTAGCTTTTAATTTCTCTTTGGGAATAAAGATGCCTTTAGCTAGGTTTAGTTGATAATAGGTACTATCCAATAATTCATTAGTGACCCATAGTTTTATTGTTGTGGGTAATATCAGTAGAGAATCGAGCTGAATGCTATCTTTTGAGATGTCAATCTGTCGGATTCTGATATTGCTTGTCTTCTGAGCATAGCTGGCTGTGCACAGAATAAGAAAAAAGCAAAAGAACAGAATTCGTTTCAAAAGATCGGTATTAAGGGAGTTAATGGTTCAGCTTCTATTGTTGGAGTTATCAAGTTTTGAACGGTTAATTCAACGTACTAATTTGGGGATAATTTTTTTAGAGTAGATAGATGGACATTAAAAATGTTTAGTTTTGCAATGTGAAATATACGATTAGTTGATATTGATTAACTTTTACCCTTATTTGTTTGATAAATAAGATGTCGTTTACATCTAATACGATTTTTTAGATCCTAAATTGTTTGACTCATGATTCTATTTTATAATCTATCTATCTTCTTCTATTCGTTATTGGTTCGAGTAGCATCCCTATTTAACCCTAAGGCGAAACAATGGGTTAGGGGGCGTAAAGATATTCTTAAAAAGATAGAGGAGGCTGTAAAGGGTGAAACGAATATGGTTTGGTTTCATTCTGCATCCTTAGGCGAATTTGAGCAGGGAAGGCCGGTAATAGAAGCATTCAAGGAGAAATATCCCAATTATAAAATCGTATTGACTTTCTTTTCGCCATCAGGTTATGAGATTCGCAAGAATTATGAGGGTGTGGATTACGTTTTCTATTTACCAGCAGATACAAAGCGAAATGCAAAGGAATTCATTCGATTGATAGACCCTAAAATGGTTTTCTTTATTAAATATGAATTCTGGTATCATTATTTGAATGAACTTAGAAAGTTAGAGGTTCCTACCTATATTTTTTCAACTATATTTCGTCAGGATCAGATGTTTTTTAAGCCTTACGGAGGACTTTATAGGAAAATACTAAAAGCTTTTTCACACTTTTTTGTTCAGAATGAGGAGTCGATAGAGTTACTTAAGGGCATTGGATTTGAAAATGTGAGCCTGGCAGGAGATACACGTTTCGATCGTGTTTATTCCATTGCTAAGCAGGCTAAGGTTTTGCCTCAACTTGAAGATTTTGCTCAAAACCGACCTGTAATGATTGCAGGAAGTACCTGGCCAAAAGATGAGGAGAATATTATTGCATATATCAACACATCAGAAAATGATTATAAATACATTATAGCCGCTCATGAGGTTGATGAGAGTCATATCAAAAATATTGTGAGTGGTATTGAGAAACCTTACGTGCGATTTACTACAGCTACAAAATCTGAGATTGATGCTGCAGAAGTTCTGGTTGTAGATTGTATTGGAGTTTTGTCTTCTTTGTATCGTTATGGCGATATTTCTTATATAGGAGGCGGTTTTGGGCGAGGGATTCATAATACGCTTGAAGCGGCTTGTTATGGCATGCCTGTTATTTTTGGCCCGAATTACCACAAATTTAAAGAAGCAATTGATCTTCTTGCTCTGGGAGGAGCTCATACCTATGAAAACTATGAGCGGTTAAATAGCCTTCTCGATTCTTATCACAAAGATGTCAGTCTGAGAAAAAAATCTGGCGATTCTTCAAAAAAATACGTTGATGAGATGAGAGGTGCGACAGACAAGATTCTTAACACAATAAAGTTTTAGTTTAAGCTAAACCTATCTTTCTTCACGATTTCAGCTTGTTAGTGTTGTTTTAAAAACCTTAATCTTATTTTAAATAGATTTTCAAGTGATTTTTTTCTGAAAGTCTCTATTTTCAGTACGTTCGGAACGTATTGCATTATCTAGATGTTTTCTTTTTGGAAAACTTTTCGAGTTTTTGGAAATTATTAATTACTGATTGTCAAATTATTAACAATTAATTGTGGATAACTTTCTTCTATTTTATTGTGTTGGTATTGTTGGTTTGGAAAACGATAACTAAATTGCATATTATAAAATTAAAGCAGGAAAAAAACAGAGTCTTATCTCTTTTATGTAAACTGCTTATCGCATTTACATCTACAATTAATAGGATTATGACAGTCAAAGACAAGAAACGAGAGCCGATGGTTACAAAGCAAACTTTTGCTTCAGAAGAAGCATTTAAAGCCTCTCTTGATTATTTTAGAGGAGATGAACTAGCAGCTCGTGTCTGGTTGAATAAATATGCCTTAAAAGATTCTTATGGCAATATTTATGAGAAGACACCAGACGATATGCATCGTCGTATTGCAAGTGAAATTGCCCGTGTTGAAAAAAAGTACTTGAATCCGCTGTCTGAAGATGAAATTTTTGATGTATTAAAAGATTTTAAATACATCGTACCTCAGGGAAGTCCAATGTCTGGTATTGGAAATAAATTCCAGATTGCCTCTTTATCTAATTGTTTTGTAATTGGTAATAATGGCGACTCTGACTCGTATGGTGGCATCATGAAAATTGACCAGGAGCAAGTGCAGTTGATGAAACGCCGTGGAGGTGTTGGTCATGACTTGTCACATATCCGTCCAAAGGGATCACCTGTTAAGAATTCAGCATTAACATCAACAGGTATTGTCCCATTTATGGAACGTTACTCGAACTCGACAAGAGAAGTTGCTCAGGATGGTCGTCGTGGTGCTTTGATGTTGAGTGTTTCTGTAAAGCATCCAGATTCGGAAGAGTTTATTGATGCCAAAATGGAGCAGGGAAAAGTTACTGGAGCAAATGTTTCTGTTAAAATTCTCGATGGGTTTATGGAGGCTGTTCTTGCAGGAAAAGAATACACTCAACAATATCCAATTAATGCTGAGAATCCTAAATACACTAAAGATATTGATGCGGGTAAATTGTGGAAGAAAATTGTTCACAATGCCTGGAAATCAGCAGAACCAGGAATTTTATTCTGGGATACTATTGAAAGAGAATCGGTTCCTGACTGTTATGCCGATCTTGGTTACCGTACAGTTTCAACAAACCCTTGTGGTGAGATTCCATTGTGTCCGTATGATAGTTGTCGTTTGTTAGCTATCAATCTATACAGTTATGTAGAGAATCCTTTTACGCCTCAAGCTAGCTTCAACTACGATTTGTTTAAGAAGCACGTTGGAATGGCTCAGCGTATTATGGATGATATTATTGATCTTGAACTAGAAAAGATCGATGCAATTATTGAAAAAATTGAATTGGATCCCGAAGAGCCAGAAGTAAAGCGTGTAGAACGCAATCTTTGGAACAATATCAAAACAAAAGCCAACGAGGGAAGACGTACTGGTGTAGGTATCACTGCCGAAGGGGATATGGTTGCAGCTATGGGCTTGCAATATGGAACCGAAGCTGCGACTGATTTCTCTGAAGAGGTTCATAAAGTTATAGCGATTGAAGCTTACCGAGCATCAGTTTATTTAGCTAAAGATCGTGGTGCATTTAAGATTTTCGATGCTGAACGAGAAAGCAAAAACCCATTTATTTTACGCTTGAAGGAGGCTGCTCCTGAGATGTACGACGATATGCTTAAGTATGGTCGACGTAATATTGCGTGTTTGACCATTGCACCTACAGGAACGACCAGTTTGATGACGCAAACAACATCAGGTATTGAGCCTGTATTCTTACCGGTTTACAAGCGTCGTAGAAAAGTGAATCCAAACGATAAGGATGTTCGTGTTGATTTTACCGATGAGGTAGGTGATTGTTGGGAAGAATTTGTGGTATTCCACCATAAATTTGTGACTTGGATGGAAGCTAATGGTATTGAAACAGCAAGACATTATAGCAATGAGGAAGTTGATGAGTTGGTAAAACAATCTCCATACTATAAAGCCACATCGAATGATGTAGACTGGTTGCAAAAAGTGCGTATGCAAGGCCGTATCCAGAAATGGGTAGATCACTCAATTAGTGTAACTGTAAATTTACCTAGCGATGTTTCTGAAGAGCTTGTAGGTGATCTATATGTAGAAGCATGGAAGAGTGGATGTAAAGGCTGCACCGTTTATCGTGATGGTTCTCGTTCTGGGGTATTAATTGCTAATGACAAGAAAGAAGAAGCGAGTGGAAAAATCATGCCTGAAAAGCGACCTGAACAATTAGAGGCTGAAGTGGTACGTTTCCAAAATAATAAGGAGAAATGGATTGCAATTATTGGTCTTTATAAAGGACAGCCATATGAGATTTTTACAGGTATTCAGGACGATGAGGAAGGGATTCTATTGCCAAAGTCGGTAAATAAAGGGTTTATTCTTAAGCGTAAGGATGAGGAAGGGAATACACGATATGACTTCCAATACAGCAACAAGCGTGGCTTTAAAACGACTTTCGAAGGTCTTTCGTATAAGTTCGATAAGGAATTCTGGAACTACGCTAAATTGATCTCAGGTGTATTACGTCATGGTATGCCAATTGAGCAAGTTGTGAATTTGATTTCAGGCTTACAATTGGATAGCGAAAACATCAATACATGGAAAAATGGTGTGGAACGTTCTCTTAAAAAATACATTCCAAACGGAACTCAAGCTAAAGGTATGACTTGTACCGATTGTGGTTCGGAGCATGTGATTTATCAGGAAGGTTGCCTGATTTGTCAATCATGTGGAACGTCTAAATGTGGATAAATATTTAGAACAATAAAATTGAAAAGGACGTTCGTTATGAACGTCCTTTTTTGTTCTTAAAGAGAATTTGTTTTTTCACTCAAGCCGCTGGGTTCTTATACCAATTTAATATTAAAACTGGCTTTAAGCAAAATGAAATATTTTTAGCTAGATCAAGGCAAAAAATTGGTTCTATGTTGAATATAGTGGGTGAAGTTTAAACAATTAAATGGTAGTATTTTTTATAGCTGTAATTATTGAGCATTGATTTAAGAGATCTTATAAACCCAATGGATGATTCGTAAAACCGGGAAGTTCCGAGCTTGCCGAGGAAATCACCCGGCTGCACTTATCATACAGGCAGTTTTAAGATTGAGAAAATAGCGGCTCTTGAATTTTTGGTTCTTTTGTTTCAAGACAAAAGAACAAGTAAAAAAATGCTTTAAAAATAATTCACCCACCCAAAACAATATAGCAGCAAAAAAGTAAAAGATAGCCGAGTTGCCTTGCATCTTTTTTAACGAAGATATAGCTGAAAAGTACGGCTTTAGCCCTCCTGAGCTTGCGAATCAATATTTCATAAGACGCGTTTTGATCTTAATTTGGTATTACTTTCTGCTTAGATCAAAAAGTCAGCTCCCCCGGAGGGAATATGAGCACCCTAAATTATATTCGCGAATCAAAAATCAAGTCAGTCTGCTCCTTATCGACTCTCCTTTGAAGCAACTGTAGCACGCCTCACGGCAGACTGGACTTGCAACAAAATGTTAAGAAGGTAGGGCATACGGCTATTCATTAAAAATTAGTGGTTTAAGTTTGTTTTTATGAATGGTTTGAACAAAAAAAATCCGATCGTTAGACCGGATTTTAAATAGTGAACGAGATGTTGAATCTCTATTATTTCTTTGCTTTCGCCCAGGAGTCTTTAAGAGAAACCGTACGGTTAAAGATCAGTCGATCAGTTGTTGTGTCCTTATCTGTTGAGAAATAACCCAAACGAGTAAACTGGAAATGATCTTCAGCTTTTGAATTCTTCAAGCTTGGTTCCACATAGCAGTTATCAAGGATCTGAAGTGAATCTTCGTTTATGAATTCCAAGAAATCTTTCTCCTTATGACTATCTGGAGCTTCGTCGTTGAATAAGCGATCGTAAATTCTGACCTCCGCTTTAGCTGCATGTCTAGCAGAAACCCAGTGAAGTGTTCCTTTTACTTTACGCTTGCTTTCTTCAGTTCCACTGCCCGATTTTGTTAATGGATCGTAGGTACAGTGAATTTCAGTGATGTTACCATCAGCATCTTTCACTGCTTTTTCACACATCACAATATAGCCCGCTTTAAGACGTACCTCGCGACCTGGAGTCATTCTAAAGAATTTCTTAGGTGCATCTTCCATAAAGTCCTCACGCTCGATATATAACTCTCTTGAGAAAGGAATTTCACGAGTACCCGATTCCGGATCTTCAGGGTTATTTTCTATGCTTAGGAATTCTTCTTGTCCTTCAGGGTAATTGGTTAAAACCAATTTAACCGGATCTAGAACAGCCATCACACGAGGTGCTGTTTTATTCAGGTCTTCGCGAATACAATGCTCTAAAAGGGAAACATCAATCACATTATTACGTTTAGCGACACCAATGGTATCAGCAAAATTACGAATTGACTCAGGCGTATAACCTCTACGACGGAAACCAGAGATGGTTGGCATTCGTGGGTCATCCCATCCAGACACATGCTTCTCTGTTACCAATTGAAGAAGCTTACGCTTACTCATGACAGTATAACTCAGATTCAAACGAGCAAATTCGCGTTGTTTAGGCTGATATTCTGTATCTGTGATATTAGAAACAAACCATTCGTATAGTGGACGGTGAACTTCAAATTCAAGTGTGCAAATTGAGTGGGTAATACCTTCCAAATAATCCGACTCGCCATGAGCATAATCGTACATTGGGTAAATACACCAAGCGTCACCGGTACGGTGATGATGAGCATGCAAAATACGGTACATCAAAGGATCACGCATGTGCATGTTTGGCGATGCCATATCAATTTTAGCTCGCAAAACTTTTTCTCCATTTTGAAACTCACCAGCTCTCATTCGAGCAAATAGATCAAGATTTTCCTCAACTGAGCGGTTACGGAATGGGCTTTCAGTTCCTGGAGTTGTTGGTGTACCCTTCTGCTCTGCAATAACAGCTGCTGATTGGTCGTCAACATAAGCCTTACCATCTTTTATCAATTTCACAGCCCAATCGTATAGCTGCTCAAAATAGTCAGAGGTGTAATACGGATCACCATCCCATTTAAAACCTAGCCATTTAATATCTTCCATTATAGAATCTACGTACTCGGTATCCTCCTTTACAGGATTTGTATCGTCGAAACGTAGGTTACATTTCCCCTGGTATTGTTGGGCAAGGCTGAAGTTTAGGCAGATTGCTTTTGCATGTCCAATGTGTAGGTAACCATTTGGCTCCGGTGGGAAGCGGGTGTGTACTCTACCATCATTGACATTGTTTTTCAGATCTTCTTCAATGATCTGCTGGATAAAATTCAGAGATTTTACTTCTTTAGTGTTCTCCTCATTCATAGTCTTGTTATCCATACTTCATTCAATTTTAGATGATTCAATGTATTGCCTGAGATTCTTCAGAATCTCGCCTTGTTTTGCCCTAATCCTTACCTATATGCACTTTGTAACTGTCATAGCAGGTATAAAGGGTTCGAACTGACAAAAGTAGAGATTTTCACTTAATAAAACAGCCACACCTCCATGAATTTGTACGAGAGGATGAATTTGAATCAGGCTTATAGAAAATTGTCCTATATTCGCCATCATAAATTTAGAACGTGAGCTATAAAAATAGGAGGTTGTTTTTTAATCTCAGCGTCTTTTATCTCACATCTTAGATCTAAAAAAATGAAGGGAATTATAGAATTAGAAGGATTGGAGTTTTACGGCTATCATGGCTGTTTTGTTGAAGAGCAAGTGGTGGGTAATAAGTTTATCGTATCGGTACGTATGGAGTATAATGCTGAAAAACCAGCCGCTTCTGATGCCATTGCCGATGCACTCAATTATCAAAGAGCATACGAAATGATTCAGGAAGAGTTTAAAATTAAGTCTCACCTACTGGAACATGTTGCTCAACGTTTATTGGATATGCTTTACGCTAAATTTCCAGAATTGGAGCATGCTACGGTTAAGGTTTCGAAAATGAACCCCCCTATGGGCGGGCAAATTGAGAAAGTGAGCTTAACTTTAAGTCGATAAGTTTTTGATTCTCTTTAAGCTGCAAGAATTGAAGAAAAAAAATATTAGAAAAGCTTTAAAAAGTTTGTAAAGTATTTTCTTTATTACTTATCTTTGCATCGCTCTTAAGGAGAAAAGGGTCTCTTGGCCGAGTGGCTAGGCACCGGTCTGCAAAACCGTCTACGGCGGTTCGAATCCGCCAGAGACCTCCAAGTAAATTTCCAAAGCCGTAATTCATAACGAATTACGGCTTTGTTGTTTCTGAGTGTTGCCGTTTTTGTTGCCATTTTGCTAATCAATTAAGCTCACAGAATAACTTATGATGAAAGAACCGAAAGTTATGGATGAAGACAACTTTGATAAGTGGATTAATTTTTTAGATCCCCAAAATTTCAAAAAAAATCTAACTTCTATTTCAATTTACATTGCCTTTTTTGAAACTTTTAAGGATTATGTTGTAGACGAAGTAAAATCCTTTTATAATACGGGATTTGCCCAAAATGAAGATAAATTCTGTTTAGGTTATAAAAAAAATGTTCTGGTAAAAGATAAGAATGTTTTAAATGCATCATTAATTTGGCTTCAGGAAATGAACGCAATATGTGAACAAGATATTGCTAAGTTTCACCAATTAAGGAAATTTCGAAATAAGTTAACTCATGAAATGATGGGCTTGTTATTTGAGGGTGTTGATGAACTTCCTCAACAATTTAAAGATCTCATAACTCTTAAGATAAAGATCGAAAAATGGTGGATAATGAATGTAGAGATTCCTTCAAACCCTAAATTTGATGGTAGAGATGATATAAAAGAAGATGATATTGGAACTTCATCGGAGATGTTAAATAGATTGATCACGGATATCCTTTCTGATGATGAAAAAACAGCAAACTATTATAAAGATGAGTTCATAAAATTTGAACAACAAAAGAAGGAATCTAAAAATAGTTAAGAATCGAAGTTAAGTGTTGAAAACTTAATGGTTATGGACGTTGAAATATTTAAATATACCCTTATTTATCCCCTTATAAATATTGGTTTACGTTTTGTGTGTTATTAGTAGTGGATCTAGAAGCGCTTATCTTTCGGCTTAAGAACTAGATTTATCAAATGCTTAAAAATTGAAGTTTAGTAGCAAATTGACATTAGTTATAAACATTATTAGGGTTTGTGTTTTTTCATTTTTGAAATTTTCTTTACGTATTTAATCCGTTGAAGATGACCATTTCGCGAAGCCTCACTTATCGTTAAATCAACCGAACGTTCAAAAGTGTGATCTAATGGACTAATAGCATTATTCTTCACTTGAATCCCTGTAACTTTGGGATTGTGTGTGCAATAATAAGTCTTTTTGAAATTTATTTTCAATCCGCGATTCCGCAATTCCTCTAAAATTTTGGATGTCCTATTCTTAAAATCAACAGGACTTGAGAATGTAATATCATCTACATATACCGAAACTTTTAATCCTTCGGTTTTGTATTTTTCAAAAAGGTCTCCACAGCTATGGTAAACTACTAAAGCTGCTATAAATGAAGAAGTAGGACAGCCTTGGGGTATAGCTCCTTCTTTAGTGCAGATTCGAGTTATTAATTTTGCAACATCAGGATAAAAACCTTCCTTTCTAAGAGCTTTTTCGATACTAGTATAGTGAACTGACCCGTAAAAATCTTTTAAATCGGTAAGAAAAAAATATTTATTTCCTTGGTGCCAACGTGCATTTAAAACTGCATCTTTTTTCTTTAAGCCACCAAAAAAGTATTCAGGTAATTTAAGTTCATATAAAACATTATTCAATAACAAGAACTGAACATATTTCAAATCGTTTATGGGCGCATTTATTGGCCTTGTTAATGCAACTCCATTCTCAAATCTTGGTTGTTTCTTTTCATCCGTCTTAGGCTCATCCCAATTTCTGTAAAATTTGCTTTCATCTGAATCAAGAGAAGAAGATAATTGGAGTAGCAAGTCTTTATTAATTTTTAAAGCATAAGCTAAGTCTTTTATCCTTTTTTTCATTTCTGATTAATTAGGAAATAAAAACATCACTTATTAAACCTTTAATTGAAGGTTCTAACATGTTGAAGGCATCTTGCTTAGATTCAGCAATATCTTCTTTGTCAAGTGAAAAGAAAACTAATACTGGCATTGGAATAGAAAGAGCATTGGCAATTTGCTTTAAAATACTTAAAGTAGGCTCTTTCCTGCCTTTCTCAATTGAAGAAAGGTATGATTGTGATAAACCACATTTAACAGCAAAATCAGTTTGCTTAAAACCTTTTTGCTGTCTTAAATCTTTTATGGCATTACCTATATTCATATCAATATTTGGTTAAAAATAAATGAGAAGTGCGGAATTAGAATAACTCTATGATATCGTCAATTCCGAAGAATTTCAAAAATCTTAGAAGTAGGGAGAGTATTTTCAAAAGTTCGTTTGGACTATTGTCCGTTTCGTTGTTTGACATCTCTTCCAACTCTAATAGAATTGCTTCTAATAAAGTTTTATCCTCTTCCGAGAACGCGTACCCGCTCTTTGCGAGTATTGACTTTACTCCGTTTTGGAGTTGGTCAATTCTGTGTTTGTGTTTCATACTATATCGTATTTATTAACAAGGGAAGCACTATGCTACCTGCTTAATTAGCTGTGTGAACCCATATAGGATACAGTCCTAGACACTTCTCGATTTCCTGCTTAAAAAAAACTCTAATACCAATTAGGTCAGTCTTAAAGCAACTCTGCTAGGGGTTCAATCATTCTAATTCTGTCTTCTGCGCGTCTTTCAGTCGTACATCTGATCAGTTGTTAGGTTTCTTGTTGCCGTCACAAATACCCATTACGGGTGGAGGGAAAAACCCTCTTCAATAGTTTTAAAAAAAAACTCTCGGGCTCACTACACAAACATTCAAAGAACTACAATACAAATATACGCAAAATATTTCTGTGAGCAATAAAATAATCGATAAAATTGACATTTATTTTCTATGAGCAATATAATCAGATAATCACAAGCTGATTTTATTAGAATATTACTTAAAATACACCTTACTAATTAAAACAATCATATAGATATTATTTATTACATCTATTTTGAAAAGGTATTGATATCCAACCATAGTTGGAGAGATAACAGCAATTGATTATTATTTGTTTCAAATATGATGCACTAATAAGTAAACCCAGCTTTAAATATCTTAGATATTCCCTGTAGTCAAAACATAGAAAGGATGGCTTACAATAAAGCAAAAAGCCCATTAAATGGGCTTTACAGGATATTAAAGATACTTTTCAAAAGGGGGTAGTAAACTAGGTTTTTACATCCGCGATTAATGAGATTTAAGAACCTTTGAAACACCCAGTCTTTTAAGCCCGAAACCCAGCTTTAAATATCTTAGATATTCCCTATAGTCAAAACATAGAAAGGATGGCTTACATCAAAACAGAAAGCCCGATTTAATGGGCTTTGCAGGATATTTATGATACTTTTCAAAAGGGGTACTAAACTAGGTTTTAATATCTGTGATTAATGAGCTTATAAAAACACTTGAAAAACCCGTTTAAATTGCTCGAATTGCAAAATTCTTATACTCTATATAATTCTTAGGCAATGCTTTTATTATTTTCAGATTCCTGATGTTCTTTTAGCCTTTTACTAACTTTTGATATAGTGTGACGTGAACAGCTCAGCATATCCTGAATATGATTGTAGCTCTTACGATCATTGAGCAAGCTTTCAATTTTTCTTTGAAGTTCAATATTTTCTGGGCGACCCTTATACTTGCCTTGTGATTTTGCTTTTTTCACTCCCTCTGATTGCCTACGTCTCCTATCTATATAATCCTTTCGAGCTGTAGCCGCCAAAATATCTAACATCATAGAGTTAATAGCTTCAAGTATTCGTGTTTGAAACTCATCGGTTGATTTGGCGAAGTTGTAACTAGTGGGTAAATCCATTGATACTATTTTTAGTTTATTACCAATGATGATACTTTTCAACTTTTGCCAGTCACTTTCTGACAATCTTGTAATCCTATCAATTTGCTCTATCAGTATAGCATCTCCTTCCTCGGCCAATTCCAATAATCGAAATAACTCTGGGCGATTCAATTTTGCGCCTGATTCATTTTCGACAAACCACGCCGATATTTTGATCTTCAAATTTTCAGCAAAGAAGCAAAGGCGGATCCCATAATAAAACGATTATTGTAGAATGGTTCGATCGAAGTCATAATGGAGAATACCAAAAGAATTAAGCTGATTATATCCGTTTAAGCAATACTTATAGTGCATCTGAAAAAGATTATGAAGAAATAAAACAGCTTGCACATTCATATGGAACGACAATGGGAATTGCATTCTCACTTAAATATTTAAATAAATACTGAAAATAGGTTTCAGGTTGCTTAAATCGGCTTTTAGTATCTGCACTTATTCTCTGCAAAGCCTATGTTTTCTGGTAAAATGGAAATATGATCAACAAGCTGTTATTTTCAGTTTTTAATCTATTTGTAAAGTGTTGAAATTAATTGTTTTTATGCAAAATCGTTCATTTTTTCACTATGTTTAGCGCTCAATAAAAAACAACATTAATAAACACTAAAAAGAGAGATTAATATGAGTGGCGTTATCATAAAAAATTCAAGAAACACGGAAAATGCACCCCAAAGTTCTGTATCTACACAAACTGTAGCTTTTTCTCATTACAACAATATTTCAGCTCAACTACCTATCGATCCAAAATCTGGTCAAATTGTAGGTAATGATGTGAAAGAGCAGGCAAAACAGTGCTTGGCTAATATTAAAGCAATTGTAGAAAGTATCGATCACGTAATGGACGATGTCGTTAAAATCAATGTATTCGTTAAGAATATCTCCGATATTGACGCAATAGATGAAGTTTATGCAACATTCTTCCAAGACTCTCGTCCTACACGCACGATAGTTGCAGTTGCCGCTTTACCTTTGAATGATGCTTTGGTACAAATGGATGCACTTATTTCAAACGGTGAAGGTACAGCTCCACAAGCACCTTGTGCTCTGATAAAAGTTTCAAGAAACACGAAAAATGCACCCAAAAGTTCGGTATCTAAACAGACTGTTGCTTTTTCTCATTATAACAATCTTTCAGCTCAATTACCGATCGATCCTAAAACGGGTAAAATAGTAGCTGGTGGTGTAAAAGAACAGACTGAACAGTGTTTAAATAACATTAAAGCAATTTTAGAAAGTATTGACCACCTTATGGATGATGTCGTTAAAACAACGATATTCCTTAGAGACATCTCGGATATTGAAGCCGTAAACGAAGTTTGTGCTAAATTTTTCCCAAACTATGTTCCTGCACGCTCAACCGTCAACGCTTCAGCTTTACCTATGGATGCTTTGGTACAAATTGATACCGTTATTTCACACGGTGATGGTACACCCCCACAACTTCCTGAAGACACTAGTCTACTCGTTATAGAAGCAAGCAATACGGAAAATGCACCCAAAGTTCCTTATTCACATACTGTCGCTTTTTCTCATTACAATCATATTTCAGCTCAGTTACCTTTGGACCCCAAAACGAATGAAATAGTTGCCGGTGGAGTAAAAGAGCAGGCTGAACAATGCCTGAAAAATATCAAGGCAATTATCGAAAGTGTTGATCACCTTATGGACGATGCAGTTAAAATAAATATCCAACTGAAAAATATCGCAGATATTGATGCCGTAAACGAAGTTTACACAACATTCTTCAATGGCGATCTTCCTGCAAGAACAGTCATTGGTGTTTCAGCTATCCCTATGGATGCTTTGGTACAAATTGATGCCGTTGTCTCTAACGCTGAAGGTACACCTCCAGCGAAATAAGAAGATCTATTTTTTATTTCAGATCTTGAAAGAAAAGTCAAAATGAAAGCCCATCTGTGAAAATTCACGGATGGGTTTTTTCGTGGTTTATTTTCTCCTGCAGATTGGATATTTTTTGCTTACCCATAAAACTAATACCAATTTAATATCAAAACTGGCTTTAAGCAAAATGAAATATTTTTAGCTAGATCAAGGCAAAAAATTGGTTCTATATTGAATATAGTGGGTGAAGTTTAAACAATTAAATGGTAGTATTTTTTATAGCTGTAATTATTGAGCATTGATTTAAGAGATCTTATAAACCCAATGGATGATTAGTAAAACCGGGAAGTTCCGAGCTTGCCGAGGAAATCACCCGGCTGCACTTATCATACAGGCAGTTTTAAGATTGAGAAAATCGCGGCTCTTGAATTTTTGGTTCTTTTGTTTCAAGACAAAAGAACAAGTAAAAAAATGCTTTAAAAATAATTCACCCACCCAAAACAATATAGCAGCAAAAAAGTAAAAGATAGCCGAGTTACCTTGCATCTTTTTTAACGAAGATATAGCTGAAAAGTACGGCTTTAGCCCTCCTGAGCTTGCGAATCAATATTTCATAAGACGCGTTTTGATCTTAATTTGGTATAATTTATTAATATTTGTCCTATTCTGACATTGAAAATCGCTTTCTGCTGCTCTTAAATTATTTGTTTAGTAGATCCGATTCGTTTAGGTAAAAGACCAGTCCGTCAAGTATTTTTTATTCCTGTTTCTTTTTTCGGTAAATTGAATGGACTCGAATTTTCAGGCTCATTAAGTCTTGTTAATTCAAGCTTAATTCAATTAAAAAAAATCGAATTATGAAGAAAGTAAATGCATATGCAGCAAGTGAGGTAGGAGGACAACTAAAACCTTTTGAATACGAGTTGGCAGAACTTGGTCGCGATGAGGTGGACATCAAGGTGCACTATTGTGGTATTTGTCATTCCGATTTAAGCATGTTGAATAATGAATGGGGCATGACCCAATACCCTTTTGTTCCCGGGCACGAAATAGTGGGTGAGGTTGCTGCTGTGGGGGACGATGTGAAAACACTTAAACCAGGTGATTTAGTAGGCTTGGGCTGGAATTCGGCATCCTGTATGCACTGTAAACAGTGTATGGATGGGAGTCATCATCTGTGTAACACAGTAGAAGGAACCATCGTAGGGCGACATGGTGGCTTTGCTGATTACGTCAGAGGACATTGGTCCTGGGCGATTCCACTTCCTAAGGGCATCGACATGAAAAAAGCTGGCCCTTTACTTTGTGGTGGTATTACCGTATTTAATCCTATTCTATTAGCAGGCGTAAAAGCCACTGATCGTGTTGGTGTTATTGGCATAGGAGGACTGGGGCATATGGCCTTAAAATTCTTGAATAAGTGGGGCTGCGAGGTGATTGCTTTTAGCTCAAACCCAGATAAAAAGGAGCAAATACTTGCCATGGGGGCCACCAAAATTATCAATTCCAGAGAGCCTGAAGAATTGGAAAGCATTGCGGGAAGTTTGGATTTTATCCTGAACACCACCAATGTAACTTTAGACTGGAACGCCTATCTATCTGCCCTTGCTCCCAAAGGTCGGTTTCATAATGTGGGAGCGGTTTTAGAACCCATGGCCATACCCGCCTTTTCCTTGATAATGGGTGAAAAATCGGTTGCTGGTAGCCCGTTGGGAAGTCCTGCACTAACTCTTAAGATGCTGGAATTTTGTGTTCGTCACGATATTTATCCTATCGTAGAAGAGTTTCCTATGTCTAAAGTGAATGAGGCTATGACGCATTTGGAAAAAGGAAAGGCTAGATATCGAATTGTGCTTAAGGTTTAATTCATAAAAAACGAGATCCTAATGGAACTCGTTTTTTTATCATACCTGAAAATGAATTATGATTCTTCGACTAAATAGGTTATTGTTGAGACCCCAGCTAATCGTAACTGTTTTATTAAGTCGTTCAAGATTCCCTGTTTAATGTCTTTTCTTGAACTAAATTGGACCGTAGCATTAGGGTTTTTCTCCAAATACGGTTTTAGTTTAAGTGCAAGCTGATCCATAGTACAAAGCTTATTATTAAAGGAAATGCCATCCTTAGTCACATTTAATTTAATGGTTTGAGCTGCAGATGTTGAGTAATTTAATTTCTTAACACTAGCTTTTCTTAATTCTACTTTCACATCGGTGATGATTCCCATTTTTGTGTTCTTATCTGCTTTTAAGCTTACAACTGAGTTTGGGTTCTTATCCAAAATGGGTTTCAGTTTTTCGCCCAGCTGGTTGATAGGGCATGCTTTTCCGTTTAGAAAAATACTTTCATTAGTTATTTGGATATAGATTATCGAGTTTGAAGCTTTTTGACTTGAAACTTGTGGAACTCTCTCGGGTATATTTGACGAATTTCCAGTGTTTTTACTAGGAGGTACTGAAACTCTAATGGGAACAATATTGTCGATATGAGAACGTTCAGTCTTATCTAATTGGAAGTAGTCCCTATTAAATAAAGCTTGCGCTTTCTCTTTTCTAACTTTAAGGTAAGCTTTCCCAAGAGCCTTAAGCGTAAAATCGAAGTCAGATTTTTTTGTGCCTCTATCGTACATAAAAGAAATAACACCTTTACTTATAAGAGCTTGTTGTTCATCATTCAAATTCACCTTTTGCATTTCAGGCCCCACTCTTCCCCAATAGTCATTCCCTTTCAGAAAACTGATTATAATAGCTTCAACTTCCTTCTTTTCAACAACTTGTCCATTGATGAGATGGTCTCCATTTCTGTTCTGAAGCATTACTAAAACGTTTCTTTGCTTGATTCGGAAAGCTTCCGATACAATACCTTGTTCGCCCATATTGGCATACTTCGTTACAATACGACTATTTTGAGGTAGATTATCGACTGTCCAATAACTTAGCCAAATTTCACTACTATCTGCTTGAATAATAAGAGGCGGTAGTGTATTGACTTTCTTAATGATTTCTGGTTGTGTAAAGGCTTGTAAAAGTAAAAGCCCCATGGGTAAAAAGAATAGTGCTTTTGCAACGCCCCATCGTTTAATTTGTTTCTTTTTCATCATTTTTAATCGTTTTGAAATTGAACCTTGTTTGAAATGATTCGCTGAAGCAAAACGTCTTTTGCCTACAGCTTTTTCTAAAATCAACAATTGATATTGTGTTGCATCGATGCCAGTGTTGAGTACGGCCTGATCGGCCTGAAATTCATGAACCAGTTTGAGTTCCTTTTTGAGTAACCATGCAAAGGGGTTGAACCATTGCAAATAACAAACCAGTTCGATTAAGACCACATCAAATGAATGATGCAATCGGATATGTGCTTCTTCGTGCAGAAGAATGGGTGTTTTATTCTGTTCGTAATCCTGTTTCGAAAGTACAATGTAATTCAAGAAGGAGAAAGCCTGAATGGCATCGCTAACTATTGCCACTAGGATATCTTTATAGGTTTTTATGGTCGCTTTTTTCAGCCATTTTAAAATACTTTGGTATGAGACAATCATACGAATACAAAGCATGCTTAGAATGCTGCAGTAGACTATTGCCGCCCAGTTTATTGAGTTAGAATCAGATGTTTCTACTAGGGTTTGTTTTTGATGTGAACTGATAACAGCTGTTTCGAGCAAAGGCATTTCAATCATTTCCCGAACTTTTTGGATGGGAGTTGAGCTGATTTCGTTTGCTGGAATTAAATGCGCCACTAAAGGCATGGCAAAGGCTGCACAAACTGATAGTAAAAGCGTTCGTCTTTTGTATCTGTGGTTGGCATCCCTGTTTAGTAATAGCTTGTATAACACACAAAAGAATGCCAAACTAATACCAACCTTTATCATATAAGTTATGAAGATGAGCATAATTAGCTTTCTTTATTGTTTTCGATATCCTGAATCAGCTTTTTAAGCTCGTCAAGCGATAAATTCTCTTCTTCAACAAACATGGAAACCACGCGTTGGTACGAATTGTCGAAGTATTTTTGAACCACATTACCTAAAGTTTTTTTGCGGTAATCGGCTTCGCTAATCGCAGCAAAATAGCGATGTGTTTTACCGAAAGATTCATGATTAATGAAACCTTTCTCTTCTAAAGCCCTCACCATGGTAGATAAGGTATTGTAATGCAACTTCTGATCGGGATACTTCTTTTGAAGATCTTTAACAAACATGGGGCCTTCTGCCCAAAACAATTGCATGATCTCTTCTTCCTTTTGTGTTAGCTTCTTCATAATGCGAATATTTTAAATCAAATATAACTATAAAATCTAGTTATACAACTAAAATTTGCAGTTCTCATTACTTAAATCTTTGTTTTACTGCTTTATGTGTAATGCTGTGATTAACTAAATCCTTTGTTTTAGGAGCTTGCAGAATGAATTTCATTTATGATTTTATTTTTTTATTCTATTAGGCTTAAGCAACCTATTTCTCAGTTGCGTTAACAAAATTTAAGTTAGAAATTCTCTCAACTTTTCTCTATAAAACCCTTAAGGCTCATGAAATTTTCTATATTTGTTAGAACAAGCTGGAATGAGGTTGTAAGGAACTACTGAGGCTTGAAAAGTGTTTCATTTAAAATTATAGACTATGAGTTTTTTTTTCAATAACGATAATGCCCCAAAAACGAGTTATACACCTCTTGAGCTTGTAAGCGAAATGGAAAAGCGAGATGATATTCTGCTTATTGATATTCGTGAATCGCACGAATTGGCACAAGGAGGGATAAAGAATGCTATTCACATTCCTATGGGGCAGATACCTGAGATGATGGGGACTTTGCCTAAGGATAAGGATTTGGTTATATTTTGCCATTTAGGCTTCAGAAGCAAGCAAGTGAGGCGCTACCTTCAAAAGGGAGGATTCCACAGAACTGCTCATATAAAAGGTGGGATTAACCGATGGCACAAAGAGATTAGTACGAAATAAGCTTAATCACAAAAATATTTAAAGAGCTCAACAATTGAATTTGTTGAGCTTTTTTTAGTATGTCGGGCATGGTGATATACTAGCAGGATGTAAGTTCCTGTGTACGCCGAGTTGATAGGAAGTACTAGCGATTGGCAAGGGTGTTATAGGTGACTACAAATCTGAAGGAAGCCATTAGCAAAGTCGATGTTCTAACGAACAGAAATCTGATATAAGGCTCAAATGGGAAGGGTAACCGAGCCATAGATTGGGAACGCCCAAAATTCAACCGTAATCCCATAGGGTAAATCAGATAGGACACGA
>NZ_QQWG01000010.1 GCF_003863355.1 Ancylomarina euxina | reverse complement strand
TCGTGTCCTATCTGATTTACCCTATGGGATTACGGTTGAATTTTGGGCGTTCCCAATCTATGGCTCGGTTACCCTTCCCATTTGAGCCTTATATCAGATTTCTGTTCGTTAGAACATCGACTTTGCTAATGGCTTCCTTCAGATTTGTAGTCACCTACAACACCCTTGCCAATCGCTAGTACTTCCTATCAACTCGGCGTACACAGGAACTTACATCCTGCTAGTATATCACCATGCCCGACATACCAAAAAAAGGGACAGCTCTTTCGAGCTGTCCCTTACCATATAATTAAAAATTCGTTGTCTATTCGAATTCTGCCATTGTTTTCTTGATAATCTCAATCGCTTCGCGAAGTTGAGTTTCGTTAATTGTCAATGGAGGAGCAAAACGAATGATATGTCCGTGAGTTGGCTTAGCTAACATACCGTTATCGCGAAGACGCATACACACATCCCAAGCAGTTTTACCACCTTTAGGCTTAATAACAATGGCATTAAGAAGACCTTTTCCACGCACAAGCTCAATCATGTCTGATTTCACAGTTGATAATTCTTTGCGGAAAATTTGCCCCATAGCCTCAGCATTCTCAGCCAATTTTTCTTCTTTCACAACTTCAAGAGCTGCCATTGCAACCTCACAAGCAATTGGATTACCACCAAAAGTAGAACCGTGTTCACCTGGCTTAATACAAAGCATAATATCATCATCAGCTAATACTGCAGATACTGGAACAACACCACCCGAAATTGCTTTTCCAAGAATCAATACGTCTGGACGAACACCTTCGTGATCAACAGCTAATAACTTACCTGTACGAGCGATACCGGTTTGTACCTCATCAGCAACAAATAAAACGTTATTTGCTTTACACAAATCGAAAGCTTTCTTCAAGAAACCGTCCTCTGGCACATAAACACCAGCCTCACCTTGAATAGGCTCAACCAGGAATGCACATACGTTTGGATCTTTCAACTCTTTTGCCAATGCCTCAACATCATTGTAAGGAATCACAACAAAACCTGGTGTGAATGGTCCGAATCCTTTATATGAATCTGGATCAGTAGACATAGAGATGATTGTAATAGTACGTCCATGGAAGTTACCATCACAAACAATGATCTTAGCCTCGTTGTCTGGAATACCTTTTACATCGTAACCCCAACGACGAACAAGCTTAAGAGCTGTTTCGTCAGCCTCGGCGCCTGTGTTCATTGGTAATACTTTATCGTATCCGAAATACTTAGTTACGTATTCCTCATATTTTCCTAAATTGTTACTATAGAATGCACGTGAAGTCAGAGTCAATTTCTGAGCCTGATCAACCATTGCCTTAATGATTTTTGGATGACAGTGTCCTTGATTTACTGCCGAATAAGCTGAAAGAAAATCGAAATATTGCTTTCCATCAGTATCCCATACATATACGCCTTCTCCTCTTTCAAGCACTACTGGAAGTGGGTGATAATTGTGAGCTCCAAATTGAGACTCTTTTTCCATGTAGGCTGCTGCGGTCATTTTTGTTGTAGTGGTCATAAAATAAACATTTATAAGGTTTGCTAATTTTAGGTTTAATTATTTTTAATTTTGGTGAGCACAATTTTGTCATTTTTTTTTAGATAACAAATACTTCTTCATAATTTCTTCATGTTAATCAGCATCTTTTAAAATACTCTGCAAAGCCTTTATTTACAACAAGACTTCAAAAGTTTAACAGTAAATTTACAGAAACATTATGCTTCATCCATTATCCACAGTTCATTCCCTTTTTTAATAAAAAAATAGTAAGAAAATTTACTGTTAATTATTTTTTCTTTAAACAGGGTTCTATTTTTTTCCAAAAGGTGAAAATCAAATATTAAAAAAAAATAGAGCTAAACGCTCTATTTTATTTGTGACAATAAGCCTTTCAGAATAATTTCCGATTAATTCCAGAAATAGGATGCATCGTACTCTATTACCCCAAACTGTTCCATTATTTCGTCAACTTCTTCCTTATAGGTCTTGTTATCGTGATGATTTTTCTGATTTTGAATGAATCTTGTGACAACATCAATCTGGAAATGACTCACCGAAAATGCCCCATACCCATCCTGCCAATCAAAATCCCTATTAATTTTACCAATGGATCTGATCCATTTTACAGATTTCTTTTTGAGCTCATTTACAACAGAGGCCAAAGAATGATCTTTAGATAAACTAAATAGAATATGCACATGATCAGACACTGAATTAATCGTTAGAATAGGACAATTGTATTTCCGTAAAACTTCAGCAAGGCAGGCATACAGCTTTAATTCCCATATTTCCTGAATATAAGGCTTACTATCCTTGGTACTAAATGTTAAATGCACATAGAGTTGTGATATAGACTGTCCCATGAGCTTAGTTTTGATAAATATTAAAATAGAAGAAAGCCTAATTATACATTTAAAATCAAGCTCTTACACAATTTAATCAATTGTAAATGAATATACAAAAGCTCTTGACCAATAAAATTGAAATCCCTAATCATAATTCTAAGGATCTGTTGTATCTTAGCCTCTTCTATACTAACATCTAGGATTTTTAGAATGCACAAAATCGTTTCTCTCTATATTACACTAATCCTCATAGGCATGTGTCCAACGCTAAAAGCTCAAAATAGGGCTAGCATAAAGGGGACAATTAAAAATGAACATGGTCAGGCCATTTATGGTGTACATATTATTAACAAAGCGAATTCACAAGCTACCGTTTCAAACAAAGAAGGCAAGTACCTGATTCATTATGAGCCCAATAAAAAACTAACATTGCAATTCTCCCATATTGCCTATCAGACTTTTGAGAAATCATTCATTCTAAAATCAGGACAAACAGAGGTTTACAATCTGACTCTAAAAGAGAAACGCCAGGGGCTGAATGAGGTTGATATTAAAGCTCAAATTAAGTTGCAGAATAAGGGAATCTATTTGCAGACCAAGGAAATTGATAAAATAGCTTCAGCTGGTGGAGAAAGCATAGAGAATCTATTAAAGACTCTACCTGGTGTGAGTTCCAACAACGAACTTAGCTCCCAATATAATGTTAGAGGTGGCAATTTTGATGAAAATCTGATTTATATTAATGACATTGAAGTTTATCGTCCAAGTCTTATTCGTTCTAGTCAGCAAGAGGGCCTAAGCGTTATTAATCCGGATTTAGTTTCTTCGGTTCTCTTTTCAGCTGGTGGTTTCGATGCCAAATATGGTGATAAGCTCTCATCGGTATTGGATATTAAGTACAAAATGCCCTCTCAGTTTGAAGCATCAGCCGATGTGAGCCTACTGGGGACAAGTGCTCATATTGCCAATGCCAGTAAAAATGGGAAACTGTCCTATCTTGCAGGATTTCGATATAAAACCACTCGCTACCTATTGGCCTCTTTAGATACCGAAGGTGATTACAACCCCAAGTATAAAGACTTTCAGACCTTAGTAAACTATACATTTAACCCCAAATGGAGTCTTCACCTATGGGCAAATATTAGCCAAAACAAATATGGGTTTAAGCCTAAGGATAGAGAAACCAATTTTGGGACAATTAGTGATGCACTTCAGTTAAAAATGTACTTTGATGGTCAGGAAAAGGACGAATACATTAGCAATATGGAAGCTATTACTCTAAAGTATTGCCCTAATAGTAAAAGCTTGTTTCAACTAATCACTAACCGATACGCCACCACCGAAAAAGAACGATTCGATATTCAAGCACAATATTACCTTCAGGATTTATTTATGAGCCAAGGAGGTGATCAGGGTGAAATACTGGAAAACCTGGGTATCGGAACCTATCTCGATCATGCCAATAATAAGCTGGAACGAAATGTGAAAAGCATCAAGCTAAAAGCAGATCATCAGTTTGGCAATTTACATCTACAGTGGGGTGTGAAAGCCCTACACGAAAAGGTTGATGATAGAATAAACGAATGGCAATATCAAGATTCTGCGGGCTACTCAGTTCCATTTTCTGATTCAGAAACAGGTCTGGCCTACTCCCGTCAGGCTGTAAATCGCATTAAGGGAACTCACCTTAGTGGATACTCGCAAGGGAATTACAAGTTTAACAGTCGTGCTGGCGATTTTCAAATAACAGCAGGTCTTCGCTACCATCACTGGACCTACAGCAAAAATTACTTTCTCTCACCACGCTTTTCGTTGAACTTTATACCCAATTGGGAAAAGAAAATGAAATTTCGATTAGCAATCGGTAATTATCAACAAATGCCATCCTATAGAGAGAGTTTGAGAATCGATGGAAGTATTAGTTCCAAGCTTAATATTCAAGAGGCCTGGCATTATACACTTGCCCACGAGTATTTATTCAAGATTAGAGAACGTGATTTCCGTTTATCTTCAGAATTCTATTATAAAGATTTAAAATCGCTCATCCCCTACGATATTGAGAATGTGCGCTTGCGATATTATGGCGATCAGAAAGCTAAAGGCTATGCTGCAGGACTAGAATTTCGTTTGAACTGGGAATATGTGCCTGATACAGAATCATGGATTAGCCTCTCGTTGATGAAAACACGTGAAGATATTTTGGGTGACAATATGGGTTTTATTGCCCGTCCAAGCGATCAACGTTTTAATTTCTCCATGTTCTTTCAAGATTATATGCCGGGTAATCCGACATACAAAATGCACCTGACACTAATATATGCAGGAGGCTTACCTGTTTGGGCTCCTAAACAAGGCAAGCAAGGGCCAAACTTTAATATGCCGCATTACAAAAGAGCCGATCTGGGATTCTCTAAGGAACTTCTTGACAGCAATAATGCAAACAATAAAGGTTTACTTAAGCATTTCAAATCGATGTGGATTGGTCTCGAAATATTTAATTTATTCGATATTAACAATACGGTTTCCTACCTTTGGATCAGCGATATTCGTGGAAACCAATATGCTATACCCAACTACCTGACGGCTCGTAAATTGAACCTGAAGTTGAGTGCAAAATTCTAAACGAATCTAATATTTAAGCGTTTATATGCCTTTACATTTCCAAAATCCAAATATACTATGGGGACTGATCGGTTTGATTATTCCCATCATTATTCATCTATTCAATTTTAAGCGTTTCAAGCCGATCTATTTTAGTAACCTGAAATTTCTGAAGAATATTACCGCAGAAAACAAGAACCGATCGAAGATAAAAAACTGGCTATTACTCCTAACTCGTTTATTAGCATTTGCCTGTATAATGATTACTTTTGCTCAGCCATTTATTCCCAATAAAAACACAGTCCTTACAGATAAAAGCCAAAAGAATACCGCTCAAATATATGTAGATAATTCTTTTAGTATGAATGCTGAAACTGAAAAAGGAATTGCACTTGAAATTGCTAAAGCAAAGGCTATAGAGCTTGTTAATTCTTTTTCGGAAGATATTCAAATTAGAATTATTGATAATGACAGTAAAAATAAGTTGCCCTTTCTTAATAAAGAGCGCGCTATAACACAACTACAAGAGATACAACCAACATCAGCAAGTAAAGCTTTTTCTCAAGTTTTGAAAGAATCGTCCATTGCAGGATCGTCTTCGAACAATAAAATTTACCTCTTTTCAGATTTCCAGAAATATCAGGCTGATTTCGATAAAATGCTTCTAGATAGCAACCTAAACATTAGCTTAATGCCCTTATCTACGCAAAGTAGAAACAACCTATATATCGATTCTTGTTGGTTTGAAAATTCAGCCCATAAAGTGAATCAAAACGAAGAACTTAAAATTCGAATTTACAATTCATCTAATAAGGGCTTCCGCAAAATCCCAATCAAACTGTATATCAACGATAGTTTAAAATCTATTTCAAATTTCGACATTGAAGCTAGAGAAAGTAAAGAGCTAAACTTGAGATACAAAAATCATAAATCAGGTATTTACTCAGGAAAAATTGAAATAAGTGATTATCCAATTACCTACGATAATAAACTTTACTTTTCTTATAAGATTGAGAAACGTGCTGAAATCATAAGCATTAACGAGGAAAACGAGAATCGTTACATCAGTCAATTGTTCTCTGATGAGCAATATTTTACACTTACAAACATTAACAAATCACAATTTCACCAGGAAGATCTAAGTAAAACCAAGCTTATTATTTTGAACCAGCTTTCGGGAATGCAAAGTGGTTTTAGACAAAAAATCTCACACTATTTAAACCAAGGTGGTCAGGTATTAGTTCTACCTGAAGACGATAATAATGATTCAAACAACGAACTTTTGAGCGAATTAGGTTCAGCCCGGTTTATGCAAGTTGATAGCCTTACGAAAACTGTTGCTCATATAGAACTCAATGCTGAGATTTATAAACAGGTGTTTGAGAAACTAAAGGAAGATGCGCGTTTACCTCAAATCTATCGCCATTTTAAATTGAGCGAACCCCAAGGACAAATCTGTATTCCACTTTGGAAAAGCAAATCAGGAGAAAGCCTTTTTTCTCAAACTAAAATAGGCCAAGGCAAGCTCTATATTTCTAGTTTTAAGTTCGATCCCAAATGGACCAATGCCATTAAACACCCGTTATTTGTGCCAAGTTTAATTAATATTGCGATGAATAATAAAAGCCATTCACCACTCTATTACCAGTTAAACTCAAATGAATACGCTATAGTAAATGGTTTAAAACAGAATCGTGAAAAAGCGGTATATCATATCGAAAATAAGACGTTGGGCATTGATTTAATTCCCGAGCAAACGACACATTTCGATAAGGGGCTAATACTAAATGCTCATGGACAAATTAAGGAAGCTGGGAATTATTTCATCAGGCAATCCGGACAAATTCTATCAGGCATTTCCTTCAATTACGCTCGTCAGGAATCTAATTTGAATTTCTACTCCTTGGGAGAAATCAATGATTTACTAGCAAAATATCAGCTTAACTATAACTTATTCGATTTAGAAAGTATAAACATGAAAAGCATGATACTGGAGCAAAAGGAGGGGAAATCCTTTTGGAAGTTGTTTCTGGTTTTGGCTTTCACATTCCTATTATTGGAATTACTCGTGCAAAAACTAAGGTTTTTCTAACAAAATAAGGAGATATAAAAAAGAGGAAAAATGCAGATCACATTGATTCCTCTTTTCTCGGCTACTTAGTCAATATTTTAATGTTGGCAAACATGATCTTCTCCATGACCTGCACAAGTGGTCCCTGAATCCTTAACTTGCTCTTGCAAATAGGCTTCAACGAGTTGGCGTACATCTCCTGAACAACCACGGTACACTTGAATCCCAGCTTGTGAGATTTTATTGACAGCTCCCTGCCCCATATTTCCTGCAAGCATTACCTTAACACCCATTTCAGCAAGCTGATTGGCTATATTTGATTTACATCCACATCCCTGTGGTGATGCCATTAATTCGATACTACTGATTTTATTATCAGCAGTCAGTTCTGCAATCGAAAAATATTCGCAATGTCCAAAATGCGAATCGACCTGATTGTCTTTAGTTGGAATAGCTATCTTCATTTGTATCTTTTTTTTATTATTCAAGCCCCATTAACTTAAGAATATCAACGAGCTTGTTGTTGTTTTCGTTTAGAATAATAAACTGCAGACCTTTTGCTTTGGCATGCTGTTGCAATTTCAATCCTAGCTCAAAAGCGACCAAAGAATCTACGGCATTATCTTTACACAGCAGAGTTAGAATCTTAGGTCCAACTCCTTTTTCATCTTCAGAAAAAGGGTTCTCGATAAAATAAAAGGTATGATCCTCACGGTTTATCAAGGCGAAAAAAGGACTTCTTGCAAATTTCAAAGAAAGCTTTGCCTCCTTTTTATCGCTCATTACGGGAATTGCTGCTATCATTTTTCTTCCTCCACTTTTAAAATATCAGTACTTAAACATAAAGCACAAGTCATCACTTCATTTCCATCAGGATTAGAAAAATGCGATTTACATTTATTGCATTGATACCAATGCTCGTCGTAAACGATTTTACCGCCTCCAATACGAATAGGATGTGCCTCAATAAGTGCCTGAGCTATTTTTTTACGCGCACGATCATAAATTCGAGTCAAACTTGGACGTGAAATCTCCATAATTTTCGAAGCTTCCATCTGAGACAAATTCTCATAATCCAGTAAGCGAATGACTTCAAACTCTTCGATATTCAAATTGATTGCCTTCGAAGGCTTTGCATAATAACCCTGAGGGTTAAAACCTTTCACTCGAGGTGGAATCTGAATTTTTGAATTATTTCTTGGTCGTGCCATAAATACAATTTCTATTGCGATACAAATATAATGAACATATGTTCTAAACTATTCTTTTTTACAAAAAAAAAACGATCTCAAATATAAAGATCGTTTTCTAGTCACCTACTAAGGTCATATCATATTTTGATTCTAAATAAGAATCAAAATCAATTAAAAAGGTGGCAAACCTATAAGCCGGGTCCTGTTTTCCTCGAAAGGAACTTCTATCATTTATCTAGGACATATGTCACCATATGTCTCGAGCAACCTACCCCCCGACATCGACCGAGTAAAATCTACAGCTGTCGGTATACTTGGTCTTGCAAGCCATGAGGCACACAGCTACCTATGTCACCATAAGTACTGGTGAGCTCTTACCTCACCTTTTCACCCTTACCCTAATTCCGAAGAAATAAGGCGGTTATTTTCTGTTCCACTACTATAAGCTTACGCCTATCTTCCAGTTAAGAAGCATGGTACTCTGCCTTGCCCGGACTTTCCTCTCTTTCTTGCGAAACAGCGATAGAACGGTTTGCCGCTGCAAAGGTAATTTTTTTTATGAGTATGTGATATTATGTAATCACCTTTCTTATAAAAAAGTCAATGTTTCCAGTCAACACAAGAAACAGAAATCAATTTTACTCCTTTAAACTTTGTCTGATGCCACTTCAACTTCTTATTTACCATCAACATAAAACCACTGCCCTTTTTCAAATCGAAAAAAAGAATCTTCAATCATTTCGTGAATCTTACCGGCTTCGCTATATAGCGCTTTAAACTTTACACGCCCTTGTGTATCGCCGAACTTTCCTTTATGAGTTGAAAGCACTTGTAAACCAAGCCACATAACAGAAGCAGCCCACTGTTTTATTTCGGCACGTTCATTGTTCGGACGAGTTTCAGGTGCATAGGTTCTAAGAATATAATCCACATCTGCTAAAGCAAAGGCTGAATAACGACTTCGCATTAGCTCTTCAGCAGTTTGAGCAACTTGCCTGCCTGAATGAAATGCTCCACAACAATCTTCGTAAGACAGAATCTTTCCACAAAAACAATTCTTCATACTTGTAATAAGGTTAAAGGAAAAAGTTATACTTCGATATTTCGACGAGCTCAATACAGCGCTTCGCTCAGCAAGCCTATAGAATAAAATTTATTTAAAATCCTTAAAGAAAACATCCAGCTTGTCGAAGTCTTGTTCTCCAATTAGAGTAAGAAATCTCGCAAAACTCGGAGCAACTGTTTTAATCTTATCCTTAATCTTAAACATAGCATTGAACTCTGTGATAAATTCAGCTCGCATATCAAAAGTGCTTACCAATGTTTCATAGAATAATTTGAAAAGGTTCTTTTCATTTTGCAGAAGTTCATCATCAAGAGAAATAACCTTTAATAAGTTATTCAATAATTCAACATCCTTATATTCGATAGCAACAGCAAGTCCCTTTGTGTAATGAGCAAACAAGAGCTGTAAAGATTCTTTATCGTTATATGCAGGAATTGGTACAGGCGTAAAGTTAACATCCTTATATTCCGCAAGCGCTTTTTCTTTCTCACCTACACTCATCAAAACAAAAGCCTTCACATTCGACAAAGTCAATTGGTAGAACTCGCGATATTGATCAAAAACCAAATCTTTCTCTGCTTGCTCCAAAACGGGTAAAGCTTCTGAAAGAACTTCCGTTAATTTAGCTTTTCCTCTGTTGATAGAAAACTCAGCCGTATATTGCAAAGCCCAATTTAAACCATAAACCCACTTACCAGAGGTTGAACATGAAGAATAACCTTTAGCGTATTCTTTTCCTGCTTCATTCAGCTCACCAAATAAAGCAAATGCTGCTGCACGATGCTGCAGTATTTCTAAAAAGAATCGTGGCTCATCCTTTAAAGCCATATGTGTATGCTCATTTAAAAATTCTCTGATGATCTTTGGATCTTTTTCAGTGATACCTTTATTATAGTGCTCTACAAGGTTTTTGTATATATTTTCTGTTGTCATATGAATATGATTTTTCAATTCTTAATATAGTTATATCTTAATTTTCTGAACAAATACAAGTGAGACCACGCAAAGTATAGCTCCTGCTATAAATGGTATTTGCCAATGCCACATCCACAATAAACCGCCACAAACTGGAATCACCACCGCTGAGATATGATTAATGGTAAAACCAACTGCCATTGAAGGGGCAATATCTTTCTTATCTCCTGTTTTATGAAAATAGGTATTGATTCCCATAGAGAAACCAAAGAATATATGGTCGATAATGTATAAGATCGCAACCACCAAACCATTTTCGATAAAGGCATATCCAAGGAATACGAATATCAAAAAAATGTATTCTAAACTTAGCATTTTTCTCTCACCATAACGGTTTATTCCCTTAGCGATATAGGGAGAAATGAAGTAAGTGATAATATTATTGATGATGAAAAGCAAAGCCACATTTTGAATGCTAAAGTGGTATTTCTGCACCAACATGAAAACGGCAAACACAACAAAAATTTGTCGACGCGCGCCGCTTAAAAAATTCAAGACATAAAATAACCAGTAACGCTTACGCAAAACCATACCTTTATTTTGTGTAGGGATATTTTTATCTTCAGGTTTCCAAAATAGAGCCCAAATGGCCAATAAGACAATCAAAACACCAGCAACAATAAAGTTCATTTGAAGTGAAAAATAATCAGCAAGCAGCAAGATAAAAGCCCCCATTGCAACGTTAGCAACTGCAGCCCAACTCTTTTGTTTCGCAAAAACATAGGGTGCTTGTTCGTAATTAAAATATTGCAAGGTTAAAGACTTATTTGTCGTCTCGAAATAATGAAACCCGACCGACATAATTAAAGTCGTAAAAATCAAACCATAAAAGGAAGGAAAAAAGCCGGTTAAAGCAACACCTACACCTACCAGCAAAACAGAAATTGCAGACAAGCGATGTTCACGTACAAAAAAAAGGACATAAATAACTAATAAAGCTAAAAAGCCTGGAATCTCTCTTACAGACTGGATAACACCCAATTGAAAACCATTAATTCCAACTTCATCAACAGCCAAATTATTAAAAAGCGTACGCCACGCCTGATGTCCTGCAGTAGCCGCTACGACCAAGAGCATAAGATAGGCATACATTTTATTTTGTTTGAGTTCCTTTAGCATAAACCAATTATTAATTAAGGCTGCAAAGTTATAAATAGAAACTTTAATGCACCTGAAAAATTTGTATTTTTACACAGAATCAAAATTACAATTATGAGCCTATTAAATACCATTAAAGACCGCTACTCAGTTCGAGCCTATTTGGATAAAAACGTTGAAGATGAAAAGTTATTGCAAATACTTGAAGCTGGTCAATACGCTCCATCGGCAGTTAATTTTCAGCCCTGGCATTTTATCGTGATTCGTGAGAAAAAAAATCATGCTAAGTTCTCACAAATATACCATCGTGACTGGTTTAATCAGGCACCTGTTTATATTGTAATTTGCTCAGATCACAGTAAGTCATGGAAACGAGCCGAAGATGAGAAGGATCATGCTGATATTGATGCTGCCATTACAACTGACCACATGACTCTTCAAGCAACTGAGCTTGGCTTAGGAACTTGTTGGATTTGCAATTTCCATGTTCAAAAATGTCGTGATTTCTTTGATCTTCCTGATCATATTGAACCTGTTGCAATTCTATCTCTTGGATATCCCGATCATGAGAAACGACCTGTAAAAAAGAGAAACAGTTTAGAGGAAATTGTTCATTGGGAAAAATTTTAAATAAGGATTTTTGATTGAAGACTTATGACTCTTCATTTCAATATTACACGACGATTTAGTAACAATATATGAGTAAGATACCCGTAACAGTCATTACTGGTTTTTTGGGGGCAGGAAAGACCAGTCTCCTAAATCAGCTGATTCAAAATCATAAGGAAAAGAAATTTGTTATCATCGAAAATGAATTTGGTGAAGAGAATATAGATTCAGAATTTGTCGCCAATATTGGAAACGAAGATTTGTTTGAATTGAGCAACGGTTGCATATGCTGTAATTTAAACACAGAACTATTCATGGTTCTTGAAAATTTAATCATAAGCAATCATTCTTTCAATCATTTATTAATCGAAACAACTGGCATTGCTGATCCGGGTAATATTTTAGCTTCCTTTATTTCGGATCCTGGTATTAAAGCTAAATTCGAGCTCGATTCGGTTATTTGCCTGATTGATGCCGCGAATGCTGATCATGATCTTAAAAATGAAGATGTTCTGAATAAGCAAATCGCCGTATCAGATACTCTTATTCTAAACAAAGTAGACCTATCAAATGAAGAGGCAATAAAAAAGCTATGTTCAAAAATCAAGGAAATCAATCCTACAGCAGATATTCATCAAGCTGTCCAATCAAAACTTAATGTTAAATTACTCGATGTTTACGCCTACAATCCGAAGCACATTTATCAGTTTCTTTTCTCTGTAGATGGAATCGGAAGCAATAGTAAAAAGCACGATCACAGCATAGAAAACTATTGCTTTAAAAGTAAACTCGCTTTTAATCAAATGAAATTAGCTAGCTGGCTCGATGCCTTTTTACAATTCAACTCAGATACGATTTATCGTGTGAAAGGTATTCTTAATATTACGGGTGTTGAGAACAAAATTCTTTTACAGTCTGTGCACACACAAATTCAAGCTACTGTAGGAGGAACTTGGGAAGATAGTGAGAGTAGAGAAAGTAAACTGGTGTTTATTGGTAAACATTTAAACACCGAAGTTATTGAGAAAAACCTAATAGAACTTTGCGATTAAATAAAATCCCCAATACAATTAAACCTGTATTGGGGATTTTCACCTTACGCTAATTACCACTAAAATAAACTTCGGCACTTATTAATGAAGCTAAATCTTGCTCTTTATAAGGAAGTGTAAAATAGAAGCAAGAACCTTTATTCTCTTTCGATTCTACCCATATCTTACCTCCCATCGATTTCACAAATGCCTTTGTAATGGATAGCCCTAAGCCAAGACCACCATATTGTCGAATATCAGACTCTTGGACTTGTCTGAAATTCTCAAAAATAATATGTACCAAATCATTGGAAATTCCAATACCCGTATCCTTCACATAAAACTCAATAAAGTCCATTCTCTTATAATAACCAATCTCTATACACCCATCGTGCGTGAATTTAATCGCATTATCCAAAAGCTTTCTTATGATCTTTGAAAGGTACTGCCGATCGGCATAAACCGACTTCACGACCTTGCTATTCATCAACATCAGTTTCAGATTCTTTTGCTCTGACTTAAGCCTGTATTCAGGGACTATTTCAGACAACAAACTATAAATATCAACCATCTCCATTTTAATCTCTGAATGTCCCGATTGCACTTTAGCAATTTCAACAATCTCGTTAACCACATTCAATAGCTGATGAGAATTCTCCGTGATTATTTCAAAATATTTAATCCGATCATCATCATTCACATCTGGTAAAGACAGAAACTCAGAAAATCCAAGTATACCATTCAAGGGCGTACGAATCTCATGTGATATATTACTCAAGAAAGCATTTTTCAACTCATCAACTCTATTAGCATTTCTCTGAGCCTTAATTAATTCCTTTTTCAGACAATTCTGTTTCTTGGCATAATAGATGAAAAAAAACAAAAGTCCACAAACGCACATACTTATAGATAAAAACAAATACAAGGATCTCTTACTTAGATGGATTGAAGAGCTTGGCCTATTAATTATTGTCCAGTCATTGGGAAAAATTGCAGGCATTAGATTCAACCTCTTTAATTCATTATAATCCAAATAACACTGATTTGGACTTTCCTCTAAAACAGGCATATCCTTAATGTCTGCTCCCTTTAAAATTTGATCTGCCATTTTAAGGGCCTCCTGAGTCTGTCTATAGTGATGAATTAAATTCCCTCCTACAATACCTTCACCTACCCCATGTTTCCATAAATGATATATGGCCAAATCAGAATTCTTCTTTATTAAGTTCAAACCATCATAAAATGGTTTATACTTAAAATCTTTATCTCTGTAAAGAGATAATAAGAGAAGGGCTTTTTCTCCTTTAAGTTGCTGTAAATTATTTTCGAATTCAGAAAAGCTAAGTTCTGACAAGTTTAAAGTATGAATATTCACAAGGGTGGTCAAATCTTTAAGCTTCAACATTCGCTTCAAATCATTTTTACCCGTTATGGTATTATCACTTATTACAAATATTTCTTCAAGCTTAGGGTTTAGAGTTTTAGCTAAATTTAGAGTCTCCTTTACCGATACATCTTCAACAACACCGGTACAATATGGATTAGAATTCTGCTCGATAGCCAAATCAATATTGTTAACGCCCCAAAATACAATGGGCTTATTCTTAAATAATGACTCCTCATATTTCAGTACATACTCAAGCGCATAATCATCAGCCACCAGAAACAAGTCATAAGCCTTTCTTTTAGATAATTTATAGCTCAGAAAATCATGAAAGCGCTCAATATAAACATCATCAACAAACTCTTTGCTATTCATAAATTCCACATCAATCTGATAATCTGTTGAATCTATAAATTCGTTAATGGCCTTGGAGACATGAGTGTAAGTTGGAAAATTACAATTGTATGAGTGAATCAGACAAATTCGTTTACGATTTATTTCCTTTAACTTCTGACTATTAGCCTGAAATGGAAACAATAATATCAATAATAGAATACAACAATAAAAAAAATACGAATCCTTATATTTTTTTATAATTAGGGTTTTACAAGTCATCTTTATATTGGGGATTAATCATAGGTTTTTGCTAACAGATGTCCAATTTAATCATAAGACTCCCATTCTCCAAATATTTGATGAAAATATATTTTTAATCCATTAACAGGCGAATACCAATCATTAACCACTCTACCCAATAAATACTCATATATACTAAATTTAACATATCTGAAATTTTATAAAATAAACTTAAGCTGTATTTATATTGAAAATTTACCCCATCAAAACCTGAATATTTAATTACTAATGAAGGTTAGGGAACGATAAAAGCGACTGTGAAACAAACTAACAAGCCTTCCAAAAAAAACAGAAAGCAATGACAACCAGGCAATAAGTAATAAAAAAAACTATCTTTGCACCTGTAATTATAATTGACATTCAACTATGAGAGCTAGTGCCTTTTTAATCATTCCACTTTTAATCTTCATGTTTATAGTGGATCTATACACCTACCGAGGCCTAAAACCGCTCATCAATAAAATCCAAAACCTATATATAAGAAAGGCTTTAAAGCTATTCTACTGGTTGATATCGGTATTCATGTTTGCTGCATTTGTTCTATTTTTCTTTAGAATTGAACATGTACAAAGAGCTGATGCCTACGTGTATTTTAGTTATCTGATAGGTGCTTTTGCCCTATTTTATATACCCAAGTTTGTTCTGATTCTTTTCGTATTGCTTAAAGATGTGCAGAAGATTGTAAGTTGGCTCATAGGAGCTCTTGCAAGTGTGAAGAAGGAAAATAAGTTTGAATCAAAATCAAAAAAAAAAATGGAGCGTTCCGAATTTTTATATCAAATGGGCTTAATGCTTGCTGCCATCCCCTTTGCCTCAATTCTTTATGGGGTTACAAAAGGGAAGTTCAAGTTTCGAATTATGCAGGAAAGCTTAAGCTTCCCAAATTTACCTAAAGCTTTTCAAGGACTTAGAATCGTCCAAATATCGGATATGCATTTAGGCAGCTTTAATAAAAACTTCGAAAAGATCGATAAGGCCGTTGAGCTGATCAATGAACAAAAGCCAGATATCATCCTGTTTACAGGCGACTTAGTCAATAATTTTGCTGAAGAAACCGAAGGCTGGGCTCCAGTGCTTAGCAAAATGAATGCTTCGATGGGAAAATATTCCATATTGGGCAATCATGATTATGGCGATTATTCACACTGGCCATCAGCTGAAGCAAAAGCTAAAAACTTAAAAGGAATTAAAGATTTTCATCAGGAAGCGGGTTTTAAGCTGTTATTGAATGAAACAGAACGTCTTAAAATTGAAGATGATGAAATTGCACTTATCGGTGTTGAGAATTGGGGAAAACCGCCTTTCCCTCAGCACGGAGATTTGGATGCAGCGATGAAAGACAATGAAGATTTAAGCTTTAAATTGCTTATGAGTCATGATCCATCACATTGGGATGAAAAAGTTTTAGGCACAGATATAGACCTTACTTTTGCTGGTCATACACATGGTATGCAGTTTGGAATTGAACGTGCAGGTATCAAATGGAGCCCGGTCCAATATAAATATCCACGTTGGGGAGGCTTGTACAATAAAGGGAAGCAGTTTTTATATGTGAATCGTGGTTTTGGTTATATTGGTTTTCCAGGCAGAATTGGTATGCCACCAGAAATCACCTTAATCGAACTCAACTAGTGCATAAGGATAAAGATTAAAGTTCAAAAGGAAATAACTTAAAAACGGTTGACCTTTATACCTTTTGGCTTTTAAGACTTTAAAGACCTTACAAAAAACTCAAATTCACATCCTTCAGAAATTTTTCTTCGAGTAGACGAACAACTCGCTTCACAACTGTACGGCGTATTTCTAACTCAACAGGCAAATTTGGATCCTGATGTGCTAAATTGATACGTGTTCCGTTGATTATTGAGATCTGATCGCTTTGCAACAAATAATGTACAATCTGATCGGCAGGACCTTCACCCAATTGATAATTATTATCGTAGTCTTCAAGAATACGCGCAACTTTACCAATGGTTAGAATCCCTTCCGTAACCAAATTAATGCCTTCCATATAAGCAACCGGTGGTAATTCAGGATCAGTCATTGTCATACCTGGAGCAAATTTCAGTCCCAATTCACGAGAAACGATTTCAGCTGTAGATCCTCCACAAATGATTTTCTTCCCTTTAAAATGATAGATTCTCATAGCTAACTCAGAGTCCTTATCCATTTCGAATGGAGGTCCTGTGCAAAGCAATAATTTTCTAGGCTCTCTAAAATAAACAACACCCGCACTGGTATCATCCTTAGGTTCATCCTGATCGTTTCTGGAAGCACGTTTCACAATTTTTTTACCTAGTGCATTCGAAGAAATATAAGGCGAGGCTTTGATGTTTTGCTTGACAAATTCAACCACATTATCGAGCCCCCAACCAAAGGGATAGGCTGGACTTCCCATACCCGATTGCATAATACCATCAGACCAAAATAGGATGCGATCCTCTTTACGCGCATTAAACTGACAGGCTCTCAGGATTTTTCCTTTATTCTCTTCACTATCCAGCTCTATATTCTCCCACCCCGGGTCGAAGAAAGAAGCGCCTCGCATAATCACACAGTCTGGATTATCGAACTCCATAATACGAGTAGTCCCATCGTATTCAATATCGACAATAGTAAAAGTTGAATAGCTTACCTTGCGCACACTACATACAGGCAGCGTGTTCATGATGATATCGGCAATGGTTTTAAAATTCTTATGCTCAATGGTGAAATTTATGGCCATGGATGCCGTAAGTGTAGCCAAAACATTAGCCTTAACACCACTGCCCATTCCATCGCTCAAAATAACAATCGTTCGATTCTCTTCCTTAATACGTCGAGACAAAAACACGTCTCCACAAATCAATTCGCCATGATGAAACAGCTGTGGGCAATCAATATCTAAATGAAATTTTTCTTCCATGGTAATGTTTTAACTTATCCAATAAAGCATGCAAAGCCTCTGGCTGCTCAAGCTTTAAATCACTAATTATAATCACCAAACAAAATCAGAACTGCTTACTCTTCCTTCGAATGGGATTTAATGATCGAGGTCAGAATTTTTTCGGTCTTGGAAGCCGATTCGCCCAATAAGAAGGCAATTTGCTGCACCGTTTGCAGATTCTCCTTAATCACATCGCGAGCACGACCAATCACCTCTTCGGTTCTAACCTCTGGCGCATACAAATCCCGAATGATCCCCCCAACAACCTTATTCTTTTTAATTGTAAAAACTGAGACATTAAACAATCGACTCCCAAAATGCACATCCTTTTTCAGTATATCTTCACCATTCATTAATACGGTTGAAAACAAACGGTAAAAAGGAATCACCTTAGTTAAATCGGCATCAACCAAACCTGGAATAATCTCATTCAACAGCTTTGTTTCTTCGCCTAATAGATTAACAAAGCTATTATTCGATTCAATTATTTTGAGATCCTCATCAACAATGACTACGCCAGTTGGGAGTTTCTGAAGCATAGCCGAAGTTGTTTCACTGGCTTCAACTGCCATTCGATGTTCCTCTTTGGCTTGAGCTTCCGATTCCTTAAGAGCGACTTCTGTCTGAATTAACTTCTCATTGGTCTCGCCCAATTTCTTGATATAGGCATTCATATTCTTGATCGTTACCGAAGAGCATTGCTCAAACTTTGCAATCCCCTGAACGGTAGCCTCAGCAAATTTTCTACAGGTTTCGTAACCACATGAACCACAACCAAGCTGATCTTCAATTTTCCCCTTACCCATCTTATCAAGCACTTCCTGCACTTCTTTCTCTGTAGGGATAGGCAAACGATTATCTTTGATTGAGAATTTTCGGGTTAAATCGATATGCTGATAGGCATCGATTTCCTTTTGCCATTGCAGCTCATCAAAGGTCTTCAGGCGTTTGCGAACATATCGCACAACCTGAGAACGACGAGAGAACTTTCGGCCACCTTTAGAGGTACCATGTCCCATAATACAACCGTCACAATAAAAAAGATCGAGATGCTGGTTCAGGTCACTGTTTCGTTGAAATTCTTCAAGAGAACGCAAAAAATTATTGCGACCTTCGGTGCTAATAATATTACCACGCAACATGCTGTTATCAATCTCAGCAGCCTGAAACAAGCCATGACTTACGGGGAATAAGCCCCCTATTCGGGCAAATGGCGGATCGAATTCCGAAAATTCTACCCGGGTTTCCGTCACCCCTTTTTCTTTAAAGAGCTTTCTCAACTCAACAAAACTAAGAACAGCCTGAATTTCTCCATCGCTCTTATTGAAAAACTTCACATCATCCTTACTGGCAACACAAGGTGAGAGCGAAACGATCTTCACATCTTTTCCGTACTTTTCGCGCACAACCTTCGCCATGGCGATAATCGGATTAACAATAGGTGCCAGATTATCCACCAAATCAGGATAATATCGCTCAACATGGTTCACCAAAGCTGGGCATTTGGTTGACAGATAATATTTGCCGTGAAAATTATTAAAAAGCTCTTTATACTTGTAAGCCACTAAATCAGCTCCAAATGCTGCCTCTACCACATAATCGAAACCCAATTCACGAATCATACCAACAAAGTTTCGATAATCATTGATATCGTCGAACTCTCCAGAAATACTCGGATCACAGATAGCCACCACTCTTTCGTCGCGCTTAAGAAGTTCCATCACGTAATCTTCCTCGTTACGATATTCAATCGCATTCTGAGCACACATAGTCACACAATTACCACAACCAATGCAACGGTTGGCAATAATATGAGCGTAATTATCTTTAATTTTAATGGCTTTGGCTGGACAAACTCGTATACAGGTATAACTCAGGTTACATTTATCCTTATTTGTGGTAATCAGTTGCATGGGGCTGCGAATTTAGGGTGAAGATTAAAAGGCTAGACACATATTATATTCTCAGGCGTCTTCGAATACCTTTTTAAGAATATCAAGCGCACCTTCCGAATCAACCTCCTGGTACAAGTCCTTTTCTATCTTTAAAATTGGTCCTTTGGAACAGTTTCCTGTACAAAGTTCACCATGAAAAAAAACTGAATTATTTAAATTATTCTTATCAAAGAATTCTTTAACAGCCTGTAAGGTTTTACCATTGCCTCTTGAAAAGCAAGAACTTCCCAAACAGATGGTCACATCCTTTTTATCACTCATGGTTATTATTTATTTGTTTTGTTTATTGTTTATGATCAACCGGTTATCAGTTGTCGGTTTTTTCGATTGTAAACGATTCGACCTTCCAGCTCAGATGACCTATCCTTTAAGTATATCTACTTAAACCTTTCAATCTTTTGACTTTTTAAACCTTTTAAATATAACTAAGATCTACATCTTTCAAAAACTTTTCCTCCAAAAGCGCAGCGATGTTCTTCACAACGGTTCGTCGGATTTCAAGCTCAACTGGCAAATTAGGATCCTGATGTGCCTCATTAATCTTAGTCCCATTGATAATCTCAATTCTATCACTCTCCAAAAGAAGCTTCACAATCTGATCGGCAGGCCCCTGTCTTAAAACCGTATTCTGATTGTAGTCCTTTAGGATGCGTTGAACTTTACCCAAAGTTAATATGCCTTCTGTGAGTAGATCGACTCCTTTTAAAAATGAAATAGGAGGCAATTCCGGATCTGTAATGGTCATGCTTATTTTCAACTCTTCAGCAAATTCTCTGGATAGGATACAAGCTGTAGTGCCACCACAGGCTATCTTCTTCCCCTTAAATTCGCTTACCTGACGGGCAAGTTGAGCATCTTTTGATTTGCTGTACGGAGGTCCTGTGCAAAGTAAGAGATCTCTTGGTTCACGCAAATAAACAACAGCACAAGAAGTATCATCTTTAGGCACATCGCCATAATTGGCAGCCGCTCTATCCACCACGGCTCGCCCCAATTGCTTAGCCGATAGATAAGGCTGACGTCTGATCATGCCTCTTATAAATTCATTCAAATTCTCAATTCCCCATCCAAAAGGGAAACGCTTTGTGCCCATACCCGAATTGGTCACGCCATCGGAACAAAATACAATACGATCTTCTTTCTCAGCTTTAAAACGATAAGAATATAAGATCTTCCCTAAATTATTAGCTCCCTCAATGCTCAAGGCTTCGCATTTGGGCTGAAATAATTCCAGACCACGCAAGACCAAACACTCCGGACTATCGTAACGGATAATACGAGTTTCTCCATCACACTCAATATCAACAATAGTAAAAGTTGAATAACTGGCTTTACGCTTGCTGCAAATGGGTAGGGTTTGCATGATTACCTCAGCTGCTTTACGGATATCCTTATTCACCCGCATATAGTTTAAAACCATTGATGCGGTTAAAGTTGCCAGAACATTGGCTTTAACGCCACTGCCTAATCCATCAGAAAGCACCAGAAGCGTTCTTCCCTCCTCCTTAATTTTCTCCGACATAAACACATCCCCACAAATCACCTGTTTCCCAGGATTCTTCTGTAGGCACTCAACTTCTATATAATAATCGGATTGCATCGTTTAATTTCAGCTATTAATTTTATAATTCTGTTTCAATAGGTTGAACCCACTTCGGGGTTCTCCTGTAAGATTCAGTAGACACCACGGGCTTCTCCCGTGGTAATTAAAATTAAACCACTTTGTGGTTTAAGTAAGATATATAAATCCCGAGGGGATTAAGTTTAAATAAGCCTGCATGAAATGCGGGGTATGATAAATCAAATCAAGAACCCCGAAGTGCGTTAACTTTTCAACAAATCATCTCATCAACTAATTCTTTTCCTCAGCCAGTGTATAAAACTCAACAATAGAGTTCAGCATATCCTCTGTTTCTGAGGCATTTTCCCCCAGCAGATATGCAATTTTCTGCACTGTTTCAAGGTTCTTTTGATTAACCGCTTTGGCCCGATTGATGACTTCTTCTTGCTGAATAAAAGGTTGAGACATATCTCTTAAGATAGCGCCAACAATCTTATTCCTCTGAATCGTAAAAAGGCTCAAATGCAACATTTTATTACCCAAACGGAAATCTCGTTCTAAATTATCTTCGCCGGTTGATAATACGGATGAAAATAATTTGTAGAAAGGCGCTATTTTCTTCAAATCGGCATCTTTCAAGCCCGGAATAGTATCAAACAGTTGTTCCATCTCCTCTCCCATAATTCGGGCAAAACTCTGATTGGCTTCAACCACCTTCAAATCTTCATTCACAATTAAGACACCTGAAGGTATTTTTCCTAGAAGAGCCGTTGATTTATCGTGAGCAATCTTTCGCATATATGACACACACATGTTGGGTTCCGATTTATCTTCCAGGTAAGCCTTAGCAAACTCCCGACATGAATTATAACCACAGCCTCCACAATTGATCTCATCCTTATCGGAGTATTTCCCAATCATATTCAGAGCTTCCTTAATTTTAGTCTCTGGATGTTCTGGTTTGTGTGCGACATCAATATTGTCGAAGTTGCGAAGAATAGAAAAGTCAGCCTGATACCCAACAACTTCCTCCTCACTTCTATTGATGATTTCTAAACGTTTAAGCGCTCGGGAGTAAGTTTTTTTTGTTCCCGGGCCATTCACACATCCCCCCTCACAGGCCAAAAGTTCCAGAAACAACAAACCAGGTTTCCTATAATAATTCAAATCCTTTAACACATCGTTGATACTGCTGATACCTGAAAAGGTCATAAAAACAGCATCAGTCGTGCTGGCATTATTTTTAATTCCCGCAATCATCCCGCCATCTATAGGATATAAACTCCCTTTTCCGGCACGACGAGGCACAAAACCCGATTCTGTATCCGACTCATAAAACAAGTCTGGCTCCAGACCTTCCTCATTGAACCATTCGGCCAAATCCTTAAAGGACAAAGAAGCTTCCAATAAATCGCCAAAAGCATCACTTTCAGCTTTTTTCGCAATACACGGCCCTATAAATACAATCTTGTAATCCTCACCATACTCCTGTTTCAACATTTTACAATGCGTTAAAAGGGGTGATAAAAAAGGTGTGATATGATCCTTGTATTGAGGAAAATGCTTGCAAATCATTTCAACCACCGATGGACAAGCTGATGAAATATAAATGCCCGACTGTTTTTCCTCCAGAAAAGTATTCACCTTTTGTGATACCAATTCGGCTCCCAGGGCTGTTTCAGAAACATGAGCGAAGCCCAATTCCTTGATGGCGGCTACCAGCTGCTCATCTTTCAAGTTTGGGAATTCAGACATATATGAGGGAGCCAACGAAACGATCACCTTATTGTTTCGCTTCAATAGGGATTTAACCCGGGTTAAATCGTTGCGAACCTTCTTAGCTTTTACGGGGCAAACTTGCGTGCAAATTCCACAGTAAATACAATCCTCATGCAAAATTTGCGCTGCATTATTAATCACCTTAATGGCTTTTAACTGGCATTCACGTATGCATTTATAACAATCCTGACAATCGTTTTGTTCGGTATATACGGGTTTAAAAATATCCATTTGCTACAGATCTTACTTGTGATAAATTTCATATCAAAGCTCCGTATTTATGTTATTTTTTACATCCATATTCAGATATTCTAAAACACATCCCATCTATTCAGATGGGGTTTAAATAAGCCTCATAAAACCCTCATCCCGAACGAGTCGAAGCATCTATCCAAAACCCAAATAAATCTAAATATGAGAGATCTCTTGTTAGACGTTTCAAAAGTCGGAGAAACACATAGCCATATTAACCCACACGCTTTTTACATATATTTAAAATAAAATTAAAATATCGTATTAAGCATTCTTCGTATTACAATGACTACATTTGCGCCTCAATGATATAAATTCATCAGACGATTAAGTCCTGGGTTTATATGAAAAGGTGTTGTTATCCCGCCATATTGGGGGTGATAAAACACCTTTTTTCATTGATCTAGAAAAATAACATCGATATTGATGTTATAACACAGACTGTGCAGCAGCCTTGCTCAAACGATAACGACGATGAAATTAGAAATAGACCTAAAAAAAATAGAGCAAATCGCTAAACAAAAAGAAGCTGAAAACATCTCTTTCAATAGCTATCTTAAAGATCAGGATTCTGAAAAGATAGATCAAATTGTTCATCGACTTTACCAAGAGGTTATGAGTGAAATTGACTGTCGTGATTGTGGAAATTGCTGTCAAAACCTTAGACCCATAGCCTCGCGCAAGGAACTTAGCAAATTTGTTGCAGACGAAAACATTGAGGCCTTTATGTATCTTAAGAGTATACCTTGCATGCATCATAAAGACAAGAAATGTACTGACTATCTAAACCGTCCTGAGGAATGTCGATTGTATCCATATCTGGGCGAAGATCATTTTATAAAGAAGACTTACAGTACGATTCAAAACTATGAAATATGCCCTCACGTTTTTAATGTTTTAGAGCTTTTAAAAATAGAGTTAAACTGGTCGTATAAAGAGAGCCCTAAACAGGACAAAAAATAAATCTTTAGCACAAAATCCTAAAGAAAACAATGGCTGCCAATCCCGAATTAGCAGCCATTGTTTTATCATCAGGGAAGTAACTAATTTGTTTTCAACCAGCCTGTAATACTTAATCGTTGCCGATTACAAGGCAAGACTTCATGTTCCAATTCAGAACTTTTAAAGAAAACACAGGAACCATTAACCGGATTAATAATTTGTGTGCGGTTTTCGTGAAAGATGCATAAGTTCCCACCGTCTTCTTCCTTCCAGTCCAGGTTTAAATACATGATCATGGTAAATGCCCTGCTTTTATTATCCTGAAACTGATCGAGATGCTTTTTATAAAAGGTCCCCTTTTCGTATAAAGCATAATGAAACTCGTAACCCGTAATTCCCGTATAGCAACTGCTATTTAAATAGCTTACGAATTCGTCCATTAAATCGAAGAAAAGATTCTCGTGTTTATCATTATGGCTCCTATCCAGCCAATAAATCTTATCTCCCCTGTTGGATAGGTCGGTGACTCGTTTTGCTTGATTACCTATACTGGCTGCCTGAAGTCGTTCTCCGGAATTTAAAGCTCTCAAATTTTCTCTCAGCTGTGTTGCCAGTGCATCGCTCAAAAAGCTTTGACTTAAACCAAGCTTATCGTCGATAAAACTATTGACGATTTCCTCATATGCTTTTTGCATCTCCTTGAATTATACTACACGTAAAATAACGGTAGTTAAGTAAGGTAGTCTTTAAATTGATAGAAACAGCACAATCGCTAACGGGTCTGCACATCAATTGAATCTAAAAGAACACTTTAATCAGTTGTAAAAAAAAAAATTGACTCCTTTCTTATAATTCACTAATTTTATGTAAGGCATTACGAATCAATTTATTCTATACTTCTTATTGTTTCATTTAAAACTTAAAACTATGTCAAATTCAGGTGGGATTATTGCAGCTTTATTAGCAGGTTGTGCTATAGGTGTTGGACTAGGAGTTCTTTATGCTCCCGACAAAGGGGAAGTGACTCGAGAAAAAATGAAGAAAAAGGCAAAAGAAAAAGCTGAGGAATTCGAAGTCGCATTCGATAAGAATATGGATAAAGTGCGTGACAAAATCGATGATTTAATTGACGCTCTAGAGAAGAAAATTGACTCTTTCAAAAGAAAAGAGAAAGAGGAAGAACAAGAGCAAAAGGCTTAAGTCTAATGGTCAGCACTGTTCGCCCAATAAACAGACAATTCAACAATCAGTTCATAAAAAAATACCGTATTGGAAAATATCCCGGAACAATTCGCTCAACTGAAAGAATTACTGACTGAGTATTTCGACTCCAATCTTGAATATTACAAGTTTTCTGGTTTCGAAAAACTGATTCGCATAACGATAGCCCTTAGTTTAACCGCTCTATTTTTCATGCTGGCTATGTTTGCTCTGCTCTTTTTTGGCTTTGGAACGGCGGTATGGCTAAGCGATTTATTGGGAAACGAAATACTTGGATATATGGGAACAGGAACCATATACCTGATACTTATATGCCTGATTTATCTGCTTAAAAAGCCTTTGATTGAACGTCCATTCATCAAACTGTTTTATCGGATATTATACAGCAAAAGACCTAAAAATTAAGGCCGTTGATTCTCAATCGGGTTCTTATCAACAATTGAATGAGGGAAAACTTGCTATGATCACAACCACAAAGTATTTGTGGTAAAAAAAAAAGATTTTCGGATGAACAGATATCGATCACTTAAAGATATTGAAAAAGAAAAGTACCGCCTGTACCTGGAAAGGGAATTGGCTGCTTACAAATTGAGCTATTTTGTACGAAATGCTAAACGCAATTGGAGCCCCGAGAAATTCATTCAAAATAATATCGGCAGTGTGGTGTATCGCTTTGTGAAAGGATTGATACAGAAAAAAAATAAGCCCTAATTTTCTCTTTCGATTTAAATGCGCTCGTAATAGGCTGCCAATCCCAGATTAGCAGCCTTTATTTTGGAGAAACCGATAAACCCTTCGAATCATCATTTCAAATAAAACGAATTTGATATGATCCAATTTTGCTTAGATTTGATTTTGATAAACAAAAAAAACAAATAAGAAAATCAATACCTATTGGAGTTAGAATGTAAGTTAACTTTCACACCTCTACAAATTACTATTTATGGATAAAACAGATCTTCATAATGTCATCAAACAGCTCGAACTTAATAATTTTGAAGTATTCCTTACAGAAAACATCCAAAGCGCTAGAAATGTATTTGAAAACGAAATACTGAAGGGGATAAAATACTCAAGCGTTTCGTATGCAGACTCTATAACAATGCATAAGACGGGAATTCTTGATTTATTAAGAAATATCGATTCACTTGAGTTTATTGACACTTTTAATCATGATGATAGCTGGAAAGAACAAATCGACAAACGGAAAAAAGCATTAACAGCCGATTTATTTGTGACAGGAACAAATGCACTTACAGAAAAAGGCCAATTAGTTAATCTGGATATGATAGGCAACAGGGTAGCTCCATTAGCTTTTGGTCCTCGACATGTTGTTTTGTTTATTGGGACAAATAAAATTGTTAAAAATCTGGACGAAGCCTTTAACAGAATAAGAACAATTTCAGCTCCATTAAATGCCAAACGTCATGACGATTTAAAGACGCCATGTCAAAAGACAGGTATTTGTTATGATTGCAAAAGTCCTCAACGAATTTGTAATACCTGGACGATAACTGAAAAATCCTATCCAAAAAATCGGATTAAAATTATATTAATTGATCAAGACCTGGGATATTAATAAACTAAAAGAGTTTGAGGCGATGAAGAAAGCAAAAACATATCGTTTTAAGGCAGAAATTTATAAGACAGGCATCAATTATTGCGTTGATGTACCTGCGCAGGTTACCTCTAAAATGACTGCAACAAAAGGCTATATTAAAATTAAAGGAAGGGTAAATCAATTTCTGTTCAAAAAATCACTTGTTCCTATCAAAAATGGACTTTTTAGATTGTTCGTCAACATGCCAACACTTAAAGGAGCTAATACAGCCTTGGGCAAAACCGCAGATTTTGAAATCGAGCAGGATTTTGAGATGATTATTAAAGAGTATCCTGTTCCAGAAATGTTGACCGAACAATTAACAAAAGCAAAACTTATTGAAGATTTTAACCATTTAACCCCATCAAGAAGAAAGAACATCTTAAAATATCTGAGCTTTATTAAAACGGAAAAAACTTTACAAAAGAACATTGAAAAATTAATAAGCCAACTTCACAATAATGAAAAGAACCCCCAAATACCGTAAAGCCAAGACTCAATAAACAGATCAATTCAGACTTATTTAAACTCAAACTGAGATTCTGAAACAATCAATCCCGACGAGTCGGAACCAGTAAGAGCATCAAAACATGATTTAAGCCCAAGAGCAAAAAAAAGCTATGACGAGAACAGAAAGCCTTTCACCCCAGCAAGCCAGAAAACTAGTCCTCCTCTCGCAGGGATTACCAGCTGCCAAGCCGACAGGAACAGCCATAGACGCCACTCTATCCGCTATCGAGCAGCTTGGTTACATACAGATTGATACCATCTCTGTGGTTCAGCGGGCCCATCACCATACCTTGTGGACACGTAACCCTCGCTACGAAAATGCCCATCTCGATCAGTTGGTTGCCAGCAAGCAGGTGTTTGAATACTGGTCGCATGCGGCGGCCTACCTACCCATGCGCGATTACCGTTACAGCCTTATTCGCAAGCAAGCCATAGCAAGCGGTGAGCAAAACCACTGGTACACTCGCGATGAGAAGATGATGAAAGAGGTTCTTAATCGCATTCGCCTTGAAGGCCCCTTAATGGCTAAAGACTTTGAACATACGGGTAAAAAGAGTACGGATTGGGGAAGCAAACCCGCCAAGCGTGCCCTGGAACAGCTCTTTATGCAGGGTGAATTGATGATTCCTTCCCGACAGAATTTTCACAAGCTGTATGATCTAACCGAGCGCGTCTTACCCAAAGGTATAGATACCCGCCTACCTAGCAGCGAAGAATATACTCGATTTCTGATTAGCCGATACCTGCAAAGCAATGGACTAGGACAGGCTGCCGAAATAGCCTACTTACTTAAAAATACCAAAGCCCTGCTTGCTTCGAGCTTGCAGAATATGCTTGCCAGTGGCCAGTTATTACAAATCGAGCTTGCGGGTAAGCTCTATTATGCCCTAGAAGACTCTCTGGAGCTTTTGAACAAACCGCTCTCACGCAGCAAGCTCAAAATACTCTCCCCTTTCGATAATCTGCTGATTCAACGCAAGCGTATGCAGGCACTCTTCAATTTCGATTATCAGATAGAGTGCTATGTGCCCGAGGCAAAACGCCAATATGGTTACTTCTCTCTGCCTATTTTATGGGATGGACAATTGCTTGCTCGAATGGACTGCAAGGCTGATAGAAAAACAGCCGTGATGCATATCAAACATCTGGTGCTGGAGACTAATCTTGTTAAAACCGAGGCCTTTGCCCTTGCTCTCAGCAAAGAACTATCGGCCTTTATGCAGTTTAATGCCTGTACTTCGATACAAGTGCACAAAACCACACCTGTGAGCTTTAAGAATACTCTTCAAAGCGTACTCAAAGGCTTATAAGCCATTAAGTGTTTTTACTATTTTGACCAGACTTTGCCAGGATAGCAACAGCCCAAACCCCTGAAGGCGCTTAAATGCTTGCTCTTTTTTTAAGATCCCCTTTAGGGGACATAGGGATAGCTTCAATCATCATCATTCATAACTCGTAATTCATAATTAAAAATTCATAACTCATAATTAAAAAAGAAAAGCCCCCTATCACCATGATAAGAGGCCTTTTAACCCTAATCGCTACAAAAAAATACTTAAGCCATATCTTCCTGAGTCTCAAATTCAGTAGACTCCTCTTTAGAACCTTTACTGCTAACCGGAAACTTAAACCATCGTAGCATTTCCTCGTTATTCGCATAAATAATTTTGGCCGCTTTCATATACTTCGACAGCTTTTCGTAGATATTATTCAAGCAAACAACACGCTCATCGGTTGCTCTGCCTCGGTCAACACGACACTTGGTTTGCTGATCCATATTGATCTTTAACTTATCCTTTAGCTCAGCAATTTTGGTAAAGGTTGCTTCAGTCCAGGCCGCTGCGGTCATGGCCTCCTTATGAAGATTGGCAATCAGTATAAAGTCGGAATAGAACATGAACATAGCCCTACCCGATTTTCTTGCCGCTTCATAATCGTTAAAACCAAACTGATTCCAAATGTGTTTCTTGTTAGGAAATACAGTTTCGATATCGAACTTACAAGCCTGATAAAACTTTGCACAAGCCTCTACACAAGTATTAATATTCTCAGTGGCCTGAGCCTGAATATCGACATAAACCTTATCGGATGGAATATTGTTAGCCTCAACAAAAAGAGCCGCGACTTCCTGTATTCTTTCAGGTTTGAAAAAAACAGAGAAAGACGTAAACCTTGCTTCCTCCTCTTTAATTAAATTAATGCTTTGGCTCACCCAGCTCATAAAAACGGCATCGGAGCAAGCGTACAATCTGGAACAGTTCATTTTACAATAAATTTAAGTTATTACTAAACAGAAGACTGAAACTACTAAAACTTATGTTTAAATGCAAATTCACACGATTAAATTTTATGTCAACTCGAACACAAAAGGCATATTATAAGAATAAACACCAAACCACCACACAAGCATTATAAATAGGGCAATACAAAAGCACAATAAGTTTTAAAGTGAGCAAGCACGACCAAACAAAAACTACTTATCACAATTATTATGATTTTCATATCTAGACAATAAACATCTTCCTATTGTCAGTTGAAACCTTCTGCCAGTCAGTTGCAATTCTCCGCTATCGAGTTGAAGCGTTCCGCCACTCAGTTAACACGTTCCGCCATCGAGTTGAAACATTCCGCCACTCAGTTGACAGCTTCCGCCATCGAGTTGAAACGTTCCGCCACTCAGTTGACACGTTCCGCCATCGAGTTGAAGCGTTCCGCCACTCAGTTGACTCATTCCGCCATCGAGTTGAAGCATTCCGCCATCACAGAAAGGCTTTTGTGTGCCGCCTAAAAGCAACTCATAGAATCCACTGATAAATGCAGACAAAACAATTAACAATACATTAAAACAGAGAAACAAAATGAGAGTAAACACGGCCAAAACAGCAGTCCCTAATGGTAACACACAAGCTTAACATCGCAAGATATAGGCACCACAGAGTAAATGAGTAAACCATCTGATAATATGGAGCCATAAGAAACCAATAGACAACTACCCACAAAACAAAATAAGATCATAAACTCCTTTATTAAAACAACCCTACCCTAAAGTGTAGGTGTTCATAAATAATTAATAAAAAGGATCATAGTTATAGAAACCCAAAGAACGATTTCTGGGGATTATGCTTACTTTTAGCATTCAAAAAAATAAAGCCGCATCAATTAAGAACGTTGGTTTATGGAAAAGGTGTTGTTATCCCTCCCATATAGAGTGATAACATCACCTTTTAGAAAGATATAAGAGAAATAACATCAATATGGATGTTACACATACGTTAGCAAATATTTAAAGAAACAGTAGTGCACTGAATTATAGATAATGAAACAAGAAGAAAAATATTCATCATTAAGAGATAGCACATATGAATCAGTTGGCAACTTTCTATTTGCGGAAAGGTTCAACCCATGTGAGAAAACTCAAGAAGGAATCCTTGAAGTAATTAATCTTATTTCAGATTACTATGAGGAAGGTGTGCATTTATACCCTGAAGTTATAATTACCAATAGTTTAACCTTCTTTAAGACTATTTCAAATCGAGAGGTTATTATTGACAATAAACCTCTTGAAGTCGATGAGTTTAAAAATGCAATTAAACTTTGTGCTCCACTTGCAATAAATAACTGGATTATATTTATTGAAGTGAATGGTGAAAACGTGAAATATGGTTTAGTAAGTGCAGAAATGACAGAAACAAGTCCATCTATTTATGAGCAGACGGTTGGTAAACTCGGCATTGAGCTTGAAGGAGTTAAAGATAAAGACTTAGAAAAAACTACGATTGCATATATTAGAAATATTGGAAGTAAAACAGTTGAATTAACTGGACTCAAAAAAAAGCTTACTATTTCATTAACGCTTGACAAGCCTCTTGAAGTTTCAAATAATGAAATTGGAGATATTGCTATTTTAGCAACAAAACTATGTGATTCAGATTATACAACACATATTACATCGTTTCTTGAAAAAACAATTAATGAAGCAATAAAGATTGGTCATGGAAATTTAATTGGAATAGTTGAAGATAGTGAAGTTGCGATATCAAAGATTAAGGAAGAACTGAATGATTGTACATACCTAGAAAAACCAATCGATATTGTAGAGCTGGTAAGTCAAGCAGAAATAGAAAAAACAAATGAATCCTCGGTTACCTTAAAAGCACATAGCTCACTGTTAATATCAATGCTTAATCATGATGGTATTACAGTTTTAACAAATAAATGTCGAATCATTGGTTATCATATGTTCATTAAGGACATTAAAAAAGATGGAGTTCAATTAGTTGGAGGTGCAAGAACAAGAGCATTTCATTCTATGGTAAACTCAAAGCTTTTTAAAGCTTGTTTTTACAAGTCACAAGATGGTAATACGAAAAATTGGAAAGAAGATGAGTAATATTCAAATATGGCAAGGTCCAAACGGTGTTAATATTCCAGCAAATGTCAATGATACGAATGCTATTGTTTCTTATGCGAATTATTTATCTGAAAAACAAAAGAATCAGATTGTTGCTGCTTTTCAGATAGAAGCATATGATATGGCATCGGAATATGCTTGGAAAAAAGCAATGGTAAAACTTAAAGAAACGATTTCCACCTTAGGCATGAAGTTTATTGGTGAAATGTTAGGTAGACCTGATATCGATGAGTTTTCAACTATTGATACTGCTCTTACCGATTATTCTACTATTCAACTTGCAGAACAACTCGGTGTTATAGGTAATACAGCAGCCTTAAAGTTAAAACAAGCAAATGAACTTATAACGCACTATTTTTCAAAAGATTCCGAAGAGGAAATTGATAATATTTCTGCTGTTCAGATAATAAAGTCTAGTGTTCAATATATTTTAGGAGAGGAAGATATTTCAATTGCAATTGAGTTTTCTCAGTTCAGAGAAAGATTACTAAATGAGACTCTAAGTCTAAAAGACCCACAGGTAGACCAGTTAATTAACTCTCCATTATTCTATTTAAGAACAGTAATTTCAATTTTAATGTCCTCTATCAAAAGTGATAAAGGCGCAAGACTTGAACATTCTTTGGCTAATTTGAACTTATTGATTATTAATATTTGGGAACACTTAGGTGAAAAAGATAAATGGAACATAGGAACTGCTTATAGAGATGTAACTGCTGCAGGAAATACAATAGCAGCTTCTGGATTGAAAAATGCATTACTCAAAGTTGGTGGCTTTGATTATGTCCCAGAAAACTTAAGGTCTGTAACGTTTAAAAATGCGGCAAAACAAGTTATTGAAACTCATTTTGCATTTAATAACTTTTACAATGAACCTTCTGTGGTTAGAAAATTAGCAAACTTAGGTTCAACTATTCCAAGCCCTGCTTTAAGTGAGTGTATTCAAGCATATCTTGCAGTTTATTTAGGGAATCCTTATGGTGTTTCTACTGATGCTGCGGAAATTGCAGAACAAAAACTTGGAGAACTTACGGTAGAAAGATGGATATACTATTTTGAAAAAGTTATTCATGATGATGATATAATTTTAAGAAAATTATGGGGGCAGAACATTGTTAATCGTTTTGCTCATTTACTTGAATCAAATGGAATTACTGAGATTCTACATTTACCAAAAGACAATCAGAAACTATTTGAATCAATATTAAAACGTGATTCATTGAGAGCTAAAAATATAAGTGGTAATCTTTATAACAGAATTAAGAAGTAAAAACATTTGCTAACAATGCATCATAAATAATTGCCGTTTAGTGGTTTATTGGAGCATTAGCTCCCGCTTTCAATTCAGTGTGATTTGAAAGCGAAATATCCCGCAATCGGCAACTATTCATATGCGGCACGTTGAAAATAAAGGCTGCCACTCCCCGATTGGCAGTCTTTCTTTCTATCCCCGCGAGCTTGTAGCTCGTACTCTGCGCATGCAGAAACAAAAAACTATACGAATTGCAAGTGGGCTTGAGGAGAACAGATCTATTAGGATGAGATGACTTCGTCGTGCCTCCTCGTAATGACAATAAAACAGTAAAGGCTACCAATCCCCAATTGGCAGCCTTTATTTGTATCATCAGAATTAGCTAACGAGACAATGCATTTTTTGTTCAAATTCGATCAAAACACATCTTGATGCATTAAATCCCGATCAGGCAAAATTCTCTTAACCTTTAGCCCTAAGTCTTTCAAGTACCCACTTATTGGTCACACTTTTAGGTCGAATAATGGGCTGTCCCAATCCCTGTGCAAGGATATTCTGAGCACAAAATCCCATGACTCTTGACACCCCAAATAAAACGGTATAAAAATCGAACTCATTCACGCCATAATGATTCAGAAGTGAACCCGACATGGCATCTACATTTGGCCAAGGATTTGCGACTTTACCTTCCTTATAATGCATTAAAATATCAGGTACAATTGAGAAAAGTTTCTTTGCAATCTTAAAACAAGGATTAGTGGCACAATTGGTCTCACCAAAATTCATAAAAGCCGTAAATCGAGGGTCGGTAACGCGTAATACCGCATGCCCATAGCCCGGAATCACATGACCTGAATTAAGCACATCTAAAATATAGGCTCTCAACACCTGCTCGTCGGGATCGGCTCCCAATTTGTCGTGAATTTCCAGAATAAATCGTAAACATTCCTGGTTGGCTAATCCATGCAATGGGCCGGCCAAACCGTTAAGTCCGGCAGATACGGCATAATACAAATCCGAAAGAGCCGAATTAACCACCCTTGATGTAAAAGCACTGACATTCCCTCCTTCATGATCGCAATGCAAAACCAAATACAGACGCATTAAATCGGCAAAGCCCTTATCATCATTCACACCCAGCATATGTGCCAAATTACCCGACCAATCTAAACTGGGATCGTGTGGAATTAAATGACCATCGCCAAATCTTATTCGATAAATCCCTCCTGCCAGTGCAGGTAATTTGGCAAGAATATTCATCGAATCCTCCAGGCTATATTTCCAATAGTCAGATTTTTTCATCCCTTTTTGATAGGCCTTCTTAAAAACAGACTCATTTTCCATGGATAAAATGCCCAGGCTCAACATGGTCATTGGATGTGTATCTTTCGGCAGACTGCGCAAGACATCCCAAACATATTGTGGAATTTGGGCACGTTGATTCAATTCACTCTGAAAATTAAGGAGCGATTTCTTGTCTGGAAATTTCCCCGTAGACAGGAGAAAAAATATTTCCTCGGGCAATTTATTCGAAAATTCATCTGTGGTATACTCACCAATATAAAGTCCCGAATAAGGATCAACATAGGATGTGTTACAAGCCAATGCAACCACTCCACGCATTCCACCATAAATTTGCCCAATGTTAACTTCCGAAACAACAGAATCACGACCTTTAGCAAAAATATCGTCAATTTCTAACTGTAATTCAAGTAGATGATTTTGAATTCCTTTTTTTAGATCAGTCATATTCATTTAATTATTACGTTTAAAACACAAATCTATAAGACAGTGTATAAGACTACACTTTATAAGGGAGTGAGGACTCCTAGTAAGTTACAAAAAAAAGGCTAATCAAGAAATACAACACATAGATTACTAAAAGCTTAGTGAGTAATCTATACAGAGAATAAACAGACCGATGGTTTTTTATTCGCTAAATATAATTTCGGGTGCTCATGAGCCCTTCGGGGTTGCTTACTTAGCCTGCCAAAGCCCAGCCAAGGCGAGTTTAGTTTCGCTTGTAGCTCGTGCGCTTCCGAAAAAAAAAACGGATCACCAACTAGCTTATTCGCGATGAGTGGCCTTTCTCAATAGCCTTTCCTGTTTGTGAGATGAGGGAAAATCTGTTTAAAAGAGCGTAAAGACACTTTACGGGAGCAAGCCCTATCTTAGACAAGGAAATATTTCGTATTTTTAGTTTATTGTTTAAATCTAAAAATTCGAAATTATGGTTTTAGGAGTTGCCGAATGGCTGAGTGGGAAATTAGGTTGGGATGTGAAACTGATCAGAATAGCCTTTGTTGTGTCCGTCTTATTTTTTGGTGCCGGAATAGGGCTCTACCTAATTTTGTGGCTTGTAAAAATGTTTTCAAAATAAGGCCCCAGCTCAAAACGATTCATTCTTAAAGAAAAATAAAAGGCTGCCAATTAGATATTGGTGGCCTTTCTTATATGTTTAACTCCCCTATCATAATTATATCAGTATATCTTACACGAATCAATATATAATTGTTAAATTCAAAAATTATTTTTCATGCTCGTTTATTTAAGTAAAGAGCGAACTAAAACTCCGATATACAGAAATATAAAACAAGCATATATTACCCATACAATAAACCCAAAGACAAAAACATGACAAAAAGAGATCTCTTCGTTTTAATTATCAAATTATTCGGACTGTATATGATAGCTAACTCACTTTTTAATTGGATAACCTTCAACTTCTCATTTGCCATGCGCAATATAGATCTGTTCTCTATTCTTTGGATGGTGATAGCACTTGCAATAATGGTGGGCCTATTTGTACTCCTCATTTTCAAGTCGCACAAGCTGGTTAACTTATTAAAGCTCGATAAGAATTTCGATGATGAGCGAGTTGAAATTGGTAATCTGAATCCAAGTAGCATCGTAAAACTTGCCCTAATTATTATCGGTGGTTTGATGATTATAAATAATATTCCTGTCTTTTTAAGTCAAATATTATTTGCCTTTAAAAGAGATTCAATGGGAACCGAATTTCATCCAAACGATTATTACAATTTTATAGCAAGCGGAATTAAAGTGTTAGTTGGCACCCTAATTCTTACAAATTATAGTGCCCTGTCAAAGCGTTTAAAACTTAAGGAAAAGACTGATAATCTGCACCAGTAAAACCATACAAAACATAGCTTAACACATCAAAAAGACGAAAGGCGGTCTTCCCCAATTGACAGCCTTAACCTTAGTCTTAGCCCACTATTAAAAAACGTATTGATCCCATGAAAAAATTCTACGACATCCATATGCATGCTTTTGATTTAAGCCATCCTAATTTATTGGCTTTTATTAAACGAGAAGGTCTGCTCGACAAAAAGACCATAAGCGATGCCATTTTCAATAATTTTAAATGGCATATGGGACTGGGTTATTCATTTAGGTGGTTGTTCCCAGGCTATATTAGAAGGCTTATTGAAGAGAAAATTGACAAAGAGCTTATTCAGGGTTATCTGCCCCGAATCGCAAACACCCTCTCCATTTTTGAGAACCCAATTGAATACCAATTTCTTATTCTTGACTATTTTCTAAAAAATAAGGAAGCCCTCGTCAATTCTGATAATCAACTCAAAATTGAGAAGGAGGTATACGATAGTATGGTGCTTTGCCCACTACTTATGGACTTTGGAAAAAAAAATATCGAACTCGGTAAAGATGTCTTTTACGACCAAACCCCTCAAAAACCCATAAAAAAGCAGGTCGAAGATGTTTTGAATGCCATCCGCATTTACTACACACATTCCTTGCTTAAGAATGAGGAAAACAAAATGCAACTGGTGAAAGATGATATCGTAAAAGCTAAGCTTTTCGAGATATACCCTTTTATGGGATTAAATACAGCGAATTACACCGCCGAGAAATTGAAAGCCTTATTGGATAAATTTTTCTCGGGCTACGAAAACGATACGCCAGACTCGCGACAAGCAAATTTGAAAAAGAAACTGGGGCATTTCAAAAATAATCTTGATGATGAGACTCAGGATTTCACTTACTTTTTTGCTGGTATAAAGGTTTATCCGCCACTAGGTTTTAAGCCCTGGCCAAAAGAAGATGGTGAAGAGCTCAGAAAAGTTGAAAATCTGTACAAAATGTGTGTCCAAAAAAGGATTCCGATTATAACACATTGTAGCGGAGGTGGCTTTTCTGTTTTCACAAAGGAAAAAGCCAGAGAGCTCAGCAATCCGGCCAAGGGCTGGTCTGAGGTTTTGAACAAATACCCCACTCTCAAGTTATGCTTTGCCCACTTTGGAAGCCTAAAGGATGAAGACCATAAGCCATTGGGTGATTGGCGAAAAACAATAATTGAACTCACTCATCAATACGATTATACCTACACCGATTTTTCTTGTAGCGAAGGAGACGAATACTATAAGGCATTAAATGCAGATATCGATAAAGAAGGACAAACTCACCTGAAGGATAAAATTTTATTTGGAACGGATTTCTCAATCAACTTATTTGCAAACGAAAATGAAAAATCATACAATGGTTACCTTAAAAGATATATAGATGATACACATTTGGGCGAAGCAAAAAAGCATCAGCTCTGTTCTATTAATCCAGAGCAATTCCTATTTGAGACGAGGCTAGCCGACTCAGCTAAAAACACAAGCCTGAAAGAGTCTGATTATGCAGGCATCGGCTAAACGCCAGTTAACGACTAAAGAATCATTTAAAAGGCTACCAATTACATATTGGCAGCCTTTCTTAGGTCATATCATGAAAATCTCTCTCAATTTATCAGGCTTAGAACTGCCCTTTAATAATTAATTTGGCTTCTTCGAGACTTATATCTTCGAAACAGTTCAAATCTAAACAAGCCCGAATTATGACCGATGTGCTGTTACCATTAAGAGGCCTGTTGAGATCTGCACTTAAGACAAAATCATTTAATTCAACGCTTGCTGAACATGGACAGGAATGAGTTTTTTTAAACCTTTGGCCATGGATGAATTAATATCAATATACTTCCAGTTTTCCGATTGTTTATTGGCAACAGCAACCATAGATCGGTGGGCCTGTATGGTAAAGGAATTGCTTGTTTCATGGTATGTTACATTCTCTTTCCCAAATTCCTGCTCAAACTGAGGCTGCATCAAAGCACTTCCCTGCGACATGAGTCCGGATAGTTTAACACGGATAACCCCATAGTATTGAATCTTACAATACTTTTCGGTCCCCGTTTTCACCACTTTGGAGATATGATCTATCGACCTAAAATCTGTCGTCATTTTTACACCAAGATTATCCATTTGTTCCAAAAACAGGAGCATATTACTCTTGCTCATCATTTCGAAAACCCGGGGATACATCATTTGGGTTACGGTATGCCATTGCTTGTTATTAAACGCATTAGTATAGTTGATTAAATCTTTCTCGAAATGTGCTTGTAGATGTTTCTGACTAAATCCGCTTACAATCACAAAACTCAATAAAAGCAGTATGCTTAATCTTTTCATATGTTTATAATTTAATTTTCAATTGTTATCCCGAAAGATTTCGGGAGAAATAATCATTAGCCTCAGTATCCCCATTGTTCGTATACTTTTGGCTCGTTTTATATCATTCGTTTTAAAAATATCAGGAAGATAGATAAAAGAATAACATCATGCTTTTAAAACATGTTAAAATGCAAAGTCGAGAGATCAGGATTGAGCTGCATAGCTATATTTAGAATTTCACGATAAATGGAAACAAACTCCAACTCATGAAACATTGTTCTGAAAAAAACAGTGAAGGCTGCCAATCAACGATTAGCAGCCTTTCTTTATTGTCTTCTATTTTCTATTCAATGCTTTTATCGCCACTGAGTCAGCGAAAGACCAATGCCTATAGTGGTTTGTTTGTGGTTATAATCAATCAGACTCTCGCCATAGCCGTGAAATATTTGAGCATTGAGTTTCAAATTATCCCAGATCTGTAAGGCATAATCAATTTGAAAGCTTCCCCTGTTATTCTTACCCAAGCGCATGGAATGTCGGGCAATCAGACTAATGTCGTGCCGCCCTTTGCCATAAGCAGCCATGAGCTCTCCCCTACCCATATAATTTTCTATACCCGGATTATTATCCTTGTCGGCAGGCTCTTTTAAGCGCAACCAGGGTTTAAATATGATGCTTAAGTCTTTACTTTCCCATGCGATTTGCGCAATAATCCTATTCCAACTACGAGACATAGGATCGGAACGTCCGTTAGATTGATGATTTAATCCAATCCCTGCAAAGAGACCCTTGCGGCCAAATAATTCATAGGGTGTCGCCATAATATACATGAGTTCGGGCTCATAATTCGTCTCGCGAAATGGACGGGATAAGTCGGGGTTGTACACTTGCCATCTGGATGTTTGAGTATAGCCCATCCAGATATCACCACCCAGTTTTGCTCCCATTAGGTCATTAAAAACTTTTGTTTTAAAACTGATTTGAAACTTAACTTCAACCTGATTAAGCGGCATATTATCGGGTACTGAATTATTAGGATTATCACTTTGTGGTTGTTGATTGATATTGGTGGTATAGTTACCCAATAAGATATAAACCGGTTTGTATTGCTTTATATGAAACAAGCCTGACTGATTCTTGAGAGTATCGGCAAGATCCCATTGTTCGAGCAAAGAGATCTGTTGTTTCTTGAATAAATCTTGTGCAACAGAACTTGTGACAAAAGCAAAGTTAATGAGGAGTAAGAAGTAGATTTTGAGTTTCATTGAGGGCATTGTTTTAAAGAATGTTCAGCTTTAGTGGCAAGGGATATTTGCTGAAACAAAAGGCTGCCAATCTCAAATTAACAGCCCTTTTAAATATGATAGCCTTAACAGCTTATTTTACAGCAATAGTTTCAATTTCAACCAAAGCACCCATAGGCAGGTCTTTTACGGCGAAAGCCGCACGAGCCGGGCAATCTTCCTTATAATACTCGCCATAAACTTCGTTCATCACAGCAAAACCAGACATATCGCTCAACAAACAAGTTGATTTAACCACATCTTTAAAGCTATAACCTGCTTCTTCGAGAATGTAACCAATGTTTTTCATCACCTGCTCAGCTTGTTCTCTTACACCACCTTCAACAAATTTACCTGTGGTCACGTCAACTGGAATCTGTCCCGAAATATAAAGTGTTCCGTTAGCTTCTACAGCTTGTGAGTATGGGCCAATAGCCTTAGGTGCTTTCTCTGAATTGATAAAACGTTTCATATGTAATCTTTTTTAGGGTTTGTTTAAAAGTCAAAAAATCTCTTCTCCCACAAAAATAGAAAAAAATGGATAGGCGTCTTTCTCAATAAAGTAATTTATGATGATTGCTCAATATTTTTTATCTTCAATAAGCAATTATAATTAATAATGGTCGATTAGTGACGAATTACGAGATCCTTAAATGTAAATTTCACGGAATTCTAAGCAGGCGGCTATTTTTTTCGACTTTTCTGACTTTTTGACCTTTTTTTAGCAGCCCTCTCAATGCTGGGATCACCTCCAGAAAGATTGGACAGGCTATATGACAAATTAAAACTTAGAATTATGAAGCGGGTAACAGGTATAGGCGGCATCTTTTTTAAATGTCAGGATACAAAATCAATGAAAGACTGGTACGGCAAACATTTAGGCTTTAATATTGACGATTACGGCACTTCGTTTGAATGGCGACAAGCTGATGACGGCAATAAGCAAGCCTTTTCTGTCTGGAGTCCTTTCGATAAAAACACCAAATACTTTGAGCCCTCACATAAGGATTTCATGATGAACTACAGAGTTGAAAACCTGGAATGGCTGCTGGAAGAACTCAAGAAAGAAGGTGTGGAGATTTTGGATGAAATTGAAAGTTTGGAATACGGAAAGTTTGCCCACATTTTAGATCCTGAAGGCAATAAAATTCAGCTTTGGGAAGCCTTTGACGAGGAGTATGATAAAATGGTGGAAGCCAGAACTAAATGAATAATGAGTTAGGAATTAAGATTAATAATTTACGATGAAAAATGAGTCATTAATATATACCGCTCAGTTACTAATAACGAGTTATCTTTTTGATTATTTTGTTTTTCGTAATTATCAACTCTTAATTAATTCAACCTATAGACTTTCAGATAAAACGAGCCAAAATATACTTTCATCTAATTCTCTTTTTGTTACTGCCACATAAGGGTAAACATGCTTATCTTAGGTACTGAAAAAACAAAACAATTCTAAACCCGAAGAAACACCCAAAATGAAGCAAGTAACAATCTATTCAAGTATGTTAGCAGTTTTCCTATTGCTACAAGCGCCCATAACTTTCGCTCAGGAAAGTGAAGGCTGGACACAATTTAGGGGGCCTTACCACTCTGGTATCTCTACTGAAAATATTACTGACAGCCAAATAAGCGATCCTGCACCAGAGCTTATCTGGAAAAAAGAAATTGGCTGTGCCTTTTCAGAAATTACCCTATCGGGAGACAAACTCTACACCACGCTAAGCGAAAAAACAGATAGCCTTTCAGGCTGGGAGTATATGGCTGCCTTCGATGCTAAAACTGGTAAGGAAATCTGGAGAAACAAAATCGATTCTATCTTTATCGACAAAGATGGTTTTGGAGATGGTCCAAGATCAACACCTGCCATAGGTGAAAACTTAATTTTCAGCTTTAGCAGCTATGGTAAACTAACCGCACATTCTAAAACTGATGGCAAACACTTGTGGCAAATCGACTTTATAAAAGAGTTTGGCAGCACACTACCTCGATGGGGATTCTCATCGTCTCCTGTTTTAGTCGACGGTGTACTTATTATGGAAGCTGGTGGTACCGAATCGAGAGCTTTTGTAGCCTTCGATCCGAATACTGGCAAATTGCTTTGGGCTAATGGCAAAGGCAATGCCTCGTACTGCTCACCACTTGTGGCAGAAATAGAGGGGCAAACGCAAATTATATTCGCTAATCAGAAAACCTTATCATCATACAATAGCAAAGGTGAAACACTTTGGACTTATGCCATGAAAATGAACGCTCCTACGGCTATGCCTACATTGTTTGACTCCAATAAGATATTTATTTGTACAGTTCGTAGCTCGGGTTTCGAAATCGTAGAAGTTAAAAACAATACGGTTACTGAAGTTCTACAGGCTCCTACAATGAAAAATGACTACAGCTCGACACTTTATTACGAAGGTCATTTTTATGGTTTTAATGTGGCTGCTCTCCAATGCATATCTGCTGAAACCGGTGAGAAAAAATGGACCAAAAGAGGCTTTGGAAAAGGGAGTTTAATTCTGGTTGGAGATAAACTTCTTGTGCTATCGGACAAAGGTCTACTCGCTCAGATTAAAGCCGATCCGACAGCCTACGCAGAACAAAGACGCTTTCAGGCCATTGAAGGGAAATCGTGGACAGCTCCTTCCTTTGTTAATGGAAAGATCTACCTGAGAAACCAAACAGAAATGGCTTGTTACAAATTCAATTAATTGAATAAGTAATTTATTACGATTTAAATATTCGAACAATGACTAAAAAAATATATCAACTCGTCTTATTTTGCTTTTCACTTTGTTTACCAAACCTGCTTATAGCAGAAAATGTGGAGACAATCATTGCCAAACATATAGAGGCACACGGCGGACTCGAAAAGTGGAACAAGGTTGAAACAATGAAAATCACAGGTCAATTTACCGCCTTTAGTATCGAAAAGGATTTTATGGCCTGGAAAACACGTTCTGGTGAATATTATGCCGATTTACAATTGGGACAACATCGGGTCATTGAAGCTTTCGATGGTAAAAAAGGCTGGACGATAGATCCATGGCAGGAAATCTCTTATGCCAGAAGAATTAACACAGGTGAAGAAAATGTTTTCGCTCAGAAGGCTGAATTCACCACACCCTTTTTCAACTATAAAGAAAAAGGTCATCAGGTGGAATTCATAGGTAAAGAAAAGCTTGAAGGTCTGGATGTTTTTGTTCTGAACCTGACACGTTCCAATGGTAAAACAGAAAAGTGGTATCTGGATGCCAACACCTATCTGGAAACTAAGTACGAATCCAAATGGGTCGATTTTGCCTCGGAAATGCCTTCTGAAACCTTCTTCGACGATTTTAGAAGCGTTGACGGACTGCTTATCCCCTTCTTTGTAGAGCGTACTTTTTGGCAACGTGATAGAGTAATGCAAATTGAAAACATAGAGATCAATCCTACTTTTGATAACACATGGCTTATAATGCCTAAACGTGAAGAAATTAAGAAGCTAGCCTTTTTGGAAGGGAAGTGGGATGTTAAAATGGAAACATGGTCACGAAGAGGAACTTGGCGCGAGATAGGACAGACGGATTCAAATATCGATTTCACGGCAACTAATATTCTTCAGGAAAAGATCAAGTTTGAACTTACATTCCCTATCGATGTCACCATATCCTATACCTTTAATGAGACCACTGGGAAATATCGCATCTCCCTTTTAGATGATTACACATCAAGTTTTGAAGTTTTCGAGGGTGATTTCTCAGGTCAGGATTTTGTTTTTGATAATTCAGTTGAGAAAAAAGAAACCTACATACAATTCACAATTAGTAATAAAACGGATAAGGGTTTTATTCTGACAAAGAAGATTTCTCATGATCAGGGAAAGACCTGGCAAAAAAGTGATAAATTCACTTATACACGTAGCGAATAACACATCTTAAAATAATAATCCTAGCCATCTCAATCCAAATTGAGATGGCTTTCTTTTTAATTTGGATTCTAACACAGTATCTGTCAGGACTTCATTCTTCTGGCTCTGACAGGTTAAAATCACCTCCTTCGACTTTTATTCCTTTCGACCTTAAAAATCGAAGCTATATGATAACAGGAAGTTTCCAAACACCGCATTGGTTTCATTCTCGTAACCCAATCTGAATCCCAGATTCAAAGGAACAGGCAAACGCAAGACATGCATATCGGCCGTAAACTCAAGTCCTGCCGATGTGATTCGATTATCATATTGAAATAAATTTTCATCACTCACAAACTCGCCTTTCTCCATACCATAATCAATAAAGGCAGCCATTTTAACGCGCTTGATATAAGCCAATGCCCCCATATTCCAGTCAGGATAAGCTATAGGCAGTCGGTAATCTAAACTTATGGTCGAACAATCTAATCCAAACAAATCAGATACGCCACGAGGTGACTTAATCGCATTTCCAAAACCCTTATTAAATTTGGAACGTTGTTGATAACCCGCATAAAGACTAATACCATGATGCTTGGCTAAACCAGGAAAATTAAACTGACCTATCCCCGACCATACATTTCCTGCATTTGAATCCTTCGAAGGACTTGTTCGGTAATCGAATTGCAGAAATTGAGCCCAAGGCGATTGCAAATCTCTTTGTGAAGCCTTTATTGAATGTGAAAAAAACAGCTGGTATTCCAATTCTTCTATCGTTCTATCCGCAATATTCAAATTATATAACTGAGGATTGAATTCTGGGCTCGTAATTCGAGTTTGATAATTCGCAAACTGATAAATAGTATATGAAAATTTGGGTCTTAGAAATGTAGCATGCTTGCCCGACGACAGATTAAAAGGTAAAGTCACCGAATTTTCCCACTCCAACTGTCTCCATTCTGTATCAAGGGGCAATGTATCATCCTCTTCCGTATTGGTATTTTCACGCTTCCCAAAATAAGCAAAAGAGGCTTTACCATATTCCAATTTTGAATTGAAGATAGGAAAGAAACGCTGATAAGATAAATTCAAATAGAATTGCCCATTATCAAATCCTTCTTCCTTTTTATAACCTAGGGTCGTAAAAAGCGTATTCAGTAGATTCTGACTTGAGGCGGAAATCCCAACGTCTATGCTTCCCTCGTCTGGAGAAACAAATAAAGGTGCCCAGGAATGAAAATTAAAAGTATGTGCCAATCGTGAATAAGGTTCAACTTGCCAATGATCCAGCTTAGTCGTATCGGGCTGTAGCTTTTCACCCAACTGATCGGATAATTGTTCAGCCAAAGCAAATTTAGCCGCATCACCCTCCTGCACTTTCCACATACAGCTATTTAAATCGAGCTTTACAGGCTGATAACCATCAGAAGAATAATCGGAGTAATACAACTTGTTTTCAGAAGGGAGATAAAAAGGATCTCTGGCTCCAAAACGAGAGGATGTCAATTGTGAGACCTGTCTATTCTCCCACTTATAAGCAAATATATTATCAATCCCTGTATGCGATGATGTAAAGAATACATACTGATCACTGACTTGTAGCTGTGAAATATTGGTTGTTCCCGCCTGATACAACAATTCCCTTTTCTCGTTTGTTATATCTATTTTAACGAGACTTTTTGCCCCCTTCGCTTGAATAATTAAAACAATTGACTGATCCTTTTTAGCCCATTGTGGTGTCATAAAAAACTCCTGCTCTTTCGCTGCAATTCGACTGATAGGCTTAGCGCTTGCTTCATCAATAATCAAAAGAGTACTCTCCCCATTTGAATCTACTTCAACAGTTAGTATCTTTTTTCCATCAGCTGAAAAAACAGGTGCGAAACAATTGTTCTCTAACTTATATTTCTTTTGATTCCCTGTTTGCATGTCGTAACTAACAATCACGGCTTTATCTGCATGTTGCCAACGCAGGTGAGCTTGATATTCAGACCACAATAGTTTATTATTCTTATAATCGAAACCCGTTCCATAATCAAAACCAGGCATAAAAACATCCTCTTCATTCCCTTTAGCATCAAGCTTAACAATGGTCAAAGCATCCGCCAAGCCATTTTTCATCAACAATAAGTCAGCCTGATCATCAAGATGAGGGTAACGGTAATTCGTAAAAATTACTTTCTTTTCAATCAGAGCATCTGCCTGAGTTTTCTCAATAATAGAGTCCTGAACTTGCCATTCCCATTGCAATTCTGACATCACGTCGGCATAAAGCATCAGTTTACCGTCCCTATACGTATTCAATTCCTTTACCTCAGTCCAATCCAGACTTTCAATCTTAAAACCAGCCTGCAAATAAGCAGCCTGCTTTTTCTTCATTTCCTGGAAGAAGGCCTCTCGCTTATTCAACAGCCCCCGTTTTAAGCTGGTCGAAAGACAATTAACTTTCATCGGTGCTTCGCCAATCTTTTTTAAAGCGGTATTCCATAAATCGTCACCATAATGAACACGCGATTTCCCAACCAAATAATAGCCTAAGGTGTATCTATTGGGTACAAAATCTTTGTATGAACCCAAGGCAGCTTTATCGTAAGTATAAGCACCTTTTTCAAGTAATTGAGCTCTCAATTCTTGCTCAAATTCAGCACTTCGTCCTCTTCCAGATTCACTCAAAGCTGTTTCAGAACAAACCGCATCGCCCTCCATAAACCAGGCTGGTAAATACAAACCCAGAACCAATGCTGTGGCCTGCTGACCTAAAAAGGCATTCAATACGCGAGTGAAACCACGCTCTAATTTATCTATTTGAATAATATGACGGTATTCATGCGTTGCTAGATGATCAAGCCAAGCTTGAGTTTCATCATTTTGAGGAGGTGTTCCATAAAGCTCCATTCGTTTAGGCGCCCAGGCCACCATGCCATTCGAGGTCGCTGATTGAGTATGCAATATCACCGAAAATTTCTTGGGTATATGATTTAAATCCTTTCCTCCTTTATTCTTTAAATCTTGAAATAAAGCAGCTAAATACCTGGCCTTTGCTTCATATTCTGCTGGAAAGACAATCCGAAAATCAGTTGTATTAATCTGTTTCCATTTGGTATTTGCAGGATCTTGTCCCGTGCTATAATACTGAGCAGAAGAGACTGATGACATTAAAATCAGCAATATAAAAGAGAAAATATACTTCATTCTGAATCGATAAGATTTATTAAGATGCATAAGATACTTGCTTTTCTTTAAATGGCAATGCAAGCACTTATAAGACCTTGCTTTTTTAGCTTGAAATATATAACAAGTAATAAAATTAACAATTCCTTAATGTGTAATCCCAAAACAATGTCGTATGTTTGCGTCATTAAACATTGTAGAATGAAAAAACTAGACCTTTTTAACGATCAGCAACAAGAATTAGCAAATTTAGCTAAAGCCCTGTCGCATCCAGCTCGAATTGCGATCTTGCAATATCTGGCGTCTTGCAACACCTGTATATCAGGCGATATATCTGATCACCTACCCCTTAGCCGAACAACGGTTTCACAACATTTAAAAGAATTAAAAGCTATAGGATTAATAAAAGGTGAAGTTGAAGGTTTAAAGATGAGATATTGTCTTGATAAACCAGCTATTGAAAGTTTGGGTTCAACATTCAATACTTTCTTTGGAGCTATTCAGCCTCAAAATGAAGAATGCTGTTAAACTTATTTTTCTTCGTTTCTGATAAAACGATAACATGATAACACGACAAAACACAATTGTTAATCATTAATTGATAATTATTAATAAAACTATGAAAGTCCTTATTTTATGCACAGGCAATTCTTGCCGCAGCCAAATGGGTGAAGCCATTTTAAGAGATATCAATCCAGAATTAACTGTGGTTTCAGCAGGAACCAAAATTGCCAATGAAGTACACCCCAAAGCAGTTAAAGCAATGGCTGAAATCGGCATCGACATTAGTGATTTAAGACCTAAAATGGTTGATGTATTTCTTGAAGAAGGTGTTGACTTTTTAATTTCAGTTTGTGGTGGTGCAAAAGACGCATGTCCTGCATTTACTGGACCGGTTGGAAAACGCTTACACATTGGTTTCGACGATCCGGCTTATGCTCCAGGAAACGAAGAAGAAGTGATGAATGTTTTCAGAAGAGTAAGAGATGAAATTCGTCGTGACTTTGCCAAGTTTAACGAAGAATATATTCTAAAGAAATAAAAAGTATAAAAGTCGAAGAGTCAAAAAAAACAGTTTTTGATAAAGACTACATACAAACCTTAACCAAGAAAAACCACATTAATAATATGGGAAGCTTAACTAAAAAATTATCATTTCTGGACAGGTATTTAACTCTCTGGATTTTTGTAGCCATGGCCGTTGGTGTTGCATCAGGATTCTTATTTCCTAATATCGCCAACTTCTGGAACTCCATGTCATACGGCAGTACCAACATTCCAATTGCAATTGGTTTGATCATCATGATGTATCCTCCTCTTGCAAAAGTAAAATATGAAGATCTAAAAGACGTTTTTAAAAATAGAAAAGTTCTTCTTCTCTCTTTGGTTCAGAATTGGGTTCTTGGACCTACTTTGATGTTTGGACTAGCCATCTTATTTCTAAGAGACTACCCTGAGTACATGACTGGTCTTATTCTAATTGGATTGGCTCGTTGTATTGCCATGGTCATTGTTTGGAACGATTTGGCAAAAGGGGATACGGAATACGCTGCAGGCTTGGTGGCATTCAACAGTATCTTCCAGGTCTTTTTCTTTTCTATCTATGCCTATGTTTTCATTACCCTACTACCTCAATATTTTGGTTTAGAAGGTTCTGTTGTGAACATCACAATGAGTGAAGTAGCTGAATCTGTTTTCATCTACCTGGGAATTCCTTTTCTGGCCGGGATGTTGACACGTTACCTGCTTTTAAAAAGAAAGAGCAAGCAATGGTATCAGGAAAAGTTTATTCCTAAAATTAGTCCACTAACTCTGGTCGCTCTTTTATTTACCATTTTTGTGATGTTCTCACTTAAGGGAGAACACATTGTTCAGCTCCCTTTTGATGTCATTAAAATTGCAATTCCTTTATTGATCTATTTTGTAATCATGTTCCTGGTATCCTTCTTTATGGGAAAAAAGATCAATGCTGGCTATGCTAAAACAGCGACATTATCTTTCACTGCAGCTAGTAATAATTTCGAATTAGCCATAGCAGTAGCCATTGCAGTTTTTGGTATCGATTCAGGCGTTGCCTTTGCTGCCGTTATTGGCCCATTGGTTGAGGTCCCTGTTTTAATTGCTCTTGTCAACTTATCACTACGATTCAAGAAGAAATATTTCGGAGATAAAGCTGCTGAAGTGAAGTGTGCAAATGATCTAAACTAGAATAGCATATTACTTATTTTATTGAATGTTTATTTACAACTAAACCAAAAATTAATATGCTTAAAGCCATCCTGCAAAGGGTGGCTTTTACTTTTGTTTTTAAATGAAAAAGGTTTTTAAATTGTAGTTCAACCTTTCATAAACAGCTTTTATCTTTCTGATTAATTCCTGAGTTTTAAATCAAAAAAAGGGCTGTTGAAAACAAATTTTCAACAGCCCTTTTCAATATCTAATAGCCTATCGCTTATTATTCAACTTTCTTGCTATCATCATTCGAAACGTCTTCAAAGGCAACGGCCTCAGCGTCTTCAACCTTTTTACCCAGATAAGTTGGTAGTTCCATTCCCGCCATTTTGAAAAGCTCTTCCATTGGAGGAATAGATCCCATCATACCTTGCATAAAATTAGCAGTAGATGTCTTACCATCTTTTCCGCCACCATTTTCCCAAACAGTTACTTTATCAATCTTAATATTCTTGATAGCTTCAACCTGAGTTTTAACCAATTCTGGTAATTTGTCAGCAATCATCAACATCACAGCATCTTTGGCATCGCTACCTGCAGCGTTCACAATCTTATCGAAACCTTCAGCTTGCTTGCTCAAAATCTCATAGATACCCTTCGCTTCAGCTTCCATTTTCATGAAAATCGCATCAGCCTCCCCCTTAGCATGACGACGGGTTTGTTCTGCAATCGCTTCAGCAGCAATTTCAATTTTCTGCTTGTCGATTTGAGCAGGGATCACGATATCGGCAGTTTGAGAAGCCTTATCACGAGTCGCACGAGCATCTTCAGCCTTTTGCTCAGCAGCATAAGCCTCTTCAAGAGCACGCGCCTGAGTTACTTTCTCAGCAGCAGAAGCTAAACGCTCAGCTTCAGCTTCCTTCTCTCTACGAAGGGCATCCGAATTAGCAATGGTAATTTTAGCTGTATTTTCACCCTCAACAGCGCTCGCATCAGCTTTTGCAACTTTTACACGTTGATCCTGATGTGCATTTGCCTCACCAATAGAACCATCACGGTTTTTCTCAGCCACAGATTGCTTAGCATCATTTATCGCCTTAGCAGCAGCTTCCTTACCCAAAGCCTCAATATAACCCGATTCGTCGTTAATATCCGTCACGTTCACATTGATCAGCTTCAAACCAATCTTTTTCAATTCAGCCTCGACATTAGACGAAACAGCAGCCAAAAACTTATCACGGTTACAGTTAATCTCTTCGATATCCATTGTCGCGACAACCAAACGCAACTGACCAAAGATGATATCTTTTGCTAAGTTACTAATATCGGTCTGAGATAATCCTAATAAACGCTCAGCAGCATTGGTCATTACACCCGATTCAGTAGAGATACCAACAGTAAAACGAGATGGTACATCCACACGAATATTCTGCTTACTTAGGGCATTGGTCAGATTAATTTCGATGGAAATAGGCGTTAAATCAAGAAATGCATAATCCTGAATAATTGGCCAGATAAAGGCCGCACCCCCGTGAATACACTTGGCAGAACGGGATTCGGACTCTACACCCTTACCAACTTTACCATAAACAACCAAAATACGGTCAGAAGGACACCTTTTATATCGCTTAATAAGCGAAACAATTAAGATGAAAACAAAAAGTGCCACAGCGGCAAACAAAATTAAAATATACTCTCCCATTTTTTATTATTATAATTTAGTAATTAGACACAAGGTTTAACGATTAATATTTGATCATTTAAAACATCGACTACCTCAACCAGGGCACCAGTAGGAATGTCCTGATCTGAATCTGTATAAGCATCCAAAGTTTGAAGTCCTTGAACCTGGACCTGAACTTGTCCCATGCCAGCTCTTTTTGCTGGAATTGGAAGATAAACCATACCTGATTTACCAATGGCATTTTTCAATTTCAGACTGCCATCTTCTGTTAATTTTCCCATAAAATACATGATGAAAGCCATAATTAACATCATGATCAATCCGGCAAGTGTGGCTATCAATGTCGACACAAGTGGACTAAGATTTGAACCAACACAAATAATGCCCGTCCATCCAAAAATGGTGAAAAATGCCACAAGGTTCTTCAGTGAAAAGAATTGGAAATCGATTCCCATATCCCCTTCCACTGCAACATCAGCATCGCCTTCGGCACTCATACCATCTACATCACCACCAATAAAACTGGAGATTAGTTGTAGAATAAATAAAACTGAAAAGAGGATCGCAATTCCCCAGAAAAATTGTGCAGTCAAGCTCATCGAAGCCCAATCATTTAGAATAAATAGTGTCATAGTTATATCGTTTTGGGTTATGAAAGTAACTATAATTATTGATAACCTAACAAAATTATTCCTTCCTTATGTAAATTTTAGTTGTAACTTATGTCTCTCAGGATATTATCAGTGTTCGCAAGGATAAAAATGTAATTCTCTAGTCTGAATTTTAAATTGAATTTTAAAAAAAAGATGGTCTGCAAGCCCAAGCAGACATTATACCCCAAAGGAAATGGCACAGTAATTGTTTAGAATTGATCTCATATCACAGACAAAATATTAGAAACTTATAAACGCGACGCAACCAATCTGCATTATTAGAGTCATAATTAAAATTAAACTTTAAAAGATATCAGTATGAAACAATTTATTCTATTGGGATTTGCCCTTTTAATCACACAATTCTCTTCAGCACAGTCTGGAACAAAGAATTTCATAGATCAGCATTATATTGAAGTCAATGGTAATGCCAAAATGGAAATCATTCCTGATGAAATCTACCTAAACATTAACTTGAGTGAACGCGATACAAAAAACAAAGAAAGCGTTGATCAACTAGAAAATAAGATGTTTAAGGCTTTAAAGCAAATTGGTATTGATCTTGAAAAACAGCTTTCTGTTCAGGATTTTACCAGTAATTTTCAAACTTATTTTCTAAAGAAAAAAGACATCATGAAATCGAAAGATTTTCAGGTGATTGTTCACGATACAAAAACGCTTTCGAGCTTATTTTCTTCTTTGGAAAAAATTGGCATTTCGAATATTCAAATCGAAAAGGTTGATCATTCAAAGATTGAAGAATTCAAACTTGAAGTTAAGGTGAAAGCGATTAAGGATGCTAAGGCCAAAGCCAAGGCTCTAACAGCAGCACTTAACCAGGAAATAGGGAAAGCCATTTACATTAACGAAGGCTCATACAATACGTATCAAGCACGTCCACAAGACAAAAGAATGATGATAAGAGGTATGGCCAGCATAGCAATGGAAGATGCAGCTCCACAAATCGAATTTCAGAAAATTGAACTGGAAAACAAAATTATGGTTCGTTTTGAACTCAAATAAATTATTGAGGATAAGAAAAACACATTTAATAGTAAGTAATCGTCGTATATTTAAAAACGATAGTTGAAAATCAACTATCGTTTTTTATTTTTGTGCTGTTTAAAATCAACAGATCATTAAATTCATTCATAGTAATACTTATTATTAATGAAACGTGAAGCTGATATATATTGTGAGAGATTCTAATGAACTATTGAAAATTTAATTATCCCCTATGAAAAAGATACTATCATATATTACAACACCTTTATTTTATTTCCTGTTTATTCTTGCCTTAATTATCTTTCATCCTATTCAAGTTATTTGTCGAACTCTTTTCGGCTATCAGGCTCATAAGGTATCGGTTGACATTCTAAACTATATTTTAATGCGATTGGTATTGGTTATTGGTTTTAGAATTAAATTCAAAAATAAGGCTAATTTACCTACCGATCGTCCAATTATTGTGGTTTCAAATCACCAAGGGACTTACGACATCCCTCCCATTGTTTGGATGTTTAGAAAACACCATCCTAAATTTATTTCTAAAATAGAATTAGCTAAAGGATTCCCCAGCATCTCCTATAATCTCCGTCATTCGGGGGCAGCCTTAATCAACCGTAAAAACAGAAATCAAGCCCTTGCTGAAATTCGCAAACTTGGAAAATTAATTGCTGATAATAACTATTGTGCTTGTATCTTCGCGGAAGGAACCCGAAGTAAAACCGGCAAGCTAAAACAATTTAAATCAGGAGGACTTGCAACCCTATTGGAAGAAGCACCTAATTCACTGATAGTTCCTTTTGTTGTGGATGGGAATTACAAAATTGAGAGAGAAGGCCGATTCCCTCTTTCTTTCGGAGAAAAAGGAAGCTATTCTATTCTGGATCCCATTGAACCCAAAGGTTACAGCGCAGAAGAATTATGCACTAAAATTGAAAACTTAATTCGTGAAGAGTTGAAATAGTTATAAATTAAAAACATATGGCCGGAAAAATAGCATTAGTGATCGAAGGCGGTGCCATGCGTGGCATATTTTCTGCGGGTATTATGGATCAATTTCTTGAAGAGGGTTTCAATCCCTTCGATATGGTTATTGGTGTTTCTGCGGGGTCGATAAATGCTGCAGCCTATCTTGCCGATCATATGGGACGAAATTTTGAGGTCTACACCAACTATTCTCTTCAACCTGGCTATATCAGCTTCACTAATTTTATAAAAGGCAATCACTTTATAGATCTGGACTGGCTTTGGAATGTGACAGAAAAGAACCTTCCCATAAATACGGATCTTCTTTTTGAGAAAAATATCGATTTTGAAATTGGCTTCACTCGTAATGACAATGGCGAAGCTTTCTTTCTTAATCCCAATGCCGAAAACCTAAGCCATTACCTAAAAGCCTCGTGCACCATTCCCCTTTTCTATCGTAATTTCCTTGAAATTGAAGGACAAGTTGTTTCTGATGGTGGTGTTGCCGCGCCCATTCCGGTTGAAAGAGCTTATGAAAAAGGAGCAACACGTATCATGGTTTTACGATCGCGCCCAGAATCATACAGAATGAACAATGGACTGGAGTTTAAAATTGCAAACTTTATTTTCTCAAAACATAAAGGTTTAGTGAAAGCAATTAGAAATCGATATCAGGTCTACAACCAATCTATCAATTTTATACACAATCCGCCTGAAGGTGTTGAGATAATCGAGATCTGCCCTCCAGAATATTTCAAGACCAGTCGGTTTACTCAAGATTATCAAACCCTACTTGATGACTATAAAACGGGAAAAGAAATGGGGAAAGTTGCCATTGAAAAATTTAAACAAAACAGCTTAATAAAATAAAAATATCATGCATAAAAAAAGCCTTCCAAATGGGAAGGCTTTTTTCAATATTCTTAAAAGCTGATTAGAATCTTCTTTCTTTGATTCTAGCTTTCTTACCAGTAAGAGCACGTAAGTAGTAAATTCTAGCTCTACGTACACGACCTCTTTTGTTCACTTCAATCTTGTCGATAAATGGAGAAAACATTGGGATAATTCTTTCTACACCAACATTACCAGACATTTTACGAATAGTAAAAGTTTTGGTTGTACCAGTACCTTTGATTTGAATAACAACTCCTCTAAAAAGCTGAATTCTTTCTTTAGCACCCTCTTTAATCTTGTAAGAAACACTAATTGTGTCACCAGCTCCGAAAGCTGGAAGCTCAACGCCAGTAGCAAATGCTTGCTCAGCAACTTTAATTAAATCCATCGTATTGATTTTTTTTTAGATTCACGAACGCAATGTAAACATATAACTGTCTTGATGCCAGAGATTACGCACGAATTCGCCGCAAATGTAAGGATTATTTTTCAATCAACAAGAAAATTATCAACACAAACTTAACAACCGGTAGCAAAAAAAAGTCCGAATATAAATTCGGACTAAAATATCATAGAATTGAAGGTTCTACTGCAGAACCTCTTTTTTATTATCCGAAAAATACTTCATAAACTGAGCTCTTTCATACATCGCTGAATCTTCAACTTGACCATAACTTAATTTGCCTCTAAATTCATTAACGGTTTTAAATTTCTTCTTCTCCATCCATTTCGTGATATCAGCTAAAATATCAGAAACTCTATCGAACCCATTTTCGTAGATTGTTGAACAAAGTTGAACTGTTTTTGCACCAGCCAACAACTGCTTAATTGCTGCCTCGCCATCATGAATACCTGTAGATGCAGAAATGTCGATACCTCTAATTTTATCGCTAATCATTCCAACAAATCGCAATGATTTACGGATATCAGCTGGAGAACTCAATACATCTGCTGAAGTCATTTCCATCCTATCGATATCGATATCTGGCTCATAAAAACGGTTAAACAAAACTAAAGCATCTGCTCCATCTGCATTTAAACGATTAGCAACTGCCATCATATTAGTAAAATAGCTTCCTAATTTCATTGCAATAGGAATATCCACTTGTTTTTTCACAGCCGCAAACACATCATAATAAAGTTTTTCGTATGCTTCTGAAGATTTGTTCTTATCATTAGGTACAATAAAAACATTCAACTCGATAGCATCAGCTCCAGCTTTCTCAATTTCTTTTGCAAAGGATGTCCAATCTTTAGATGAGACACAATTTATACTAGCAATTACAGGAATAGAAACAGCCTTTTTAGCCTCACGGATTAGCTCAAGATAGTTCGAAATCGAATTGCCTTTCACATAATTTACAATGTAATCCTCAGCTTCAGGATATGCCGAATTCTTAGGGTCAGACGAAATTAAATGAGACGCTTCATTGGTAATTTGTTCCTCGAATAGAGACTTCAAAACAACAGCGCCAGCACCTTTTTCTTCTAATATTTTAATTTTACGAACAGAGTTGGTTAAACCAGAACTGCTAACTACAATGGGATTTTTTAATATCAATCCCATATAGGTGGTTTCAAGATTTATCATGCTAGTATTCTTTGATTTTATTTTGATTCAAACAAATATAATTAATTAGAGGAATCAATTAACATTTAAAGTAACTTATTAATAATTCAATCGGCTTATTTGCTTTAACTATTAATCGCCAGTTACTTTATAAAAAACTATCGGGAACCAAAAATAGAACTACCTACTCGAACCATGGTACTACCCTCTTCAATTGCCAATTGATAATCGCCTGACATGCCCATCGAAATCTCAGAGAAGTCATCTTTATCATTAAAAAATTCTGACTTTAAAGCTTCGTAGCTTGTTTTAAGCTGCTTAAACTCAGCTCGCACCTGATCCTGATCATCCGTGAAGGTTGCCATCCCCATAACACCAATAATATTGATTCCTTCCAAATTCTCAAACTCTTCAGAATTCAACATGCCCTTCGCTTCAGCTAAATCATAACCAAATTTACTTTCTTCCTGTGCGATATGAAATTGCAATAAACAATTGATAACACGATTGTGTTTTAATGCCTGTTTGTTTATTTCTTGCAAAAGCTTCATACTGTCCACTGCGTGAATAAGCTGAACAAATCCCGCAATATATTTGACTTTATTCGTCTGAAGGTGACCAATAAAATGCCATTCAATATCCTTTGGAAGAGCTTCGTACTTCTGTTTTAATTCCTGAGGTTTATTCTCCCCAAAGATCTTATACCCACCCTCGTATGCCTCAATAATATCTTCTTGAGGTTTGGTTTTAGAAACAGCAATTAGCTTTACGTTTTCGGGTATGCTTTTTAATATCTTATCTATATTTTGTGAAATACTCATCAGTTATATTTTAAAAATCCTTCCCAAAATTACAATTTTAGAAAGGATATCGAAACTTAGTTAAGAATTATTAGAATTTCATTTATCCATGGCTGGATAGAATTTATTTATAAGAATAGAATCAATGTCTAGATGATGGAAGGATTTATGCCCCCCTACTTCTTTCCGTCAGTCAGAATAAAACCAACACCATGTACATTCTCAATTTTAATTGCTGGATCTGGCTTTAAATGCTTTCTTAATTTGGTAATAAACACATCCAAACTGCGTCCCATAAAGTAATCATTTTCACCCCAGACTTTTACAAGAATATCTTCTCTTTTAACCAGCGAATTCCGGCTATTACACAGTAATATTAACACGTCGGCCTCTTTTTTCGTAATACGAGTAAGCTCTCCATTCAATAACAGTTCAAGATTTGAATGATCAAAATCAAACATCCCGATCTTACATTTACAATCGGTTTCATCTATAAGTTTAAAGGAGCGTTTTAGAATGGCATTAATTCGTCTGACTAACTCATCCTCATCGAAGGGTTTAGTAATATAATCATCACCTCCTAAATCAAACCCGTTCAATTTATCTTCTTTGAGAGATTTAGCTGTCAAAAAAATAATCGGTATCTCTTCGTTTTTCTTTCTGATCTTTTTAGCCAAAGTAAAACCATCCATCAATGGCATCATGACATCCAAAATACAGAGATCAAAATGCCCAGATGTATAAGAAGAAAGTCCTTCAACACCATCTTTTGCAAGCGTTACATCGAAACCTTCCATTCCAAGGAAGTCTTTCATTAACATACCCAAACTTGGGTCATCTTCCACAAGAAGAATTTTTGGGGGTTTTCCAGTACTCATAGTTTTAGCTTAAAGGTAATACTACTGTAAATGTACTACCAATATTCTTTTTACTCCAAACTTTAATGCTGCCTTTGTGGGCATCTATAATCATCTTACAATAAGATAAACCAATACCAAAGCCTTTTACGTTGTGAATATCACCCGTATGAGCCCTATAATAACGATCGAAAACAAGTTTTTGCTCTTCTCTTGTCATTCCAATACCTTGATCACTAATTGAAATGCAGAGTTCATTATTCTTCGTTTCGGTGCTTATTTTAATTTTAGGACTTTCTGGAGAATATTTAAGCGCATTATCAATCAAATTTTTGAAAACATTCTGTAAAAGATCTTGATCAACTTTCACATAATCACGAGTAGCCTTAAGATCAAACTCAATAGTTCCATTTCTCTCTTTAAGATGAATATCTAGACAAGAGGCACATTCAGACAGTAATGAATGTATAGAAAGCTCATCAACATTTAATTTCAATTCACCTCGTTCAATACAGGCCAATTTTAATAACTGCTCAACTTGTTGACGTAATCTGTTATTCTCAGTATGAATAATATCAGAATAGTGTATAACATTATCAGGACTTGAAAGAACTCTATCTCTTTTAAGCATACCACAGGCCAGACCTATGCTTGCCATGGGTGTTTTAAATTCATGTGCAATATTATTGATCAAATCAGTCGTTCTGCCCAATATCTTTTTATCTCTAAGCAGAGATAAAACAGTAATTCCGAAAAGGGAAAACAAAATAATAATAGCCACCAAGGATGCAATAAACATGGTGCCCATACTATCTAGTATATTTTTTTCACGCTTATCGAAATAAACGTTCAACATGGCCTTATCATCGCTTAAGGCTTTCTGCATACTATAATAAAAACATCTGCTACGGGGTTGCTTATCTGCTTTTGAGAGAACTTCAATGGTATAATTTGAGTTAATCTGATGCTGTTTAAATTTATTCTCAATAATTAAATTCAAACGCTTAATCTCAGATTTCAACCTAGCACTATCCGTTTTAGATTTGAGTTTTTTCATACATTCACTCATCTCATAACAAGACTGCTGATCTTCCATAAATTCACTTACAGATTCATGCAAAGCCAGACCGACCAAATGTCTGAATTGTTCTTCGTTTAGTTTACGGGCTTGATTAATCCACTGAACTTGAATCATTAAAAGAATGATTAAAACCAGAATAGATACACCAATAAATATTTGAGATTTATATTGTGTCATATATTATAATGAAGGTATAATTTAAAGAAGTTTGGAAGTTGATAAAGAAAAAAATAACAAAACGCTGATTTAACAAGTCGTATAAAGCACTTCTAGTCAACTTAATTACTGTTCAAAAATAAGCTTTATTTATGGAAAATTTCAGCCATTAACAATTCATTAACAGAAGACACGATCATCTTTTTATTACCTTTAGCATACAATTTTTGATTAGAAACATATTTTTTAAACGTTTAATTTAATAGTTATGAAAAGATTAGTATTCGGACTTCTGTTTGTTTTCTCAATGAGTTTAGTAAGTGTAGCAGCTAACAATATTATTACTACTGACAATGGTATTACTTTAACTCAGGAGCAAGATCAGAAAAAAGACACCAAGAAAACCGAAAAGAAAGCTTGTTGTAAAAAAGCTGAAAAGAAAGCTTGTACAAAAGCTGACAAAAAAGCTTGTTGTTCAAAGGCCGATAAAGCAGCTTGTACAAAAGCTGACAAAAAAGCTTGTTGTTCAAAAACTGCAAAAAAAGAATGTAAAGCTGATTGCACAAAAGATTGTTGCAAGAAAGAAGCAAAAGCTTGTCCTGCAGACTGTGCAAAGCCTTGTAAAAAAGAGACTAAAAAATAAGTCACAACTGACTTAAACAAAAAAGTGCTTATCGAATGATAAGCACTTTTTTTTATCTAAAAAAAAACTTAAAAGGAATTAACATCCTCCTGCAGCTCGTTTCTTTTTCTTCTTCTTTTTAATTTCTGGCTTAGGTGAACTATCACTATTCGATTTAGTCGTACTTACTGCGCCACCACCAAGAGCCATACTCGCGCCCTTACGAAAATCGTATTTAGCAATTTCATCGTCAGGGCTTGTTGAAGCTGGAGACTTAGGATCCATAATCGTTTCTGCCCAATGATTCAACCCACCTTGCATGACGTAATTATTTGCGAATCCCAACTGACGGGTAATCATCCAAGCCTCGTTAGCTTTTAGATTCCCATTAGAATAGAAAACATTCATCTTTACATCCTGATCTAAAACATCAGCCCAATCTTCCGCTAAAATATCAGTTAAAGGAATATTAATGGCATTGGGTAAATGGAATTTTTCGAATTCATCCTGTGCTCTCACATCAATCAGTTGAAATGATGGATCTTTTTGAACCACCATATCAGCTATTTCATCAGTACTCATAAACTGAGCACCTTCTTGAACTTCTACAAGTAACTGCGCTGCGGTTAACTTATAAACCTTTGTTGTATTTTCGGGAACAGCTGCAATAATCAATCCCAGAGGAAGAAAAATAGCTGCTAATTTTAATCTTATATTCATGATTGTAGAATTACAAATTTTAAATTACGAATTATGATTTTAGCATCAATTCGTAATTCCTAATTGATTTTAATACTCTTCTCTAGGGAATTTCTTTTCAGCCCAATCGCCTACCCAAAACATACCAAAAGCAGCAGCAATTAAACCAAAAGAAAATAAGCCACGAGATAAACCTAAGAATTCATTAATTGTAGGCGTTCCCATAAATTCAGCTTTATAAAGCTCTTCGAACAATGGATAGCCTTCGGTAAAAGCAACGATTCCTAAGAATAAACCACCGATAAAGGCCAAAGCATCAAGCTTACCTATTGAGATGGCACAGAATGCTGTACCTGGGCAAAAACCACCCATAATAAAACCAGCACCCATGATAACACCACCTACAATTGCAGAATGAAGGAAAGTTGGATTAATATAAATAAGGCTTAAATCTACCCACCCAAATAGGCTAAAGAATAACATACCTAATAATGCGGTGATTGCAGCCGTAAAAAAGACTTTCAATACTGTTGTGTCGTAGCCATAAAACATACCAGCCAATTTTCTGCTAGACGAAAAGCCACTTGATTCTAATACAAATCCGAAACCAATACCTATTAAGAAGGCTAAGAACAAATTGGTATCCGGAGAAATTATTTCATTTACTACTAATGGTCCCATAGTATACTATTTATGAGTTGTGAATATTGTTTAATTATTGGATTGTTAGATTGTATAATTGCTAGAGTATATCAGCTATTCCAAATATGATTTTCACTATATCCATTTAGCCCTATAACAATATAACCATAAAACTAGATCCAGTTTTTACGGAAGAAATAGGCCAAGCCGAATGCCGTTCCGAAAATACATGCCATTGTTATAAATCCGCCGAGAGATAAAACGGCCATTCCACTCAAAGCAGAGCCAGAGGTACAACCTCGTCCTAACTGGGAACCAAACCCAAAAAAAGCACCACCTATCAGAGCAAAAACCAATCTTCGCTTAGACGAAATTTTAGGCGAATGCTCAACCTTAAATTTTAATCTTTTAGCAAATGTTCCTGATAAGAATCCACCAACTAAAACACCAAAGACCTGAAAAACCAACCATGATTTCATTGGATTTTCGTGAGTTTCGTTATAATTCTTATAAAATGCGGCATTCTCAGCATGATCTGGAGCAACTGTATTCACAGTACTTACGATAACAGATTTTAAAGCGCCACTAGCTCCTAATCCTCTACCAGAAATAAAATTGGCAGATAATAGTACCAAACCCAACATGACACCTCCGATGTATGGATTCCAATATTTAGTTTTCTTTACTTCGTTCATATGATTTATATTTTACCATCTCAACCTACGCTGAGAAACGATTATAAATTCTTGATTTGTTATTTTTAATAAAGCCAGCGACTAGCTTGACCTGCATAAGCAATAATGAAACGTAACATTAAACTACCAAATAGAACCAGGACTACAGGAATAACTACAGGTATTTTAAATTTTCTCAATTCAAGGATTTCCAATATCGCGGGAACAATCATCCCCATGATAACAACGAAGATCCAGAAAGGAGCCGTATAAGCACCCCCTAAAAATAAGTTAGCTGCTTCGATCTGAACTTGCGTGCTAGCCAAAAATCCCATGAACATGTGAATAATTAAAAATAATTCAACGCCAATGATCATTAAATCAAGTTGTGCAAATCGCTTTTTCTCAGCATGATCTTTCGACAACCAAATAGTAATTGCTGAACCAGCAGATAAACCAGATGCCAGAAACAAAGGTCCTAAAATCGATGTATTCCAAAGCGGACGAGCATTAAATGCCGAGAATAAAATCCCTGTATAGATACCCAAGACTGCAGATGAAACCAGCATGATCCAGGCCAATACTTTTTTATTCTTTTCGAAAAAAGCCAGAACATCTTTAATGATATCAAATTTCCAATCCCATTTAGGAAATAGTTCTTTGATATGCAGGGCACACCACAACATAGATAGTGGCGTAACCAACATTAAGGTCCAAGCACCCCACGACATGGGTGAATCCAATCTAATAGTCGTATAAAGTCTCCAAAAATAGAGCTTGTGATGCAAATCTAAAAACAAAGCAATTAAACCAATAACCAATGCAATAGGAGCCACAAAAGGAGCAATTTTCACAGCAGTACGGTAATCATTCTCTCTATTTCTGATGGTATATAAAGCAGCAAAAAACAAAACACCAGCTGCCAATCCTCCTAAAAATAGGTACAGGGGAATTTCCCAGTGCCAAATATGAAGCTGAGGATCGATAAGCGGATTGTTTCTTCCACTAACAATTATTTCTTCACGCATAACTTAAAATTAGATTTAAGATTTGAGTTTCTAGATTTGAAAAAAATATAAGATTAAAATTCACTCATATCTCAAGTCTATTATCTCATTATCTATAATTAGATTAAAAAATATAGGTGTGGTTTTGTTCCAGCTTCTGGAATTAAAGTCTTCCATTTCCTTTTCTTAAGAACCATTGAAACGTCAGATCTTGGATCATCCAAATCGCCAAAATACATACACTTAGTTGGACAAACCGCAACACAAGAAGGTTGCATGCCTTTCTTAACACGGTGTAAGCAAAACGTACACTTATCGACATAGCCTTCAGGATGAACAAAACGCGCATCGTAAGGACAAGATGTGATACAAGCACTACAACCTATACACTTATTTTTTTCAACCAAAACGATACCACCTTCATTATAATGACTGGCACCTGTAGGGCAACAACGTACACATGGAGAATTCTCACAGTGGTTGCATCGCTCTGAACGAATTTCCAGTTCAAGCTGTGGATAGGTTCCATCCATTACTTCTACGACCCAATCGCGGCAGTAACCAATAGGAACATCATTTTCTGTTTGACAAGCCACCACACAGTCGCTGCAGCCTACACACTTTTTGGTATCGATAGCCATTGCATATCTCATAGTTTAGGCCTCCTTTTTATTATCAAATCTAAATGTCACAAAATTTCCTCTCATTCCAGTACCACCCATAATTGGGTCGGTCATGACATTGGAGATAAGCTGAGTATCACTAACACCTTTTCCGAAACAACGCTTCATACGCTTATCTGTATGTCCAAAACCATGAACCATATAAACGGAATCGAATCGGATACGCTCGGTGACTCTTACCTTAATTGAGAAATCGGAAATAATGCCATCTTGATTTTCCAGATAAACATATTGATCATTCTTCAAGCCCCACTCCTTAGCAACTTTAGGATTAACCCATAGGGTATTCTCATCCATTAAATCAGTCAGGTTAGGATTATTAGCCGTACGACTAAAAGTATGCATAGGTGCACGACCGTAAATCAAACGATAGAAACCCTCCTGAGGTTCCGGGTGTTGTGTATATACAGGCATCGGTTCGAATCCCTCTTCGGCTAAGGCGGTTGAGTAAAGCTCGATTTTACCTGTATTGGTTCCGAATTCTACATTTTCACCTTCTGTGAAATACAAATCATCTTCTTCACGTGGCATGCGCTTCACACCAATTTTTTGCATCTCTTCCAATGAGCTGCCAATTTGTTGCAACTCCCAATCAATTTCCTCTTCAAGAGTCTCAAATGGGAAATAATCCAACAAGTCTAGTTTTTTTGCCAATTCTCTTGCCATCCAGTAAGCTGGCTTCGTGTTATATTGGGGCTCAACAGCAGGCATTCTTAAAGCAACACTAGGCTCACGTCCCTGCGATACTCTTAGAGAATCGTAACGCTCCAGATAAGTACACTCAGGCAGTACAACATCAGCATAACCCGTAATTTCCATTGGCATGGTATCAACCACAGCAATTAGATCGAGTGCCTGAATAGCCTCTATGGTTTTAGCCTGATTAGGAAGGGTATTAATCAAATTCGTTCCGTTAACAATCCAGGCTTTAATCTTATGCCCCAATTCATGACTTGGCATTGATGCATCGCAAAGACCTGAAGCCAAAGCAAGGTCAGCAAGATTATACTTACCTCCCAGAGCATCACGCCATGATTTATTAGGCTTTGGAAAATCTGGTAGCTTATAGTGAGGCACATGAGCTTTGTCAGGGTTGTAATAACCTCCGCGTCGTCCCCAACTGCCCAATAAAGCATTTAGAATCGCAACCGCTCTCAATCGCTGAGTGTCGTCACCATACCAAGTTACATGTCTTCCAGGGTGAACAATAACAGCAGGAGCTGCATTAGCCATAGCACGTGCCGTTTCTCTAATCTGTTGAGGCTTTAGAGTTGTAACACCATAAGCCCACTCTGGAGTATATTGTTGAACATGCTCTTTTAGTTGATCGAAACCATAGCAATGACGCTCAACGTATTCTTTATCGTAAAGCTTCTCGTTGATAATCACATTCATCCATGTAAGAAGCAAAGCCATATCAGTAGCTGGCTTAATAGGTAACCAGAATTTAGATTTACTTGCGGCTGTTGAAAAACGAGGATCAACCGTAATAATAGTAGCCCCTTTATCAATAGCATCGGACATTTCCTGAACCTGACCGTTGTGCATGTTCTCACCAATATGAGCTCCAATCAACACCAAGCATTTAGTATCACGAATATCAGTATTCTCAGGAGAGTTAATCCCTTGCCCGAAGGTAGAAATAAAAGCCACCTCACGAGGACCACGACATTGTGCATAGGAAGGCGCTGTAATATTATTAGAACCCATTGCTTTTAGCAAGTTCCCAAAATATTTACCACCCGAACCATGCGAAAACAAAGTGATCGCTTCAGCTCCATGTTCTGATTTAACCTTCTTAAGTTTCTGAGCAATATATTCGAAAGCCTCATCCCATGTTGCTTCACGAAAAGTTTGCTTACCTCTCTCTTCAGTTCTAATCAAGGGAGTCTTTAGTCTATCCTCATCATTATACATACCAACACCGCCGGTACCACGAGGACAAAAACGCCCATTACAGTTAGGGTCATCATTGTTACCAATGATTTTCTTTATGCGACCATTCTCATCTTTATAAACCCAACCAGCACACTTCCAAAAGCATACTTCACAGTAAGTAGGAGTGCGTGTAAAGTCAAAAGGTCCCTTAAAATGGGATGGATTGGTTTTAACCAGATTATTGGCGAAAGCATCCAAAAGGCCTCCTCCAAATATTAATCCGGCAGCGCTTAAAGAACTAATTTTTAAAAATTGTCTTCTGCTGTTCATATGATACTAGTTTTCATATTTAGGTCGTATGCTACTTTCAGTAAAAAAACAGTCATCTTCAGAATGAGTTAGAGCTATTTTTTTTTGTGAACGCTTCATAGAATTAGGTTTTATATTTTTGTGTTTTTCACTTCAAAAATCCTTTTTCAGATATAAAACAAGCTATAAACATTAAGATCTCTACACATCAATACATCTAGAAACTTACATTTATGCATGTAAACATATATAAAAACACCAATCCAAAAAATGTTTTAAAATAGCACGTTTCTTTTTAGATCAATTCTAAAGAATAAATCACACCAATCACCTCAAAATTAAGCACAAACGAGACTATTTAGATTTCAAATAAATAGAATGTATTCATACTTTTTAGTCTGATATATCACCCATACTGTTTAAGTTTGAAAATAGATTTTGCTTATAATAATCCAGATCGATTGAGGGCTCAATATAGAGGGGGTGAATTTTGGAAAGAAGGCTCATCATTTTCAAATGACCGGTCTCGAGAGCCTCATGAAAATAAGCTGAAGCTGATGAAGCGTAACAAGCAACCAGAGGTTGCTTACGTCCCGTTTCATCAATAGGTATGATTGCATTACCATTGAGTTCTGCTAATAAATCGACAAACAATTGGGTCGGTACATGTGGTACATCGCAAGAAATAACAAGATATATATCAGCCTCAATTGCTTTCATGCAGGTACTTATACCACCAATCGGACCACAATCAGGTATTTCATCTGCAATCATGGGTAAACCGAGGTAAGAATAGTCGTCATTAGCTGTACTAATCACCATTTCATGACAAAGTGGTTTTAGGGTTTCAATAGCATATTCGATTAGAGCTTTACCCTGATATTTAACCAAGCCTTTCTCCTGCCCCATTCGACTACTTTTTCCGCCAGACAATACGATTCCTACAATTTTAGTTTCCTTTTTTAGCATGCTTAAAACTAGATAAAATATCTATTCAAATTAATATGAACGAAACAATTTATTTAGAAAATTCAGATCTATTGCAATTCTTAAGCCCATCTTTTACAATCACAATTTAACCAGATATTAACATCTCTTTATTTTTATTTTCTTACTCAATCGCGTATCTTTAGAATGATTTCAAATAAGAACATGTCGTGATTAATCAAACACAACATGAACTTAAAAAACAGAAGTTATGAAACTAAAATTATTAATAATTGGACTACTCTTATTTAGTGTTGTTCAAGCAAAGCAAACAAAACAAATGGATAAAGAGAATAGAGAAATCGCGACACTAGGAACAGGCTGTTTTTGGTGTACAGAAGCTATATTCCAAGAATTAGAAGGTGTTGAAAAGGTTGAATCAGGCTATATGGGTGGACAGATGCTTAACCCTACTTACAAGGATATTTGCACAGGAGAAACGGGACATGCCGAAGTTTGCCAAATCACATTTAATCCTAAAGTCATCAGTTTTACCGATCTGCTTGAAGTTTTTTGGCAAGTTCACAATCCAACGACTTTGAACAGACAAGGAGCTGATGTGGGAACACAGTACCGTTCAGTGATTTTCTATCACAGCGAAAAGCAAAAACAAATTGCAGAAAATCTAATGACGGAGCTTGATAAATCCGGTGCCTGGGATGATCCTATCGTCACTGAAATATCTGCTGTGGAGAAATTCTATATTGCTGAAAATTATCACCAAAACTATTTCAATCAAAACAAAAGTCAGCCCTACTGTAGCTTCGTTATAAAACCAAAGCAAGAAAAATTCAGAAAAGCTTTTAAGAACAAACTGAAGAAGTGATGAGAGGATGTGTTAATGTGGAGATATGATGACGTGATGATTAATGAAATAAAGTGTATCTTATGAATAGACAATGGCACAATACTTGCTAAAATCTGTACGGACAAATTAATTAGCAAAACGATCTAAACAGAACATCATGAACAAACTTATCACCCTAATCATTCTCTTGACAATATCTCTTGCTTCTATAAAAGCACAAAATGTTGAGCGTTATAAAGATTATCACGACAAGGGCAGAATGCTGATTCTGGAAGGTAAATATCAGGAAGCCGTTGCGCAATTGGATACAGCTATTCAAATTATGCCTTATTACGCCCGAATCTTTCAAGACAGAGGTTATGCGTATATGCAGCTTAAAAAATACAAACTAGCACTACGTGATTTTGATCACGTCTTAAAAAAGCAACCCTACCTAGATGAAGTGAAATTACAAAGAGGTATGGCTCTATATCATTTAAACTATCTGGATGATGCTGAAAGAGATCTTCTAAGTATTAGGAAAGCAAGACCTGATAAAAATTTTGAAGCTGAATATTACCTGGAGAGTATTAATAAAGAAAAAGAGTTATTACGCTATAAAGAACAAGAGAGAATTAATATCTTGAGATATCAAGCTGAATCTCGCCGATTGGAAAGAGCCAGACACCGAGAAAATGTTATTTGGAACACAGTAGTTCCATTAGCTTTTTGGACTTCCGTCTTTTTAACTTGGTAAATCAATAATTCACTTATACTCTTTGGAAGATAAACAAAAAGCTCCAACCTATTTGGCTGGAGCTTTTATATTATTTTCAAATTAGGAGGCTTAGTCTCCTAATGTGCTTTTTGGTTTTTCACGATTAAGCATATCGATGGTTTTTTGGTCGAGTTTCGATACTTTCCATTCTGGTTGCTTAATTTCTGAGCTTTCTTGTGCAGATAACCACTCAAAGTTATACAAGGCTTTCAGAACCTTTTCTTCCTTTTGTTCAGCAGTCATACCATCGAAAGCGGCACGACGCTCAGCCGCTTCTCTCTGCTTCTGTTCTTCGATCTCAGCTTGCTCGTTATAATAAGCTTCAGCTCTTAAATTCTTAAGATAAGGAAGGGCTACCGTTGGGAATAATTCCAACAACAACATCTCTTTCTCATTCTGAGCCAGCTTAACGCCACCAAACTCTTCTAGTGTTAGATTTTCAGGAGCTTTATACTTGCTGACATCGTAAGCCGTTGCTTCACGCTGTCCACAAATCTTCTGACGATAATCAGGATCGATATCAATTGGTGTTTCACCATATTCCCCTTTTACAAGGTTGTAGAACTGATTGTTCACATTGGTATATGGTGCTTTTCCGCTATTCACATCTAAAACGTAATTCACAGCCTGAACACCAATAATTTGTGATGATGGTGTTACCAATGGAGGACAACCAGCAGCGACACGAACTTCAGGTACTTTCTTAAGTACAGTTGGCAATAAATCTTCAAGGCCTAAACCTTTCAACTGAGCCAACATATTGGTATACATACCACCTGGGATCTCAGCAGCTTTTACCTCCTCATTTGGAGCAGGGAAATTGAACCATACATCAATTGCATTACATACCTCTAACAACTCAGCTTCCTTATCAGCCTTAGCCAATACAATTGCTTTATCAAAAAGAGCATCAATATCAGCTGGTAAATAATCAGCTGTAATATCAAACTCACGAGGGAACATTTTGTATGAATCAAATTCTGCGATTCTCTCACGAATACCTTTCAATTCAGCATTGATTTTCACCACAGCATCTAAATCAACACCAGTATCCAAACCAAGCTTATCTGCAAAAATCTGAATAATTTCGAATGCTGGAGCAGCTGGTCCACCAGCAAAGTTTAGGATATTAGTATCTACAATATCAACGCCATTTATAATAGCCATCAAGACAGCACCTAAACCGTAACCTGGTGTACAATGTGTATGAAAATCGATAGGTACTTTAACCTCTTTCTTAAGACGCTTAATAATTTGTCCTGAAAGTGATGGAGGAATCAATCCTGCCATATCCTTTACAGAAATCATATCAGCACCCAAGGCTTCCATTTGCTTAGCTTTGTTTAGGAAATAATCGACATCGAATATTTTCTTAGGTAACTTCTTACCCGATAACACAGCCTGTATACGTTGCTTACGAGTGAACTTAGGATCCACAGTGTAACAAACGGCACAGTCAGCAATACCGCCTGCTTCCTTAATGTATTTAATGGTGGTTTCCATATTTTTCACGTCATTCAGACAGTCGAAAATACGCATGATACCCAAACCACTCTTCACAGCATTTTTATTGAAACCTTCAATCACTGACTCAGGATATGGACTGTATCCAAATAGGTTACGACCACGAGATAGAGCCGTTAAGTATGAAACGTCTCCAATAACTTCTTTAATTGATTCCAATCGGTACCAAGGATCTTCATTAAGGTAACGCATCACTGAATCTGGAATGGCACCACCCCAAACTTCCATGGCGTAAAACTTAGCATCCTTATAGAAAGGCAATACTTTCTCAATTTCGTGCTGAGGTACTCGAGTCGCAAATAAAGACTGCTGACCATCTCGTAAGGTTAAATCTCGAATCTTAAGCTGAGCTGTACGCTTGATTTTTGATCTATCAGCGGCAATGGCTTTTTTGTTTGCTTCGCGCTTAGCTTCGAATTCAACTTTACGCTTGCCTTCCAAATAACCTTTAGCTACCAGAGGAAATAATTCAAGCAACATGAATTCCTTATCGTCGATAGCCAATTTCACATCACCAAACTTAGACAATATTGGGTTTTCAGGAGCTTGATATTTATCCATATCATAAGCCGCTTCCTCAGCTTTTCCTGTAATTCTTTTGCGGAATTCTGGTGCAATTTCAATAGGCGTTGTCCCGTACTCTCCTTTTACAAGATTAAAAAACTGATTATTTACATTGGTGTAGAATGGGCGACCCGAATTCTCATCGATCACACAATTTACGGCCTGTACCCCAATAATTTGGGAAGAAGGAGTTACCAATGGCGGACAACCTGCATCCAGGCGCACCACTGGTACAACTTCCAACACTCTCTCGAGTAGGGTTTCCAAACCTAAAGACTTCAACTGGTTTAGCATGTTTGTGTACATACCGCCAGGTATCTCGGCTTTCTTAACCATTTCGTTAGGAGCCGGGAAATTAAAATATTTTTCGATAGCATGACAAGCTACTAAAAGCTCGTCTTCTTTATCAGCTTTAGCATACTCAATTGCATCAACAAATAACTTGTCAATTTCAGCTGGCAACTTATCTTTAGTTATATCGAATTCGATAGGGAATTGCTTGTAACTATCAACTTCAGCTAAAGCACCCAGCCGAATTTCTTTTAGAATTTTATTAATCTCAACTACAGTTTTAGCATCACCATCCAATTCAATGCCTAACTTCTGGCAGAATAGATAGATTAACTCGTAAGCTGGTGCTGCTGATCCACCTGCAAAATTCATGATGTTTGTATCAATAATATCAACACCATTTATAATAGCAGTTAAGGCTGAAGCTAAACCATAACCAGGAGTAGAATGAGAGTGAAAGTCAACTGGCACACTTAACTCCTCTTTGAAACGACGGATAATTTGTCCTGCACGCGAAGGTGAAGCTAAACCAGCCATATCTTTTAAAGAAATCATATCAGCACCCATTGCCTCTAACTTCTTTGCTAAGTCAACAAAGTATTCAAGGTCGAAAATCTGATTAGGAAGATTCTTAATCGTCATTCTATCACGATCTTCTTGTTTCTCAGGGAATTTTGAATCAACTGTATAACAAACAGCACAGTCGGCAATACCGCCAGCCGCTTTTACATACTTAATCGTTGATTTCATGTTCTCGATATCATTCAAGCAATCGAAAATACGCATGATACCAAGTCCCGATTTTACTGATTGAGTATTAAACTTCTCAATGACAGATTCGGGGTAAGGGCTATATCCGAAAAGATTACGACCACGTGATAATGCGGTTAGTTTAGAAACATCACCAATCTCTTTTTTGATTGATTCAAGACGATACCATGGATCCTCATTCAAATAACGCATCACCGAGTCAGGTACTGCACCACCCCATACTTCCAAAGCATAAAAACCCGCTTTTTTGTATAGAGGAAGAACCTTCTCAATTTCTGACTGAGGCATTCTAGTCGCAAAAAGCGATTGTTGTCCATCTCTTAAGGTAAGATCTCTAACTAATAATTTTCTATTCTTAATCATATCCCTAAACTTGATTATAAACGCAAAAAACACTGCGCTTAATTATATTATGTCCGTTCGTGATATCAAAACAGCATATCCTGTTTGAATTTCGAATTCAAATTTATAAACATTTTCGTATTGAAGAAATAATTCAGCATTAATCACTCTATGTTGTACAATACCTGCTAATAGGGATTTTCATGACTTTTATCATTAATGATTTTTTTCATTAATAAAGACTATTTATTGCAATCGATATCGACAAACATGTGGTTTTACAGTAATTCAACTCAAATGGTTCATAAACAGTTTAATATCATCTGTATTTAAGAACATAAATACATACTTAACCACTTCTACATATTGTTAATACAATCACTGGTCGCTTTAGTATTATATTCGTGAAGAGATTCTGAAGAATGTTCAAGAACATATTGAAAAAATATTCACAATTCTCTCTTTCTCAAAAATCCTAATAGTTGAAATGAAAATCATTCCCTATTTTGTACTCCATAAAGACAATTTGTATCCGATCCTCATGAATCCTCAAATAAAAGACAGTCAGTATAGAAAGTTTTGTGCCTATGGATTTCTTAAAAATCTAAGATTTTTCGATGCCTTTTTAATTCTGTTTCTAATAGATAAAGGGATGACCTATACTCAAATCGGAATACTATATGCCGCAAGAGAAATTCTCACTAATTTTTTCGAAATCCCATCTGGCTTAATTGCAGATATATATGGTAGGAAAAAATCACTTGCCGCTGCACTTTTCATCTTCATACTCTCTTTTCTTATCTTTTGGCTTTCTATCAATTTCTGGCTTTATCTATTCGCCTTTATCATATTCGGAATAGCTGATGCTTTCCGTTCTGGCTCTCATAAAGGCATGATGATGGATTATTTGAAGTTGAACAATTGGGCAAATTTTAAATCGGAATACTATGGACATACCCGCTCATGGTCACAACGAGGATCGGCTATATCTGCTCTTATAGCGGGTATGTTAATTTTTATTGATGGTAACTATCAGAATATATTCATCTATTCTGTTATTCCATACGCCATTAACTTCCTTCTTATTTTAAGTTATCCATCGGAGATTGATCGATCAGAGAAAAAGAAGAATAAGGACGAAAGATCATTCGTTAATAACTTTCAGGCTTTATATCGTGTATTGAAGCAGAAATCGGTTTTAAAACTAGTTAGTACCTCTGCTTTTCACACCGCCTATCTTAAAGCTCTAAAGGATTATATTCAAGCTATCATGCTGGGGATTGCATTACTTCTTCCTAATATTAAAGGTATTGGAATAGAAAACCAAAATGGAATTGTCATTGGAATGCTTTACTTCCTTATTTATTTGCTCACAGCGTATGCCTCGCAGTATTCATCTGTTATTCTAAAAAAAGCACCTACAAATCTTACCAGAAAGACACTCCTTTTAGGTTTATTCTTTGGTTTGGCTTGCGGTGTTTTCTTTATCTACGAAATATGGATTTGGGCTTTTGTCGCATTCACTTTTATATTTATCATCGAAAATATTAGAAAACCCATATTAACAGCATTTGTTGCTGATAATGTGCCAAATGAACTTCTCACCTCAGTATATTCATCACAGTCGCAACTACGAACGCTTTTTTCAGCTGCTATAGCCTTCGTATTTGGCATTTTTGCTGATATCTGGGGAATTGGTATTGCTCTGGTTATAGTCTCGTCTACTCTCCTGCTACTTGCAAGCTTTATTAGTTATCGAAAAAAGGAATAAAAGTCAAAAGGTTGAAAAGTAAGAAAGTCGAAGCAATATGCTACTTGCGAATTAAATCACCCCGTCATCACATTAACACACCACCAAATCCGCACATCATCATATCTACACATCCTCTCACCACCGCATCAACTAATTCATTACTTTTACCCTGTACATTATTCAATATAAAATGGATTTCAAAACAATTCTGCAAGAGGTTTACAATGACCTATCGCAAACAGAAGACAAAGGTCAGCTAGCCTCATATATACCTGAGTTAGCAAATATCAATCCTGATAAATTCGGCATTCACTTTTTCTCTATTGATGGTATTCATTACGGTATGGGCGATCATCAGGAGAAATTTTCCTGCCAAAGTATCATCAAAGTGCTGTCCTTATGTTTGGCCTTTAAAACCGTAGGGGTGAGAATATGGGAACGTGTTGGCGTCGAGCCTTCCGGCACACCATTCAATTCATTAGTTCAGCTTGAATACGAAAAGGGGATACCTCGTAATCCTTTTATAAATGCAGGTGCCATTGTTATCTGCGATATTCTAATAAGCCATCTTGATAAGCCAAAGGAAGAATTCCTAGACTTTATTAGACACATCGCTGATAATTCGGAAATAAATTGCGATTCCAAAATAGCGATATCAGAAAAGGCTCATGGCTATAGAAATGCTGCACTCATCAATATGATGAAGTCTTTTGATAATATAGAAAACCCTATTGAAGAGGTATTGGATTTTTATTACGATATCTGTTCCATTGAAATGTCTTGTGAGGAATTAGCTAAAACCTTCCTGCTTTTCGCTAATAACGGCTGTATTCCTTCATCGAATGAACGAATAATAACAACTAGTCAATCGAAACGTATCAATGCCATTATGCAATGCTGTGGTTTTTACGACGAAGCTGGTGAGTTTTCTTTCAAGGTAGGCTTACCAGGAAAATCAGGCGTTGGAGGCGGTATTGTAGCTATCCACCCGGGAAAATACTCGGTCGCTGTCTGGAGTCCTCGTTTAAATAAAAAAGGAAACTCCTATAAAGGTATATTAGCTTTGGAAATGCTAACAACCAAGTCAGAATTGTCAATATTCTAGAAATGCATTAAATCTAAATCATATGAAACAAAATAAGTTCTCAATTTTGAAAAGAATCAAAAGCTTTGGTTTCGCTTTCAATGGTTTAAAAATACTAATCAAAGAAGAACACAATGCCAGAGTTCATTTAATCGCAGCGATTTCTGTTATACTAGCTGGATTATACTTTGATATAACCATGATGGAATGGCTTGCCGTAAGCTTTGCTATTGGCTTCGTCATTACAATCGAAATCATAAATTCAGCCATAGAAAATATTTCAGACTTTATTTCTCCTGAGAAAAATGATTCAATCAAGAAAATAAAAGATTTAGCTGCTGCCGGCGTATTGATGAGCGCCTTAACGGCCTTAGTTATTGGACTAATTATCTTTATTCCGAAAATTTCAATATTAATTTAGCACAGATATCACCTTATAATAAAACCGCGAATCATATTTTTGATTCGCGGCTTTATTCCGCCTGAGGCGGACTTCGTTTCACTCAGCCTTAATAACTTTTTAAGACTAGAATAACTTTTCCAGCACCTCTTTTACAGTTTCCATATCTGCATCGATATCGAAAATATGTGAAGGCTTCAGATAGGTTACCTCTTTTTCTCTTTTAATACGCTCTTCACCACCACCAGTAATATTTAGCATGATGCAGGCATCTTTATCAAGCTTACCTTCTTTGGCTTGTTTAATCAAGGTAGCCACTGCCACTGCTGCTGCTGGATGAATATCGTTTCCTTCAGTTTCAAGGAAAAGTTTACCAGCTTCAATAGATTCCTCATTGCTTGCAACCAAAACGTCACCTCCAGCATCTTTCATCGCGTCGAACAAACCACCAGCAATTGGATATGGAGGTTTACGATTCGACAATACTTTGGCATCAATCTCCTCAACTTGTTTACGAGCTAATTCATCCTCTAAAGGCAACATGGCACGAGAATCAGCTTTCCAGGCATCATGAATGGGAAGGAATGGCGCATTTTGAGAAACCATCAATTTCATCTTATTCTGTCCGTAACGACCATCTTCTAAAAATCTTAGGTTAGCTTCCCAAGCTGCAATTGCCCCTGTTCCACTACCTACAGCTTGAAAGTAATAATCAGGAATCTGACCTATTTCACTTACCGCTGAAAGAACGGTTGTTCCCATACCATCGCGGCGAGCCACATTTTTTGCGCCACCTTCGGCCACAAAGCCTTCCAAAGCACAAGCTAAGTTTGATAAGTGAATCGCATCGAAGTAATCGCTACCCGATTTAGTGGCAATTAAACGAACATTCTCTTTGATAGGTTCATCGAACCAAAGTGCAGACAAATTATCCTCAGGCACAGATAATAGCAATGGAATATTATTATCGGAACAAACACGAGCAAAAGCTCTGGCCGTATTACCGGCTGAAGCAACAACCAAAACCTGATCAGTTGAATTCAAACGTCCACCAACAGCATATGCTTCGGTCTCCTTAAAAGAGCAAGTGCGGAAATTGGCCCCTTTCTCTGGCCAGTAGCCACTAAAAGTGATATACAGATTATTCAAACCTAAATACTTGGCTAATCCTTCGCTTTTATAGGTTGCTGGAGCTGAAGATCCTTCTAAAGTTTTATGAATAGGCAACCAGTCAGAAAACTTATAAATCCCCATTGAATTGTCTTTAACTTCCAATTGTTTCTTCTCATAGATTGCTCTAATCAATGAAGGATCACATTCACCTGGTGCATCCAAAGTCCAACCTTCGTCATCAAATCGTTTTCCTGATTTTACAGATTCCAGTTTATATTGGGTAGCTTGAAATTCTTTTGTCATGCTATAATATTGTTTTGTTTTTTTGAAAGCCTAAAAATAGCAATTGATTATTAGATATCAATAAGACTCAGCATAATCTATGAAATGAAAAAATAAAAGCAAGTAAATACCCGCCTAATTAGCACTTTCGAGACATCAAAGTAAGGCCAGACTCACAAATTTATGATTCAATTAACAATTATTGACGTTTCAATTCATTGGAATGGCTGTTTTAATTTCAATATTTTGTAATTTTCCACTTTGAAATTTACATCTATCAAAATAAACATGAAACTATTTTACAGATCTCTCATTCTGCTTTCAGCAATTGTTTTAGGAAATTTAAACGGACAATCTCAAAATTTAAGAATTGATATTAAGCTTGAGAATGTAAGTGACAGCTCTGCATACCTTGCTCACTATCTGGACGGACGAATTTTTGCCGATGATACCACTAAACTCATCAATGGTGTTGGTTTGTTTAAGAAAGATAGCTTATTAGATCAAGGCATCTATGTGGTCTATCTTCCTTCACAAAAATACTTCGACCTTTTGATAGGTGAGGATCAAGAGTTCTCAATCAAATCTGATTCTAACGATTTTGTGAATAAGCTTGTGATTAATGGTTCGAAAGAGAGTGAAGCTTTTGCCGATTTCCAGAAATTCATGAAAGCTAAAACAGAGACGAGTAAAAAACTTCAGGAAGAATATAAGGATAAGCTTAAGGATGAAAAAGCCAAGGCAGAATATCGAGAACTTTTCAAGAAAGCAGATCTTGAAGTTAAAGCCTATATCAAGACTTTAAACGAAAAATTTCCCAAGCCTAGCTTTGTTTCCGAATTTGCCAACTTTACACTTTCACCTGAAGCACCAGACTTCAATGATTCTATTGCGTCAGATTTTCCTGATCGTGATAAAGAAATTAAACTCAGAAATTACCTTTGGACAAAGGATCACTTTCTATCGAATCTGACTCCTGCTGACGATAGGTTTCTTCGCACACCTTTACTAAAGGATAAATTGAAATTTTTCTTCGAAAACATACTGATCCAGTCACGTGATTCCATTGTAAAAGAATCCGTTAAATTGATTGAGCAGGCTCGCCCTAACAAAAAATGTTTCCAATATTACACCCAATATGCACTCAACTATGCCATTAAATCGAAGATTATGGGCATAGATGCAGCCTTTGTCGATTTGGCAAGAAAATATTATTTAAGTGGACAGGCTACTTGGGCTGACTCAACACTAATGGCAAATATTAAAGAGCGAGTTATTAAACTTCAGTACAATTTACTTGATATGAAAGCTCAGGATTTAGCTTTGGAAACCATAGATGGTGAGTTTGTAAAATTACATGAGTTAGATGCCAACTATACAGTTCTGTATTTCTTTGAGACTGATTGTGGACACTGTAAGAAAGTAACACCTCGTTTAAAGCCTGAGATACTCGATGCTTATAAAGATTTAGGTGTGCAAATCATGGCTATTTATACGCAACAAGAAAAAGAGGCTTGGCAAAAATATATAGAGGAGAATGAACTGTTCGATTTCGTAAACTGTTACGATCCAAATTATCATTCGAATTTTAGAATATACTACGATGTGTATTCAACCCCAACCATCTACCTGCTCGATAAGGATAAAAAGATAATTGCGAAACGCTTGGACATTGAAAATCTGAAAGGCTTTTTAGATCACGAAAGAAAGCGCAAAGCTGAAAAATCATAAACAGCGTATCAATTACGACACAAGAGCTATCCTAAAATGGATAGCTTTTTTTTGACTCAAAACTCAACTTAAAATGAATAACTAAGGGGAAACATGACTGAACTGCTACAGATTCTTCAAACTATAACGCATTATAGCCTACATCTTCTATTTCCAGGAGCTATAGCATGGTCTTTCTTCAGAGAGAGCTGGAAAAAAGCATGGCTCATTATGCTGGCAACCATGCTGGTCGATTTAGATCATTTATTGGCGACGCCCATATTTGAAGCAGGACGATGCAGTATTGGTTTTCATCCCCTTCACTCCTATTACGCCATCGCAATCTATTTTATCATGGTTTTCTTCCCCAAAGTCAGAATCGTAGCCATTGGCTTACTGCTGCATATGCTTACCGATTTTCAAGATTGTTTGTGGACCAGTTTCTTAGGTCAATAAGCTTTACTTTTAGGCTCTCACTATTTTTGTTCCCGAAAATCGGGATCAATAGCTTCTCATCACCTAGTCATACCCCGACATGAGCAGCTTGCATATAGTCAGAGCATGACAAGCAAGCTGTATTAGGTAGGCATGTAAACTGTCCTTCGATTACGATCTGGGAACGGGAGGAACTAGTATCGGGATTGCTTCTTTAGATTAAAAGTCGGCGAGAACCATAAAAAAATAAAAAAAGGTGAAAACTTCATAATTGAACTCTCACCTTTTATTCTTAGTTAGTCAATTTTATTTGGCTTCCAGATAAGCTTTTAAGCCATTTAATGTCTGAGAAAACTCAGAACCTAATTGCTTAATAATTTTACCTTCAGACTCCCCTTCTTTGGCCTTGAAATAACCCGACATACTTACCTTACATTTATTAGGGCCTTGTGCTATTATTCTATAATAAACCGACAAGTATTTTGTAGGTAAATACTCATCGAAGGGCTTAAACGCAATTGTTTTGTTAGCAGGATCATAAATTTGAACCTCCTCTAACCTTGGCTTTCCATCTGCCATTACCATTTCGCGAACCGCTTCAAGACCATGACCATCGGCTAATGAAGATTTCACCAAGCTTGGTACATATTCTTCTACTTTTTCAAGCGAAGCTAAAAGCTTAAACACAACATCAGCTGAAGCCTTTATTGTTACTTCTCTCTTTGTATTTGGGGGTGACATCTTAGCAGGTTTCATTTGTGCCGAAACACTTCCAAACATACCACAAACCATCAAAAAGAGAACAACAATTTTTAGTTTTGTATTCTTCATCTCTCTTATTTAAAAATTGATTCCAACTTCTCTGTTAAAGATTTTCCACGCAATTGTTTCCCAACAATCTTACCTTCTTTATCCAACAGGATGATATAAGGAATACCACTAAACTGATATTCTTTCATAATATCCTTACCAGCTCCTGGGGCTTGAATTTGTGGCCAAGTCATATTTTCCTGGCTCATTGCTTTTTTCCAGGCATTTTTGCTTTTGTCAATCGATACACTTAAAATTTCAACACCTTTATCTTTATAAGTTTCATACACTTCTTTTAGATGAGGAATTTCGTTACGACAAGGACCACACCATGATGCCCAAAAGTCAACAATCAGATACTGACCTCTAAAATCCTTAAGGCTTATCATTTTTCCATCTGCAGTTGGGAATTCGAAGATTGGAGCTTCTTTACCAATTGCTAATCTCTCTTCCTGAGCAATTGCTTCATCTCTGGCATTTTTATAATCAATTAAGGGCTGGTAGTTAGGGTTCTTTGCTTCCAGAGTCTTAATAATTTTTTCAACCAAAGGTTTATCGCTTTCTTTTCTTAAAGAACTCAATAACGAGATAATTGAGTTACGATCAGCATAATGTTCAGCAATATAATGGGTTCTTGCATCAAGATCGTCATAACAAGCATTATAACCTTTACCTGCAACCTCTTTCCATTTCTCACTATCCGACAACGAAGCCTCATACATAATTCTTCCTGCAGCAATCATGCTCTGGTAATTGCGGTAGTAATTAAAGGCAACCAAATTCATCACCTCATTGTTTTTTCCACCATTGATATACACATATGGTGGATTCTTGATCTTCATTTTAGCCGTATCCTGACCTCTAAAGTCAATTTTCAAATCCTCATCCTCAGCCCAAAACTGAACAGACTGCCACTTCTGACAATCCAGAGTATAAACACCCGGCTTATCAACTTTCATCTCAAAAGCATAGCTTCCATCTTTCTTAACATCAACCGAATCAATAACTGTTTTATCAAAACCATTACGTTTGACGATGGTCATTTTAAAATTATTATCCGGAAACTTTACATGACCGGTAATGGTGATTGTATCCTTAACTGGTGCCTCGCACGAGAAAAGAATTAATGCTAAAAATGCAACAAGTAAATTTTTCATTTTTTCTTTTTTAATCCATCAAACGATGGTGATTGTTAGTTTGTGTCTAAGTTCTGCCAAACCTCTGATTTAAATCAGTAAACACAATTAGTTATTTTGATATCATGCTGGCCTTTTCAAACCAGCACATAATTTTTACTATTTCTTTCCCTTAGCAGGTTTCATTCCACCCATTCTAATCATAGGAACAGAAATAATCTTTGTTCCGGCTTTCTCTGCCTCGAGATCCGCTTTTTTAGAAGCTGATTGTGTGGCTTTAGCTGCCTCAGCATTACCAACCAACTTTAACAAATCCGCTTTTGTAGCTAAATAACCTGACTTATGCTCAGGTCTAGTTTCATTAGCAGAAGCATAATTTGCCCAACGAATAGCTCTCTCTAACAATGCTTTGACTGTTGAAGCTTTAGCAATCGTCGAAGCTGCAGAGTCAAAATATCTATACTTATCAGCATTATTTTTCAATAAAGAAAAATCAAGAGCTGCATCTATAGTGTAAGCATACTTATCCCAATCATTCAAACGTGAATATTCGTTTTTTAAAGCAATAGCTATAAGTTCTGAAGATCTATCGTAGTTTGAGTTTTGAAGATCAGTAATTAAAGCATCAAAACCAGCTTTATCGTACACTCTTCCTTTACCTGGGTAGAAATAAGAATACTCTTCAATTTTCTTATTATAAGTCTTGTAAATCTTAGCATCTACTTCTTCAACACCAACAACTTCAGCTAACTTAGTTCTATTTTTTACAATAAAACGAAACTCATCAGTTGCAGGGTTTTTCATAAAATACTTAACGATATTCCAGTTCTCCTTCTTTAATAAATCTTCTTTCTCAAGACTTGAAATATATTGGTCAGCTTTTTTAGCTTCTTCTTTATCAAGATTAGCCATACGAAGTGATCTTAAATAAGAAAACATGAATTCACCATCACGCTTACCTGCTTCGTACTCCTTTTGCAATGCAGCAAAATTCTTATCTTCTGATTGTGCCTCTTTCATATAACCGATAAACTCATCAGCTCCATAAGCACCAACCACACGATGTACAACTTCACCTTCAGCATTGATAACTAGGAAAGTTGGATATGCATTAATTTTCCATCCTGGCTTAAGATCTGGACCCTCGCCTTTTTCCATGTCAATTTTGAAGTTTACAAAATTAGCATTGAAATAATCAGCAACGTGATCTTGTGTAAAGACATCCTTAGCCATCATCTTACATGGTCCACACCATGATGTATAACAGTCAACAAAAATCAATTTGTTTTCTTTCTTAGCTTTCTTCAAAACCTTAGACCACTTTGAATGTTCGAACTCAACAGAACGATTCTGAGCCATAGAAGTTTTTGAAATGAAAAGCCCAGCGAGAGCTAATGCAAATACTGTTAGTAAATTTCTCATGTTATTGTTTAATTTTGATATTCTATTACCGAAACGAAACAGCCTGCCAACTGCTATAGCTATAAGAGAATCGTCCAATAATAATTAGTAGTTTATAATCCTTTATTGATTCGATATCCATCATGAATATCTCCTCATCAGAATAAAGACCCAAGAATTTGATTTATCCCTTAATTAAAAAGTATTAATTTTTAATTTATTTTGAGATAGCCTATTTCTCCCCTAACAGATCAGCTTTGAGTTTTACAAAGGCATTTTGCCAACCACTGGCTAAATTCTCTGTTGCCAAGCTCATATCACACCACTTAGCTGCCTCAGCACGAAGCTCTTTATCCTTTGATGACGCATTTACAGGCAATGCATAGTTATATAACGACATGACACTTTTATCAATTAAGCCCGACTCTAAATATTTAGATATGATGCTCACAAAAGTTTTCCAATCTTCCAGGCTTCTGGCAGTAGAAATCTCAGAATAAGCTAAAATCTTAGCTTTATCTTTAATATTGAATTTCTCCAGATCGGCTTCAAATTGTGACTTTCGATCAAGATTCAACTGAAAATCACCCGATTCAGTCTTATCACATAGTTGGTTCCCTTGACGTAAGAATGTGTAATAAATCTTCTCACCTACTTCCTTTTCACCAAACATACTTTCAAATTGCTCTCTATTTGTCAAAAGGTATTGAAAAGCTTTATTATCCGTATTGAGAATGTACTTCTTCACCAAATCCCAATTCTCCTGACTTAATAGCTTCTCAGAATCTAAGTCATCAAAATATTTTACAAAAACCTCTTTTAGCTTTACTTTCTCACCAGCCGATTCCAACATCTTCAAATACCCTACTAAGAACTCATAATCTGAAGCTCCTTTTTTCTCATAAATTGCATTGTAATCAGACAGATTCATCTCACCATTTAAAGCATCGTTTCCTAATTTCAAGAATTCATCTTTAGGTAAGGAGCCAACAGCCTTATGCACGATCTTTTCATTTGCATCGACAAAAATTAAAGTTGGATAGGCAGTAACACGCAATTTTGATTTCAGACTTAAACCCGGTTCTTTCTCCATATCAAGTTTTACATTTACAAAATTTTGAGTAAAGAAGTCACCCACTTCTGCATCTGTAAATACATTTTTAGCCATCATTTTACAGGGGCCACACCAAGTTGTGTAAGCATCAATAAAGATGAGTTTATTTTCATTCTTTGCCTTTTTTAGAATCTCTAGCCAAGAGCTATGCTCGAATTTAATCCCTGCCTGATCTTTATTATCAGATTGCAATTGAGCATATGATTCCTGACCTAAAAACAGACAAAAAGACAAGTAAACAAGTATTGTTTTAATTTTATTCATCAGTGAAAATTTGGAAATAGAATTCACCTGGCATCTGGAGAAACTTGCTTTTACTTACACAAGTTCCCCCAATACCATGAGTAATTTTATTCTGTGAAATTTGAATAGAAACAGTCATATAAATGACTGGATTAGAATTTACAAGTAGCCAGGATTCTGAACCAAACTACCTTTTGTGATATCAATTTCACGCTTAGGAATTGGTAAAACGTAACGACCTGCAGGAACATCTTCGTACACACCATCCGTATTTTTAAACTGAAGTTTTCTTCCTGTTCGAATGATATCGTAACGATGTAATCCCTCAAAAGCTAACTCTTTCTCACGCTCCAACAGAATACGATCAATTAAATCCTCAGCTGTAGTAAAATCAGAAAGCTTGTAATCGACATAAGCAGCATCAGCTCGTCTGGCAATACGATTTAGCAAATCTACTGCTTCCTGCACTTTACCATCAGTTCTAGCTAAAGCTTCAGCACGAGTCAAATACATCTCTGGTAAACGAATCATTGGTATATTATCACGACCATCTTTGTGGTTGAACTTGCTCGTTGTTAACTTGCCATAATTTTCACTAGATAATGAATTTCCACTCCACATTAATTCCGTCATTCTTTGATCAGTACTGGATAATTTCCCTAAATAATCATCAGAGACATATCCAAAAGTTCTTGAATAATAAAAAAACCAATGTGTTCCAAACTGATGATCCCCACCATTGTATGTTAAAGGAATCGCATAAATATGCTCTTCAACTAAATCTTCATCGATTCCATCAGTAATAGGGAAAACTGAACGCAGATTAGATACTAAAGCATAAATTGGATTATTTATCAGGTAAGCGGATTCTTCAGCTGCTTTTGCATAATTCCCCATATACAAATACACTCTTGAAAGTAGGGCATGAACACTGCCTTGTGTAGCACGAGCTCTTGTTTCTAATTTATCATCATAATCCTCATTTAAGTCTGGTAAAGCATCTGTTAAATCTTTAATGATTTGCGCATAGACTTCATCATTTGAGGAACGTTCTAAAGCATTGTTAGATACAAACTCAGTTCCTGCATAAGGCTCTAACTGTAAGGGTAAACCCAAACCAGACATATTTCCCTGAAGAGCTCCATCACCATATAATTTCAACAAAACCAAATAGTTGTAAGCTCTTAAGAATTTAGCTTCGGCAACATGTTGCTTTTCTAAATCTTCATTATATGTCCCCAGTTCAGGCACCGATTTGATAATCACATTAGCTACATTAATGGCTGAATAGGTATCTCCCCAAATTTTTTCAGCTGAATAATCATCAGTCAATAAATTACCTGAGCTTAATAACTGTGCACCAGCACTAGTCGGTACAAATGTATTAGTCGTAATATCACCAATGATATACGCTGTTTGCTTATTAGCCTCATAGGTTTTGTTGTAAACATCCATTAAAGCTGATTCTGCTGAACTTGAAGTCTGAAACACCTCAGACTCAACAGTCGTATCCTCAGGAGCAAGATCAAGCTGTTTGTCGCAAGCCGTTAGACTACCAACAATAGCTAGCAAAGCAAAACTATATGTATTAATTATTCTATTTTTCATTTTTTCTGGAATTAGTATCTTGACACCAAATTAAAGCATCATAGATTATTACTAATAAACTCTTAAACATTACCTTAAGCCAATTTTAACTCCAATTTGTATGGCTTTCTGCTGAGGGATTGTTAATTCATCATTACCAGCATATGTAGCTGAAGAACCAAAGGCACTTACTTCAGGATCAGGTCCAGAATAATTTGTCCATGTTACTAAATTTGACCCTTTAGCATAGAGAACTAAACTACGTAAACCAATCTTGCGTATTATATCAGGATTAAAACGATAAGATAATGAAATATTTTTCAATCTAATATAAGAACCGTCTTCCAAAAACCTATCAGTCTGCCTACTAACTGTGTAATCTATTCCACCTACACCTTTGGGAGGCGTAGATTTATTAACCTTTTTAGGAATTTCAGTTTTGTGTCCTGCAATAATCCATTCATCTAAAATCTCAGTGCTCAAATTTCTATTCTTATTATCTGTATACGTCAAAAGTTCTGCACGAGTTCCATTCATGATTTTTCCACCATATGAAAAACTCAAAAGCGTATTTAACTCCCAATTTTTATAAGAGAAAATATTTGTGAAACCTCCTGTAAAGTCAGGCATTCTGTCCCCCATGATAAATTTATTATCATATTCTTCCTTATTATTTATCGATGCCGGAGCAGTCGTTGAGATACTCCCATCAGCATATTTCCACAAAGGATTCCCTGTAAGAGGATCAACACCATGCCAATCGTACAAAAACCAAGCTGTTGATGATTCGCCTACTTTATAATACGCATAACCTATTGTGGCGTCACCTGCAACATAACCATCTAAATTTAGTTTTGTAATTTTATTGGTGTTTTTTGCAAAATTTAAGTTTGATGTCCACTTAAACTCCTTATCAATATTTACAGTGCTCAAGGAAACTTCAATACCCTCATTTTCCATGTCCACGATATTTTGTGTCTGAGATGAATATCCCGAGTATAAAGGAACACTCGATTCAATCAACATGTCAATACTCTTCTTATTATAATAATCGACAATTAAAGATACTTTTGAATCAAACAAAGATAAATCTAAACCAACGTCCACAGTTTGTGTTTTTTCCCATTTCAAATCGGGATTACTAGCCTGTTGCACTTCTAGAATATTCGAATTACCATATTGTTTTGCATTTTCTCTAGACACATACTGCCCCTGATTACCATAATAGCCTCCTGAGCCTGAAATTCCAGAGAAGCCTAAACTAGCACGAAGTTTCATGTCATCAAGCCAAGTATACCGCTCCATGAAGTTTTCATTTGAAATTCTCCAACCTGCTGAAAATGATGGAAATCCCACATACCTTTCGTTTTTATTAAATCGAGATGAGCCATCTACACGATAGGTTACACCAGCCATATACTTATCTTTCCAACGGTAATTCATTCTACCAAAGAAAGAAACCATAGCCCACTCTCTCAGCACAGCACCATCAACTCGAGGTTCATTCGCAGAACCAATACTTAAAACATCATTAGTAGGAAAATCAGTCGCTGAAATTCTCACATAGTCTTCTTGTGATTTCTCAAAACTTTGTCCAACAACACCATTAAACACGTGCTCACCAAATTCTTTATATATAGATGCTGTATTGTTAACAACCAACTTAAGATTATTAATGTTTGTTTGACTTGCACTTCCATCAATAATCACTACAGTTTCCTCTTGATCATTCAATCCCTTATACTCTTTGTTTCGATTATATGATTTCGAAGACATCAAATCCATTCCAACTTCAGATCTTAAAGTTAACCACGACAAGGCCTTGTATTCTGCGTATAAGTTTCCAATGACACGTTTATCTTTTATGAAATTAATATCCTCTTTTGCTTTCGCTATAGGATTAAATCGATCCTTATTACTTTGCACAAAGACATAATCACCGTACTCATCTTTAATTGGAGTATGTGGTGAAGCCAATAATGAATTACGATATACGCTACCTGAGTTTAATGAATTATTATCAGTAGATGATAGAGTCAAATTATTTCCAAAACGGAATTTTTCACTTGATTTATATTCATAATTGATACGAGCTGAGTAGCGCTGGAAATCATTGTTGATTACATACGAGTCCTGATCAAGATAAGCTAAAGATAAAAAATACGTGCTTTTATCTGTACCTGCAGATACTGTCGCAGAAACATTAGTTGTTACAGCAGTACGTATTGCTGCATCAAACCAATCTGTATTTGCACTTTTTGAAAAATAATTTTCCTTATTGCTATACGCACTGTAATAATCATTGTAAAAATCGACATATTGGTCTCCACTTAAGACATCGGGAACACCAACAGGTTCGGCGACCGAAGTAGAGATATTAAAATCGACTTTAGGAGCCCCCTTTTTACCTTTTTTGGTTGTAATTAAGATGACACCAGCTGCACCTCGCGAACCATAAATTGCTGTAGCATAGGCATCTTTAAGCACTTCTATAGATTCAATATCCTCCATATTTAAACTCGCCAAAGGATTTCTTTCAAATTCTGAAGTAGCACCTATCGATCCCGAAGTACTATTTCCGCCCATTGCTACCATTGGAACGCCTCCAGACTGAAAAGAAGTAGAAGCACCAGCGCCTACACCATAAACAGGTACACCATCAATAATATAAAGAGGGTTATTATCAGCAGATAGCGATGTAATACCACGAATGGTTATTGCAGTAGCACTACCTGGTGTACCACTTGCCGAATTAACTTGCACACCTGCAATTTGACCTGCCAAGGCATTATCAACACTTACAGCGACTTGTTCAATTTGTTCAATATTCACAGATGATACAGCACCTGTTAGGTCACGTCTTTCTTGCACACCGTATCCAATTACGGCAATTTCTTTAAGAGATACATTATCGGGAGATAAACTCAAATCGAAATGTGTTTTCGTCCCAATTTTAATTTCTGTTGATGCATATCCTATTGAAGAAATCAGTAGAATATCGTCATGATTTGCAACGATAGTGAAATTACCATCAAAGTCGGCAGCAACCCCATTTGTTGTGCCTTTTACAATAATCGTAGCTCCTACAACAGGCTGATTATCTTCCGAGCATTTGAGTGTGCCCGTTATCTTAAGATTCTTTAATTCCTGAGCTTTCGTTATTTGAGCCTGTACACCCAAAGACGATATGGTCAGTAAAAAAGAAAAAAGGATGTAAAATATTTTATTCATTATTTTGGATTTTACTACATGTTATTAAAATTGAGATTTTTAATCTCCTAAGAAGTTAATTCAGGAAGCCGCCTGCCAGCAGCTTCCCAAATATGAGTCCAAATTAATTCAAAGTACCTTTCCAAGAATCAGTTAACACCTTAGCTGTTCCATCAGCTTCAGCGCCCATTCCACCGAAAATATGAACTGTATTAGCATCTTTTACAAAAGCATGACCTGCACGAGCAGCAAATCCTTCTGGTAATGCACCTTCAGTAACTTTTGTCCAGTTTACACCAGCATCTTCCGATACCCAAACATCATTCATAGGAACAAGTTTTGTTACTTCCTCTTCAGCTACTACTTCTACTTCAGTTTTGTTACCACCAATTAGATAAAATCTATCGTTATACTCATAACAAATATGTCCAGAACAAGCAGTGAATGGAGTTTCAACAGCCAATTTAGTCCAAGTTACACCATCAGTAGACTTATAGATTTCGTTATTTAATACAGATGAATTGTTACTTTCACGACCACCAATTAAGTATAACTCGTCATTATAAACGACTAATTGACTTTTCGCTCTAGCAACAAAATCTACTCCAAAGTCAGCCTCCAAGTTTGTCCATGTAGCTCCACCATCCGTAGACTTCCAAACATCAGCCATAGCACCTTGAGGAGCACCAAAAGCAACGCTAAAACCTCCCGTTAAATAAAGATCACCATTCATATTAGCTACTGTAGCATTAGTTCTTGCTGTAAAAGAATTAACTTCTGGCGCAGCTCCCCAACCTTCATAAGGATTTTCTGTTGTAGTTACCTTCTCCCAAGTAGTACCATCAGTCGATGACCACACTTTATTACTTGCAGAACCATCACCTGTTCCACCACCAAAATAATCAGAGTATGACATACCACCTACTAGTAGCTGCTTATCACCATGCTTTACAGCAGCAGTTCCAACTGCCATACCATAATCCTGGAAGATTGCAGATGTAACTTCAACAAAATCAGAACCATCAGTCGAAGAATAAATTCCTGCTTCATGATCTCCGTAAACTGAAGCACCTTTAAGACCTCCAACTACAAAATACTTACCATCTAAATCGAAAGCTGTAATATCAGTGTATAACGGGAAACCTGCATTTGGAGAAAGGTTTGTCCAAGCAGATAAAGTAGTCGCTACATTTACTCTTACTGTATAATTCAATGTATTATCCCCATTTTCTGCCACTACAGAAAACACGATATCACTTGTGAAATCCATTGCTACAGAACCACTCACCTGATCAATACCTGCAATATTTACAGTTGACAATGGTGCTGCACTAAATACTGGCGTCAATGCAGAAGCATCAAATCCATAAGGCAAAGCAATTTGATTTGTAATAACATTATCACTTCCAATTGTAAATTCGTAATTCTCAAGTGCTGCATCGGAAAATCCAAAACTTAGGAAACCTGTTAAATCACTCAATTTTTTCTCATCATCACTACAAGAAGTGAATACACTGCTTAATAAGATGGCCACAAGAGGTAAAGCCATTTTCCATGAAATTCTTACATTTTTCATAAAATTTAATTTTAGGTTTTTATTGGGTTTATTATTCGGATTCTATCGTTCCAATTCGATTTATCTAATTGACTAAAACTGTTATTTCATCAATCTTTTAATCACTTTTTCACTTCTAACAATCCATTTACTATTTAACTTAAATCACTATAATCTCAAAAAACATAGAAATAGGCAACCCTGATTACCAGATTAAAGGCTGATATTATGCATACTTCAATAAAAGTTGATTTGAAATTTTCAGTGTGGTTACATCATCCTGCCAGACTCAATAACCTTTCATTTACTACATTTATTTTTAATTTTTACTTGACACGTTTTTATAAGTTAATTCTTAGGCCCAAGCTAAATGACTTTGACTGTGGCATGGTTACTTCATCGTAACCAGAGAGTAATGATGATGAACCAAAAGCACTTACTTCGGGATCAACTCCAGAATAATTTGTAATTGTAAACAAATTGGTCGCTTGAGCATAAATTTTGACACTTTCAAGTTTCCATTTACTTACAATCTGTTTAGGTAAATAATAAGCCAACACAAGTCTTTTCATGCGAATGAATGAAGCATCTTCGTAAAAACGTGAACTTGTTCGACTGGTGGTATAATTGCTTGTATTCGTTATTGAGTTATTAAACAAGGCTGGTTGACTCGTTATATCTCCTTCTTTTTTCCAATAATTTAAAACATCAGGTGATAGATTATAGGCTTCCGTTGTCGTATAAGTATGCAATAAAGCAGCTGTACCATTGAGCATTTCTTTTCCACTGACAAAGGATAAAAAAGCATTCAATTCAAATCCCTTATACTTCAATCTATGATTCATTCCTCCTGTTAAAGTTGGAATACCAGAGCCAAAAGTTTTTCTATCATTATCACTAGAAGGTGGTGTCTCACCCATAATACCATTTGGATAATGCCAAATAGGATTTCCCGTTACTGGATTGACACCTTGCCAATCGTAAAGGAAAAATTGAGCTGCTTCCTTACCTTCTTTAAAATATTTATAGGCTTGATCGGCTTCCCAAACCTCCTGTCCTACATAATTAAGTTTAAGAACTTTATTCTTATTATAGGCAGAAGTCAGAAGCAAATCCCACTTAAATTCACTATCAATCAGTTTGCAATCCAAATTCAATTCTATTCCAGTATTCTTCATCTTACCCACATTGACCCATTGCTTTTGGTAACCAGAAACAGCAGGAACATCTGTAAACAGCAATAAATTATTCACCTGTTTAGAATAATAATCTAATGAAGTTTTAAAACGTTCTTTAAAGAATGACATATCAACACCAAAATCAAAATTCTTTGTTTTTTCCCATGCTATATCCTGTTCAGCACCATTTTCCTCAGAAAGAATCAAATTGCCTGCATAAGTCAAATTTTGAGGATGAGTTTGATAAGTTCGTAATGCACCATATGTAAACGTAGATTGCTCAACACCGGAATACCCGAAACTAGAACGAATCTTAAGTAGGTTCATAAATGAATCATCAACATCTGACTTTAGAATCCAGCCTGCGGAAAAAGCAGGAAACATCTGGTAACGATTACTCTTTCTAAAACGAGATGAACCATCAATGCGGTATGAAAGTCCTGCAAACAATTTTTGCTTGAAATTATAATTCAAGCGGCCAAACCATGAGGCCAATGCATACCGCCTTTTTTCCATTTGATAATCATTTAATTTAAGACGACCTCCTATATTTATACCCGACAAGCCTTCGTAAAAGACTTCTTCTTCCTTTTGTCTCGATTGTTCAAAACTTTGCCCCAATATAAACTTGAGATAATGCTCTCCAAATTCTCTATAACCGTTAATGGTATTTGTAAACACCCATTTTCGGGAATACCCATCACTTTCTATAGCCTCTTTAACATCTGGACTGAAACCTTTTCTATAGGCAGAAACAGCATCCGTATCAATCAAATTTCCCCCTAAATCAAAACGATAAGAAAGCCAATTCGTCAATTCAAAATCAAAATAAATATTTACAATCACATAGTTATCAACAACTTCTCCTTTATCAGATTTAGCCATTGCCAAAGGATTAGCAAAATAATTACCATAAGGATTACCCAAATTATTAAAATTATAATCTCCTTCAGGATTATGAACTAACACATTCGGTGCCTTTAAAATTGCATCTCTATATATCTTAGGAGCAAGCAGCGAATTATTCTTCTCTGCCGTAATGGTTAGATTGGCACCTAAGCTAAGTCGATTATGAATTCTTTGCTGAAAATTCAATCGTCCTGTATATTTTTTATAATCAGCGCCCAAAATATAACTCTCTTGATCAATTTGAGAGAAACTCATATAAAAAAAACCATTGTGCTTCTTGTTCTGAATAGATAAGCTCAACTTATTCCCTATTGCATTTCGAACAACTAAATCATACCAGTTCGTATTATTTGAAGAGGGGAATAAAACCTCTTCATTTTTTAATTTACTATAGTAAGTACTATATAATTCAGCATATTGATCAGCATTCATCAAATCGGGTTTTCCAACAGGTTTAGACAAACTCGTCTCAAATAAAAAGCTTGCTGAAAGACCTCGTTTCTTAGGTTTCTTTGTACTTATTAAGATGACTCCTGCTGCACCTCTTGACCCATAAATCGAAGTAGAATAAGCATCTTTTAAAACAGAGATCGATTCAATATCCTCTGTATTAATCATATTTAACCCATTCTTCTGAAACTCATTAGATTCCCTAATATCATTAAAGACATAATTATTAGCTAAGCCAAAAAATGCTCCACTAAATGATTGTGTTGTTATTTGATTTAAATTCTCTTCATTCGAAAATAAAGGAACACCATCTACGACTATTAGGGGACTATTGGCATCAGGCTGCAATGAAGTTACACCCCTAATAGAAATTGTAGAGGCACTACCAGGTACTCCCGAACTTTTTTGAAACCATAAACCACTTGCACTTCCTGCTAATATATCATCAAAATTATTTGGAACTTCTCCACTCATCATTGGATCTATTGAGTTCACAGCGCCAAGCAATTCTCTTGTAGCCTCTTCACCATAACCAATTACATTAACCTCTTTTAAACTAATTAAGTTTAGTTTTAGTCGAATATCTTCAACAATCTTAAACCCTACCACAGTTTCAAAATCAACGAAACCAATAGCAGTCACTAATATTGTATCTCCAATATTACATTTCAAATTGTAATAACCATCCTTATCACTCGCTGTTCCATATACTTGATTTTTCAATCGAATTGAAGCTCCTATAATTGGCAGGCCATCATCTTCACATAAAACTCTTCCCACAACAATTTTTTCAATTTTCATCATATCTTGAGTTTCAGTACTACTTGAAGACTCTAGAAGGGTCATTGGAACAGCTCCTGTTTTTTCTTTAATGATAATCTTATCCCGATAAATAATAAAATTCAAGCCAAAAGGAGTCAGTACAATACTGAGAATAGCATCAATTGACATTTCGTCTCCTCGTATAGCTTTTACTTTAAGATGTTGAAGTCTTTCAGGATTATAAACAAAGGTGAAGTCTGATTGTTTCTCCAACTCATCGATAAAGGATTCAAAGTTCATTTCCTTACTAAACTCATTTAATGAAATAAGCTTAGATTGGGAAAAAGATGAAATTGGATTTACTAGGCATAAAAAAAGCAAAACTAAGAACATATCAATCCTGAATCTACTACTAGTGGTAACAGACTCACAAACAAATACGCATTTGCTTGTATAGTGTAGATATTTTTTCTTAATTTTGCAGCACATAATGTTTGTTGAAGTAAAAATCTTTATTTCAATTACATTTACTTGACAAGTAAATTTACTACATGTTATTTAAATACCGAAGAGCTGCCACTTTTCGGTATTTTTTTTGATTAAAACTCCCCTTTCCTCCCAATCAAAACGACCTCTTTATCAATCCTATATGAAAATTCATTAGTCATCTCAAGAATTTTAAGAATTTCTTCAAATTTTTCATTTTCAAACTTAGCTGTGATTTTCAGGTTTTTCAGACTGCCATCCGTCAACTTTATTTTCACACCATACATTCTATGTAATGATTTTGCCAGTTCTGACAAACTCGTATTTTCAAAATATAAAGCTTTATCCATCCAAGCCAAATCCATTGAGTTGTCCACATCAAGTTTAGCTATAGATTTTTTATCCTTATCAATGACTCCCTTATTCCCTGGAATAAGTATTAACGATTCAGTATTTGAAGCTTCAAAAGCAACACGTCCAGTTATTACAGAAGTAGAAATTTGTTCATCTTCAGGATAAGCTTTAATATTAAAAGATGTACCTAAGACCTGAACATGACTCATTTCTAAACCAATTACAAAAGGTTTACTTTCATCTCTTGCAACATCAAAAAATGCTTCACCCTCAAGATAAAGCTTACGCTCATTAGCTTCAGAACCTACCTTATACTTTAAGCGACTATCACCATTCAAATAAACGGTAGAACCGTCAGCTAACAATTGTGTTTGTTGTGTTCCAGCTTCAGCCTCAACTAAATCATATCCAATTAAATTCAAATGTGAAAATGGATCAGAAATTTCATAATAAGATAATGCACCTAAGGAAATAAAGGCCACAACAGAAGCTGCAATCCTCATCCACCCCATGGATTTCTTTTTACTAACACGCTCATTAAAATCTACAACTTTAGTTTCTTGATTAATCCTCTTTTTAATATCTGTAAAAACACGTTTCTTATCTTCTTCGTCCACAACGAGAAGTATCTCTTCCCATTGTTGGCGTTGGAGTTCAAAACTTCGCTTATTTTCTGGTTTTTCCCTTAACCAGTCATTAAGCAAGTCTTGCTCCTCTTTATTAGCACTACCAGCTAATACTTTGGTTATTATATTTTGAATTTCACTCATTTTGTTATTTCGAAATAATAGCTTTTAAACTTAAGACCCCAGAATTTATAAAACTCCCTAAAAAGAAATTGATTTTTTTTAATTAAAATTAACAAAATCAGGTATAAATACACATAACACCCTTAATAAGTGAGTATTAATGAAGAATAGATTCATTTCTTTTTTCTGGAAAAATCACCTAAAGACTGGCTTATTTTCTTCATAGCGATTCTCATTTGGGTGTCAACGGTATTAACAGAGATATCTAGTTCTGATGCAACTTCTTTATACTTGAGGCCATCAAAACGAATCATCTTAAAAATTGCTTTGCATTTTTGAGGTAGACTCTCGACAGAATTTTTGAGTAGATCCTGTAGTTCATGTGCTTCCATCACTTCATCAGGAAGAGCAACTGAATCTGAGATATGATAAGACTGCTCATCAAGAGATTCATTGCTAATTCTAGAATTATTTCTGATATAATTTAAAGAAAGGTTTCGTACTGAGATGAACAAATAACTTTCAAAATTTTTAATCTGAACTAATTCCAATCGTTTTTTCCAAATACGACAAAACACATCGGACACAACCTCTTCAGCCAAAGGTTTATTTTTCAGATACTGAAAGGCCGTAGCATACATTTTAGAATAGAATAAATCATAGATTTGTTCGAATGCACGCTCATCCCCTTCCGAAGAAAGTTGATGAATTAGGCTTGTGATATGATTCGGGTTAGTTAACAATCTTGGGTAGATAAATAGGTTTTTGAACCCCGTAAAAGTGCAAAATAATGTCAATTTAACTACAAAAAAACAATAGTTTTTTTTCGACAGAGGCACTTGAAAAATGCCTAAACTGACATAATAAAAAACAATAATAACTCTCAATCAATAAATTGCATCAACTATCTATTATCATTTTTCATTTTGAATAACCATACTATTATCTCCACAAGAACCATCAATCTCAGGCTGAAGGGTTACATGATTGATATCAAATTTCTCATCCAATACATGCTCTATTTGATGAAGAATTTCATTGACTCTACTCAGTTTTAGATCTTCTTTAAAACTAATATGAGCTTCAAAATTGATTTGTTTATCATCGAGTTGCCATACATGAACGTGATGCATATTATTCACTTCAGGAATATTCTGTAATTCCGTATTAATATCATCCAAATTTACCTTTGCTGGAGCAAACTGCATCAATATCCTAACACTTTCCTTTATCAAACCCCAGCTTGAATAAACGAGATAAAGTGCAATTCCTATAGATAGAACTGAATCGACCCAGGCAACGTCCCATAAATACATGGCTAATCCTCCCAAAACAACTGCAACAGATGAGATCATATCTGTAAGTAGATGTAAATATGCAGAACGCATATTCATATTATTCTTAGCATCTTTTTGAACCAGCAAAACACTCAAACCATTCAACACGATTGACAAGCCACCCAAAATCATAACCATGCCTGATTGCACTTCTACAGGATCAGAAAAGCGAGAAATGGCTTCTTTCAATAAGAAAAAAGCAATCACAATTAAAGACACAGCATTGATTAGAGCTGCCAATATCTCAGCGCGTTTATACCCATACGTTTGAGAAGGTGTTTGATCTCTCTTCGATAACTTACTCGCAAACCACGAGATAATAAGAGCCAACACATCACTAAAATTGTGCATTGCGTCTGACATTAATGCCAAACTACCCGAAATAAAACCACCGACGACTTGAGCAAGAGTTATACCTATATTTAAAACAATAGCTATAGCAAGATTTCTACCTTTTAAATCGCCATGATCATGCTTATGTCCGTGCTCGTGTTTATGCTCGCCCATTTATCTAATTTTAATATATTTCCTATTGATTATCAATAATAGCCTTCTTTCCTCTTACGAATATGCTTGGCTAAAGATAAAAAGATTATCCTTATCGAAATTAAATATAAATAGAATTCAATCTTAGATAACAGACTTCAAACACTAACTTCATTTCTAATTACATACCAATAAGTTAAGAACATTAAAAAATCAAATCGCACATCAAAAGACGACAACAAGACATATACACATTTGTAGATTCATTAATATTTCTATCTTTATCCCTATCATGAAAACTCCGAGTTATTAACAACTAAGCCTCTGGTAAGTTCTAATAACCGATGGGTAATATTAGGAAACTTAATTGCCTCCCGTGGACTAGATCCTAAATTGGAAAGGAGAAATATGTGATTTGGCTTCTGGGCTATATACTTCATCAACAACATGCCCAACATGCTAAAAAACAGACAACTCCAATATCAGTTTATCATTGAGTTTTCTTAAATTTAGCAGAGTGGAAAAAATTTACAAAAACATATTATTAATAGCAGGAACGGGTCAAAATGTGGGTAAAACACTTTTTGCCAGTCAAGTGATAGCACAGTATGCTATCCTTTTTCCAGTTATTAGTATTAAAATCGCTCCACACTTTCATCGACTGAATCCTGACGCACAAATCATAGAAAAAGGCACGGATTATTCTATCATAAAAGAATTAAATGCCAATGGCAATAAGGATAGTCAACGGTTTTTAAATGCAGGGTCAAAAGAAGTCTATTACGTTCAATGTATGGATAATAAACTCCCCCTTGTTTTTGATAAGCTTATGAAACTCCTACCACCTGATTCACCAATCATATGCGAATCTGGAGGCTTAAGGCAAATTATGAAACCAGGTATTTTCTTAATAATTAATAAAAAAAACAATAACCAAATAAAACGCCAAGCTTTAATAGATAAAGGACTAGCAGATAAATGGATTGAATTTGATGAACACAAATTTGACTTTGATCCAAAAAATCTAAAATTCTCGAAATCTGGCTGGACTATTCAAAACTAACCCTATGATCACTTTTAATGAAGCCCTTAAGACGGTTAAACATGCTACTAAGAAGTTAGAAAAAGAGCATATTGAACTATCAAAATGTTTAAACCGCGTTTTAGCTGAAGATGTGGTATCCCCTATTGCTATTCCTCCATTTAATAAATCAGCAATGGATGGATTTGCTTGCCGTCAGGCCGATTTATCAGAGACTCTTGAAATTCTCGAAACCATTCCTGCGGGAACTCCACCAACAAAAATTATTGGAGAGAAACAATGTTCGAAAATAATGACTGGTGCAATGGTTCCTGAGGGGGCAGATTGCGTTATCATGGTAGAACATACAGAAATAACTGATGATAAATTTGTTCGCTTTACAGAAACAAAAACGAAGACTAACATTTGCATCCAAGGTGAAGATATTCAAGAGAATGATGTTGTTTTAAAAAAAGGAACCCGATTAAAAGCACAACACATTTCGGTGCTTGCTGAAATTGGATGTACGCAACCTCTGGTCTATCAAAGAGTAAGAGTTGGTATCATCGCAACGGGAAGTGAATTGGTAGAACCCAATGAAACCCCAGCTCCAACGCAAATCAGGAATGTCAATTCATGGCAATTGATGGCTCAACTTGAAAAAATTGGCATCACTGGTAATTACTATGGTATCGTTGCAGATTCGAAAGAAGCAACTAAAGCGGTTATTGCCAAATGTATCGAGGAGAATGATCTCCTTATTATTTCGGGTGGTGTTTCAGTAGGTGAATACGATTATATTCCGCAAATATTAAAAGAATTAGAATTCAATATTTGGTTTCATACACTAAGTGTAAAACCAGGTAAGCACACCGTATTTGCAACTCGACAAGGCAAATATGTTTTTGCTATGCCAGGTAATCCTGTTTCATCATTTGTACAATTTGAGTTACTAGGGAAAGCCTTAGTTTTTCGTTTGATGGGACACGATTACTACCCAAGCATTGTTCGCTTGCCAATTTCATGTGACTACAAACGCAAAAGAGTCGATCGTTTGGAGTTTATTCCCGTACGATTAAATGCCAATAATCAAGTGATTCCTGTTAACTATCACGGATCGGCACACATTAATGCATTCACCCAAGCTGATGGTATAATGGCCATCCCAAGAGGTGTTGATGAATTTACAGAAGGAGAATTTGTACATGTTAGACAGATATAAGAGAAATATTAGTTACCTCAGAATCTCAGTTACAGATCGATGTAATCTTCGCTGCTCATACTGCATGCCCGAAGATGGTATCGATCTGATGGCTCATGATGATATGCTGAGTTTTGAAGAAATTGTAAGCTTTGTTGAAGAAGCTATTAAAACGGGTATTACAAAAGTCCGTTTAACGGGTGGGGAGCCATTGGTTAGAAAAGGAATCGTTGAGCTAGTTGAAAAAATTGCCAATATTAAGGGGCTTGAAGATTTAGCTCTTACAACGAATGGCATTTTACTGGAAAAATATGCCGATGACTTGGCTAAAGCTGGTCTTAAGCGTGTGAATATCAGCCTGGATACACTTAACCCCAAAACATATCGCGAAGTTACCCGATGTGGCGATATTGAAGATGTATTTAAAGGTATTGAGGCATCCAAAAAGGCTGGATTAACGCCTATTAAGATCAACTGTGTGCGTATGCCAGACAGTAGTGAAACCGAATTGATTGCGCTTAAAGCATACTGTAAGTCCAATGATCTTGATTTACGTTTTATTCGACAAATGGATCTGGAAACAGGTGATTTCTCAATTGTTGAAGGTGGCGAAGGTGGAAATTGCAAAAAATGCAATCGCATTCGCCTTACAGCCAATGGTAAAGTTAAGCCCTGCTTATTTAATCAAAATGAATTTGATGTAAAAGAGTTGGGTGCTAAAGATGCAATTAGAAGAACGATTGAAAGTAAGCCTGAAGAGGGAAGCAAAAACAAAATAGGGAAGTTTTATAATATTGGAGGCTAATTTTAATGTCCTGATTAGCTAATACGATGATGTGAAGATTAAAACATTCAATCACAAAAAACCGAATTAACTAATTTACAAACTTCTAAACATACAAATTCACTAATTACAGATGACTGATAATAAGTTCACCCATATAGATAAAGACGGCAAAGCTAATATGGTTGATGTCGCCCATAAAGATCCTCAGATTAGAGAAGCAAAAGCTTCCGGAAAAATCTTATTATCACCAACAACTATTGAGTTAATTCGTGATAATGACATGAAAAAAGGTGATGTATTGACTATTGCAGAAATTGCAGGTATCCAAGCTGCCAAGCAAACCAGCAACCTCATTCCTCTTTGTCATACATTAATGATTACGAAAGCTGAAGTAAAATGTAAGTTAATTGATAATGGTGTGCAGGTGAACACACGTGTAAAGTGCATTGGACAAACTGGTGTAGAGATGGAAGCCCTTACAGCCGCTAGTGTGGCTCTATTAACCATTTACGACATGTGCAAAGCTGTTGATAAAAACATGACTATGGAGGATATCAAATTAGAGGAGAAAACTAAAGTTGATTTATAAATATGATGATTCGGTAATGTGTTGATTTAATGATATCTAATAAAATAGGACGTGACTATTTAAACCGATGGCTCTGACTAAAATTATACACCTTAGACACATTTCGTCTGAATAAATCTGCAAGATTCCGCTCCCTGATCCAATATAAACGACAAGACACTAAGTATCAAACACACGAACTAACAAACTCATAAAAATGACTAAAGTAGATATACTCTCGGTTAATATTTCTGATAAAAAAGGGATCGTTAAAAAGCCGGTACCTTCAATCGAACTAAATAAAATGGGTGTTGCACAAGATGCTCACGCTGGGAATTGGCACCGTCAGGTTAGTCTATTGGCTCAAGAAAGTATCGATAAGTTCTCAGAACAAGCCAAACGTAAAATTAAATTTGGTGAATTCGCTGAAAATATTACAACTCGGGGGATTATCCTACACAAATCAGCCCCTCTTGATCGTTTCATTATGGGCGATATGGTTTTGGAGGTTACACAAATCGGTAAAAAATGCCATGGCGATAATTGTAGTATTTTTCGTGAAGTAGGAAATTGTGTGATGCCTAAGGAAGGTATATTCTGTCGTGTACTCGAAGGTGGTGAATTAAAAGCTGGTGATCAACTGGAATATCAGCCTCGTATCATGAAAACACTCATTATAACCCTTAGCGATCGTGCCAGCAGAGGTGAATACATAGATAAGAGTGGACCATTACTTAACAAATTAGCTGAAGATTTTTTCAATTCTAAAAATCGTCATTTCGATATTGAAACAGTCATTATTCCTGATGACGAAGAACTATTAAAGACCATTCTTTTGAAAGCGCAGGCTGAGAACTACGATATGGTTTTCACAACGGGTGGTACAGGCATCGGACCTAAGGATATCACTCCTGACGTGATTAAACCTCTATTAACCAAGGAGATTCCTGGTATCATGGAGTTGATTCGTGTGAAATATGGTATGGAAAAAGCAAATGCTCTTGTTAGTCGTGGTATTGCTGGGGTTATGGGTAAAACTTTGATTTATACACTTCCTGGCAGCCCTAAAGCAGTCAACGAGTATTGCTCAGAGATTTTCAAAACCATTGAGCACTCCCTATACATGCTAAATGAGCTGGATTTACACGGATAAAACTTTTTTTTTCAAAATTCTGAATCTGATTATCAAAGCATTCAAATAAATATTGGCTAGAGGTGCATTTTTTATTTGGTAGAAGACCTTTTTTAACTTACATTTGCACCCGTTATAAGAACAGATAATAAAACGTATTGGAGAGATGGCAGAGTGGTCGAATGCGGTAGTCTTGAAAACTATTGTGCGGCAACGTACCGGGGGTTCGAATCCCTCTCTCTCCGCTTAAAAGCATCAAGGTTGAAAAACATTGGTGCTTTTTTTTATGTTCTCAACTTTCATAGATGAGATGGATCAAGCGGATCAAGGGATCAAGTCGAAAAGTTGGGATCACAGGTAGAAGTTTTTCCGGAACAGGGGGTCGTAATCAATTCATGACGAAGAATCATCTATCTCTCAGCAATATTAAACATCAAATTTTGGTTTTTTTGGTATTCTTACTTCCTAAGATCAACTTAAGACACATATAAGTAGATCCCCATATAATGGCAAAAGCATCCTAAGAGGACCAGAATATGAAAAATGGCATGATTAAATGGTATTCTTTTGATGCTGTATAAAATAGCACCAATCGTATAAGCTAAACCGCCTGAAAAAAGCCAGGTAAGTCCCTCTGTGGATAAATGCTGATACAAAGGCTTAATAATGAAAATGACCATCCATCCCATAAACAAATACATAAGGGTAGACAGAAGTGAGAAACGGCCGGTAAAAAACAGCTTAATCGTAATACCAACCAAAGCAAATACCCAAACGACTATAAAAACAATCAGTCCCGTTTTCTCAGGCAAGGTCAACAAACAAAAGGGTGTATAGGTTCCTGCAATCAAAACATAAATGGCAGCATGATCAAATATTCTCAAACGTGATCTTTTATCAGGTTCTTTTGCACGATGATAAAGCGTGGATGCAGCAAATAAGATCATCATACTTAAGCCAAAAATACCAAAGCTTACCATTTGTGCCATATCTCCAGACAAATACGCCTTTCTGATTAAAAACAGAGTCCCTATAAATGAAGCTATAAATCCCAAAGCATGCGAATAAATATTTATCTTTTCTTCTAACGGGGAATAGGTTTTATTTTTGGGATTTTGCATCATATTAAAAGCTAAACGGTTAATTCTATAACCGCTAAAGTTAAACAATATACCCATATCTGAAAATTTCTTTTCAGCCAGAAACAAAATGCTTATCCTATCCACAAAAGTATGATGTTGACTAATATAGGATTTCAAATCCTTTACAATAGAACCTGCTCTAAAATAAAACCTAATACCCCCAATAGAAAAGAGGATAATCTGTACGAATTATCCTCTTTTCTATTAACGCCCTCTCCCTTTTGGAAAAAATCTATAATGCTATAATCTACTCATTTCTAGTATGCTATAAACCTGCCCCGAAATTCCAGCTTGACTTGATGGAAATTCCATATCAAATGCTGCAGTTCCAACGGTAAATCCAGAAGCTCCATTGGTTTTAACCACTTCTATTCTTTTCTGGCTATCGATACTACCGGCAACAACAACTGGTTTTGACGATGCTTCACAGACTTCTTGTATCAATTGTGGAATATCTTCTCCTGTAAATCGGTAGGCCAAAAGATCCAAGCCATCGACCCCATCAATAGCTGTAATCTGCGCGGCATGTGCGGCAATCTCAGGAATTGTTCCGGTAAGAATACTTGGATGATCTTCAATCGTACCTACGAAAGGATAGTATTTTAAGGAGTGATCTTTAACTATTGCAGCAATAAGTTCAGGTCGTGTTCCTCCCAGTAAATAGTCAACATTCAGATCCATGGCCACCCTGGCAGATCTTTCTTCACTCTCCGCATCCAAACTCACCACTTCCAAATAAACCTTAACACCTTCTTTCTTCAAATCTTCTGCAAGAAGCTTTAATTCGCTAGTGGGCAATCCAATATCTTTAAAACCAATATGCTTTGCTCCTGCAGCTGCAATCTCCTTCACATATTCTCTGGCATCAGATACAGTCTGATCATCCTTTGTCAACATAAATATAAAATCTATACTCATCTTTCTCTCTAATCGTTTGTTGTTTTGTATTTGAAAAACAAAAGTAGCATTTTATTAAATGCTACTTTACTTGTTTTTTCTCATAATATACCTTATATCCGTACAAATAAGATTTATCAGCCAACAAACGGTACAGACGTGATTGATTGCATCTCTCGGAACTAATTCATGGTGAAGTGATTTTCAAAAACTTAGAATATATACCAATCAACTTATCTGACTGAGTGTAAATATTAAACTCCTCTTCTACCCCTTTTCGTGCACTAGTGGACAACTCCTGTAATTTATCTTCCTGATTTAAAAGATCTTTTATAGCAGTGGCAAGAACTTCTGGCGTGTTATTTTCATAAATGATTCCTCCATTCGACTTTTCAACTATTTCGGGAAAAGCTCCCAATTTGGGTTGTACCACTGGTACACCCGAAGCCATACTTTCCAATAGGTATAATCCAAAGGCTTCTCCATTGCGAACAGGAACCGAAATTATCTTAACCTTAGAAAAGAAATCGTGTCTGCCCTCACCATCGAAATCTTCATGAAATTCAACCTGATCTGTGAGATTAGCTTCCCTTAGTTTTTGTCTTAATTGTTTGATGAGCGCTTTATCCTCGCCTGTTGAACCTCCCGTCAGGATCAATTTCACATCATCGACAGCCTTGTCTTTTTTGAGATGAATAAAAGCATCCACCATAATGTCGAAACCATTGGCTTCGCACATCCGGGATATATAACCAATGTTTCGCTCTTTGGTATTTACTGCAACATACCTGTACTCCTCAGGATCGACGCCTAAATAATTGGTGAATACTTTCTCCTTGGGAAGTTTCATTTTTTTTATAGAAACCTGCGCATAAAAATCACTAACAGCGATAAAAGCATCAATATCTTCTGCTTTTGTACTCATAAGTGCCCAAATTTTATCTCGAAAAGAATCATTCATGGCATCAACCCAAACTTCCTCATCTTGTAAAGAACAAATGATAATCGCATTGGGAAATTCCTTTTTTAGTCTTGGCGCCAATCCCAAAAGCAATGCATTTGATATATGAATCACATCTGGCTGAAGGTATTCTGACACCCAACTAACCATACGATTCAATTCATCTTTTTGCTTACCTTTTTCCCCCATCAACATGGAAATGGTCATTTCTTCCAGCCCTTTTGCACTAGTAGATCCAGCCATGCTTGCTGCAAGCTTTAACATGGGCCCTGAATTCAAAAGACGATCGACCCAAGCCGGTGCATGCCTGAAAATAGGATACAATTGCTTTAGGTAAATACTGATAGCACCATAAAAGACAGGTATCTCGTTGAGATCATGCTCATCTGAAAATAAAGGCAAATACATGGGGATTTTGGTAACCTCATGGCCTTGCTTTTTCATGGCCAAATGAAACTTATCGTCGCGTAAACAATTGCCACAGTAAAAACTCCCTCCTGAGCCTGGTATGATTTGTAGAATATTCATAGCTGTGCTTTGTATTGAACACACAAGATAATAAAAGCAGAATTAAGTTGGGTTGGTACCGTTCAATTGTTGAGAAATAAAAAAAAGATGACCAATTCTGATCATCCTCTTCTACATTTTTAGAAATCTTGCATTACTTCCAGCGGGTCTCTTTCCACTCCTTTTGCTCTTCAGTGTTTAGGAATGTCCAAGCCACAATACGGCTGGTTTTATTGCCTTGTCCCATAGGAATAACCTCTACCTTTTCAGCACCAAGCTCCTGCAGAACTTTATTAACCAACTTTAAATTCGATTGCTTAGAAACAAGGCTTGAGAACCAAAAGCAGCTCTTTCCAAACTTCTTACTTTCCGAAATCATCGTTTTCAGGAAACGGCCTTCGCCACCTTCGCACCACAATTCGTTTTGCTGCCCCCCAAAGTTTAATGTTGGGGTTTTTACTTTCTTCTCATTTAGGTTATTCACCTTACGTTTCGAAGCAGCCTGTGCATCTTCTGCTGAAGCATGGAATGGCGGGTTACATACGGTCATATCCACACGTTCTTCGCGAGTAAAGACACCATAAAAATAATCCTTACTGCTAGCTTGCAGTCGGCACTCCACACCACCCTTAAGTGTTGGGTTAAATTCAATGATTTTGTTAGCAGAAGCTAGAGCAATAGGATCAATATCGGTTCCAATAAAAGACCAACCGTATTCTGTTCGTCCTATAATTGGGTAAATGCAATTGGCACCAACACCAACATCAAGACAGGTAATCTTCTCCCCTTTGGGCATTTCACCAAAATTACTCCTGCACAAAAGATCTGCAATATGGTGAATGTAATCAGCTCTACCAGGAATTGGAGGACATAAATAGTTCTCAGGAATATCCCATTCGCTCAGTCCGTAATAATGCATCAACAAAGCCTTATTCAGCATTTTAACCGCCTTGGGATCTGCAAAATCAATAGACTGATCATCGTACTTGTTTAATATCATAAAAGGCTTTAAGTCTGGACATGACTCAAGTAGTTCTTTGAAATCGTAACGCTCTCGATTCTTATTGCGAGGGTGTAATCTTGATTTTATCTTAGCGTGTTCTTTCTTATCTGGAAGCATAGCTTTATAATCTGAATATGAATAATCGGTATTTTATTGGTATAAATAAACCATCAGCGATCTGCAAAAATACGACTATTTTAGCGATAATGATCACAAAGCTGCCATTCGATTTCTATGGATTGGGCGAATAGACCAATAAGACCTCCATATGTACATCAGGAATCATCCAATGATCGGTATTGGGAGCTATTTTACAGACTGAACCTTTCTTCACTTGCTCATGCTTATCACCATTTACTATGATACCTGCTCCTTCAGTTACGTAGCATATTTCCCACAATGGGTGCTTATGCCCTCGGCCTTCTTTTTCGAAAACCAGTATTTCGCTCACAATTTGTCCACCTTTTTCAAGAAGGGTTTCCATGCTTCCAAAGGATGTTTTTCTTTTCATATCTTTCTTCTTTTAAATACACTATTCTACAAATCATTCAAAACTACAGATTATGCAGATTAACACAAATTTTATCCGAAAGAATCATTTTATTTTTTAAATCCAAATTTTATTGAACATCAGATATTCCTTTGGATAAATCTGTGGCCTATTGTTTTAGAATCTAATAATTCCACTCATCCTTTAAAAGGGAATAAACCACATCATCAAACCACTCACCATCTATCAGGATGCTCTGCTTAAAATGCGCCTCTTTCCGAAAACCCAAGCCTTCGACCATTTTAATTGAGTTGACATTACGGGGATCAATGGAGCAAATAATTCGACGTTTGTTCAAATCCGTAAACAGGTACTTTATTATTGCATTTAAAGCCTCACTTGCAAAGCCTTTTCCCTGATATTTTTTTTCTATAGTGCAGCCAATTTCAACCTGGAACTTGTCAATATCAAAAAAATGAATGCCCAAATCTCCTATCAATTCACCATTCTCCTTATTGATAATACCTAATTGGAACCAGGTATTATACTCATCGATTGTCTCAGCAACCTTACTAATAAAATTATGAGCATCATCTAAAGTCTTAGGAATCCAACCTTGATATTGGTTTGTCACAGCATCTGAGCGGTATTTAAATATGTTTTCAGCATCCTCTTGACAGACCCTTCGCAATAACAGTCTTTCGGCATTTATTTCTAATTTATTTTTCATCGATATCTGTTCTTTTCATGATAACAAAATATGACTTCATTTAATTCCAATATCTAATAAGGGGCATTCTACCAGTTAAATATGAGATAGATAAAAATAGTGATTATTCATCATTATGAACATTCCTCAGGTTTATAATTAGACTATCTAAATAAATTATTGAAAAGGATGTCAATTTTGTAATATTTTAAGCTTTAAAGCCTCCTTCAAAATAAGGCCTTATCAATTTCGATTAAATAATTGAATAATAATTTTGTATATTTATTAGAGGCTAAATACCTGACATATTGACGAATCACTTCCATCACAACTAAATCTGTAGAATGAAAAAAAATGAAACAAAGCGTTTTACCAGAAGAAGTTTGATTAAATACACCGGACTTCTTGGTCTAGGATCAATACTTGGAGTTAAACTACTATCATGCACTTCGTCCTCAAAACCCGGAGGGAAAATGATTAAAGTGATGACACCTGAAGGGAAACTCATGGAAGTGAATGAAACCGATATGTCCATGGCACATCCCCATTTTGCAAATATTGAAGAATCCCGAAAAGGCATTCCTGGAAGGAAATTTGTAATGGTGGTCGATTTAGCCAAATGCAAGAATGCCCGAGAATGTATTAGGGCCTGCGAACACCATCATAATTTAACGCCTGATCGTCCTTTTATTAAAGTACTCGAAATCCAAGACAATCCCAGATCTGCCCCTTACTGGATGCCAAAAAAATGTTTTCAATGCGACAATCCGCCTTGTGTTAAAGTATGCCCCGTGGGAGCAACCTATAAACGATCGGATAATATTGTTCTTATCGATAATGAAAGATGCATTGGTTGCAGATTCTGTATGGCTGCATGTCCCTATTCTGCGAGGGTGTTTAATTGGGGCAAGCCTAAACAAAGTCAGGACGTGACGAATATAAAATACTCACCAGAGACAAGTACTCCGAGCAAAATTGGGACTGTAGAAAAATGTGATTTCTGTCCTGATATGATCAGAGGTAAGAAACTCCCTCACTGTATTACAGCTTGTCCTAATGGAGTTCTGTATTTTGGTGATGCCAATGAAGATACTGTTACTAATGGAGAGGATACAGTCCGTTTAAGTAAGCTTCTTCGTGATAAAGCGGGTTACAGATATTTGGAGGAATTGGGCACAGAACCCAATGTTTATTATCTGCCTCCGGTTGACCGTTTATTCCCATTTAAAGATACAAAAGCCTAATATGACTGAAAATAACACGACACAGCAAGACATAAAGCATCGTGATGATCATGTGATAAAAAAGCTCCTAAGTACTGTTGGCCGCCCCAATCCTATTTTTAAAATCTGGATTATTGCACTTTTAGTCATCATTTTCGTAGGTTGTTTTGCCTATTACCGACAACTCCGATTTGGTCTAATCGTCACATCCATGAGAGACTATACTTCATGGGGAATATACATCTCAAATTTCGTATTCTTTGTAGCCGTCAGTCTGATAGGCTCATTAGTTAGCTCAATTTTAAAACTAGCCAAGGTTAAATGGTCCTACCCCTTAACCCGAATTTCGGAAATAATCGCTGTTGCGGCTATCATTTGCGCAGCTGTTATTATTATTGTTGATATGGGACGCCCTGATCGTTTTTTGAATGTCATTTTCTATGGAAGGATACAATCTCCCATTATATGGGATGTATTGGTTATTATGACTTACCTAATTATTAGCGTTCTCTTACTGTATCTCCCAATGCTGCCAGACATTGCTCTCTGCCGAGACCGCTTGAAAAATATTTCAATATGGAGACAGAAAATGTACAAAATACTGGCTCTTAACTGGCAAAATAAACCTGGGCAGTTGAGACGTTTGAAGAAAACATCTACCATTCTCGAAATCATGGTGATTCCGGTTGCATTTGCCATCCACACCATCACGTCCTGGCTATTTGCAACCACATGGCGTCCAGGATGGGATAGCACTAACTTAGGCCCTTACTTTGTTTCTGGAGCCTTTATGCTGGGAGCTGCTGTTATTATTATTGCCATGTTTTTTATTCGCAGATCGTTTAGGCTTGAAGATTTTATCACCAATGACCACTTCGATAAAATGGCTAAAATCCTGGTGCTACTGTCATTGGTTTATTTGTACTTCAATATCAACGAGTATTTGGGGCCAGCCTTTAAAATGGTTGGTGTTGAAGGAGAGCATATCACTGAACTCTTCAGCGGAGACTATGCTACAATGTACTGGCTGGTTCAGATTCCAGGACTCATGTTGCCCATTTTGGTTATGCTGTTTAAGTTTGGTCGCAAGCCATTTGTTGTCATGATTGTTTCTTTTTTTGTTCTTATGGGTGCATGGTTCAAAAGATTCCTAATTGTTATTCCATCACTACAGCATCCTTACCTTCCCATCCAAGATGTGGATGAGTCGTATTTACATTATTATCCAAGCTGGGAAGAATGGGCTATTACCCTGGCTTCATTTGCAGGTGTCTTACTCATCATCACCGTTCTGCTCAAACTATTCCCTATTATCCCCATTCAGGAATATATCAATCATCAAGATAACGGAGAAGTTCAATCTACTGACAAATGAAAAAAAATATCGACATAAAGCCAAATTACTATCTACTTAGAAAACTCATTTTAATGCTTTTTTTAATGGGTGGATTGGTTGCTTTCTCACAGAAGAAAACAGCAGAAATCCAATGCAGATTTATTGATGACGAGTCAGATAAACGAATCGCTATTCAGATTTTTCAACGAAATGGTTCTGATCTAAATCCTGTGGAAGAATTAGATGTCTTACTCTATGTGGAACGCTTGTTTACGAATTTACCCCTTGGGGATCGATTCAATACAACTGATGAAAAGGGTTTGGTTGAAATTAAATTTCCATCAGATCTTCCGGGTGACTCAATCGGCAATTTGAATCTCATTATAAAAATTGAAGATGCTGAAACCATAAGGGATACCATCATATACACAAAGGTAAAATGGGGTATTCCCGTTCTTTACGATAGGTCAGAGGAAAAAAGATCGCTTTGGTCTGCACGGGCAAATGCACCCCTGACTTTATTAATCCTAGTCAACGTCTTGTTATTAGGAGTATGGGGCATTATTTTTTACATCTGCTACGAGATGTATCTGATAAAAAAGGAGTAATCATTAAAAAACAAAAACTATGAATACAAGAACTTTAGTAATCGTATTAATTGGAGTCGCAACTTTGTTTTTAATGGCTTTTATTAAACCATTTTCAACAAGTGAGAGCTGGGAAGTTCCAGCAAAGTATAAAAAAATGAAGAACCCCTATGCTGGAGTCGAAGATTCTGAAAGAGTAGGGCAAACGCTCTATGTGGTGCATTGTAAATCATGTCATGGTAAGACTGGAATGGGAGATGGAACTAAAAGTAAATCATTAAAGACTGCAATACCTAATTTCACCAGCGAAGAGTTTCAATGTCAGACTGACGGTGAGCTCTACTACAAAACCATTTTTGGTCGGGATGAAATGCCTTCGTATGAGAAGAAAATAAAAGATGATGAAGACCGATGGTTATTGGTTAACTACATCAGAACACTCAATAAATAAGTTACAATAGCTCGATATAAGGATAGCAGATAAAAAATTAGCCCCAGCCGAGGCTTGGGGCTAATAAAAATATACAACTACTAAAAACTATTAAGGAAATTGTGAATCGATAAAAAACAAATATCTATAATCCAAAGTCTTTATCCATTAGAATGCATATTTAAAATGAAGCTGAAAGCGCATACTTCCGACTTCTTCTGAATCACTAACCTGACCATTAACCTGTGTTGAACCATATGCCGCAGAAGTATATAAAACTTGTGTTCCAATCATAAAACTACCTGAGTAGATTTCTACACGAGGTCCAAATTGATACACATAGTTAATATCTGCTCCCCGGCTGTAAAGGCCAACAAAACCTTCATCATTCCTAGCCAGATCATCATCTGCTCCTAGATTTTTCGTATAGCCAGCAAACAAGCCATATCGAATATTTCCCGTTGTGGTATATACATCAGACCATACCGATGAGGTTTTGATATTTGTATATTCATAATCGCCATTGGCTTTCACATTCTTTACACCATAGCCCCCTATCATGACAAAGTTATACATGTTCTGACCATAAATGGTTTGCAAATTCCAGGCGATTTTATCAGTCTTAAAAGTCATCCAAGCATTCATCTGATAGCTTGACAATAGCTCATTGGTTTTTGCTCCCATAGGATTTACGACCATAGGTTTTAAAAACTTATATCCTGCCGTCGCTCCCAGACTGAATCCCTTTGCCAAATCGTACTTCACTTGAGCCGAAAATTCAGGAATGCTGGCTTGTTGGGCATACTTCACGTTAGCACCTTCGGGACCTGTGCTTTTAAAATCCATTTCAGATAAGACGGCTAACATCGCATAGCCTTTGTCACTTAACTTACGAGTGTAACGAAACTGAGGTGCTCTTCCCAAAACATTAAAAGGCAATCCCCCACCCCAATGCAAGACATTCGGGTAACAAGACGTTACAAACATGGGATGCCAATACTTACCTACCAATAGTTCATCTTTCTCCCAATTTAACTTCACAAAAGCATGTCTTAATCGGAATAAGCCAATTTTATCATTTGAGGTCCCAACAAAGTCACCTTGAATAGTTGCCGAACCTTTTGCTCCGAAGGCTTCGAAACCCGAAACACCTACATTCAATCGGGAATGTATTGAAGTCATAAACAATTCCGACCTATCATTAAGATCAGCACCATTAATATCAGCAGATTTTGGAGCTGGGTAAAGTATTACATCCCCTTCGCGGGAATTAACAGTCTTTCGTGTATCCAATATGGCTTCAGCCGATACAAAGCCACTTATCTTTACTTTAATCTCTTCCTTTTTTTGGGCTAAACTCAACAGAGGAGCGAAGGCGATTAACATTAGTATAATCTTTTTCATTATCGTATTTTTTACAAACAAATAAACGACAGGCTTATTTGAATGTTTGGGGTTTAATTATTTGGGTTAAATCAGATTTAATAATGCGCATAAAAACAGAGCCTGATTTATCTATAGAAAGCTAAGTCAAATTAAAATCCTTCATTAATTTGTCAGGTCTGTTTTATATGCATTTCACAACAATCAATCATACACCTAAGACAAAAGCTAAACGTCCTTAAAAGTTAAGTCAAATAAAAACCTTTTATTGGAATCAGAATTGCCTTATGTGTATGTTCACAACAACAGTAGTAGGGCTTTCCCTAACTACTCTCAAACTATTTTATAAGCTCGTTATCTCGCACAGGTCACTCTATCTACCAAATAGATAATAGACTGATAGGGAACACCGCCACTATTACTTAAGCCAATTTCACAAGTTCTACTGTTTGAGTAACCAGCAACAACTTTGCTTTCATTCAATACAGGTCGCAACTTACGAAGGGCATATTTATTGATCTCCGGGAAATTAAATCCACGATCTCCTGCAAAACCACAACAACCAACTTCACCAGGCATAACCACTTGCTGAGCACAGGCTTCGGCAACGGTTCTCAATTGTGGAGTTAATCCCATTTTTGTGGTTGTACAGGTTGCATGAATGGCAACTACTTCATTCACCTTATCGAATGATAGTTTGTCCATCAAAAATTCGTGAATAAATTCAACAGGTTCGTAAAGTTTTAGCTTTTCGTCCATCACGCGTCGCATACGATAAAGGCAAGGTGAAGTATCACAAAGTATCGGATATTTCCCTCCTTCGGATGCTTTACCTAATGCCGCCTCCAATTCAGAAGATTTCTGATCGGCATGCTTCATAAATCCTTTACTCTCCCATGGTGTGCCACAACACAAAGAGCTCATCTTTTCAGGAAAAATCACTTCATAACCCGCTTTCTCCAATAAATTTTGCGTGACGATATGCAGGGGTTGTTTGTAAGGATCTCCCTTGGCTGGCCCCATCGTCTGGGCAATACAAGAAGGGAAATACACCACCTTCAAAGGATTTTCTTTATTTATGGGATGAGGAGTTGGAGCATTGGCTCCTTTAGGCATTGCAGCAGTCCAAAGTGGAATCGTATTGCCACTCAGAGTTCTAAAACCTCCAGCCACAGCTCCCAATAGGGTTGTGCCCATTACCGTATGAACTCCATTTACAAAATTAAGACTGCCACGAATAACAGGACCAATTTTATGCATATTATCGGCAGCCATTTTACTGTACTTTTGAGCTTTATCACCAGCCATATCTAGTGATCTCAAATATTTAATGTATTTTCCAGTATCAATTCCTACAGGACAAGACGTCGCACATAAACCATCACCCGCACAAGTTTGCTCGCCCAAATAAACGAAACCCTTTTTCAATTTGTTTAAACGTTCATTATCTTCGCCAGACATTTCCAAACGCCTAATCTCTCGTTGCACAACAGTGCGTTGACGTGCAGAAAGCGAATAACCTGCCGTTAAACAATTCACTTCACAAAAACCACACTCAATACAGGTATCGACAATCTCATGTACAGGGGCAAGTGTCTTAAAATTCTTGATGTAACAATCTGGATCATCATTAAGAATAACACCAGGGTTCAATAAATTTTTGGGATCGAACAGCTGTTTAATATCTTTCATCAACTGAAAGGCTTCTTCGCCCCATTCGTGCTTGACAAAAGGTGCCATATTCCGTCCCGTGCCGTGCTCAGCCTTCAACGAACCATCGTACTTATCAACAACTAAGTAGTCGACCTCAGCCATAAATTTTTTATATTGCTCGAGCTCTTCAGGCTTGTCGAAATTCTGGTTGAATATAAAATGAAAGTTGCCTTCCAGAGCATGTCCATAAATCACACCATCCTTATAACCATGCCTGGCAATCAGGTCTTGCAGATCTGCAGTGGCTTGAGGTAAATCCTCAAGATGAAAAGCAACATCTTCGATAATACAAGTGGTCCCTTTTTCACGTAAGCCCCCAACCGCAGGAAATACCCCTTTTCGGATGTTCCAGTACTTGGAATACTCCTCTGGTTTATCGGTAAATTCAATAGGACGAACCGTTTTATAGCCCTTTAAGAGTAATTTAATTTCATTGATGTTATCATCAAGATCTTCTTTACTATCAGCCAATGTTTCAACAAGAATGGCAGTCACACCATCAGGAAAATCTTTGATGAAAGGAGGAATACCATCAGCATTTTCAACAGAACGCAAAGCAATTCTATCAAGCATTTCAGCGCCATGCACCGGTCCAAGCCTCATGCTTAAAACCGATTTACATGCACTGACAATATCATGAAAATAAATCATGGCACTGGCCTTATATTTAGGATTGACAACCGTTTTCATTGTCAACTCCGACATAAAAGCCAGCGTTCCTTCTGAACCCACCATTAAATTCACAATAATTTGAAAGGGATCAAAATAATCGATAAAAGGATTAATACTAAGTCCAGTCGTATTCTTTATACTGTATTTGTAACGAATGCGATCTGCCAAAGTCTGATTGGCACGCACGCTATCTCGCATCTCTTCAATCTTCTGAATAAAAGAAGCATGTGTTTTCATGAAGTTCTTTTTGCTTTCATAAGATCCCGTGTCGAGCACGGTTCCGTCAGCAAAAATCAAACGTGCAGAAAGAATTGTTTTATACGAATTCTCATGAGTTCCACAATTCATCCCCGAGGCATTGTTCATCACGATTCCCCCAATCATAGCAGAATTGATAGAAGCAGGATCGGGCCCTAACTTACGACCGTAAGGAGCCAGAATTTGATTGACACGAGCACCAACAATACCAGGTTGCATGCGAATCTCTTCTCCATTTTTAAGAACATCAAACCCTTCCCAATTTTTTCCGGCAATAATAAGTATTGAGTCAGTAATTGCCTGTCCTGCGAGACTTGTTCCCGCAGCCCTAAAAGTGACAGGCAATTCATATTTATTGGCTAAGAGCAATGCCTTTTGCACTTCATGATCATTCATAGCCCGTACAACGATCTGAGGAATTAAGCGATAAAAACCGGCATCGGTTCCATAAGCTAAATTTCTAATTTCATCTGTATACAAGCGCGAAGATTCAATCGTTGATTTTATTTCATCGTAAAACTTCTTATAATTTCCTTTCAACATAGTTTCGTATTTTAGTATAATTCCAATCTTAGATTAAGCCTAAATCAATCATGAAATGAAGCTCATCAATAAACTGATAATGGTATAGCAATCGGTCCTTAGAATTTTGGAGCCGAACCAAATATTCAAATTCTATATCCAGCGTTTCTTTACAATGGCATTGGGTTAAAACCTAAACTGATCAAAACCACAATAATAAACATGATAAGCAGATAATAGATGAAAGCAGGAATTGCATTTCGTCGTATAATGATTCCTTCGGCTCCTACGCAGCCCACTGTTGCACAAACAGCAACAACATTGTTAACACAAATCATATTTCCAAGTGCGGCACCACTGGTTTGTGCTGCAACAATTAATACCTCCGGAATATGAAGAATGGAAGCTGTTTCGAATTGCAGAGAAGCAAATAATAAATTGGATACCGTTGCAGAACCTGACATAAAAGAGCCCAGAATACCAACAATAGGTGATATCACAGGATAAGCTGCACCCGACAAATCAGCAATCGAATTGGCCATAACCGTCAACATACTCTCCAATCCAGCCCCATTGGTTCCCGACTTCAACATCAACTGGACCATGGCAACTCCGGCAAGCAAAGCAATTGCAGCACCATTGATTTGCTTAAAGGTCGTCTTCCAGGACGATAAAATTTCCTTGGTCTTCATGCGATACATCACATTGGTAATTAAAGCAACCAATATAAAAGGAATCGTTCCTGGAAGGTATGCCCATTTCAAAACATAATTTAAGTCTGCGATACCCAACACATTAGATATAGTTAAAGTTTGAGAAGCAAGAAAAGATTTCAATCCCAATGCAGGAATACGCGTCACAACCAATATAATGGCAATTAACGCGTATGGCATCCAGGCTTTAAAAAGCCCCATTTTATTTTCAGTTGGCTCCTGTATGGTTTCATTAGACATCCATGATTTTTCCCATTCAGATTTTATTGGAAAATCCCATTTCTTTTTAGGAACAAGAAAACCTCTTTTTGCTGCAAAAATTACAATCCCTAAACCGATGAATCCACCTAAAAGAGAAGGTAAATCTGGACCTAAAGTCGCTGCAATTAAAACATAAGGTACTACAAAAACCAAACCTGCAAAGATTGCAAATGGCGCAGCAGCCAAAGCTGGTTTTATTGATTTCTCTTTTCCAAAGAAACGTGTCAATATGATAAGTCCTAATAGAGGAATAAAAATTCCAACCATAGCATTGGGTATGGCAACCCACTTGGTCAACATCAACTTAAAACCTTCAATGTTTGCACCCACACCTGAGAGGTTTTCGCTAAGGGTAGCCATGGCTCCACCACTAATGGGTGTTCCCACCGCACCAAAAGGAACGGGTACTGAATTGTAAATTAAAGCAACCATAGCTGCAGCCAAAGGAGGGAAACCCAAGCCAACTAAAAGGGGGCCAGCCAAAGCTGCGGGAGTTCCAAAACCTGCCGCACCTTCTATAAAGGCTCCAAACATAAAACCAATGATAATTGCCTGTATGCGTCTATCCGTTGTTATACCATTGAAACCGTTATTAATGGCAGCCATGGCACCCGATATCTTCATGGTATTCAGTATCAAAATGGCACCGAAAATAATGATGAGAATATCAAATGCCTTTAAGAATCCAAAAAAGGAATAACCCAGAACATGATGAAGATCAATTTTCCAAACTCCAAGAGCTATGGTTATAGCCACTAATAATGATAAAGGCAGGGCCTTTTTTGCACCCCAGTTAAAACCAACCATTAAGATGATGGTTAGTAGAATTGGGGAAAATGCAAGTATTGCGTTCATAAGTTAAATTTTAGGTCGTGATTATTATAGGTTAGTAATATGATATATTAAGACTTCAATTCACTATTGCTATCGCTTATTGGGGCATCATTATCATGCGGATGTATTGTTGTAAATCCTGCTTGCATGATACCATCCAAAGCAGCAAGTTTGTGCTTCAAATCGGCTAAATCTTTATTCGTTTCCATCTTATTTACATTGAATTCCATAAGGCTTATTTTTTATTAGTGTTACTCAACAACAACCAAGTGCTTTTCGATAAATTCGGTAAGATGCATAACCTTTACCGCTTTATTTTGATGCATTAAACCTCCATTAATCTGCATCACACAGCCAGGGCAATCAGTAACCAGAATATCGGCTTGAGTCGCGTCAATATTTTCAATTTTCTTATTCAATATGCCATTCGAAATACTTGAAAAGTCAAGCGAATAAGTTCCTCCAAATCCACAGCAAACATTACTATCGGTAAGGGGAATAAATTGTTTCCCAAGAACCGTTGAAAGAAACGCCTCTGCAGAATAATCCAGTGATCTGGAATCGTGACAAGGCGTATGATAGGTTACCGTATTTTGCCCCAGCAGCTTGAACTTAATGTTATTGTCTTCCAAAAACTTTCCAACTGGCGTTACCATGCTTCCTAATTGAGAAGCCTTTTTGTATCGATCAGGATCTTCTTTTGTGAAATCCAAGAACTCATGTTTAATCGCTCCTCCACAGGTTGGACAAAGAACCAATAGGGCTTCATAGTCAGCAGCATCATTAAGATTATCTAAGGTGTTATAGATCATTGTTTTGGCATTGTCAGGATCTCCGGAAGCAATTGAAGGAATACCACAACAAGCTGCCGTTTTAGGAATATCGACCTGAATACCGCTCTTTTGAAGCAACTTGACCATAGCCAATCCCATTTCAGGATAGAAATACTCAATGGCACAACCAGGGTAAAAGAAAACTTTACGTTGTGAAGAAAACTGATCATAGCCGTCCTTGAAAAAGCGCTTACTAAAGGTTTTGGAAGCCAATGCAGGAAATTTTCTAAAATCCATTTCCTTAGGCAACATGGGAACTGTCTTGATTATTTTTTCCTGATTCAACTTATGGGTCGAGGTTAATGGGAATTGGAAACTTGCGCCCAGACTTAAAAGGGATTTCATTCTTTTGGGTTTGGCAACCACAGTTTTAAACACCTTCTCTTTAATGGGATTAATCCCATACTTTTTACCTACAACGAGTTTTAAATCCGAAATCAAACTTTGAAGGTCTATGCCTGAAGGGCAATTGAAAGAACAGGCTCTACATCCAATACACATTTTAAGAATGTCTTTGGCAGCTTCATCGCCTTGATAAAGCGCTGTTAGAATCAGACCTATTGAGCCAATATACCTGTCTCCATAAACATGACCTCCAACCATTTCGTAAGCAGGACAAATATTGGCACAGCTACCACAACGAATACATTTTAAAGCTTCCTTGAATTTAGGATGTTCAAAAAAGGCCAGTCGCCCATTGTCAAGAAAGACATAATGCGTTTCTTTAATTCCGTCCTCGTTTTTATGAGATGGGACTCTACCCTTAATCCAAGTTGTATAGGAAGTTATGATTTGACCGGTTGCACTTTTAGGAAGAACACGAACAATATCCAGTGCTTGACTAAAATCATCGCAAAGCTTTTCGTAACCAACCAAAACAATATGCACAGGAGGCACAGTCGATGACAAGCGTGCATTTCCTTCATTGGTTATCAAACCAATAGTTCCTGTACTGGCAACTGCAACGTTTGCACCTGTCATACCAACACCTGATTTGAAATAAGATTCACGAAGAAATCGACGTGCAATCTCGACCATGGCTTTAATATTCTCAGAATCTACTTCTTCTCCCGTATAATCAGAAAATATTTTAGCAACCTGTTGTCGTGTTTTATGAATAGCAGGCATTACCATATGAGAAGGATGTTCATTTGCAATCTGCAGAATCCACTCGCCTAAATCAGTTTCAATAGGACTTAAACCTTCTTTCTCCAAATACTGATTCAACTGGATTTCTTCAGAAGTCATGGACTTGCTCTTTACCATATATTTTACGCCATGATCTTTCAAAACATCAGCTATATATCTACAGGCATCATCACCCGTATGGGCCTGAAATACTTTACAACCATGCTTCTCAACATTCTCTCTAAATAAGTTAAATTGTTGCATGACTTTATTCAAGTCACGATCTTTTAAATCATGAACTTTAGTTCTTAAGACTTGGAAATCCAAGCCTTTGTAAGCATTCACCTTTGATGCCTTATAGGCTGTAGCAAAACCCTTAAGGTTTTGATACAATACTTTATCGTTTAATTTCTCATCTATTTGGGTCTGTATTGTCATGGTGTCTGCTTATAAGTCGTTTAAAATAATAACTGTCATTTTCTTTGGCCCGTGTACACCAACAGTAAGTACTCGTTCAATGTCTGCTGTACGACTGGCTCCGGTTATAAACGCAACGTAGCCTCCACTTCCTGAGGTTCTTTCTTCGAGGAATTCGGCAACATCATGCATACTGCCAACCAGTTTACTTAAAGGGAAAATCACGTCAAGTTTCTCGGCAAGGCAGCTTGCTAATCGTAAATTCTCATTACAACTATCTATAACAACCGATCCTGTTTCTCCTATGGCGAAATCTGCTTCGATTAATGCTCTCCCTATGCCAGCTTCACCTGCACAACAATCTAGAGCTAAATCAAAACTGGGAACATGGATATATTCAAATTGGTCCTTATTAAACTCGTTTTGGAAATCGGCAATCTTCATGATACGGTTGTTATTTCCAACAAGGGCAGATTTTTCTAAAAACTGATCTAGTAATTTCATAGCGATCTTCATATTCTGGGGGTTAGTTTTTCTTTTTTGTTGTGACTTCACTAACCAATAGGAGTGCCAAAAACACACATGTATTATTATATAGAATCAATCTAATAAGTATAAGACTAGGCATCAGTACATTGCTATTCGAAAAGGTTTGCACAAAGATTAACTGACAGGGGTTTCAAAGCTGTTCAATTTTGAACACTATTAAAACTCCAGCTATCCATTCTGAACACTTGGTTATTTTTGAACAGTAAATAAAGGGCCATTCTAAAAAGAATTTAATAATCAATCTGACTATTAGTAGATAAAAAAACGAAGCGGTTTATTAATTATCGAGATAGAAAAGCACTACATTAATTTAGAGAGCATTTATTCCAACAGTTGTTCTTGTCAGTTATTAGGCTTCATAAAAACAGTATGAATGCGACGACATGAAGGCGTATTCTGCACGGCTAAGTTCCAAGGAATACCGAAAAGTAGAATTATAATGAATATTCATTATACAATACCACATCCCTCTGTCATACCATAGGTTAGTTTGAAATGATTCAATTAAAAAAGGGAATTGCAAATTCCTAACTCTCTAAGCCCAGATTACAAATCTGGGGCAGCAATGCGAAAAGTATGCATATTCGATTACGTTTAGGCGGGCTAACTGACTACATAAATATGTACAGGGCAAGTACAGACAGGATATTAATAAATTTAAGGTATAAAAAAACCTCCACGATATGGAGGCTTATGCAAACAGGTAAGTTGTTTTAGTTATTAGAGATCCTCAATGACATAAACCACGGTTTGATGATTCGTTGAAGAGAAACAAAGTTCATTATTATAAGAGTGAGCCGTATTACTTGAGATACCTCGAAACATATCAACAGCAGGCTTGTCACTCATCTGATCGTATTGTGAGATAGAAGAAAGAATTTTACTGGAAGGAAGAATAATATGCAGCGATTCAGCCAATAACATTGTCACCAAAACATCTGAATCTTCTGTATTAATAACCAATTTACCCGAATCGGCTATTCCAAAATCAGCCTCTAATATGGCATTTTTGGAATTACTAATATCAAAGGATGCTTTATTCAGATCAAAACTCTTCAATCGAATAAATTCAAACTGCACATTTTCTTGCTTAGCCGCTTCTGCGAAAAGGTTACTATCAACTTTCAAGGAATCGTGTCCTAAGTTTTTTGAATTCAAGAGAAATAAATCCAAAAGATTTTCATCTTGATTTACACCAATCGTTTTATTCACCTGTGTATCGGTTCTAAGTTCCATATCCGTTCAAATTTAAGTGAGACTTTGGCTTATTGGAAAACAAAAGAAGTGCCAAAGATCTATTTTTCAAATTTAAACAACTGAACAAAACACTAGAGCCTAGATAGATGATACTTACAGACTGATAGGACAATATAAAGCCTGGAATAAAAATGTTCAATTACGCACAGTAAAAGAATAGCTTGTTTCAAAAATGAACAGCCGTACCAAATTGAACACAAATAAAACCAATCCTTCATATGTAACTTACACATGCAAGATTGGCTTTAATATAAGTGATAGAATATGATCGTTCTTATTAGATCGTATAGAAACGCTATAGTTTATTCATTCGGCTCCGAAGAGCACTTCGCGTAATACATAAATAGTCTGCTGTTTTAGACTTATTGTTATCAAACTTTTTTAGGGCTTTTCGAACAATTTCCAACTCCAACTGCTCAATATCCAATTCGTCATCAGGTAAAACGATTTTACCGGGAACCAGTGCTAGTTCTGATGTCACAAAATCCGTGTCTTCAGCTTGCAGAAATCGCAAATGCTCAGGTTTTAGCTCAAGATCGTTAAACAGCAGTGTTGCCCTTTCGATGGAATTTTTTAGTTCTCTAATATTTCCGGGCCAATCGTATTCCTGTAATATTTTTTTTGCAGCCTTACTGATGAAACGAAATCGACGTCCACGCTTTTTTGAATACTGATCCAAAAAGACTTGTGTAAAGGATAAAATTGCCTCTTTACGCTCTCTCAATGGGGGAATATACAGTCTGCCAGTATTCAAACGATAATAGAGATCATTTCGAAACGTTTTTTCAGCCACCATTTGTTTCAGATTTCTATTGGTAGCGAAAATCACTCGAACATCCAGACTTATGGCTTTATTTCCTCCAACACGATACATCTCCTTTTGCTGTAATACGCGCAACAGTTTGGGTTGCATATCCAAAGGCATCTCTCCAATTTCATCCAGGAAAAGTGTACCTCCTTGTGCCAATTCCAATTTACCAATCTTCCCTTCTTTCCTTGCACCCGTAAAAGCACCCGGGTCGTATCCAAACAGTTCACTTTCGAACAAAGATGGGGATATAGCAGAACAGTTGATCGAAATAAAAGGCTGAAGCATATCACTTTCTTGCCCATAATGAACCAAACGAGCCATAACTTCTTTTCCAGTACCCGTTTCACCTTCAATCAAAACAGGGACTGATCTGTCCTCATGAAATTGTTCAGCCATTTTAACCACAGCTCGCATGGCATCAGAAAAAACACCTACTTTTCCAACACTGGTAATATCTCGTATTGTTGTTTCGTAGTAATTAATTCGTTCCGATTCTTCCTTTTTATCATTCGAAATCCTATTCTCAAAATTCTCTTTATAATTGCAACTTTCAGCTTTCAATCGAATACTCTCTGCAACACGCTCAATAAGAATGGCTAATTCCTCAACATTAACGGGCTTGAGCAAATAATCATAGGCATTGTTACGCAGAGCGTCCAGAGATGATTCCAGATCTCCAAAACCCGTCATAATGACCACTTCAATAGAAGATCCAGAGGGTAATCCCTTTATTCTTTTCAAAAGATCTAAACCTGAAATACCTGGCATTCTCATGTCGGAGATAACCATTTGATAATCGTCGTTTTTTAAACAAGACAAAGCATCATCTCCACTGTGGCAGAGTTTTATTTTGTAACCTAACTGCTCCTCAATAAATTCTGCAACTGCAGAGCCACTAGATATATCATCATCAACAATAAGAATTTTCATATGGTTATCGTATTATATTTTGCATATGGAGTGCTTTTTTAAACCATTCATCTAAGAACGAAAGATTTTACTCATAGAGATTCATCCTATTTAAAGTCGAAAATACAAATCTATTCTTAATCTTGTAATTTAAATCGCAGAATAAAACTGGCTCCCCCCTCTTCATTATTCTGGTTAGATATTTCACCTTGAAATCTATCAATAAATAATTTGACAATCGCCATACCTAAACCACTCCCCTTTCCTTTTCCTTTGGTCGTAAACAAAGGATCATATATTTTCTCACGAATAGAATCTTCAATACCTACACCATTATCATGAATTTCCAGAACACCATGAATGGAATCCTGATAAACAAGAAGTTTAATTTTCTTATTCGCCTTCTGAACTTCATCCAACGAATGCATGGCATTTACAATCAAATTCACAACAATTTGTTCGAACTGCACATAATTTGCACAAACCAAAACAGAAGCTTTAGGAAGCTCATCAACAAGTTCAATGCTATGATCGCAAACCTGACGCTTAACCAAAGCCAAAGATCTTCTCACACCTTCAACCATATCTATTGTCTCATTTAAAACCACATTGGGCTTATCATAGAAAGTTCTCATATGCTTGATGATCGCATCTATACGTGACGTTTCTTCCGAGATCGTATTGATTTTCCTGACAAACATTTCAGGCAATAAACCTGGATTTCTCTTTTGCCAAAACAACACACTATCTGCGGAAATTTTAATGGCATTTAATGGTTGATTAATTTCATGAGTGATACCTGCTGACAAAACCCCTATTGAGGCAAGGAGAGAGGATTCCTCCAACATTCTCATAGCTTCAACATTTTTCTGCTCTGCCTCAATTCTAGCATTCATTAAAGAATTACGTTCCCAGGCATTCGCTATCATATTGACCGTTGAAAAGAAAATACTAATTTCATCACGAGTCCATTTATGAACTTCATTTTGTGAAAAACCCATCAAGCCTACAACTTCATTCTCAACCATAACGGGCAAAAGAACAACGGCCTTAATATTTCTTTTTCTATAATATTCTTGCTCTATTTCATTTAAATTTGATAAATCTGTTGAAACAACACTAAGATTCATCTTCACACGACTAATGGCATTCTCTATTTCAGAAAAATAAAACCGATCAACATCCTTAATACGATCCCCCTTTGTTAAAATCCGACTATTAATTTTAACAGCAGCATTCGCTGAATCGTTGAAAGAATAAAGACTAACCCGTGCCACATCCATCTGATCAGTCATCAATTTTAAGACATCGTCCAAAACATTTTTAAAATCCTGCGAAGCATTTAAGAGGCGTCCAATTTTACCCAGTAAACGCTCATGCATCACCGATATCTTTAATCGTCCCTGTTCCTTCAATAAGGCTTTTTCGGCCTTAATCCTGCGTAATATCGCTCGTGAGAGAACAAGAATGATAATCGTTGCTAACAGGAGAATTACAAGTACAATATGAATCCATTCCTTATTATCACTATAAAAAGATTGAGGTTCATTAACGATATGCGTTTCAGCTGGAAGAATAGCTCTATTTATCCCAAACCGCCTAAGTTCTTTATAGTTTGCCACATACTCATCAAGTGGCTCGCGGTAAATCGGAATTGAGTCTGCAGGTGTTCCAGCAATGACCTTAAAAACCATTTTAGCAGCCATTCGCCCATGAAGCTTACCACTAACCACTTTGCCACCTAACACACCGTCGGATATAAAAAATGCCCAGGCAATATAAACAGGAACGCTGCTTTGAGGAACCAAAAGATCTAAATTGTCCTGAAAACTAATGAATTTCCCATTTTTGTCTTTATTGTAGGTCAGCAGCAAAATTGAAGTGTCACCCTTTACTTTTTGTATGTTTCCAACCAACTCGTCAATACTTTGATCCTCATAATAAGTAAAATCCAGCCTTTTCTTGTATTTCGTTTCAAGATCAAGCATCAATAGTTTATTCAACCTGGCTGTAGTCGTTTTGTTATCATTGATAACAAGAAGATGTTTGGTATTGGGTCTGGTACTTAAGACCAAATCGACAATACCTTCCAAATCCACAGCTTCAGCAATACCGGTAATATTACTCAAACCCGCAATCAATTCATCCTTAAAATGATTAATCCCACAAAAGATGATAGGCGTATTTTGGAAGTATTTTTCTCGATGATCTTTAACAAAAGACAAGGCATTGTTATCTGAGACAATAATGGCATCGTACTTTTCCTTTTGAAGTTTTAGGTCGTAGAGTTCAATCACCTTATTGAGATACTCCAGAGACGGATTCCTCTTAGTATCAAGATATTCATAATCTAACTCATACTGATTCCCTATAGAATCCATAACTTCCTGAATACCCGAATTTACATTATCAGTCCATTGCAAGCCTTGATGATAGGAATGCAAGACAAGAACCTTTTTTCGTTCAGAAGAAAAAGATTGAAGAGATAAAAATAGGAAGCAGCATAAGGCGATATAGTTTATCAACTTCATATATGAAATTTTAGGTTGGGGACAATTAGACCGCTAAATTTAGACTTATGATATTGTAATCCCACTCCAATTGGTGATTATTTATAAATAATTCCAATGATAATAGGTTATTTTAAGAGGTTCTAAATATAAATACAAGGTCAATCGGTATTAACACTAAAATTAATAGTGCTTCAACAAGAACATTTAATAAACGGGTGCTATTTCAGACTGATGCTCTCAATTTCCAGTCTAAAAGCTTCGGCCCTTTTATTAGCGATCAAAAAAGCTATTTCACACATGTTTTCTCCCGGATAATTGGGCATATTCAATATGCGCCCTCTAAAGCGAGGATACATGTCTTCGAAATTAATCTCAATAGATTCCCACTCTCCAGCTGTCTGAAAATCTTTCACAAATGAGTGAGCATGATTCAAATCAGACTTCAGTCTAAATTGATAAGCTTTACCATCACCTTTTAGTTTCAGAATCACCTTCTTATATTTGGTCACATCCAGACTTTCAAAACGATAACGTACAGAAGAAAAGCCGCCATTGTTTTCTAAGGAGACTTGTCCTGAAAACACACCATTACCTTCTGAATTAAGAGCAAAATCGGCTTCAGATCGTCCGCCCATAACCACATCATTAACGACTGTCCAATTAGAAATTTCACTTTCTTTATTAAAATAGAAAAGAGTAAAATCATTCACCATCATCATACAAATTATAAGCGTTAAAGTTTTCATCTTCTGAAATTAAACATTTCCTTTCAGATTCTAAGACGATTTTAAAACCAAGGATTGAATTAATTCTTTCCTTCCCACTCCATATAAAACTGATTGAGATAAGCATTCATAAATTCATGACGTTGTTCTGCCATTCTCTTTCCCGATTCGGTATTCATCCTATCCTTTAAAAGAAGCAGTTTTTCGTAGAAGTGATTTAAAGTTGGCGCATCAGAATTCTTATACTCCTCTTTGCTCATGTTCAAATTAGGCTTGATATCAGGATTATAAATCTCTCTATTCTTATGCCCCCCATAATTAAAGGTTCTGGCAATACCGATGGCTCCTAGCGCGTCTATGCGATCGGCATCCTGAATCACATCAAGCTCTGCCGACTTAAACTTCTGCTCCTGATTACCTCCCTTAAAGGAGATATTGGTGATGATATTCTCAACGTGAGTTATCGTCTCCTCATCCACTTTAATTGATTGCAAAAATTCTCTAGCCAAACGTGGTCCCACAGTCTCGTCGCCATCATGAAATTTAGAGTCGGCAATGTCGTGAAGCAAAGCTCCCAGTTCTACAACAAACAAATCCACATCTTCAGATTGAGCTATTTGTTTAACCGATTGCCAAACCCTATAAATATGCCACCAATCGTGACCACCTTCTGCATCAGCCAATACTGTCTTTACAAATGCGACTGTTTTATCTATAATTTGTTTTCTATTCATCACCTAATATTTTTTGAAGCTTAAATGTAAGCAGAAAGTCATGATTAAATATTAAAGACTCATTTTAATAATAAAAACAAACTTGAAATCAGTGTAATAAAAATACTTAGGTTCTTAAATAAATGTGGCGAAATTCGATGATTTAATCTTTTTCCAATAAATGAACCCAAATAAAGAATAGGGAGAAACAAGAGTGTCATTTTAAAAGTTGCCACAGTTAAAAGTCCTAATATACTATAGCCCACAAGTGCAATAAATGCAGTTACGATACTAAACCACGAAAAAATTTCTCTGAACTCCTGATTATCGACTTTAGCTGAATGAAGAAATAAAGCTAAAGGAGGTCCGCTAATAGAAATACTCCCCGTTAAGAATCCAAGAAACATACCTGCTAAGCGATATGACCAATCAGATAATTTAATCGTATATCGAATTCCTAAAAGAGAACAAATAGACAGTATAATAAAGAATATACTCATAATAATAATTAAAATATCCTCGGTTAAATATTTAAGTGTGAATACCCCAAGCAGAGTGAATAAAGCACCATATGTAATTAAGGATTGAAATTGCTTATTCACCAATTTTCTATCTTTCTTTTGTAATACGATAACCAAAGAAGCAAAAAGATTACAAAGTATTAATACGGGTATCATCTCTTGAGGAGAATACCAGATTAATAAAGGAGGTAGTGCAATTAATGCAAATCCAAAACCAGTAATCCCTTTAACTAAACTTGCTACTAATACAATCAAAATAATCCAAAAATATAGCATCCTATTTAAAAATTAGAGGTGAGCATTAAGAAAGAACCAATTCCAATCAGTAGCCAAAGTAGAATTCCTAGGATGAAACTTCTTAAGCCGGCCTGCTTAGCTTCAGCAATAGAAATATTAGAGCCAATTAAAAAGAGCGCAACAACCATCCCTCGTCTGCCTAACCAGTTGAGATGTGTATAAGTTGTATCCCAAGCAGGTAACAAATAGCTTATAAGAATGCTGATAACAAAAAGACCTATAAACCAAGGAAACTTAAGCTTCCCTACAGATTTATCCTTTTGCAAAACGGCAACAACTATGGATAATGGAATAATCCACAAAGCTCGTATCAACTTCACCGTTGTTGCAATTTCAAGTGCTTTAACGCCATAAGTAGCACCCGCACCAACAACCGAACTCGTATCGTGAATGGCAATGGCTGCCCAGTAGCCAAAGGTTTCCTGACTAAGATTAAAATAATGTCCGATAAGTGGGAAAATAATCAGAGCAACAGCGTTCAAGATAAACACAACGACTAAAGCAAATGAGATCTGAGAATTTTTAGCGTTGGAAACCGGAGCAATAGCAGCAATGGCACTACCTCCACAAATTGCTGTTCCTGCCGATATTAACAGGGAAATTTTGGAGTCAACCTTAAGAAATTTCCCTAATAATAAACCACAAGTCATCACTACAAAAACAGATATAGCTGTATCGATAAAGCCCGTTTTTGAAGTACTGATGACCTGTGCTAAATTCATTCCAAAGCCCATTAAAACAATTGAAGCTTGTAAAGAAAAGGATGTGTATTTCGAAAAATCAGCTTGCTTAATACCCAGGATTGAAAGTAAAATTCCCAGAGCTAATGCAATTACCGGTGAAATAAAGGGCATAAAGCAAAGAAATAGCAAACTGCTATATACAATGCAAATTTGTTTATGGTTTAGTGTCATATTTGTCGTATTAATTTGTGACAAACATACACGCAAGCTATAAGCCTGGCAAATACTCAATTATTATCAGCAATAACTAAAAGTTATACCTGGAAAGAAATTCAATAAACAGTTTTGTTGCCGAAACCTCATGCCCCTGCATCAATGCAATTCTAAATTTTCGATTTAAACGAATCCCTTTTAATTCTAATTGGGTAATCTCTTTTAAACGTAATTCTTTCTCAATAGAACTTACAGAAACAACAGCTATACCATCAAAATCGCATAGGAAATTCTTAATGGCTTCGGTACTTCCCAAATGGATAAGAATATTAAGTTTATCTATTGGAATATTGTATTTCGACAAAGCTTTCTGAATCACTTCGAGTGTCCCAGACCCTTTCTCTCTCAAAACAATAGGAAGTGTTTGAAGATCCTCAGCAGAAAGGGTTTTCTTCTTGGCATAAACACTATTACTACTTGTTACAATAACAAGTTCATCGTCGAGAAAATCAATGTATTTGATACTCGATTGCGATGATACATTTTCAACCAAGCCTAAATCAATTTCATTTTCGAATAATTTCTGTTCAACTTCAAAAGAATTCCCATTTAGCAAATGAAGTTCGATTTTAGGGTATCGTTTATGAAAGGCAGCAATAACCTTGGGTATCAGATATTGTGATATTGTAGAACTGGCACCTACCCGCAATACGCCTTTAAAAGTATCATTCAAGCGTCCTAACTCAAATTCCATTTCCTGATACGCTTGTTTTATCTTTTTAAGATGTGTATAAATAAGCTTCCCTGCTTTCGTCAAGTAAATTTTGTTACCCTTTCTTTCAAACAAAGCGATATTCAATCTTGATTCCAATTCCTTGATATGCTTGGTTACAGCAGGCTGACTGATAAATAAATCCTCTGCTGCTTTGGAGAAACTTAAATTCTCAGCCACTAATAAAAAAACCTCATCTCTATAATCCATAACCCCCTACTTATTCGTCATAACAAAAAACTAATCTCACTCAAACTTATGAAATCTCTTTATGTTATTTAAACAATTCAGAAATAAAAAAGAAGATTCTTCAATTCTTCCCTGCCACTTTTCATTTCTCAATTAATATTCTGCAACTTTGCATCTTCACAATCTGATATATGTTTAAACAGAATCTTCCTAACACTAAAAATTCTATACAAGAACAACTCTCACTTAAAGCTCAAATTCAAGCTTTAAAAGGAGAATTGCAGGCTATTGAACATGAGACATCTGTTTTTGAAGCAAGCTTACGTGCCATACTCATAGATATGATTATTGAGGAGCAGGAACTCAGTGATCTTTATAGGAGGATGCAAAAGGCAAAAAAGCAAAAACGCCTGGAACAGAAAAAACGTGGCAAAAATTATATAGACCCCATAGGAATAAAGTCTATCCCCAAACAAAAAATTGTTGCGACTGAGTCGAAGGAAGTTGAGAAAGAGAAGAAACGACTTTATCGTGAAGCCATGCTACACGTGCACCCCGACAAGTTTTCTATGAATGAAGATAAAGTTGATTTGGCAACTGAAGTCACCAGTAAATTGATAGAAATTTATAAAACAGGGAATTTAAGAGAACTAGAGCTCTTTCATGCTCATATTTTCTCGGGAAATGCCCTATTACAAACCGAAGATGCGGACAGAGCTCATTCGGGATCAGCAATTGAAGACAGCTATTTGAAACAGGAAAAAGAGGCCCTCGAACAGCAATTAATTCTAGCTAAAAACAGACAGACCTATAGGGTGCTTAAAGATTATGAGAATCCCATGCACTTTGCTGAGGAATTAAGGCTCTACTACACCGATCGACTGTTTAAACTAAGAAAACGAACCCGAAAAGCATAAGAAAAATGGTTACTTAAATCAAATTGAGTCAAAATCATCCTGGTCAATACTATTAGAGTTGGAAGAATCTTTGGGAATCGTAAAATAAAATACAGATCCCGCACCTAAAGTCGATTCGACAGTAATTCTACCATTCATAGCCTCAGCAATCTTTTTTGAAATCGCTAAGCCAACACCAATCCCGTTATAAACTCTTGTATAGGATTCATCAACCTGCCTAAAGAAATCGAAAATAAGCTCCTGCTTATCATCCGGAATACCAATACCAGTATCCCTAACAAAAAACGCGATCTCTTTTTCATTTGATCTATGAAATCCAAATTCGATAGAGCCCTGATCAGTAAATTTTACGGCATTCTTAAAAAGATGACGCATCACCTGAATTATTTTGCCTCGATCTAAGTATATCCAACTTTTGAGCAATTGTTCTTCGGTGCTAAAATCTAAATTAATGAGATGACTTTTACCGGATTGCTTGAGTTCATCTTTCAAACACTTTTGTAAATCAAGATACAGATCCTCACATTTTAAGGATTGATTTATCAAACTGAACTTACCTTGCTCAACAGTAGCAAGTTTAAATATATCTTCAATAAGTTCAAGGAGATTAGAACCACTTTGATGAATAATTTTAGCGTAATCACTAATTTCTTGATCCTGACTTGATTCTTGTATTATATTACTAAAGCCCAGCACATGATTTAATGGGGTGCGAAGTTCATGATTCATCGTGGCTAGAAAAACAGACTTCAGTCTGTCACTTTCTTCCGCCTTTTCTTTAGCAGAAATCAGGTCCTTAATCATATTTGTTCTAAGGGTAATATCTCTTAAAGCGGTTATTCGAACTGATTTACCCTTATAGTACATCATTTTTCCCTGTATTTCAGCTGGAAAAACGGTCCCATCTTTTCTCTGAGCTGTCACTTCATAAGGCTCTTCGAAACCAGAAAGCATTTTATTCATAACCTTTTCATGATCCTCAGCAACAATCCATTCCGTACCCATTTTTCCAACAGCTTCTTCTAATGTATAACCAAACATCTTCTCTGCCACAGAATTCTGCTCAATGCAAACACCTTTCTCCGAGATAAATATGGATTCAAATGCAGCTTCAGACAGTCCTTTATATCGCTCCTCACTTGCCCTTAAAGCATCGCCAGTACGCACCTGTTCAGTAATATCACAAAAAAATGTACAAACCTGATAGGGACTATCTTCTCCTTCTCTAAATTGAGGTATCGCATTTATATTAATCCAATAGTGTTTATCCTCTTTTGAATTATAGACACTCATAATGACATCGAGTATGGGTTTTCCTGTTTTTATGGCTAAGCTAACAGGAAACTCATCTTCAAAAAAATCTCTTTCGCCTTTCTTAGTAGTCTTATATCTGGATTTAAAGGAATTAAAACGCTGTAAATGCTCAGTTGGTAAGTCCAGAATTCTTTTTGCAATAGAATTAGCAGATAATACTTCCCCTTCAATTGAAAGATATAATACACCTAAAGGAATCATCTCAAATAATTGAGTATGGTCAATATTCATGCGTCTTGACACTTCCATATATTTTGTTATTTAATCTGATTACAGTCATGTTCAGTTAAATCTCGATTGTCTAATCATTCTTCCCAATAGTTATAAAAACAATAAGTCTAAATACAACAGGACGATTCTAATAAGAAAAAAATGTTTTTTTATGAAAAAAACCAACCTGAATTTAATACATAAAAAACTCAAAACCATAATAATACACGAAATGTTTTCTTGAAAAATTTAAAAAACAGATAACAATAGATTTTTTTCAGAGCTAATCTGGCTTATCTAATTCAGAAAAAAGATATAATATATTTATACCAGCCTAGCCTGAATAAGTCAAGTATGGGTGATAAGGAAAGCACCGAAACAAGGGCAAAACAAGGGCAAAACAAGAGCTTGCGAGTGATCTAAAATAAAAAATCCTATTAGAACAATAAGTTCGTAATAGGATCAAAAATAATAACTCGAATCACGAGTTGAGAATATTATATCCCTTTATAATTTATTTTACATTTTGATTCAACATATAATGTGTATTGGTATTTTAAGATACTGAATTTTCACTGATGAGTTGATCAGTCTAAATCATTTTCAGTACCCACAATTCCACCTTTTCCTCACCACGGCAGTTCGGGTTTCCTAAAGGGGATTTAAGAAAAAAGCTATATAAGCCCCTTTTAAAGATTTGAGCTAACATTTTATTTCTCCAATGTTTTTTTTCCTTTGAATTTATCAGCCTTCCAATTTTTACGATCTTGATAAGATATACCTTTATGCGCTGATATTCCATATTATTACGGATGATGTGATCGTGATAATTGGATTGCCAGTTTTTGATGCCCGATGCATAAGGGAGACTATTAAATAATCAAAAGAAAGCGGCATGACTTAACTTATTGTCCACATTTTTGTTGCAAGTCCACATCACATTAGATAGTTTTTACTAGTCAGGAAACTTACGCATTCTTCTAAACTGTCTTGTTACTATCGTGTCAGAATTCAAAAGCTTTAAAGTTATTTGATTTTCTTCGAAATGAATTCCCCAAAAATCTCTTTTTACTTGACTCCCATATGGTATTAATTCAACTTCGGGTTTATGCCCATGAACATTATAAACACCATTTACTCTGCCTTTTTCAGATTCTATAACAAATCGCTTATCCCATCTAAAAAATATATAATCTTTAATTTCTTTTTGATCCGATTCCTTAAAATAGCGACCATTACCTATTGCTTTTTCTAATACCCATAGTCCAAGTATTTTATCACCATGTGTTTCTGGCAGTTGAGATGAACGTTCTAGAATGACTTTAATGTTTTGCCCTTCTTCAGTTCTTTCCCAAATCATTTCACTTTGATTTAGCGATATCACGAAGGGCTCATTTATATCATCTAATTCGTTTGTATTTTCTATGACTAATTCATTAGAATTTTGATTCAATTTCCAAGTTCCATATGAATGTTGAAACCTTCCATTGCCTGATTCTTGCGTTAAATCAGAATTAAAGCGAGTCCATCTTGCATTTGGAGTCATTTCTTCATCTCCAACAACTACTGATTTAACAACCCAGAGACCTTCAATTGTCTTTGTTTTTTCACAACTGAAGAATGAAAGAACTATGATGAGTGATAATATAGATGTTATTTTCATGTCTTTTATTTAGTTCTGACTAACAGTAAAAATTAGTCTTTGATTTTCAATGATTTATATTTTTATCGTTCGCTTCAAAAATCAATGAATTTTTCCTTTATAGAGCGTGTCAAGTAGACCAGAGGAACTTCCCCTCTAGCCTCTCACAGAACCGTACGTGATAGTCTCCCATCATACGGCTCTTGTTATACATAAAAGTTATGCACTTCGAAGATAGGATAATTTCCAGTGAAAAAACAAACCAGGATAACTTATTGATAACCTCCTAATCCATTTACCTGCTTTTACTCTACTCCTCTTAAAGTGCTTATACCTATTCACTGCCCAACTAATTAAACGATGATTAAACCTTTTGAAAACTCGACTTAAAGTATGAATTCTGAATTTGCCATAATAGTTGATCCAACCACGAATTCGTGGGTTAAACGATTTGGCTATCTTATCAATACTTCTCCCAGTCCAACGATGAAAACCCGATTGTTTTAACTCTTTAGTTATCTTCTTCTCATTGGATTTACTTATCGCACAATCATAACTCAAGAACATAACGCCTTCTTTCGTCGCTGTTGGTCGTGGCTTAAAACTAAACCCAAGAAAATCAAATTCTATTATCGGGTAATTCCCCCTGCGCTTGTCTCTTTTGCAATAGACAATCTTTGTCTTCTTTTCATGCAATTCTAGCTTACACTTTCTAAATCGTGCTCTTACTAAAGCAAGCACATACTTAGATTGAGATTCACTTGTGCAATGAATAATGACATCATCTGCATACCTGACATATTTTAGCTTGGAGAAATTTTGATCCATCCATTTATCAAATACATAGTGCAAGAATAAATTTGCCAACAAAGGACTTATAACACCGCCTTGTGGGGTTCCCTCTTCGTTTCGATATCTTCTGTTACCCTGCTTATCTTCGATAGGGGCTTTTAGCCATCTTACGATGTAAAACTTTACCCAGTTTTCATCCACATGCCTTTCTAATGCTTTCATTAGTAAATCATGGGAAACTTTATCGAAGAAACTCTTGATGTCCATATCAATAACCCAGCCTTGTTTCCATACATTCTTTCGTACTTCTTGCACTGCCTGATGGGCACTTTTATTTGGACGATAAGCGTAAGAATTATCTGAAAACACAGCTTCTAATCTTGGCTCCAAATACGTTTTAAGTACTTGTTGTGCTATTCGATCACTCACTGTTGGGATACCCAATTTTCTAAGTTTACCATCTTTCTTAGGGATTTCTACTTCAAGCACTGCGGGTGGATGATAGCTTCCAGAGGTTAATCTATTCCATAGTTTGTATAGGTTTTCTGATAATGACTCTTCATAATCAGCTATACTTTCTCTATCAACACCAAAGCCACCCTTATTCTTTCTGACTCGTTTGTAGGCTTCCCATACCATTTGTGTAGTTATTGGTATCACTTTCGAATCAACTGTTCTGCTCTTCCTTCCTTGTGAAGTTGACAGATCAAGTGTCATCTGTATAACCCCAGCCCTTTGCTCCTCTCCCATTACAGGATGCTCAACGCTACTACGACTGAGTCCGCCATCATATAAAGCTTTGGTTTTCGACCTCATAGGTGTTTTCCCTATTTGTGTCTTTCCCTTTACATCTCTATATGACTTCTCCTGTTCCATTATTAAGCCTGAATAAAACTCATACCCCCTTAATGACGCTCACCACACAGCCAGTAAACAGGTTTCCGCTGTATTTATCCTCCGGCAGCAATAGACCGATAGTTTTGATGAGAGGTTCGTTTTCTCGGCACTTCATAAGAGGTTCACTTTCGTTCATCTTTTCTATTCTTACCTGATCTATCCAACTAGACCTTTTCCCTAATCGCTCAATACCGCACAGTCACCCAATTAGCACCACAGGGTGGTTTGCAAGCTCCGCCTGTACAGCGCTTGCGGAGGACCTACCTCCATCTTAATTACAGCATAGATTCTACCTTTATCCGATAGTCTCTTTCAGGACACACATTACTGCTAACGGCTACGCTATGTGACGTAGGCATATTAGTTGATTTATGAGTCAAAATTTATAAAAGGCAAGATAGCTATTTTTATAATTATATTTAACTATAACAATTATAAAATAGATAGTTTGCCGTGTTTAATAATAGCATTAACATACGAAAATCACCAACTGCCTATGGCATATAGCGTTTGTTAGCAACTGGAGTATTGGATATTCCTTTTTGGAGACAACGTAATCAGATGCACATGCATCTTACGATGAAACTTGTAAGCTCTTACTATGCACTTGGGACAGTGGGAAAGCTAGTGCGGTGTATAGTATGTGCTTGCAAGTAGGCTGGCAAATCTCGTGATAACTTTTTGCAAGTCATTAGGTCTATTTATTGAGTCATTAGGTACTCTTTTACCGTCATTAGGTCCATTTATTGAGTCTTTAGGTACCTTTTTACCTTCATTAGGTCGATTTATTGCGTCTTTAGGAGGGTAATGGTAGCACGTAGGATAGATGAAGACCTACGTGCACATTGTCTTATTCAACAGTTGTATCCTCTTCTATTTCTATAGATTCTGGAGTTGAACTTGCTTGATGCTTACGTAAATAGTCACTAGTGAAGAGTTTTCTGATGTCTAGTTGGTCGTTGAATACGTATTTACCTGCATCACGAATATAGTCGAGTGTCTCTTTCATGATGGTGAACGAACGGTCGCGGACATCTTTGAGTAGGTGTTGCGATTTTTTGTCGCCTACTGACTTAGAGAGTAAAGTACTTAAAGTCTCTGATAACACGGTAGAGGTATCTAGCTTTGTCATATCAAAATTAATCGCTTCTAATTGCGTTGGATTTGATTGTCCTAGCACTGCGTATTCTAGTAGGTCTTGAATCATATGATCATCGCCTGTTCCTTTACCTATCTCACGTACTTTTGCTAGTAGTCGGCTGTCTTTTCGGTAGGCAAAGCGAAATGCTGCGCTTAAGTCTTTCTTTAGTGCATAGCCTGCTGGTGCTTGATCTTCCCAATTCTTCACATCTACTTGCTCAGAGTTGTAAGTGGTACGCCATTGTGCTTCTGCTTCTCGTAGGGCATTAGCTCTTGTAAGTAGTAAATTAATAGAGTCTACCGTAACACCTGCTGTGGCCAATTGAGTTTGATAGATAATGGCAATATTAAATTGGTCTTCGGCCTCTTGCGCAGCTACATTAACCGGCATATTGGGAGTTTGTACCTCATTTGCTGCTAATGCCTTCATTGCTGGCTCTTGGCTGATAAAATCTTCTTTTTGCGACATAATAGATAAATTTAAAGTTAACAACACCTTACCTGTAGTGAAGATAATAATATTTTCTTAGCAAACAGTATTGAGTAGAGTTTTTTTTATTAATAGTTGATATGCATCTATTTATCGCAACCAGAATCGACTTTACAGAACTACAAAAATGTTTATCATACAAAAATATTTAAACTAAAGTATCCTTGGAAAGGTAATTTGTCAGCACATTCAAATAGCTATGCCCAAAATCTGTATTATCTCTTTTTTTACAGTCTATATATATCATCTAATTAGTATTTATTTTGTCAAGAAGGTTGTAGTAAGTTCATATATATTCCATGAAATATGTCTTAAATATTCAATACTTCAATGAACGCAGGCAAAAAGCAGCTCATTTGTTTTTACTATGCGTTGGGTTTGTGTGTTGGGTAAAACAAATATGCTGCTTGTGCGGTCGGGTTGTTTATTCCAAAATCTTCCTTTTAATATATTTTGACGAGAGGTGTTTCTCTTGTTGCTAACGATTTAGCTATGAGCTATTGGCGACCTTAAAGAGAAAATCTTCAGAGTTCATCCCAAGCCAAAGCTGCGTATTTTTGTTTTATATTTTCATTTCAAAAACCAAAACCGAAGCTTTGGCATTTTCCTAGTTGAACAAAACCTCGCCCCCGCTCTAACCGCCAAATAGCTTATAGGTTTTGTTATGGCCAGTTTTTCGTTTACCACCCAAACGCAACTACTTGATTCTCGCTATTGAATTGTATGTCGAAACATGGAGTTAAATCGACTGTTTTTCCCTCAGGAGATAACAATATGATGTCATAGCTCATATCTCCATATTCTAAAATATGTTTTAATTGGTAACCAGAGAACTCCCTTTGCATATCCTTAATCCACATTTTGAATCTTTGCTCTCTTTCTTTACTTCTTAAATGTTTATTGATGAATTTATTTATATTTTCATCATTGTTCAAAATCAGTTTTACAAATTGTTGTACAATATCAAGTTGTTTATTTGCAATGCCGCCACCTATATGTTTAATACTATTCATTTTAGGCACAATAGGGTTGTGGTTTTCGTTAAAAAGAAGTTGCTCTACTTCCCAAGCTACCATTTGAGTGTCATATCTTAATTCATTGGTCATATATATGATTACTGTATTTTCCTCAGGTAGTTGTATGAAATCGGCATAGAAAACACCATTTGAGCCACTGTGTGCTATGATTTTTGTATTTCTATCACTTTTTAAAATTGACCATCCATATGCATAGTGTGAATCAGCTGATTCATTAATAGCCACATATGGAAAAGTTTGCTCTTCCAATGATTTTTTTGAAATTACCTTGTGTTGATTAAGAGCAAGTTGCCATTTATACAAATCGGAAGGATTAGAAAGTATACCTCCATTTCCTTTTAGATGCCATGATACTTGATTTGAATCTTCGTTCCATTTTATGAGATGAGTTCCCCAATCTTCCCCACATTTATAGCCGTGGACAATTTTAGTCGCATCCCATTTGGGGATAAGGTAGCCAGTATGTTTCATGCCTGCTTTTTGAAAAAGATTTTCTTGCAAAAAAGTCTCATAATCTGTTTGTGTAACTTCTTCAATTATTATGGCCAAAACACTGTAAGCAACATTGGAATAACTATACTGCTTTCCTGGTTCATAATCTAATGGTGAATTGTAAAACTCCTTTAAAAACTCTTCCTTAGAAATAGGTACGAAGTCTACTCCATAACCAAGATTTCCTATTACTCCCGAAGAATGTGTCAGTAATTGATGAATAGTAATGCTTTGTTTGTCTTTCGGAACCTCTTCTAAAAATTTAGAAATAGAATCGTTTACCAATAATTTGCCTTCTTCTTGTAATTTTAGAATAGCCGTTGCTGTAAACTGCTTTGTCAATGAACCTGTTGTGAAAATAGTTTCTTTTGTAACAGGAAGATTTTCGGTTTTGTTTCTTAGTCCAACGCCACCATTATAGAGGATATTCCCATTTTGAGCGACCAATATGCTTGCCGAAAGCCCATTTTTATCACACTCTTCAATGTAGGATTTAAGTCGTTTTTCCAAAGAGTTCTCAGTATGGATTGACTTGGTTTTGTTTTTGCAAGAAATACAAAAAGTAAATACTGTCAATATTAGTAAAATGTATCTTTTCATTGTTGTATTTTTTAAAATGTTCGTTAAGGCACATCCTTTACACAAGTTAAAGATTAGACTTTACACTAAATTAGTCTCTACCCTTGTTGATGATTCTTTTGATCTTAATTTATTTTCGTTAAAGTAACCTAAAAATACATTTCTATAATACACCTTCCAAATGCCATTGCCTTTATGTTCAAATCCAACGTACTTTCCTTTTAAGGCTGCAGATAAATATACCCAGTAATATGATTTCCATCTGATTGCTCCATTTTGTGTTACTCTAATCACACTTTGACTCGATGGATAATCAAATTCTTGTATTTTTTCAGGAAATACTCTAGTGGAAAAAACATGACTGGCAGCAGGTGTTTCCATCCCTAAAGCTTCGTGTGGTCTGACATGGTTATACTCTCGCACAAATCGATTTAGGCGCCTTTGTTGCGCTTTTAAATCGTAAGCCGAAGGCTTAGCACAGGCAGCCTTTAAATCTCGGTGCATTCTTTCATGACGTCCATTTTGTTCTGGATGAGCTGGATCAGAAAAGACAGGCATAATCCCTAGCTCAATAAACCAGTAAGACAGACGTGTAAAGCGTTGAAGAGAACGTGTTGAACCAAAAGGACTGCCATTATCAGTATGAAGCTGCTCAGGGATCCCATATTTTCGAAAAACACTTGTAAACTCAGCTTTTGCGGATTTAAAATTCTCATGGTAATGACCTTTGGCAGTAAATAAAAATCTACTTTTTGAATCTGCAATGGTGAGTGGATGGCAATATATTTTATTACCCATTAAAAACTTTCCTTTGTAATCCGCACTCCATACCTCATTACAATCCTTTGGATCAAATATTGGATAAACAGGTTTAACTCTTCTCAACCTTTTCTGTGGACAAACCAAACCATTTTTCTTGAGTATGTTATGAACTGTAATCACAGAAGGGATATCTTTTTCAATAAAATCGTTAAACAATAGTTTTCTAATCTTTTTAGCTCCCCACCTGGGATATTTAGCCTTTAAACTAAGAATCCCTTCAACAACATTTTCAGTAGTTTCATTGGGGTGTTTTCCAGGTGCTCGTGAGACTTCTTTTAATCCTTCATAACCTTGTTTCTCAAACCTGTCTATTAACTTATAGGCTGTTGGTCTTGAAACATTAAAACGCCTGCATAGTTCTGAAATGGTAAATTTTCCCGTTCGCCATTCACAAATAAATTCAATTTTTTGCTCCATAGTTGTCGTTTCTTTCCAAGGCATAGCAATTTGTTTTTTATCACAAATTACAACCTAAAAAGTGTAAACCATGTGCCTTTAACTTTGTAAACGATGTCCCTTTACCATACCAAATGTGCTGTAACGGGCTTGCTATGTGTTTTGCGGGACATGGAAGCATTTCACTTTCAAATCCGCAATTAGCCAAATCTTTTATTTCCCTTAAATTCAAATCTGCGTCAAATCAAAGATTTGGCGGCGTTGCAACGAAGAACTGCGGTTGATTTACCCGCTGAACCCGCATTACATATAGCTTTTGTTAGGGCAAGTTTTCACTCATTACTTTATTAATTTGATTTTTTGTTAAATGATCAACTTCAGCTATGAATATGTCCGAATCAGATATTCCAAGGGGGAAATATAAATGCTTCAAATCTGCATTACAGAAATATGAAATTAGCTCAAACCCAGAATATATAACATTAAATATTTCTTTCTTTAAAAAACTTTCTTGGTATGAACTTTTTCTAAACGAGATTTCACTTGTTTTCTGGTGAATTAAACTATTCCTTATTTCTTCAAGTTTTAGGAATCGATTCCAAAAAACTTCTTTATGCGGGCTTTCAACCCCTAATATTTCAGGTAGAATCTCTTTAATTTTGATAGATGTCTTTTTATGTCTTTCAATAGCTCCCTTATCCCAAATTTCAATTATGCCTTTATTGTTTTTATGTTCCAACTTATAATCTGTAGGGATAGCAACATTTGTAAAAGCCTCAACAGCAGTGTAGCTAAATATTAAACTTATCTGGATTCTTTCAAAAAAATCATATAGGGTTTTTAATTCTTCTCCTTCAAATCTGTAATTCGAATCCTTTTTGAAATATTCATCTATTTTTTGAAATAGATTTTTGGCAATTTTCAGTTCTCTTTTTGAAATGTTTAATAAGAAAGATATATTATTGGGTTGAGTAAATTCATAAGTCCTATTCTCGACAGAATGCATTTCGTAATTTTCAACGAAACCTGTTTTCCCATTAGCTTTATCCCTAAATAATATGGGTCTAGATACTCTTAAGTCTGAGACATCTTGATGTATGTCCAGTTTAATTAGAAATTCTTTATTAATAATTAAGCTAAACGAATTAATTGGTTTTACTGCATTTTCAATGAAATCGTTGAATAAATATTGGTAATGCTGATCATTTTTGTCAATGTCTCTAAAAGTATTACTTTTTAAATCTAGCTCTTTTTTAGCAGTTTGTATGTTTAATACCTTAATGTATTTATCAAAGATTCCTAGCCAAATAAACCCCCTTAAGGTCCTTTTTGTTGAAGTGTTTGTGAAAATTGTACCAAAACATATTTCCTGGTGTTCTAAAAAACTTTTTTCACTGTAATCAATATATTCAGTATCAAAATTATTGCCAAGAGGTGTTGGATATTCCTTCCAATGATCTGGCAGCTTCTTCTTTAATTCACGAATGAAAGTTTTAAGATCTTTATTGGATTTGAAATTAATTGATAATGTGATCATAGATCTCTTTTTAAGTCAAGTAGGTAAGGGGAATTTCACCCCAAACCTCTCACAGAACCGTACGTGATAGTCTCCCATCATACGGCTCCTCAGTTAATTATTTACCATCTTCGGTCTTCCTACTACATGTAGTTGCCATT
>NZ_QQWG01000077.1 GCF_003863355.1 Ancylomarina euxina | reverse complement strand
GTGAAGTACTCGATATCGATGCTATTACCGGAGGCTATAATTTACAGGCTGCCTGGTCTACAGGATTCCTCGCAGGGCAGTTGAAGTAGAGGATGTAATTTTTTGAATTAAGAATTATGAGTTCTGACTTTTAATACTAGACATTCAAATCCAAAATCCAAAATCATAATTCAAAATTTATAACTTATAATTTTGAATTATGTGTTAGCCATTCTTAATGATCAGCTCAAGGCTTTCTGGTTTCATGATTGTAATGGCGAGCATGCAATCCAAAAAGTGTAAGAACCTCTATTTTGCTGGTGAAGTACTCGATATCGATGCTATTACCGGA
>NZ_QQWG01000076.1 GCF_003863355.1 Ancylomarina euxina | reverse complement strand
AGTGTGAAGCGACTAAAAGGAAAAGTTCGAAAACTTTGTAGGCGTAACAGAGCAGTGAGTTTAGAAACCCTAGTTTCAGATTTACGACCTGTACTGCGAGGTTGGTTGAATTACTTCAAGTATGCTTCTTGCTCACGCTTGCTCAGAAATTTAGATGCATGGATTCGTCGAAAATTACGATGTTTCCGATTAAAGCAATGCAAACGAACCATTGGCATTAAACGCTTCCTAACCAAGTTAGGCGTTAAAAGTTGGCAAAGCTGGATTTTAGCCCTATCAGGAAAAGGATGGTGGCGATTATCAGGTTGTCCTCAAGCTCATCAGGCTATGAATCTACAATGGTTCATAGATTTAGGATTATATAATATGTCAGTTATCTATAAACAGTTCAAAC
>NZ_QQWG01000075.1 GCF_003863355.1 Ancylomarina euxina | reverse complement strand
TACAATACATGTAGAAGGCATTCTTCTTTAAATTATCTTTCGCCTTTAGAATACGGAAGGCTATTAAATAATCAAAAGAGAGCGGCATGACTTAACTTATTGTCCACATTTTTGTTGCAAGTCCACTCTCGTACACGGCGGTTTCGAATAAAGTTTGAACTGTTTATAGATAACTGACATATTGTATAATCCTAAATCTATGAACCATTGTAGATTCATAGCCTGATGAGCTTGAGGACAACCCGACAATCGCCACCATCCTTTTCCTGATAGAGCTAAAATCCAGCTTTGCCAACTTTTAACGCCTAACTTGGTTAGGAAGCGTTTAATGCCAATGGTTCGTTTGCATTGCTTTAATCGGAAACATCGTAATTTTCGACGAATCCATGCATCTAAATTTC